>JANPFD010000192.1:0-28115 GCA_031423255.1 Myxococcales bacterium | reverse complement strand
GCCCGTGATCATGTTCTTGATGTAGTCCGCGTGCCCCGGGCAGTCCACGTGCGCGTAGTGCCGCTTCTCCGTCTCGTACTCCACGTGCGCGATCGCGATCGTGATCCCGCGCTCCCGCTCCTCAGGCGCCTTGTCGATCTGATCGTACGCCAGGTACTTCGCGAAGTTCTTCTTCGCCAGCACCTTCGTGATGGCGGCTGTCAAAGTCGTCTTGCCGTGGTCGACGTGGCCGATCGTCCCGACGTTCAGGTGCGGCTTCGTGCGGTTGAACTTTTCCTTGGCCATCGCGCTTTCCTTTTTTCCTTTGTCGTCCTGGTCGTCTTCGAGCCCACGAGCAGGATTGAACTGCTGACCTCGTCCTTACCAAGGACGTGCTCTACCAACTGAGCTACGTGGGCGACTGGTCAGTGGGCTTGTCTCGGTGGGCGTCCTCGGTGAAATCAGAGCGGGAGACGGGTCTCGAACCCGCGACAACCAGCTTGGAAGGCTGGAGCTCTACCAACTGAGCTACTCCCGCGTATGACTCCTTTGTTTTTTTCCTTTATTTCTTTCTCGTGGACGGGGAAGGATTCGAACCTTCGAAGCCTGACGGCGACAGATTTACAGTCTGTTCCCTTTGACCGCTCGGGAACCCGTCCGCTGAAATGGGAACCCTGTAGGGTTCCCAAACCCTCCCGCGATGAGTTCCGCCGGGCAAAGCCCGTCGGAGCTCGACGCGTTCAAACGGGAACCCTCCCGCGAGCTGGCGATGGGACTCGAACCCAAAACCTGCTGATTACAAATCAGCTGCTCTACCATTGAGCTACGCCAGCGCCGAACTTGCATGAGATGTTTGTAATTTCGCTAGCTTAGGTACCCTGCCCCAAAGGGTAGAGAAGTCTCCCGCGGAGCAGAGCGCGAACGTATAGGACGGCGTCAGCCCGGTGTCAAGCAATATCCGGGCTATACCGGCGACCTACAGTATCTGGCGCTTCACGTCGTCGCCCTGCGTTGGGGGCGGATTTGGTCGTCCTGGTGCATCAGGGGGGGTGGGCGGCTTCGGCGCATCGGCCGGCGTGGGTGTACCGCGAGGCGCAAGCTGCGGCTCGGGCATCGCATTCGGGTCGAGGAGCTTGAGCAGCTTGGCGTAGGCGATCTTGGACTTCTCGGCCCAGTCGCTGTTCACGCCGAGGCGCTCGATCATGAGGAGGTTCTCGCGGTACCAGCGCACGGACTTCTCGAGCAGCACCTTGATCTTCTTGTGTAGCTCGTCCTGGTACACCTGACGCGCCTCGCCAGTCACCTCGGCCGGGACCGGCGCCTTGACGAACGCGTCGTACAGCTCCTCATATAATGAGCCGACCTGGAAACCGGCGGCGGACGCCCACCCGGCGTTGCCGAACTTGATGGTGTCGATGTACGAGCGCTGCGCCTGGAGCAAGAGGCCGGCCTTCACCTCGAGATCGCGTTCCATCTGCGACTCGGGCAGGCGGATCGCCTGCACCCGGAAGCGCTCGTGGGTGATCTGCGCGAGGTGGTACTGCGAGAACGCCAGGTAGAAGTCGGTCGCCAGGCGCTCCTCACCCTCGATCTTCTTCCGGAACTCGAGCACGGTGCGGAAAGTCTTCTCCGCCGTTTCGAGATCCTTGAGGTTGAACTCGGCGAATCCCCGACGGGCCATCGCCTCGACTCTGTCGTCGGCGTTCAGATCCTTGCGTTCCAGCAGGCGGATGAACACCTCGCCCGAGGTCGGCCAGTTGCCCTGCTCGGCGTGACAGGCGCCCAGCTGGAAGAGCGCATCCTTCGAGTCGGCGTGGTCGGCGTAGGTCTCGGCCACAGCCTTGAAGGAGGCGATGGCGGCCGGCCAGTCCTTCTTGTCGCGCTGGGCGAGCCCTCGGTTGTAAAGCCCTGCCCGCGCGTAGGACGACGCGGGGAAACTGGTGAGCAGCTTGTCGTAAAAGCGGATGGCATCGTCGTACTTCTGCGCGGACAGCGCGGCGCCGGCGCGCTCGAACAGCTCCTCGGCGTCGAAGGCCTCGATCTGGACACCGGTGGGGCCGGGAACAGCCTCGATCTTGATCGGCTCCATGTCGTAGTGGACCACCGGGGTGGCCGGGTTCGCCGGAGGGGCGGCCTGGCGAGCGGCACAGGCGCAGAACACTCCGGCGAGCAGGACGAGGCGGCGCATCGTGACCCGTTCGGACAACCGAAGGTGGCCAGTCGTTCCCATGAAGGACGTATATTAGCCGTCCCGTGGACGCTCCGCAGTCCTTCATCTCGGCCGAGAGGATAGCCGTCCGGGTAACCCAGCTCGGCCAGGAGATAGCCGCCAAGCTCCCGCCCGGAGAGGTGACCGTGGTCGGCGTGCTGCGCGGTGCGTTCATCTTCATGGCCGACCTCGTCCGCGCCATCCCCCGCGAGGTCCGCTGCGACTTCCTGGGGGTGCGCAGCTACGGCGACGCCACGCTTTCGTCTGGCGTCGTCGAGATCACCAGCGACCTGCTGCTGCCCATCGAGGGGCAACACGTCCTCCTGGTCGAGGACATCGCCGACACGGGCTTGACCATCAAGTACCTGCTCGACGTCCTGGGGACGCGGCGGCCAAAGAGCCTCCACGTGTGCGCGTTGCTGTCGAAGCCGTCGCGCCGGAAGGTCGAGGTGCCGGTGCACTTCGTCGGCTTCGAGGTGCCGGACAGGTTCGTGGTCGGTTACGGCCTGGACGTGGCGCAACGGTTCCGGCACCTGCCGTACATCGCCGTCGTCGAATAGTTACTCGGCGGCCGGCGGCTTCTCGGGGCCCTTGCCGGCGAGGCGCTGCTTCATCTGGCTGTACTTCTTCAGGAAGTCGAACTGGTGCTTCTTGAAATTCTGGATGTAGCGGCGATCGCGGACCTTCGTGCGCAGGGCCTCTTTGACCTCCTGGAGCGCGGAGACCAGCTGGTCCGGCGTGGCGAAGGAGGGGATCAGCACGTGCAGCCGGCTCGCCTCGATCATCTTCACCTCGCCGGCGGCGCCCTCGAGGGGCGGCGTGAACACCAGCGCCACCACATCGGGCGCGCTGGCCTTGATGCTCTTGATGACCATGCTCGACGGCAGATCGGGTAACAGCTCCTTGACCACCAGGATGTGCGGCGGATTCTGGCTGGCGGCGTCCAGCGCCTCGCCACCGCTCTGGGCGTAGCGGATCCTCCAGCCCTTGTCCGCGGGGAGTGACTGCTCCACCACCGCGTTCAGGCCCGGCTCGTCGTCCACCAGGATCAAGTTGATCGTCGTCAGCGTGGCGGCGGACGACGATGTCTCGCCCTCGCGGGACAGGATCTTGTCCTCGAGATCGGTCACCTGGCGGGACATATCCATCATTCGCTTGAGGAACTCCTCGTGCAGCTCGGCCATGTCGACGAGGAGTTGCTCGCGGTTGATGGCAGCACTCGACGACGTCGCCACCTCGACCACTCGGTCGCGCAGGTAGGGCACCGAGTCCTGCGTCTTGAGGATGACGTCGTGGGCGCCTGCGCGGAACGCGGGAGCGACGGCATCGAAGGTTTTCCGCGGGCTCATGATCAGCACGAGCGTCAGCGGCGACCGCTCGCGAACGAAGCGCAGAAAGTCCACGCCTCCGCCCTGGTGCGGGGTGTCGAGATCGCACAGCACGATAGGGATGAAGCGCTGCTCCACCTGGTCGCGCGCCCGCAGCGGATCCGTCAGCAGCGTCACGGTCAGCCCGGCATCGCCGAGGAGCTTTTCCAGGCCCTTGAGGATGTTCTTGTCCCCATCGAGGACGAGGACCTCCTGGCCAGCGGCCCGTTTTGGCTCGTCGGTCACGTTACGAGGCTAGGAGACTCCCCCGAAAACGTCAAAGAAACCGCGGCAACAGCCGATGAGTGCTAGCATGAAAGCCCGAGCATGAACGCCGTCCTCGACCGGGTGCTGAACGCCGCGAGACAGCTCGGAGCCTCGGACGTCCACCTGAAAGCGGGGCTGCCGCCGATCTTCCGGATCAAGGGCGACCTGCGGACGGTCAAGGACGTGCCACCGCTGTCGCGCGAGGCAATCCAGGAATTCGCCTACAGCATGATGAACTCCCGGCAGCGGGATATCTTCGAGAAGACCTGGGATCTCGACCTCGCGTACGCCACCCAGGACGGCGTCCGGTACCGCGTCAACGTGCTCCAGCAGCGCGGGATGTGCGGCATCGTCATGCGTCTCATTCCGCCCGACGTGCCGCCCTTCGAGAAGCTCAACCTGCCGAAGAAGGTGCTGGAGCTGTGCGAGGAGCAGCGCGGGCTGGTGCTGGTCACGGGCATCACCGGCTCGGGCAAGTCGACCACGCTGGCGGCAATGATCGATTACATCAACGCCACCCGCCCCGCGCACATCATCACCGTCGAAGATCCGATCGAGTACGCTTTCAAGGACCGGCGCAGCGTCATCAATCAGCGGGAGGTCGGCTTCGACACGCTGTCCTTCGCCAAGGCGCTGCGCGCGGCGCTGCGGCAAGACCCGGACGTCATCCTCGTCGGCGAGATGCGCGATCTCGAGACCACCGAGATCGCCATGACCGCCGCGGAAACGGGCCATCTGGTGTTCTCCACGCTCCACACGATCGACGCGGTGGAGACCATCAACCGCATCGTCTCGATGTACGAGCCCCACCAGCAGATGCAGGCGCGGCTGGCACTTGCGGGCGTGCTCAAGGGCGTCATGTCCCAGCGCCTGGTGACCCGGGCGGACGGCAAGGGGATGGTGCCCGCGACGGAGATCCTGGTCTCGACGGCGCGCGTGCGCGAGCTGATCTCGGACCCCAAGCGCACGCGCGAGATCCACGATGCCATCTCCCAGGGACGCGACACCTACGGCATGATCAGCTTCGACCAGTCGCTGACCGAGCTGGTGCAGAAGAAGTTCGTCACCTACGAAGAGGCAGTGAAGAACTCGACCAACCCCGACGACTTCGCCCTGCACTTCCGCGGCGTCAGCAAGGGCGGTGGCTCGGCCGGCGGCCTCGGGGAATTCGATCCGGCCGCCGGATCGTCCGCCCACAAACCCGCCGCGCTGCCCACCTCCACCCGCACCGGTGTTTCTGCCGTTCCGAGCAGCGGTACAGGCATCGGCGCCGGCCCGAAGACGGGCACCTCGCCCGAGTTCCAGATCGAGCGCTTCAAGGACGAATGAGCTAGTCTTTCGGGCCCCCATGCCCGACAGGCCGTCGTTCCTCGTCCGCCGGAAGTACCTGGACTACTTCGCCGCCCGGGGCCACGAGGAGGCGCCGAGCTCGTCGCTGGTGCCGCAGAACGACCCCACCCTGCTGTTCGCCAACGCGGGGATGAACCAGTTCAAGGACGTCTTCACGGGCAAGGCGCAGCGTGAAAAACGGCGAGCCACCTCGTCGCAGAAGTGCGTGCGCGCCGGCGGCAAGCACAACGACCTCGACAACGTCGGCCGCACCGCGCGGCACCACACCTTCTTCGAGATGCTGGGGAATTTCTCCTTCGGCGACTACTTCAAGAAGGAAGCGATCGGATTTGCCCACGAGCTCCTGGTCAAGGAGTACGCGATCGATCCGAAGCGCCTCGTCTACACCGTGCACGAGAGCGACGACGAGGCGCGCGGGCTGTGGAAGGCCATCGCCGGCGTCGACGACTCGCGCGTCATCGGCCTGGGCGACAAGGAGAACTTCTGGGCCATGGGCGACACGGGGCCCTGCGGCCCGTGCAGCGAGATCCACTTCCACCAGGGCGACAACATGCCCTGCGTCGAGGAGACGGCTGGTCGCAAGTGCCTGGGGCCCGCCTGCGACTGCGACCGCTGGGTCGAGATCTGGAACCTGGTGTTCATGCAGTTCGAGCAGCTGCCCGACAGGACCCGGCGGCCGCTGCCCAAGCCGTCGGTGGACACGGGCATGGGCCTCGAGCGCCTGTGCGCCGTGCTGGGAGGTTTCCGGTCGAACTACGAGATCGAGCTCCTCCGCCCACTGATCGCCGACGTCGAGAAGCTGTCGGGCAGGGCGTTCATGCCGACGGACTACAGCGAGGGGAGCCCCTCGGTGTCGATGCGGGCGATCTCGGATCACGCGCGGGCGGCGGCGTTCCTGATCGCCGACGGCGTTTTTCCCGAGAAGACCGGCCGCGAGTACGTCCTGCGCCGGATCATGCGGCGGGCCATCTATCACGGGTGGTTGATCGGCATCAAACAGTCCTTCTTCGCCAAGATCGCCGGGCACGTCATCGACGAGATGGGCGACGTCTACCCCGAGTTGCGCGAACGCCGCAGCACCATCCTGGAAGTGGCCGAGCAGGAGGAGCGCAAGTTCCGTGAGACGCTCGAGCGCGGCGTGAAGATCCTGGACGAGGAAGCGGCGAAGCTGAAGTCGAAGGTCGTGCCGGGTGACATCGCCTTCCGCCTTTACGACACCTACGGCTTTCCGATGGATCTCACGCGCGTCGTGGCCGAGGGGCGCGGTTTCTCCGTCGACGAGGCGGGCTTCGACGCCAAGATGGACGAGCAACGCAAGCGCGGCGACTTCGCCGGCTCGGGCGAGGCTGCGGTCGAGGGCGTCTACCAGAAGGTCGCGGACCGCGTCGGCGCCACCAAATTCCTCGGCTACGACACCACCTCGGCCAAGAGCGAGGTCGTGGGCCTGATCGCCGGCGGCCAGGAGGTCGACCGCGTCGCTGCCGGGACCAAGAACGTCGGCGTCATCTCCCGCGAGACCCCTTTTTACGGCGAGCAGGGCGGCCAGGTCGGCGACACCGGCGTGGCGCGCGGGCCACGCGGCGTCTTCACGATCACCGACACCCGGCGGCCGGTCTCGACGATGTCCGTCCACGTCGGCGAGCTGACCGACGGCGAGATCAGGGTCGGCGACACCCTCGAACTGGCCGTCGACGCCGAGCGGCGCGACGCGATCCGCCGGCACCACTCGGCGACACACCTCCTGCACTGGGCGCTGGGCCAGGTGCTGGGCGATCACGTGGCGCAGAAGGGTTCGCTGGTGGCAGCGGATCGACTGCGCTTCGACTTCTCGCACTTCGGGCCGCTGACCGTCGAGGAGAAGCGGCGGGTCGAAGATCTTGTGAACGCGCGCATCCTGCGCAACGCCGCCGCGGTGACCGAGGTGTTGCCGATCGCCGACGCCAAGAAGGCCGGCGCGGTCGCCTTCTTCGGCGAGAAGTACGGCGACACCGTTCGCGTGCTGACCATGGGCGAATCGAAGGAATTCTGCGGCGGGACGCACGTCTCGCGCACGGGCGACATCGGTTTTTTCAAGCTGACCGAGGAGACCGGCATCGCCCAGGGCGTGCGCCGTCTGGAAGCGGTCACCGGCGAGGCCGCGGTCGCCTACGTACGGAGGCTCGAGAAGGAGCTGACGGATTCGGCCGAGCTGTTGCGCAGCTCGCCCCTGGAGATTGCCTCGCGCATCGGCAAGCAGCAGTCCGAGATGCGCGATCGGGACAAGGAGATCGCCAAGCTCAAGGCGCAGATCGCCTCGGGCGGCGGCAAGGAAGCATCGAGCGCGCCCGAGACCGCCGGTCGTTACCAGTTCATCGTGCACGACACGGGGGTCGGCGATCCGAAGACGCTTCGCGAGGTCGCCGACAGTTACCGCGAGAAGGTGAAGCCCGGCGTCGTGGTGCTGGCGGGCTCCAACGTGGAAGACGGCAAGGTCGCCATCGTGTGTGCCGTCAGCAGCGACGCGCAGGACAAGCTGAACGCCGGTGAGATCGTCACCCTGCTGGCCAAGGCGATCGGCGGCAAGGGCGGCGGTCGCAAGGACATGGCACAGGGAGGCGGCCCGCTGCCGGAGCCCGGCATGAAGAGCCTCATCGACGCCTGGAAGACCACGGTCCGCCAGTACATCGAGAGCCGCTCCTAGTGGTGGTGAAGCCGAACGTCCGTTCCGCCTTGCGGGCGGTGTTCGACGTCATGCGGGAGGGGATGCCGGATCCGGCCACATTGCCGGACAACGGCTTCGATCCGTCCTTCATCGAGCGCGCGGCACCCGTGCTCGAGTTTCTCTACAGCAAGTACTTCCGGGTGCGCCTCGCCGGGATCGAACACGTGCCGGCGAACGGCGCGGCGCTCCTGGTCGGCAATCACTCGGGTGGCCTGCCCTATGACGGCGCCATGCTGATCTACGCGCTCTGGCGGCAGCTGCATCGGCCGCTGCGCACGCTCGTGGCGAACTTCGCCTTTCACTCGTCCTGGATGCGGCCGGTCGTCGCCCGATTCGGCGGCGTGAGGGCGTCGACGTCGAACGCGCTGCAGCTTCTGGAGCGCGGGAATCTGGTCGGCGTCTTCCCCGAGGGACTGCGCGGCGTGGGCAAGCTGTACCGCGAGCGTTACCGACTGACCCACTTCGGCCGCGGTGGCTTCGTGCGGCTGGCGCGCACGGCGGGGGTCCCGATCATCCCCGTCGCCATCATCGGGGCCGAGGAGATCCACCCTGTGCTGCGCAAGGTGACCACCCTGGCCAGGCCCCTGGGCCTGCCCTACATCCCGATCACACCTACATTTCCCCTCCTTGGCCCACTGGGCCTACTGCCCGTCCCGACGAAATGGAGCATCCAGTTCGGGGCGCCGATCACTCTGCCGCCGGCCGTCGAGGGCAAGGACGACACCCTGGAGGCGGCCGAGGCGGTCCGCGGGAAGCTGGATGAGATGATCACGGACCTGCTCGTACATCGAAAGTCGATCATCTTTGGCTGACGCGCATCTTTAAGTTGATGAATCCGCCCCCCGGCGGTGTCTCACTTGGTTGACGGTCAACGGGAAATATCGGAAGGTATTCCAGGGGGTTTTCGCCATCACGCGGTCGGGTTCCGACTTAGCTTCGCGCATGATTGCCGTCGGCCAGACGATTGGTAACTACACCATCACCGCGAAGCTCGGTGAAGGTGGGATGGGCGTCGTCTACCTGGCCGAACACCCGGTCATCGGGCGCAAGGTGGCGATGAAGGCGATCCACCCCGAGCTGTCGCGCAACCCCGAGGTGGTGTCACGCTTCATGACCGAAGCGAAGGCCGTCAACCAGATCGGCAACGAGCACATCGTCGACATCAACGACTTCGGCACGACGTCGGACGGCGAGTTCTACTTCGTCATGGAGTTCCTCCAGGGCGAGTCGCTGGCGGACCGGCTGAAGCGCGAGCGCCTGTTCGAGCCCTCGCGGGCGCTGCAGATCACCTCGCAGGTGGCGGACGCCCTGGCCGCGTCGCACAGCCACGGCATCATCCACCGCGACCTCAAGCCCGAGAACATCTTTCTCATCAACCGCGGCAACAGCAAGGACTTCGTCAAGGTGCTGGACTTCGGCCTGGCGAAGCTGACCCAGGGAGACGAGAAGGTCACGCACAAGACCCGCACCGGCTCGGTGATGGGAACGCCGTACTACATGTCCCCCGAGCAGTGCGAGGGCAAGGCCAACATCGACCTGCGCTCGGACCTGTACGCGCTGGGTGTGATCCTTTTCGAGTGCCTGACCGGCCGTGTGCCCTTCACGGGCGAGGGTTACGGCGAGATCATCGTCAAGCACATCACTCAGCCAGCGCCGGCGCCACGCTCGCTGAATGCCAGCCTGAACAAGGCGCACGAGGCGCTGCTGTACCGCGCGCTGGCGAAGAACCGTGAGGAGCGCTTCCAGACGATGGAAGAGTTCCGGGCGGCGATGCTCGATCCAGACAAGTACCTGACGACCGCGCCCGCCATCCGGGCCACGCGCATGGACCAGGGCGCGATGCCGACGATGATGTCCGACCAGGGCGTCAGCGGCCAGGTGGTGTTCGGCGGCCCCGTGGGCGCCGGCCAGGTCGAGCCATATCACCCGGGTCCCATGCCCTCCACCTTCCGCCACACGGCGGGCGAGGTGATGGACGACGACCAGATCCCCGTCGAGAAGTCGCGCAAGGGTCTGGTGCTCGGCGCGCTTGCCTTGGCGGTGATGGTGGGCGGCGGCTTCTACTACATGAAGCAGAAGGGTGGCGGCGCCACGCTCGAGGGAGGGAAGATCGCGGCCGGGCTGAACGCCGATCCCACGCCGCCGGCACCCACGACAGTGACGTTGAGCTTCAAGTCGGAGCCGGCCGGCGCCATCGTCGTCCGCAAGGACACGGGCAAGCAGGTCGGCACCACGCCGTTCGAGTTGCCGCTCGCGCAGGGAAACGACACGCTGGAGTTCGTCTTCAAGAAGGACGGCTTCCAGGACCGGACCCGGGCCATCGCTCCGGATTCGAGCAGGGAGCTGGAGACGAGCCTGGTCCCGATCCCGGTGCGCACGGTCGAGGCCCCTCCGCCTCCCAAGGCCGATACGCCGAAGCCCCCTGCCCCGACGACGAAGCGGCACAGCGGCGGCAGCCGGAAGAAGGCGAACCGTCCGCTGAACGACGAAGACGGCGTGCTGCCGCCGACGTTCTGAGCCCGTTGACACGCTCGTGAATCGAGCTAATCTGCGGAGCTTCACGGGCGTTTAACTCAGCGGAAGAGTGCCACCTTCACACGGTGGAAGCCGTAGGTTCAATCCCTACAACGCCCACGAGACAAAGCCCGGTAACCCCGGGCTTTTTTTTCGTCCGCCTCTCACCTGCCCTCCCCGATCTGCCTGGATTCGGCGTCGATGTGCCTGGGTAGTTGCCTAGAAACTATCTGACCCGCCCCCTCCCGTCCGCGGGCGGCGCGCCCGGAAAGTCGGCATGTGCCCCCAACTCTCGATCACCGACGGGCCAGGAAATGCTCAATCCTGGATGAACATCATACCTAGCGCGCCTGAAACGGCGCGTTAGGTACTTCGGACCCACGGCGGCAAAGCCGCTCGCGAGTCAGGGGCGGAGATCGCCGCCTCGATGAAATTGCGGGTCATCGGACTTTCCGTCGCGATGGTGGTCAGCGAACAGGCAGTACCAGGGGTGTCGCCGGCGACAGGAAATGCTCGGCACCAGGACCTTTCCAGTCCGCCGAATCTCTGTCAGTGCCCCCGCGGGCGGCTACGCCGCCGTGGGGAAAAATCCATGGACATCGAGTTTCGTCCGCGAAACTACTATGTCCATCCTTGATCGGGCATTTTCCCGGTTCACCGCACGCATCGTCGCTCCCGTACCAGCGACTTCCGCAAGAGCGCCGGTCGCCCATGAACCACCTCGGGCGGATGCCAACAGGGAACAACTATTGGCAATAGTAGGTGCCCGACATAACATCCGTTTGGATGCGGTCCTTCTCAGAGGCGGCACGGGTGCTGGGTGCGCTCGAGGAGCGGGTCATGCGAGTGATGTGGGCTCGAGCGGAACCGCTCTCCGTGCGAGACGTCTGCCAGCACTTGGGCAAGCCCGAGCTCGCCTACACGACGGTGATGACGACGCTGGACCGACTCTTCAAGAAGGGGCTGCTCGCGCGCGACAAGGACGGCAATGCGTTCGCTTACCGTGCGGCCATGAGCCGCGACGAGGTACACCGCCGCATCGTCGAAGAGACGGTCTCGGGCCTCATGGCCAAGAGTCCCGATCCGGTCCTGCAGGCGTTCGTGGACGCAGCGGCCAGCCTCGACGAGGCGAACCTGTCACGCCTGGAGCGTCTGATCGCGGCGCGGCGAAAGGCGTCCCGATGATCGAGGCGACGAGCCTGATCGGATTCGGCCTGGTGTTCGTGGCGCTGAGCCTCACTGCTTCGGCGGTGATGGGCGGCGCGATTGTCGTGAACCGGGAGCGGTTGCGGCGTCTCGGACCGTGTACAGAGCGGCTCGCAGCCACGGTCGGCATCGCGCTCGCGCCAGCATTCGCACTCGCCGTGACGCTCGCGCTGCTCGGCCATTCGCTCGTGGGCCACCTGCTCGGCCTGGAGGACCACTGTCCGGCGCACATGCACCACCTGCACCTGTGCCTGTATCACGGCGCCGCCTGGAGCCAGCGAGCAGGGGCGGATCTTGCGATCGCCCTGGTGGCAGCCGCGTTGACGATGAGGGGCGCGGGTCAGTTGCTCAGGCTGACACGGGCGCGTCGTTCGCTGGCCCGTCTCGGCTCCTCGCGCGGGCTCCTGGTCGTTCCGGCCGACAGGAAGTTCTGCTTCACTGCGGGGCTCTGGCATCCACGCGTCGTCATCTCCAGCGCAGCCTGGGCCTGCCTGGACCGACGCGAGCGGCGCGCGGTGATCGCCCACGAGATCGCCCACGTCCGTCAGGGGGATCTGTGGAGGCGAACCGCTCTCGGCCTGGTGTCGTTGCTGGGGGCACCGGGTGTCACGGGTCGACTCCTCTCCTTGTGGGAGAGCGCCACGGAGCGACTCTGCGACCATCGGTCGGTCAGGGTGGTGGGTGAACCGGCCGTCGTAGCGGGGGCGCTGTTGAAGCTGGCGGGCGGCCCGCGCGCCAACATCGCCATGGCCGTCGCGTTCACCGGCCACGACGTCGTCGATCGCGTCGAGGCTCTGCTGGAAGGACAGCCGGACGGACGCGCGGCGGCTCTGCGGTTGGAACGGACGGTGTTGCGTGCATCTGCGGCGCTGGTCATCGCAGCGGCTGTCCTGGCCGATCCCCTGCATCACGGCTTCGAGACCCTGTTCGGGATGTTCTGAGATGTGGCACCCGAACCTCATGGTCCTGGCGTGCGCCGTCTTACTATCGCCGGTAGTACAGGCCGCCCCTCAATCGCTGACGGAGGCCGAGTTCCTGGCCCGCGTGGAACGTGCCCACCCTGGCCTGCCGGTCCTGGCGGCGCGGCTCGAGGCGGCGCGCGCCGAGGTGCAGGCGGCGCGATCCCTGCCGAATCCCACGGTGTCGTACGAGCGAGAGCAGGTGTCGGCCGGCGGGCGCGCACTTCCGGAGGACTATGTGCGCGTCGTAGTGCCGCTCGATCTCTCCGGCCGGCGACGCCGTCGCATCGAGGCGGCAGAGACCGGCGTGGCGGCCAGCGGCGCCGAGCTGGAGCGCCAGCGCCTCATGAACGCTCTGCAGGCGCTCGACCTGTTCCACGACGCCGCTCATGTGCACCTTCGGTCCGGGGTGCTGCGTGGCAGCCGCACGGCGTTGGCGGCAGTGGTGGAGCGCGTGCGCTCGCGTGCGGCGGCGGGTGACGTGGCCGGATACGACGTGGCCCGGCTGGAACTGGAGCTGGGCGATCTCGACGACACCCTCCGGACGACCGACCGGGAACAGGCGGCGCTGAACCGCGCCGTCGGCCTCCTGGCCGGACTACCGGCCGGTGTCGAGGTCCAGGATCCGCTGGCCCTTCCGAAGCGAGGCGACTCGCCCACTGCCGAGCGCAGCGATGTCACCGCGGCCCGCCTGCGGACGCGTCAGGGCCAGCAAGAGCTGGCGGCGGCCGGGCGGGCCTGGGTGCCCACGTTCGAGGCGACCGGCGGCTTCAAATCGAGCACCATCGGCGACGAGCGCGCCAACGGGTTCATCGCTGGCGTGGCGGCGCGGCTTCCGCTGTTCGAGCATGGCCAGGCCGAACGGGCGCGGGCCGAGGCGCGGCGAGCGGAGGCCGAGGCCGAGAGCCAGCTTCTTCAGGCCACGGTGCCGGCATCGATCGCTTCGGCACGAGAGAGTCTCGACAGGCTGCTGGTCCAGGCGGACACCTACGCCCGGACCCAGGGACCGCGGGCCGACGATCTCGTCAGGCGCGCCGAGACGCTGTACCGGGAAGGAGAACGTCCGGTGTTCGAGCTGATCGACGCCTACCGGGTGGCCCGCCAGACCCACCTCCACGGCCTGGACCTACGACGGGAGGCGAAGCGAAGCGAGGTGGAGCTGTGGCGTGCTCTCGGGAGGCGGCCATGAAGCGGTTGATGGTCCTGATCCTCGCCCTCGGCTGCCAGAGCGGGCGGACCTCCCGTGACGCAGGGGCGCCCAAGCGTCCCGCTGAATCGGTCACCGTGTGGACTGAGAAGCTGGAGCTGTTCGTGGAGTATCCGGCGCTGGTCGCCGGGGAGGAAAGCCGGTTCGCGGTGCACACCACCGTGCTCGCCGGTTGGAAACCTGTCGAGGCGGCGGCCGTCTCACTGACGCTCCGTATGGACGACGGCAACTCTGTGCGGGCGGTCTCCGGCGAACGCCCGGCTCCCGGCATCTTTCTCGTGGTCCTCAAGCCTGCACGGCCCGGCGCCTGCACCTTGACCGCTGCCATCGTGGCTCCCGACCTGGAAGGAGAGATCCCGCTCGGCCCGTGCCAGGTGCACGCCAGCGCCAGCGCCATCCCCGCGAGCCAGGAGCAACCCGTGCGCATCACCTTCCTCAAGGAGCAGCAGTGGCGAACCGATTTCGCCTCGGCGCCAGTCGTGGAGCGCGAGCTGCAGCCTTCAGTCCGCGCCACGGGCGAGATCCGGCCGGTGGCGGGCAAGGAGGCCCGTCTGGCGGCCACCACCCCAGGCCGCGTGAACTTCAGCGCGCCGACGCCGGTGCTCGGGATGATGGTGCGGAAGGGCCAGGTGCTGGCGACGGTGGCGCCGCGCCTGACGACGGGAACGGACAGGTCCACGCTGGACGCGGAGATCAGCGCCTCGCGCGCCGAGCTGACGGCCGCCGAGGCGCAGCTGGCCCGGGCCGAAAGGCTGTTCGCCGATCAGTCGATCCCCAAGAAGGAGGTGGAGCAAGCCCGCGCCGCTGCCGAGGTGACGCGCGCGCGCGTCCGGGCCGCCGAGGGCCGCCTGGCGCAGTTCACGACGACGGCGGCGGGGACCGGCGGGCGCGGCTCGTTCCAGGTCCGCTCGCCCATCGACGGCACGCTGGTCACGGTGGACGTCGCCTCCGGGGAGACGGTGGAGGAAGGCAAGACCCTGTTCACGGTGATGGACCTGCGGCGAGTCTGGCTGGCCGCCCAGGTCTTCGAGCCGGACATCCCCCGGGTGGAGCGGACGCGGGGCGGCTGGTTCACGCTGGAGGGCTACGACCATCCGTTCATCTTCGACGCCGAGAACGCCCGCCTCATCACCCTGGGCCGGGTCATCGATCCGCAGACGCGGACCGTGCCGCTGATCTTCGAGATCGACAACGCCGACGGACGGCTACGCATCGGTCAGTTCGCCAAGATCGGACTCGCCACGGGCGCACCGGTCCGTGCGCTGGCCGTGCCCGACACCGCCGTGGTCGATGAGGCCGGCAAGCCGGTGGTGTATGTCCAGACGGAGGGCGAGACGTTCGAGCGCCGTCCGGTCAAGGCCGGCATCCAGAGCCTCGGCTGGACTGGCGTCCTGGAGGGGCTGCGCCCCGGCGATCGGGTCGTGACGAAGGGCGCGTACGAGGTCCGTCTGGCATCGGCCTCCGGCAGCATCCCGACGCACGGGCACGCGCACTGAGCGGCGATGGACTGGATCATCCACTGGTCCCTGCGCAACCGGCTGTTCGTGGTGCTGGCGGCGGCGGCCCTCACCATCGGCGGCGCGCTGATGGCCATCCGCATGCCGGTCGACGTGTTTCCCGACCTGACCGCGCCGACCGTCACCGTCGTCACCGAGGCGCACGGTCTGGCGCCCGAGGAGGTCGAGGCGATCGTCACCGCACCGGTCGAGGCGGCGGTCAACGGCGCCACCGGCGTGCGGCGGGTCCGCTCGGCGTCCGGGATCGGCATCTCGGTGGTCTGGGTGGAGTTCGAGTGGGGGACCGACGTTTACATCGCCCGGCAGATCGTCAACGAGAAGCTGCAACTGGTCGCGGGCCAGATCCCGCCGGACGTCAGCCCGCCGGTGCTGGCGCCGATGTCCTCGATCATGGGAGAGATCATGTTCATGGCGGTGCGGAGCGACCGTCACACCCCCATGGAGCTGCGCGACGCCGCCGACTGGGTGCTGCGCAAACGGCTGCTGGCGGTGGCGGGGGTGGCCCAGGTGATCCCGATCGGCGGCGACGTCAAGCAACTACAGGTGGTGGTGGCGCCCGAGAAGCTGCAGGCCTACCAGGTGACGCTGCAGCAGGTGATCCAGGCGCTGGAGGAGGCCAACGCCAACACGAGCGGCGGCTTCCTGATCCGGGGCGCGCAGGAGTCGATCATCCGCGCCATCGGCCGGGTGCGCTCGCCCGAGGACGTGGAGCGCACGGCGGTGGTGGTCCGCGCCGGTGTCCCGATCCTGATCGGACAGCTGGCCACCGTACGCCTGGGGCCGGCGATGAAGCGCGGCGAGGGTTCGGCGAATGGGAAAGCTGCGGTGGTCATCGGCATCACGAGGCAGCCGGGCGCGAACACCCTGGATCTGACCCGGCGGCTCGACCGCGAACTGGACGAGATCCAGCGCGTGCTGCCCCCGGGGATGACCATCGATCGCCACCTCTTTCGGCAGGCGGACTTCATCGAGACCGCCGTCGCCAACGTCTCGCGGGCGCTGCGGGATGGCGCGATCTTCGTGGCGTTGGTGCTGTTCCTGTTCCTGCTGAACGTGCGCACTACACTGGTGTCGCTGGCCGCCCTGCCCGTATCCCTGATCGTGGCCCTGCTGGCGATGAAGGCGGCGGACATCACCGTGAACACCATGAGCCTCGGCGGCCTGACCATCGCCATCGGCGCGCTGGTCGACGACGCCATCATCGACGTGGAGAACGTCTTCCGTCGCCTGCGCGAGAACCATCGGCTTCCGCAGGTCGAGCGCCAGCCGGCGCTGGACGTGGTGTTCCAGGCCTCCCGGGAGATCCGGGGCTCGATCGTCTTCGCCACCATCATCGTGATGCTGGTCTTCATCCCGCTGATGTTCCTTGGCGGCGTCGAGGGGCGCCTGCTACGTCCCCTCGGGTTCGCCTACCTGGTGGCCATCGGGTCGTCGCTGGTGGTGGCGTTGACCCTGACGCCCGCCCTGGCGTCCTACGTGCTGCCGAGGGGGCGGGCGCTGGAGCATGAGGAGTCCTGGGTGATCCGCCGACTCAAGCGCTTCTACCTGCCGGCGCTCAGGGGCGCCATCCGGCACGGACGGCTGGTGATCGGCGCCGCAACAGTCCTCCTCGCCATCGCCGTAGTGGCCGCCCTCGGCCTGGGACGGTCGTTCCTCCCGGACTTCAACGAGGGGGCGTTGACCATCAATATCGTCACCCTGCCCGGCACATCGCTGGAGGCATCCGACCGGCAAGGGCGCCGCGTGGAGGAGATCCTGTTGTCCTTCCCCGAGGTGGCCGCCACCGCACGGCGCACGGGCCGCGCCGAACTGGACGAGCACGCCCAGGACGTCAACGCCTCGGAGATCGACGTGCGGCTGTCGATGAAGGAGCGCTCGAAGGACGCGCTGCTGACGGAGATGCGCCAGGCGCTCTCCCTGGTTCCCGGAGTGGTGGTGACCATCGGCCAGCCGATCTCCCACCGCATCGATCACATGCTGTCCGGCACCCGGGCGAATATCGCCGTGAAGGTGTTCGGCGATGACCTCGGCGAGCTGCGAGCCACCGCGGAGAAAGTCAGGGCCGCCGCCGAGAAAGTGCCCGGCGTGGTCGATCTGGCGATCGAGCAGCAGGTGGACATCCCCCAGGTCGGAATCGTGTTCGATCGGGAGAAGCTCGCCCGCTACGGGCTGCGCAGCGGTGCCTTGGCGGAAGTGGTGGAGGCGGCCTTCGCCGGACACAAGATATCGGACGTGCTCGACGGCGGCCGCAAGTACGCCCTCACCGTCCGTTACCGCGACGACCAGCGCGCCGACATGAATGCGGTCCGGAACACCCTCGTCGACACCCCCGCGGGCGGGAAGGTGCCCTTGCGGATGCTGGCGGACCTGCGCGAGGACGCCGGACCGAACCTGATCACCCGCGAGAATGTCCAGCGCAAGATCGTGGTAATGGCCAACGTCGCCGGGCGCGACCTGCGCGGTGTAGTCGCCGACATCCGCACCGCGGTGGAGAATCAGGTGAAGCCCGCTGCCGGGCAGCACATCGTGTACGGCGGCCAGTTCGAGAGCGAGCAGTCGGCGTCGCGCAGCCTGGTCTTCCTCGGCGCCCTTGTGATAGCCGGGATCTTCCTGGTGCTCTACTTGGCGTTCCGCTCGGTCCGCAACGCGCTCCTCATCATGGTGAACCTGCCGCTAGCGCTGATCGGCGGAGTGGGCGCGGTCTACCTGGGCGGCGGCGTGCTGAACGTGGCTACGGTGGTCGGCTTCATAACCCTCTTCGGCATCGCCACCCGCAACGGGATCATGATGATCTCCCACTACACGCACCTCGAGGCCGTCGAGGGCGTCGGCTTCGAGGAGGCGATCGAACGCGGCTCCCTGGAGCGGCTGGCGCCGATCCTGATGACGGCACTCTGCGCGGCGCTGGCCCTGGTGCCGCTTGTGCTGGCGGGCGCTCGTGCGGGCAACGAGATCCAGGCGCCGATGGGCGTGGTGATCCTCGGGGGACTGCTGACCTCCACCGCGCTCAACATGCTGGTGGTCCCGGCGCTGTACGCCCGGTTCGGCCGACCCTCTGCTCGTCGCGACTAGCTTCAGGGCCGTGCCTCGAACACCAGGATCGCCGCCTCGAGGCCGTCGCGCGCGGGAGCCGCCACGTACAGGCGGCGGAGTTCAGGCACCCACAGGGAGGTGCGCGCCCCGGGCGCCGTCGGAACGCGTGCCATGCGCCGATACCCGCCGTCCTGGCGGGCATCCAGGACATCCACAAAGCCCTCACCGCCCGTGACGTAGAGAAGCTGCCTCACGGGATCGTAGAACAGGTCGTCCGTGTCCCCGACACACTCGACGTCCGCGATCGGATGCGACTGGGAGTCGGCGACCACCACCCGGGGCGGAGTTCGCGTGCCGATGAAAAGCCGGTGGGTAGGTTCATCGAGGGCCATCGGGAAGTTCGCCGCGTGCGAGCCGAGAGGCATCGTGGAGATCACCGCCTTCTTCTCCCGATCGAGCACCACGATCTCCTTCGTCGCCGGCATGTTCACGTACGCGAGCGGGCTCCCCTCCTCCAGCCGAAAGGACTCGGGATGTCCGGGAACCTTGATCTCGCCCAGCCGGCGCATCGTGCGCGCATCGATGATGGCGAGCGCCCCCTGCCCGTACCCGACGTAGAGGCGCTTGGCCCGGCTGTCGTACCGAACGTTGTCGGCATCCGCCAGACCGTCCGTCCGTCCCCGTTCCTCGAGTGACGTATCGTCGAAGGCCACCACCGCACCGCCCCCTGTCGCCACGACGACGCGCTGAAAGTCGGGGAGATGCACCACGCCCTGGGGCTCCTGCAGACGGCCGACCGATCGGATGCGGCTCCCCTTGGCCAGGTCGAGCACCTCCAGGGTGCCGTTGCCCAGAGCGGCGACGAACATCCGCTGTCGCTTCAGATCGATCGCCAGGTGATCGATGCGTCCCGCCACCCCGGGCAGGGCGATCTTCTGCACGAGATCGAGAGGCGGCGACGAGGCGGCCCGGTGCTTCGAAGTGGCAAAGACCGCCGCCCGGTGTGTGCGAGGAAGAAAGGCGTACACCTTGCCCTGGTCGGCGTCGAAGGCGATGGTGTGCGCGCCCGCTTCGGTCGTGATGGTGTCGATGCGCACCATCCGATCCACGTCAAGGACGTCGATGACCCCGGGATCGCCCACGGCCACATAGAGTCGTCGGAGGGTCTGGTCGAGGACCACCACGTCCGGTGCGTTGGTCAGGTTCGCCTCGCCCATGACCTTGCCCGAACGCGCGTCCAGGCTGACGACCTTCTTGCCGTCGCAGGCGACCAGGAGCCGTCCCGTCGCAGGGTCGAGCGCCAGACCGTGTGGCCCGGCCGCCGGCACAGGGTAAGTTCGAGCGATCATCGCCGGCTTCAGCGGATCGATGGCGACGACCACCGGCGGATCGGCGATGTTCACGAAGAACAGGGACTGTCCCGGATCGTACACCGCCCACCGCGTCCGGCCGGGGACCAACGCCCTGCCCGCGATCGACCGCTTCTTAACGTCGATGGTGACGACGGCGTACGGCGGGGCGGTCAGGCCGACCAGGAGGAACCCGCGGCCGGCGTTCAAGGCCAGGCCGTTGGGGCGACCGCCCAGCGGAATCCTGGCCGAGCCCGTTCGATCGGGAGCGAAGAGGGACACCGTGTCTTCGCCGCGGTTCGACGTGAACACCCGGCCGCCCCCGGCGAGCACGCCGGCGACTCCCTTGTAGCCCTGCATCGATTCCACGAGACGCCCTGCCGCCAGATCGACCACCTCGATGGAATCGTTGGCGGTGTGGGCGACGAACAGGAGGCGCTCCGCCGGTGACACGTCCGCGTGGTCGAACCCGCCCGCGCCTCGATGCTCGGGAAGGTCGATGTAGCCTTCCAGCTCGAGCGCCCTGGCCGGCGGGGCTGCCAGAGCTGCCAGGAACACCGCGCCGATCACGGGGCGACCTGGAAGTCGTCCATCAGCACCTTGGAGTCCGCCTTTGACCAGAGCCCGCACCGCCCCGTCGGAACGCGTTCCAGCGTCCGATCCAGCCACTTCTTGCCATTCACCTCGGTGGTCAGCTGCTTGCCGGAGATGGTCACCTTCAGCGTGTGCCAGGTGCGGGTCGGCGTCTCCACGCCGCGGAGGGTCTGCAGGATGGTCCGCTTCCCCTTCACCACCTTGAAGAAGAGGAGGTTGTCCTCGAGGGCGTTGGCTCGCACGCCCCAGTAACTGCCGTCCTTGCCGACGTCGAAGGCGATGCCGGCCGCCTGATCGATGCGACCGGCGAGCGGATAGAACTTCACACTCAGTGTCCGGTCGCCCGCGCACTCACCATTCCAGACGGACAGCGGATAGAAGGCGAAAGCTTTCACGCCGTCCAGAAACTCGGCGTAGCGATCGCCGTAGAGCTTCTTCGCCTGGTCGGCCAGGTTCGCCGACGGCGTTCCCTGCCGCCAGCGCGTCCCATCGACCATCAGCCCGCGCTTGCCGTCAGCTTCACCGACGTACCAGTCGCCCACCACCCCCTCGAACGACGACGCCGGTCCGCCGACCTTGTCGCCGTCGAAGTTCACCGCGGTCGCGAGAAGCGGGATCAGGAATGCCATTGTCATCGGGTCTTTCTCCTTGTTGATGTGAGCAAAAGGCCGAGCACCACGAATGTGAGCGGCAGGACCAGGTAACAGGCCACCAGCACGAGCTGACGGGATCGGCCCTCCACGACGAGCGGGTAGCCCGGATACTCCGGCTGGCTCCAGTCAGGAAGCGCCTTTCCGGCAAGCTGGAAGATGAGCGTGGTCAGCTCGCGCCGGCTGGTGGAGGTGGTTTCCAGGGAGCGCTCACCCAGACGGATCACGATCCGCCCGTACGCCTCATCCTGGCTGAACGCGCCCGGCGCGTTCCGTTCGTCAGGCGGCCAGCGAACCCGCAGATCGGGACGCGCCAGCCTCAGCTTGGCCAGGAGGTCCGACTCCAACTGGCGGCGCCGGCTGTCCTCCCGATCGAGGTTGGCGACGATCTCCATCGTGCCAGGCAACTGGCGCAGCTCAGCGGCGGCCGCGGGCGGCAGCGACCGCCTGGCGCTCTCCGTCAGGTCCCACGCGCCTGGCACGGCGCGCATCGACGCGCTGGCAACGATGAGCACGACGACCCCGAGCCCGACGGCGATCCCACGGCGACCACCTCGCAGATCGAAACGACAGCCGACGCACGCCAGGACGAGGGTCCCGATGGTGGCTCCACAGAACCAGCCGCACGCCCCGATGTCGAAGATTCCCTGTTCGAAGGCGCGCAAGTACGTCGTGGGTGACCATGCGGCTGCCCCTCCCAACCACGCGAGCGCCGAGAACCCCTCCGAGGCGTCGATAGCCCAGGTGAGAGCCACCGCCAGCAGCGCCGTCGTCGCGGCCTGCGCGAAGCCGCGCGTGAAGGCCGCCGCCGCGACTCCCAGACTGGTCGCGAAGAGCCCATAAAGCAGATACCCGGTGAGGGCCGCGATGGTCTCCCGCACTTGCAGATGCCCGCCCAGCGCACGCCAGAGCAAGAGCAACCCGACCGCCGCTGCCCACGGGAGGAGAACTCCTGCGCACCCCGACAGCCATTTCCTCGCGACCAACCGCGGAACGGAGCCGGTCGCGAGAACCAGGGTGTGGAACGTTCGCCGGTCCTTCTCGACCGCGAGGCAGCGAGCGCCGAGGAGCGGCCCGAACAGTGACAGGGCCAGGTAGAGGCCCCCCAGCGTGGGCCTCACGACGCCCAGCAACGGATCGAACTCGCGGGACATCAACGCACTGGCGGCAACGGATCGGGATCCCGCGGTGAACAGATCGATCGCCAGCACGAAGCCATGGCCGACCAGGAGCGCCGCCGCGGCGCCCGAGAACCAGGTGACGCGAGCCCGCAGGACGAGGGCCAGTTCACGCCGGAGCACGGGGCTCCTCCCGAAGAAGCGCCAGAAAGACCTCCTGGAGCGAAGCAGCAGGCATCACCCCCGCGCGAATCCTTAGCCCTTCGATGGTGTCGCACGCCAGGACGCGGCCCGCACCGAGGATGAGAATGCGGGAGGCCAGCGCTTCCGCGTCCGACATCTGGTGAACGGAGAGCAGCAACCCCGTGCCGCGCCCGGCGCATTCGCGAAACAGACTGATCATGCCGACGAGCTGCAGGGGATCGAACACGCCGGTCGGTTCGTCCAGGATGAGGTACGGCTTGGCGGATACCAGGGCCTCGTACAGGAGCATCCGCCGCCGCTCGCCCCGCGACAGGGTTCCCGCCGGGGCGTCCCGCAGCGCTGTCAATCCGAGGCGCGTCTCGATGTCCACCGCGACCTGGGGATCGACGCGGCGGCCGCGGTCCAACAACGTCGCGACTCTGACTTCCGACGGCGGCTCGCCCTCGGCGGCGAGGAAGTGGAACGCCCTCGCGCGCGGTGCCAGCCCGCGCAAACGCTCGCCATCGACCGCAACGTCCCCGGCCGCGAGCGGCACCGCCCCGATGGTCGCTTCCAGGAGGGTCGTCTTGCCGGCGCCATTGGGGCCGACGACCACCACCGTCTCACCAGGGCGGACGCCAACCGACACCTTGTGCAACACGCGCCGCCCTCCCCGCAGGACGGTGAGACCGCGTAGCTCCAGCCCGGACGGACGTGTCTTGGTCATGAGCCCCGCAGCAGGAGGCCCACGATCCCGGCCCCAGCGATCACCAGCGGCTCCGGCACCTTCTTGAACCTGGTCATCAGAGCCCAGGTACCTGCGGCGACGCCGATGGTCGGGAGATCGACCAGCGCGCGGCGGCCAAGAACGAAGGCGGCGCCGGCGATGGCACCCGTGGCCGCGGCGGTGACCCCGTCCACGAAAGCCTTCACCTTCAGGTTCCCGGCGAAGCGGCGGAAGTACGGCGCTGGTATCACCACGAACAGATAACAAGGGACGAACACCCCCAGCGAGGCGAAGGTGGCCCCCAGCGGTCCCGCGACCAGGTACCCGATGAACGCCACGGTGATGACCACCGGGCCAGGCGTGATCATGGCGACCGCCACCGCGTCCAGGAACTGCCGCTCCGTCAGCCAGTGGTACTCGTTCACCACGCCCCCGTGAAGGAAAGGGACGATCGCCAGACCGCTACCGAAGACGACGGAGCCGGCGGCAGCGAAGAAGAGCGCAATCTTCAGCAGCAGCGGCCATGCGATGGTGGAAGCACCAATGGTCGCGCCACCTGCCAGCAGCCATGGGCCGACGAGGAGCGACGTCATGCCCCCTGTTCTGACGCGACCCCGGACGACCAGCGCCACGACGCCGGCGCCGAGGAACAGCCAGACGATCTCGGATTCGGTCCATGCGGTGACGATCCCGCTGACCCCGAAGATCCCCCACATGAGCCAGTCGCGAGCGAGCGTCAGTCTGACCAGCTTGACGGCGCTGCGCCCGATGATGGCGATCACCGCCGCGCCGATGCCGTAGAACACCCCTTGCATCCAGGGCAGGCCACCGAACCGGACGTACAGGGCGGAGAGGCCCAGCACCATGATGAACGACGGGAGGATGAACGCCGCGCCGACCAGCGTCGCTCCCAGGACCCCGCCCCTCGCCCAGCCGAGGTACATCGCCAGCTGCGCCGCCAGAGGCCCCGGGGCGAGCTGCGCCAGGGCCAGCCCTTCGAGGTACTCCTCTTTTGTGAACCATCCTCGCCGTTCCACCAGATCACGCTGCATGTATCCGGCAAGCGCAATCGGACCGCCGAACCCGAAGGTCCCGAGTTGAAGGAAGTACATGAACAGGCCACGCATCAGGACCGCCGCTGCCGGGAGAACGCCTGTCGGAGCGACTCGAACAGCGCACCGCCGACGGACAGTCGCTGCTCGTCCTCGGCATGTGCCAGCGCCAGGCCGGTGATCATCCGCTCGACGCCGGGAGTCTCCGGCCGCCCGAACTTTCCGTCGCGCAGATCGATGTCGTGCACGATCTCGCCGATCGCCGTCAGGGCGGGATCGGCGATCTCGAACCTGTGCAGCAGCACCTCGAAGGTGCAGCGGTCGCCCTCGTGGGTGTACTCCGCCTCGAACATGTCGAACCGGATCTCGTCTTTCTCTGGCGAATACCCCTTGCCGGGGACGAACTTGAACCGCGCTTCCTGATCGATGAAGCCGCGGATCAGCCAGGCGCTGGCCATCCTGTCGACGTGGACTCCCTTCCGGGTCACCCACACCCGACCTCGAACCGGGGGCGAGGGTTCGACGGCCGGACTCTCCGGCGCGGGCTGCAGCCGCGCCTCGATCTCGGCGACGGCGGCCTCCACCTTTTCACGACCGGGCGCACCGAAAAAGTCGACTTCCAGGATCTCCGCGAGGCGACGCCGCAGTCGAGCGAGAGCGCCTACCACACTCGCGCGTAGGTTCTCGTCCATTCGTTTCTTGCGGCCCAACTCCTTCTTGAGCGTCCGCAACTCGGCCGCCAGATCCGTGAAGTCCTTCGCCCGGGCGGCATTGAACAGCTCCTCGATCGCCTCGTCGGATCTCTCGCCGACGAAACTGGACTCGCACACCGAGCTGTCACCTCCACCCTCCGCGATCTCCCTCCCGACCCAGGCGAACTGCTCCTGGGCATGCTCCCCGTTCGGCAGGACGTACACGGAGTTCTTGACGGCAACGGCCCCGATCTTCTGGAGTCGGCGTCCGATCTTCACGCGCAAGTAGTTGGGTATGGGGGGGATCTGGTGAATCAGCAGCAGCCAGCGTGCGCGTTCGGCCCCCATCCGTTCGAACGGCATGGTAGAGCAGCTGAATCATCAGAAGCAACCACCTGATTCATCTGCGATCAAGCTCACAGGAGACATCATGATCTCGAGACGAGACGCCCTGACCACCTTCGCCGCCGCTGGACCTCTCCTCACGGCCGGCGCGTCGGCCGCCGCCGCCGTGGGCCCCGTTTCGCCGGGGAAGCACACGATGGCCCCGCTTCCTTTCGACCCCAAGAAGCTCAAAGGGCTGTCGGAGCGCCTTCTCGTCTCGCACCACGAGAACAACTACGGTGGCGCCCTGAAGAACCTGAACAAGGTCGAGGACGAGCTCACCAGGATCACCAAGGACACGCCGGCCTTCACGGTCTCCGGTCTCCGCGAACGTGAGCTCACCTTCGGGAACTCCGTCGTGCTCCACGAACTCTACTTCGGCAACCTGGGCGGCAACGGGAAGGCAGGGGGCGCGATCGGAAAAGCCCTCGCGGACGCCTTTGGCAGCGCCGCGCGCTGGGAGGAACTCTTCCGGGCCACCGGCATGAGCCTGGCGGGCGGAAGCGGCTGGGCCATCCTCGACTTGCGCCTGGCGACCGGTGACCTGCGCATCCACTGGTCGGGCGGTCACTCACAGACACCGGCCAACGCCATCCCCCTGCTGGTGATGGACATGTACGAGCACGCGTTTCACATCGACTACGGCGCGGCCGCGGCGAAGTACGTCGACGCCTTCTTCGCGAACGTCAACTGGGAGGAAGTGGCCGGCCGGCACGACCGGGCGATGAAGGCATGGAAGACGCTTCGCGCGTGATCGTGCCGTTTGGGGGCTGCCGCGGCCGATCGTGCTGATCTTCATTCTCACCAGCGCCTGGCGGGCCCTCGGACGGCACCGCCTGCGCGCCGCTCTGACCATGCTCGGCATCGCCATCGGCATCGCGGCCGTGATCGCCATGGTGTCTCTCGGCCAGGGCGCGCATCAGGCTGTCGTCAATGAACTTGAGAGCATGGGGAACAACCTCCTCTACGTCGAGGCGGGGAACCGCGTCGTCCAGGGCGTGAGCACCGCTCGCGATTCGATGACCTACGAGAATGTCGTTGCCGTCCGCAAGGACTGCCCCGCCGTAGCCATGGCTTCGCCGCACGTGAACTTCCGCTCCCAGGTGATTACCGACGGGCGCAACTGGAACACGCAGATCCGGGGCATCGATCCCGAGTTCCAGCGCATCCGGAACTGGCCGGTGGTCGAGGGCATCTTCTTGCCGCCGAGCTCGATGACCTCGGCGGCGTAGGTGGCCGTGGTGGGCCAGCGGGCCGCCAGCGAGCTGTTCTCGTCGTCGACGAACCCGATTGGCCAGACGATCCGCATCGGGGGCCTCCCCTTCGAGGTGGTCGGCTTGCTGGCGGCGAAAGGCGCCAGCGTCACCGGCGACGACCAGGACGACGTCGTGCTCATCCCCTGGACCACCGCCCAGCGTCGCGTGCTCGGCATCAAGTACATCAAGGACATGTTCGTGTCGGCGGGAAGTCGCGACACAATCGAGGAAGCCAAGAAGCAGGTCACCGCGCTACTCCGGCAGCGCCACCACCTGACCGGCGATCAGCCGGACGACTTCAGCTTCCGTGACTACACCGAGATCGCAGAGAGCGTGAACGAGACGAACCGGCTCATGACATTGCTGCTGTCCAGCGTCGCCGCCATCGCGCTGCTCGTCGGTGGCATCAACACCATGACCATCATGCTCGTCAGCGTGACCGAACGGACCCGCGAGATCGGGGTGCGCATGGCGATCGGCGGACGCGTTCACCATATCCGCCTTCAGTTCCTGATCGAGGCGGTCCTCCTCACCCTCGTGGGGGGCCTTGCAGGGGCTGTCCTGGGAGTGGGAGGCTCCTACATTGTCGGCGACGTGCTCCGGTGGCCCCCGGTGATCTCACCGGTGACGGTCGCGCTCGGTCTCGTCATGTCGACCGTGGTCGGACTGGTGTTCGGATACTACCCGGCGTTTCGAGCGTCACTGATGGACCCGATCGAGGCGCTGCGCTCGGACTAAGATCGCACAGCGCTGCTGTGACTGGGCGGCATCCCGGGGGTGACAGCCTCATGTGCCTAGAAAAGCCGATTTGTGCCTGAAAAGTTGCCTAAAACACCGTGATTTTGGGTGTCGTCCGGTGCTTCCCTGTGTTCTTAAGCTATTGTTTTTCTACGATTCTGCGTCGTCGTCGGAACTATTCACACGGTGGAAGCCGTAGGTTCAATCCCTACAACGCCCACGAGAAAAGCTCCGAAGAAGCGGCCAGTTGGGAGTCAGACCCCACCTGGCCGTTTTTGTTTTTGTCACCGATCCGCACCACTTCCATACCACCCGCCTTCATCGCCTCCCGGACCCCCGCCAGCGAGATGATCTTGGCGATCCCGTCGCGCATCTCGGCCCGCGCCACCGTGCTGTAGTGCTGCTGCATCTGCTCGGTGGCGTGACCCGAGATGGCTCGGGTCACGAGGTCCTTCATCTCCGCCGCCCGCGCCAGGTCCTGGTAGGTGCGCCTCATCCCCCTCGCCGTCACGTGCTTCCCGAGGCGGATCTTCCTGGCCACCTCATCGATCGGTTTGGTCAGCACCGAGCCTGCCCTGAACCCGCCCGTCTCCGAGGGGAAGAGCAGGTCCGAGTGGTCCTTGATGCGCGCGGGGATCTGGGTGTCGAAGAAGCCGCGGAGGCGCGATCTGGTACAGCCCTCAGGTCGGATTCTCCTGCGTGTGTTCTGTCATGCGCACGGAAACAAGATCATCCTCCTCGTCGGCGGTTACGAGAAAGGTGAACATCCGAGCGCGTCATATCACCAGAGTCAGATCCAGCTCGCGCGGTCGCTTGAAAGCGTGGCAAGCCAAGCAGGCGATCCGGCAGGCGCCTCCCCGTGCCGCCCCGAAGAAGGGCCGTCGACTCTGATGGGTTATTACCCATAATCATGCTTGGATCCTGATTCGATCATTCCGGCGGGGACCGCCCGCCGGGGGAGGGTCGCGATGGCGAAGTACAAGTTCAAAGAGTTCATGACCGAGCTGCGGGCAGAGGCTAAGGCCGATGGTCCCGAGGCCGTCGCGGAACTCGAATCGTTCGG
>JANPFD010000191.1:0-1413 GCA_031423255.1 Myxococcales bacterium | reverse complement strand
GCGCCCACCCCGTCGGAGCAAGACCGCGCCGTGTTGCAAGAAGCGTTGCTCGGCGCCAGCGACCGCATCGTCCTGTCGTGGGTCGCGCGCGATCTGCAAACCGGCGATCACCTGGAAGCGTCGTCGGTGATACGCGAGATCCTGGAACAACTCGGCGCGCGGCTACCCACACCGGAAGCCGCCGCCGCTCTGGTCAGGCACCCACCCCTGCACCGCCACGACGATCCGGCCGCGCGCCGGGTGTTTCCCGCGACCGCTGGCGAAGTCCGGGCCCACGCGCTCGGCCTTCATCTGCGCGCCGGTCTGCCCGATGCGAGCGCTCCGCTTGATCTGCCCTGGTTGAGGGCGCACCTGTCGGCCGACACCTTGACCGCGGTGTCGGGTGCCCTCGGCTTGACCGCGCTGCCGGCGGCGGCTGCCACGCCGGGGATCGCCGCGCGGCCGGGTCCGCGCCGGGTGCGGCTGGCCCATTTGCGCCGCTTCCTCGAATGCCCCCTGCAGGGATCCGCGATGGCACTTCTCGGCCTGCGCGACAGCGATGACGACGAGGACCTGCTGACCGAGGACGAGCCGTTCACGATCGGACCCCTGACCCGCGCCATCGTTCTGCGCGACGCCTTCCTCGCGGCGCTGCGGGCAGCGGGCAGCCGAGCTCAGGCGCTGACCCCAGCTTCGCTCGAAGCGGCCTACGACGAAACCGTCACGCCCTGGCGCCTGGGCGGGCGGTTGCCGATCGGTGTCTTCGGCGACACCCATCGCGCCGGCCACCTTGCCGTCCTGGTCGCCTGGGCCGCCGATCTGATGGCGGTCGCGAACGACGCGGAGATCGCTTGCGACCTGGTTCACTTCGGCGGCGCGGATCGGCGCGACGCGCCCGGCACCATCCGCGCGGCGCTGTCGATCGAAGCAACGACCGCGCACCCACTTGGCGGCCACCCCCTGGTCGCCCTGTCGGGTCCCACATCGCCCATCATCACGCTGCCTGGCGGGACGCGCGCGTCGCTGGTGCTGGTCGCGTCCGAGGCTCGCGATGGTGCGGTGATCGCGAACCGCAAGGACAGCCTCAAGGGCTACCTGGACCATCTGGCGCTGGCTGCAGCCGGCGGCGATGGTCTTCACCGCGTCTACATCTTTCGCCCCGGACAGGGCGCGACCACTGGCACGCCACCGATGTTCGTGGATTTCCCCACGTTGACCCCGACCGCCGCGCGCGCCCAGCTTGGGGCGCTACTGTCCGACATGCTCGCCGGCGTGCACGAGTACCTCCTGCCCTGCGAGGCCGTGTTCCGCGCCCACGAATCGCCCGGCAAATCGCTGCCCGATCTGGTGGCCGAGCTGCGTGACATGCCCTTCCGCTCGTTCAGCTCGCGCCTGGGCCCGGTGCCGTTTCCCGAACGCTACCCGGTGCCCAGC
>JANPFD010000190.1:0-1167 GCA_031423255.1 Myxococcales bacterium | reverse complement strand
TAAGGGGGCGGTGTATCTGCAACTCGTTGCGTGCCCTCCTTTTCGCCATTGCCCGGACCATTTTCACGTCATCCGGTGGTCCCGGACCCCCGTTTGGAGTCCTCCAGATCGACCGATCGGGGGGCATGCGAAATCGACGTTGAACGAGTTCGACACGGGCGCGCCCCCAGGCGCGTCCCCTGAGCTCTTCCACTACACAGACGCGGCCGGCTTGATTGGCATCCTGGCAAACAAAGGTGAACTATGGGCCAGCGACGCCCGCTGCATGAACGATACGGACGAGCTGACACTGGGAACAGCACTCCTCGCTCAGGCCCTACGGGATAGAGCAAGTCACCCAGCGCAGGGATTGCTAGCTCGGCTGCTAACCCACCCCGCCTACGCCTCCGGCCTTCTTTTCGTAACGTCGTTCAGCACCAAGTCAGACCTACTAAGTCAATGGCGTGCCTACGCTGACAACGGAGCCGGGTTTGCCGTGGGATTCCGTTCTTCGGAGTTGAACAAGCTTACATTGGATGGCAAGGGAGTAAACAAGTACCTCGTCCGCGTTGAGTATCAGACGAACGCTCAAGAATCGCGTGCGCGCCGGCTGATTGAACGCTTATTAGCGACTCTAGAACCGATGGTTGGACCAGCGCTCGACGATCAAGGCGACCAATTCTTGGCTACAACCCTCGGTCTGATTCTTCCGACACTTGCGGCCGCTTCCAAGAACGTTGGGTTCGAAGAGGAAGCCGAGCACCGCCTTGTCCTGCGTTCGAGCCAGGACCCCCTCCTGGCGCCGGGGGCCAAGCCAGAGTTCACAATGCCGTTGTGCGATTTCCGGTCCGGAAAGTACGGTGTAACGCCCTTCGTGAAACTCCATTTTCCAGACGGGGACCTCACTGGGGCACTCAGTCGCGTTGTGATCGGACCGCGGGTCACGGCACCCGATACAGAAGAGAAGGTCAGAGCGCTGTTGGCAAATGCCCGTGTCAAAGATTGGTCGAAGTTCCCGATTGAGCGTGCAGTCGCGACCTACCGCTAGAACGCGGCATGGCTGGTGCCGCAGGTCTCGCGGATGACCCTCGGTATCTCGCACCCGCACACCGAGTCGGCCCCGATGGAGGTCTGGTTCGACGATCTCGTGATCGGAACGCAGCGGGTCGGCTGCGGCTCATAGGTCCA
>JANPFD010000189.1:0-8268 GCA_031423255.1 Myxococcales bacterium | reverse complement strand
ACTCGCCGGCTTACGCCGCTCTTGACCCCGCCACGCTACCCGGCTGGCTGGCCAATATGGCGGGCGCTGCGCACCCGCCCGGGCATCGAAAACTGATCGCCTTTGACTGGAATGGCTGATCGCCTGTCGTGGAATACGCAGTATCCGGCACATGCCGGTGATGGACGACGAGGGGCAGGTCCTGGTCGGCGTCCTCAGTCAGCGCGATCTCTTCCGGGGAGCGCTCGCAAACGCGCTTGGATACGGGCAAGTTGCCCAGAGGAAGATCCTGGACAGCCTTGTCGTCAAGGAGGTCATGACGACCGATGCGGTGGCTCCGCGCCCGCATCTCCTCATTGATTGATCCGCTCGGTGAAGAGGGCGGCGCCGGCGTAGGGGAAAGGGGGCGGTGTGTCCGAAACCGCGATTTGCACCGAATCTACGCCGCGGCGGCCAGCGATTTCATGCCACCTCGCCACGCACGGCCTCTCCAATCGGACGCGATCCGGGGGGATGCGGAATCGACGCCTAAAGCCTACACTCCGGCCCGGCTCACAGCCGGATGGCTCTCGGAACGCTGATCCAGGGAACGGGACGGAGAACGGTCACTGCTTCGCCGCAGGCGCCTTGAAGTCCGGCGGAAGCTGCGAGCCCTCGCCGAAAAAGTACTTCTCCACCTCATCGAGCAGCACCTTCTGCCCCTCCGACGAGGTGAGGTCGAGGCGGTACTCGTTCACGATCATCTTCGAGTGCTCGATCCACATTTTCCACGCCTCCTGAGAAACGGAGTCGTAGATCTTCTTCCCCAGATCGCCTTTGAAGGGGACGTAGGACACACCGGGAAGCTCCTTCCCTAGTTTCACGCATTTTACCATTCGTGCCATTTGATGCCTCCGTTGACGGTCGTTCAAGCCAGGTGCTGATAAGGGGGACCGGCCTGGATGCGGGCGTCTTCGACGGCGCCGCCCATCGTGAAGTGATAGAGGACCTGGAAGCAATCGTCTTCGATGCCGAATGTTCTATGCGTCATGTCGTCGAAGAAGCAACCAATCCCCGTGGCGCGGATGCCGGACGCCTCTGCCTCAAGGTAAAGCTGCTGACCCACGACGCCCGTCTCCCAGTGTAGACGCCGGTAGAACCAGGGGCCCAGGGCTTCGAGCGAGGATCGATACTCGGCCAGCATGGCAGCGGCGAAGACGCCCTCGGCAGCGATGGCCTGGCCACAGCTCGTCTGCTCGGCCACGCGTCGCGCATCGCCGGATTCCAGCAGGAACAGCGGGAGCGAGACCGGGCAGGCTTCTGGCGTCGCCCAGACGAAGCGGGCCGTCATCAGTCGCTGCAACGTCTCCTTGCGATCTGCATCGCGCACGAGGACGTACAGGCCAGGCATGAGGTCCTGCACGCGATGCACGAACAACAAGAGATCGATGCGCGGGCGCCACGGAAGCGACGTGAATGGGACTTGACCTTGGCCAGGCATGCTCTTGCGCAGGATCTGAAAGAAGGCCTCGCGGGTCAGGCCGCTGCGGCCATCCAGCGCCACCGCGCTCCGTCGCTGCTGCAGGATCGGACGCAGGGCCAGCGGAGAATCGCCGACTGTGAGTGACTCGTTGCGAGCCGGCAGCGCCTCCCAGAAGGCAATGGCGGGTGGTTCGATCTTGCGGGTCGCCTCTGCCACCTCGTCGATGACCGGCCAATGATGGTGATCGGGGCTGAGACGGTTGGGGATGCCGTGCCACTGCGTGCGATCCAGCTCGGCCGCCACGATCCCAGGAAGCGCGAACGCCCGTTGCTGGTCGACCGAAAAAGCCTCGTTCTGTGGGACTAGGGCCAGCAGGCAATCGGGGTGCTCGGCCTCGATCCCCGTCTGGCTCTCGACCCCCAGCAGCCGCGCCAGATCGACATCGAGTACGCCTTCCAGCAGCCGCGCCTCGTACCCCAGTCCTGCCGCGGCCACGGCCAGGGCGGCCACGGCATGGCCGACGTCGTGGTGGCAGTAGCGGAAGGCCCGCTCGCCGTACTTCCAGGACTCTCGCCAGTGGATCGAAGTCAATCCGACCAGCACGCCTGCGGGAGGTAACTGACGTGCCAGCGCTGCCCACGCCTCGGCCGACAGGTTCGCCCGCAGCTCCAGCGCATGCTCGTGCGGCGCGTAGTGATAGATGGCGGGCGTGGGGAAAAGCCCCTGGATGGGTCCGGCGATCAGATAGCCCTCGGTCGGGTGCAGGTTTCCGCTGGACGGGTTGACCCGCAGCGACCAGCGCTCGCCGCCGGCTTGCTTCCAGGCCGACAGGGCCAACGAATCGTGCAGAAGCTGCGAGACCCAGCGACGGTCCAGCGGTCTGGGCGGGACGTTGCCCAACATGAACGCGGGTTCGTATCGAGGCTGGTCCCCGGGAGGCACAAGATCCAGCGGCAGAAGGGGCGCGCCCGCGAAACGGCGGAAAGGATCGGGCTGGGTCGCCCAGTCCATCGTACCCAAGGAACGCGCGAAGCGACCCGGGTAGTGCTTCGTCCGTGTGTGGTACGCCAGCATCGACGCCAGGCGATCGTTCTGGGTCCGCATCAATAATGGCGAATCGATGGATCGATCTCCACTGACCACGCCTCGATGCCCCCCACCAGATTGCAGACGTTCGTGAACCCCTGCGCGACGAAATGCCCGGCCACGGCCTGACTGCGAATGCCGTGATGGCACTGGAAGACCAGCAGCGTGTCCCTGGCCAGGGATTGTAGGTATTCCCCCGCTTGCTGGTCCAAGTGCCGGGCCCCCTCTATCTTGGCGATGGCCCGTTCGGCCTCGGTGCGGACATCGACAAGCTCGAGGGGAAGCTTGCTGTCCAGCATGGACTTGAGCTCGCACGCCGAGATTTGCCTGACGTGGATTGTGCTGTCGGTCTGTGCCATGTTCACCCTCTGCATCCGAGCGCGGAACTGTCGATATACTATGCCTGTCGATAGAACGTCGTGAGAGACCTTGGGGACATCGTCCTCGTCTCTTGCTATGAGCTGGGCCACCAGCCCCTTGCCGTGGCGTCGCCGCTGGCCTTTTTGCGCGAAAACGGCTTTGCGCCCACGTGCTTGGACCTGTCCGTCGATCCCCTGGATGACGCGGCGGACGCCAAGCTGGCCCGGGCGCGCCTGGTCGCAATTTCTGTCCCCATGCATACGGCGTTGCGGCTGGGCGTGCGAGTCGCGACACGAGTTCGCCGCCTGAACCCACAAGTCCACATCTGCTTCTATGGGTTGTATGCGCCGCTGAATGCCGGGTATCTGCTGTCGTCCGGCGCAGACACGGTGCGCGGCGGCGAATACGAGGTCGCCTTGGTCCAGCTGGCGCAGGCCGTGGCCGAGGGGCGGTCCCCTCCTGTCGCCTTGACCGATCTAAAGCGCCTGGGCTTCATCGTCCCGGGGCGCGATGCGCTGCCACCGCTGAGCCGCTACGCCCGCCTGGTGACCAGCGAGCAAGAGCGTCTGGCGGGCTACGTGGAAGCCACGCGCGGGTGCAGGCACCTGTGCCGACACTGCCCGATCCCGCCAGTCTACGGCGGCCGCTTCTTCGCGGTCCCGACCGACGTGGTCTTGGCGGACGCGCGCCAGCAGATCGCGGCCGGCGCGCGGCACATCACCTTCGGCGACCCCGACTTTTTCAACGCCCCCAAGCACGCCCTGGCCATCGCGGGGGCCCTGCATGCGCGACACCCCGAGGTGAGCTTCGACGCCACGATCAAGGTCGAGCACATCCTGAAGCACCGCGACCTTCTCCCGGAACTGGCACGGCTGCGTTGCCTCTTCATCGTCTCTGCGGTCGAGTCGCTGTCGGACAAAGTCCTCGAGATCCTGGACAAGCGGCACACCCGGCAGGATGCCGCGCTGGCCCTGGCCATCGTGCGCGCGGCGGGAATATCGTTGCGGCCCACGTTCGTGCCGTTTACTCCCTGGACGACGCTGGACGAGTACCTGGACCTTTGCCGGTTCATCAGCGAGTACGATCTCGAGGACGAGGTCGACCCGATCCAGCTCGCGCTCAGGCTGCTGATTCCGCCGGGCTCGCTCTTGCTCGATCGCGAGGAGTTGCGTCCCTTTCTGGGGCCGCTGGACGAAGCCGCTCTGACCTACCGCTGGACACATCCCGATGCCCGCGTGGACCGCCTGTATGCCGACGTCTGCGCGCTGGTCGAGCGGGCGAGCAGCAAGGGCGAGGATCCCGGTACCACCTTCCGGGAGATCCAGGACCTGGCGTCGACCGCGTCGGGGGCCGACGCAAGAGCCGCCCGGGTGGGCGTCAAGATCGCGGCCCGCCGCCGGCGCCTGGTGCCCCGACTGTCCGAATCGTGGTTCTGCTGTGCAGAGCCGAGCCGAGAGCAGCTGGCGCAGAGCGGCGCCCCGCTGGCAAACTCACCGAAGACAGGAGAAACATCATGTTGCGACAGCTCGAAAAACGATTCGTCGACGCCCTGACCCTGGATTGCACCCCGGTAGCGGTCAGCTTCTGCGAGCAGGTGCCGCAGTCGGTTCCAAAATTCCAGGGCACGGTGCCGGCCGGGTGCCGCTTCTGGAAGGTCGCGGCCGCGCGTCCTGCTGGGAAAAGCGCCTTTTATACGCTGCCGGCGGACCACCACAACTGTCCGATCGGCAGCTACACGCACCACATCGACCTGGCCCCCGAACGCGCGAACGAGCTGGGCGACGTCCTCCAGCTGTTCGTGAAGATCGGGTATGTCAAGCCCGAGCAGGTGTCGCAGATCCCGCGCTGGAAGACCAAACCCGCGGCGATCGTGTACTCGCGCCTGGGCGACGCGGCGGCGCTTCCCGACGTCGCCGTCTTCGTGTTGCGCCCCGACGCGGCCATGCTGCTCAATGAGGCCGCCAAGGCTAGCGGAATCGAGTCGGGCCTGGAGCCGCTGGCCCGGCCCACTTGCATGGCGGTCCCCGCCGCCGCCGCCACTGGCGCGACGATGTCGTTCGGCTGCGTGGGCAACCGCATCTATACCGAGCTGCCTGAAAGCCACGTCTACATGATGGTCCGAGGGAGCGACCTCGACACCGTCGCGGCTTCGCTGACCACGATCAACGCTGCCAACGCGCAGCTCGCGGCGTACCACCAGGCGCGTAAGCAGTCGCTCACGGACGAGCGCGCCTGAAGCCACCGGAGCGGGCAGCCGAGTCCACCGACATGACCAGCCCCGGCTGCGTCGTTCTGGTCGTCAGCACCACCAGCTACCGGGCCAGCGCATTTCTCGACGCCAGTCAAAAGGTGGGGGCCGATGTCATCGTGGCCTCGGACCGCTGCCACGTGCTGGACAAGTACTGGACCTGGCCGGTCGACTCGCTGGTCATCGACTTCTATTCCCCGGAAGAGGCAGCCCGGACCATCGCCGAGGCGGCCGCCCGTAGTCGCTCGCCCGTGCGGGCGGTGGTCCCAGCCGAAGGGGAGTCGGCCGCGCTTGTGGCCGCGATGGCGTCTGAGAGGTTGGGTCTACCGGGGAACGCTGTCGAGGCCGCGCGGGCCGCCCGGAACAAGCACACGATGCGCACCCTGTGCGCCCGCGCCGGCGTTCCGACGCCCCGTTTTCTTTGCGTGCAGATGGACGCTGACCCGACCCAGGTCGCCGCCGGGATCGGGGCGGAGATCGGTTGGCCGTGCGTACTCAAGCCACTGCTGCTGTCCGGGAGCCGCGGGGTCATGCGCGCTGACGATGAGGAAGGGTTCCTGGCGGCTTTCGTGCGGCTGCGTCGACTGCTCTCGAGACCCGAGTTGCTGGAGCTGGATCCCATCGCCTCGCGCCAGGTGCTGTGCGAGTCCTTCGTGCCCGGTTCCGAGGTGGCTCTCGATGGGCTGCTGACCGATGGTGTGCTGCGTACGCTGGCCCTGTTCGACAAGCCGGATCCTCTGGACGGGCCTTTTTTCGAGGAGACGATCTACGTCACCCCGTCGCGTCTGCCTGAACAAACGGTCGAGGCCATCCGCGCCGCCAGCGCGGCCGCCGCCGCGGCGCTGGGGCTTCGTACCGGCCCCGTACACGCCGAGGTGCGGATAGCGCCGCGCGGGCCGCCGGTCGTCATCGAAATCGCTGCGCGCACCATCGGGGGCCTTTGCGCCCGTACCTTGCGGTTCGGGACGGGCCTTTCACTGGAAGCCCTGGTCCTGCGCCACGCTCTCGGACAGGACGTCGCCACCATCGAACGGCAAGGATCGTCGGCCGGGGTGATGATGATTCCGATCCCCACCGGCGGCGTGCTGAAGGCCGTCGGGGGTGTCGAAGCCGCCCGTGCGATTTCTGGCATAGAGGACGTCGTCATCTCTGTACGGCCGGGAGAGAAAATCGTCCCTCTGCCGGAAGGCTCCAGCTACCTGGGATTCATCTTCGCCCGCGGCGAGACGCCCACCTTCGTCGAGGCGGCACTGCGCACGGCGCACACGCAGCTGTCGTTCACGATCACCGCAACGCTGCCTCGAAGCGCGTAGAGACGCCACGATCGCCTCGCTCGACCAGGTGGCTCAGGCGCTCCTTACAACTTGGCCGTCGGCCGCCCAAGTGTGCGACCAGCTCGAGCGACTGCGACACCGGGTACCGGGCCGGCTCTCGATGAGCGAGCTGCGAACCCTGCTCGCGCTCGTCGAGTCCGCTACCGCCTGATGCCGCTACGTCAGGAGCTGCACGACAGCATCGAGCATCCCGGTCGACTGCGCGCCCAATCCGGTCGCTTGGCACAAAACGCCTCCCGTCCTGGCTGTTCGAGCAATTCGGCGACCTCGCGTGAGCGGGCGACGAGAGTCGGCCGCTCGACCGGGGTCGGCAGCACCCTCGAATAACACGCGCCCGGCACGTGTCTGCGGTAGTTGCGAGCTTCGGGATCAGCCGGGAGTTCGCGGGTGAAGCGGTTATCGAACGTCAGCGTCTCGATGGCAAGGTGCCCGGCCATCTAGGCGCTCGTGCGATAGCGAAACCAGCCCACCTGCGTTGTTCCGTCGGCGCGGAGTACGAGCGGATCGACTGCGGGCACGTTGCCAGCGAGTGGCTTTTCGTGGCGCGCGAACAACATCTCGATCTCCGGGACCGACAGCGCAGAACAGCGCGCGAGCGCCAGCCCAACCGGATCGATGTCGACGATGTTCACGCGGGAAGCCTACGCTCGAAGCCGGCCCGGGTCTGCTTCGAGCTGGCAAAATGGTGTAGGTTCCGTCGTGCAAAAATATGCAGATCCAACTGTGCAAGAAGTCGATCGAGCGGCTGGGCGAGGGCCTCGGCGCTCTTGTTTCCGAACTGCGCGAGCGCGAGCACACGCCGGTTGTGAAGGACTGCCTCGACCGCTGCCAGCGCTGCGATCTCGGCCTGGTGATCGCCAACGCCGACGGCATTCCGATGAGCGCCTCTACCGTTGACCAGCTTCTTTGCGACCTCGACACGCTCGCCGGCGAGTACGCCTAGCGGTGGGAGGCCGCGGTCCACGTGCGCGCGAGGCGCGCTCATCATGAACATTCGATCGATGAAGCTGCGCTTCGCCCAAAAGCACGTACGCGCCGTGATCGCCGACACGGATGGCGAACGCGGCCGAGACCTCGAGGGTGACGGAGCGACTCGGGTGTTTGCGGCGGCGCGCGACCTCCTCGCCGCCCTCCAGCACCGCGTGATGGGTGCGGAGATCCGATCACTGTCACTCAACCTGGGCGGGCGTGTGCTGCGCCTTTCGCTGGGAAACGGGAGCGTGGATCTCGGCGCGGGTCGCGGGCTGCGCATCGACGGCACCGCTTTCGACGACCTCTTGCCAGCCATCCAAAACGTCGTGCGCGCAACGCTGAGCGAAATTAGCCAAACTGCTCCGTGGCCCACTTGAGAGGGAACATTCACGCCGAGCTTGAGGCGCGCGGGCGGGTTCATAGCGAACGTGTAGTCATGAGATCTCGTCGAGCCAAGCCATCTGAATGGCCTCGAGAGTCTTCTCGTTCGATTGCTGCGGATCGTCGACGAACCCGTCGAGCTCGCTGACCCAGCGGTGAAGATCGGTAAACCTGACGGCCATGGCGATGTCCTGGGATCACGCTCCGCGTGCCCCCGTCGGCAAAGTTCATCGCGGAAGACGCCAACCTCACCTACAAGGCGAAGGAAGGTTCCACGCGGGATCTGTCGCTAACCGAAATCCCAGGTGCGTGTTCCACGCCGCCGCGATCACGCGTTCCACAGCATGGTGATCAGCCATTCCACGCGAAAACGATCACAACTCCGGGGTGGGCAGAGATCGCCGGGTAACGTGGCGGCATCAAGAGTTCGCTCGCAGACTCGCCGG
>JANPFD010000188.1:0-22849 GCA_031423255.1 Myxococcales bacterium | reverse complement strand
CTGCGTGTTCCACGCCGCCGCGATCACGCGTTCCACAGCATGGTGATCAGCCATTCCACGCGAAAACGATCACAACTCCGGGGTGGGCAGAGATCGCCGGGTAACGTGGCGGCATCAAGAGTTCGCTCGCAGACTCGCCGGCTTACGCCGCTCTTGACCCCGCCACGCTACCCGGCTGGCTGGCCAATATGGCGGGCGCTGCGCACCCGCCCGGGCATCGAAAACTGATCGCCTTTGACTGGAATGGCTGATCGCCTGTCGTGGAATACGCATATCAGCGGGGCCCGGGGAACTTCTGGGTGGCGTTCAGGATCAATGGACGGCGACGCTACTGGCGGGGGTTCGCCACGTTCGACGATGCAGACAAGGTGCGCGCGAAGGTGGCGCGCGACGTGGCCAACGGCGACGCCGGAATCCATGCCGAGCGCGACCCGGTCCCGCCCCTGGGAGACCTGTTCGACAAATGGCACGAGCGCCGGGTGAAGACACATCGGTCGGCGGGCGAGGACAAGTGGCGATGGGATCGGCACCTCGCGAGCTGGCTGAAGGACCTGCGGCCCGTCGAGGTGGATCCTGCCCTGCTGCGCAAGCTGATCGAGGCCAAGCTCGCAGAGGGGCTTTCCTCGACCACGGTGCGGCTGCTGATCCTGGAGGTGTCGGGGCTGTTCTCGGATCTCGTGGAACAGGGGATGGCCATGCACAACCCCGTCCGCGCCCTACCCCGCGCTACCCGGCGACTCATCCGCCCGGCGCACGATCCCCGCACTACGCCCTTCCTGGAGCGAAAGGACGACATCCGACGCGTGTACCTGCGGCTGCCGGAGCCGATGAACGTCGCATTCGCGCTCGGCGCGTTCGCCGGGCTGCGCACCGGGGAGACCCTGGGGCTGCGCTGGGAGCACGTCGACCTGAAGAGCCGCCGTATTCACGTCCGGGAGTCGGTCTCGGGGCCGCTGAAGGACGACGAGTCCCGCGTGGTGCCGATCCTCGACTCGCTGCTGCCGGTGCTCAAGGCGTGGAAGCTGAAGACGGGCGGCAATGGCGTCGTGGTGCCGCCGATGCGCAGCGACGGCCGCTTCTGCGACGATCACACGTTGCGGGCGCACCTGGGACCCATCCTGAAGGCGCTGAAGCTGCTGCCGGCCAACGACGTGGAAATGGACAACGCTGGCAAGCGTCGGCCGCGCTTGAACTGGTACCGCTGCACGCGCCACACGTTCGCGTCGCACTGGGTGATGGACGGGCGACCGATCGAGAAGCTGAAGGAGATCCTGGGCCACTCCACGATCCAGGTGACCGAGCGCTACGCGCACCTCCGGGTGGACCTGTTCCGGCCCGAGGACCTGGCCGCGATGGCGATCGACCTGACGCCAGGAAAAGCCGAAACGGGTACCGTTGGCTACGATATGGCTACGCAGGAGGAGGACGAGCGCCAAGCAGGGTCGTAAGTAGTTAGAATCAATTCACGCGAGGATGGCGGAACTGGTAGACGCGCCAGACTTAGGATCTGGTTTCGTAAGAAGTGGGGGTTCGAGTCCCCCTCCTCGCACTTTCCAAAGCGGAGCTAACTACCTCGAAACCACTGCCGATTTCGACACCGTCCGATCGCGGTGTCACACGCAGTGTCACATCTCGCCGATCGAGATCGAGGATCTGCGCGGACTTGGCCGAGGGCGTGTGACGGTCGTCTGAGATCCGCACACGCATCTTGAGACGCGCGACTTCTTCACAGAGCGGCACCCAAAGCAGCGTCGTGTAGTCGTCGACCTGGTCCTCCTTGGGACGACTGTGAGTCACCCACTTGAGGATGTCCTTCCGGGCACCATCGGTCAGACACAGCGAGATGAATGTCCGCCTGGCGTCGTGCTGCCGTCGAGCCCGAAACCCTAGCGTCCCCAGATCCGCGTGAAATCGGCGGAGGGTCATCTGGTCGTCGAGGTGCTTGGCGAAGTGCCTGCCCTCCTCCGCGAAGGGGACGATGAGATCGTCGTCCTTCGGAGCGCGCCCCATGGCCCGCTCCCAACCGGTGGCCCGCCACTCGTCCAGGATGTCCGCAAGCACCGGATGCACAGGGACATCGCGGCCGTGCTTGGTCTTGGGCTCCTTTTCGATTCCGAGAAAGCTGTTCCAGCTCGTGTTCACCGCGAGGCGGCCGAGGGGCTGGGCAGTCGGATCATAGTGTCGCCATCGGCGAGCCGCGCCCTCGCCAAACCTCATCCCCGTCAGGAAGAGCAATGCCCAGAAGGTCCTTCGCCACTCGGGCAACCGCTCATCCGAGATCATCATCTCGACTTCGGCGCGGGTGTGGATCGCGCCAGCGCGCCACTCAGGATTCTTGTCGATCTTACCGGGGAGATCGTCCGAGTCGATCTTGCAAGGATTCCCGAGAATGAGATCGCGCTGCACGGCCTTCTGGAACATCGTGTGCGCCAAAAAATAGACGTGCCGGACGGTCCGCGGTGCGAGCTTCTTCGTCTTCGCACGCGAGACGATGTCCATGATGTGGTGGACCCGCACAGCGTCCAGGCGCATGTCGCCGATCACCGGCAGGACGTAGAGATTGAGCCGGGACTCGTAGTGCCCGATCGTCACCACGCCCTTGTCCCGGCGGGTCTCCAGCCAGATCTCAGACCACCCCTTGACGGTCAGAGGTCCGTCGCCACCGGCTCGCTTTCCGGTGACGACCAGATTCTCGACCCGCTCGAGGAGCGCCTTCGCCTTCCGCTCGTCGCCAACCTTGAACCCGGAGGGCTTGTATTGCCAGTCGCCCTTTTCGTTCTTGAACTTGATCCACAGCGAATTCTTGCGGCGGTAAAGGCAGCCCATGATGGTCGCTCCTTCTACTTCTGGCCTTGGACGTCTTCAGCGCGCAAAACTTCGTTTCCCCTGGCCCAGGATCTCGCGGGCGCGATCATCGACGCTCACCGTCGCTGCCCCGTCGCTCTCCCGGGCCATATAGGCGTGGAGATCGCTCACCCTGACCCGAAGCTGCCCCTCGACAGAGAAACGGCAGAGCTTGCCATCGGCGATCAGCTTGCGCACGGTAGCTGGATGGGCGCTCATCAAGCGGGCCGCCTCCTTCACAGGTACGTACACTACCGCCGCGCCCCCTTCGTGTGCAGCTCCCGCGTGCTTCAGTGCCGCAGCAACGGCGGGGCCGATGTCCGGCACCGACTCCCGAACCGCGGTGCGCACGGCTTCGAAGATCAACCGCTCGATCGCGTCAGCCACGGATCGCTCCAGTGTCGTTTTCACGCAACCGGTTCACGCCCGGGACCGATGAGGGGGTATGGACGGCATCGATCACTGGCAGTGCACTCTCGCTGATGGGGGCATGTAGCATCACGGTTTCACCTTCGGGCTGAGTGACTTCTCCCTGGGATCTTCGGCAAGGCGGCGCAGATGTTGCTTCACGACGATTGGTATCGGCCACGCAACAGCCACGGCGGCGACACCGCCGCCGGTGCGGCGAGCCCCCACAACTCATCCCGGGCTGACGGGCACCATCCGGGGGGGCATGCCCATCTCCAGGGACTCCTACCCCCTACTTATCGACCGTTTCGGCATCGAAGTTTCCTCGGCCGTGCGCTGAGGGCGGCGAGCGCGGAGCCGGCCGATCAGCGCGCCCCCCAAAGGGCGCGCCGGCCGGCGACGCCGTGGTCCGAGAGCCAACCGCACGTCGCCGCCCGTCGTGTCCACCGCCGGAGCCCTTCACAGCCCGAAGTCCGGCCCGTCACGCCCGCGATGCCTTTCGAGTGACAGCTCCTTCGTGGGTCCTCGCCCTTCGAGATCGAGCAGGTGACCCATTCGTTTCGAGAGCCTGTTGACGTCTCGCTCCCCCGAGACGCCGAACGCATGCGCGGCTGCCCGCTTCGCGTACTCGTCCCAGTTTCTACCCTCATGGGGACGAAGGTTCGCAGCGCCATCCCGGATGGCCTTTTCGACTTCCGCTCTGCTGTGGCCAGTCACCCGCAGCCGAACAGCGACCTGTGCGTCGAGTCGCGAGACGTTCCGCCCGGCGTTTTCACGCTCGCCGCTCACGTCCTCGAAGTGCCTTTTGTATGCCTCCGTGGCATTGCGTACCTCGTCGCGCGCCGGTTCGCGGTTGCGGGAGCCACGCCCGCGGGAGCGACCCCGCTTCGCGTCGTCGCGTTCTTTGTCACGCCCGTGGACTCGTCCGCGCTCGGGCGCTCGGAGCCGATGGCGCTCTGCCTCGATGTCCCGCTGCAACTCGGGATTCGTGATCTTGAATCCGTGCTCCGCCGCGAGCTCGGCGCATGTACGCTTGTATTCGTCGGACCCGAAGACGTGGAAGGTTCCCCACTTCTGCGCCGAGAGCTGGAGAGCGGCCAGCACGCTGTCTTTCCTCATGTCGTAGATCAGAATCTTCCGGCCTCGGTCGGCGAAGGAGGGGTCGGTGGAAGGCCATCCGGTCCGGTGGTACAGGACTTCCCGTCCGTGCGCCTCCCCGGCGAACGCCCGGATGTCGCGCGGCCGGGCCTGGTCGTCGCGGTCGCCGACGATGCCCGCTGGCGTTCTGTCGCGGAAGCGCCACTGGTCTGCCAGCTCGGGACTCTTGCGCTCACGGAGCCACTCCTCGAACACCGGCCAGCCCGGATATCGCTCACGGCAAGCGGCACGGTCGAGCTGGTGGCGTTCCGTGAGTGCGGCCTTCTCCTGTGCCTGCCGGGCCGCCAGGGTACTCCTCATCGCGTTGAGCAAGTCCCCCTTGCCGCGCCAGTCGCCCCCGAGGGACTGCTGCCGCTCCTGGCGATGCCGCCCGCCCATGCGACCCCACTCGTCCCGGTGCCGCGTCCCGAGTCGCTCACGCTCCTGCTTCTTCGATTCGTAGTGGGCCTTCCTTCCGTTCATGTACTCGCTCCAGCGGTGGGCGCCGGGCGCGACCGGCTCGGGCCCTCGCGGTCGAACCATCGGCAGGTCGAGCTTTGCCGGGAAGTGACCAAGGCGTTTCTCCAGCGCCGACATGCTGCAATCACGTCCTGCCGCCGAAGCCTTCACGGCGTCCAGGCCCACCCAGAGGAGCGCCCCGCTCCCCTTCTTCTCGAACCGCATGCCCCGTTCGGCGAGCAGTTCGTGCAGCTCGTGCCAGCTTCGCGCCTGGCGCATCAGGTCGGCGCCTTCCTCGATAGCAGTCCGCTGCGCCGACTTCTGGCCGGTCAGGTTCTCGAAGTCCCGGGCCTGGGTGGACGACTCCCGCGCCAGCCGTGGCCCCTCCTCCCGGCGCTGGACCAGCCCGTCCTCCATCACCTTGTACCGGCCGCCCCGCTCGCGCTCCCACCCCTGCTCGTGCTCGATGCGGGCGATGGCCCGGTGAGCAACCTCCAGGTCGAAGCCGCCGTTCACGGTGATCACCTTCTCAGTTTCTGGGTGTACGCGGTTGACGGCGATGTGGAGGTGGCAGTTGTCCGTGTTCCGGTGGAGGGCGTAGATGGCCTGGTGCTCGGGAAGGCCCATCTCCTTGAGGAAGATGCGGACGGCCTGGTCGGCATGGGCCGGTGTCGGCTGCTCCCCCTGACGCCAACTCACGATCCAGTGCTGGACCGGCTGCGGTGACCGTGTGGCCGCGTCGGCGAGGTCCGCCATCTCCTGGACCTGGGCGGCGTGGTCGATGTTGAGGAGGTTGATGCCGGCCCGGTGCTCGACCTTCTCGTCCTTATCCCTATCTCCCGCGTCAGGCCCGGCGATGTAGTTGCACAGGTCCCGGACGTGTAGCGCCTTCGTCTTGAGGGCGGCGGCCTTGTTCACGGCGACCTTCTTGATGATCACGGGTGCTCCCTACGTCCCGGCCGCCAAGGCCATGATCGCGTCGGTGAGTCCCGCGAGAGCCTGGGCAGTGGCGGCGCTGTAGGCCCCGCGGCTGTCGACGTGCACCTTTTTGAGAAGGCCGCCGAGACGGCGCAGCTCGCGGATCGTGGTGGCGTCGGTGCGGGGCACGACGGGCCGGCCCAGGGAGCGCAGGCGCACCAGCTCGGCGACGGGCATGCCGGCGGCGGCGGCTATGGCGCGAAGCCGCGCCTTCTCGTCGGGCGATACGCGGACGTCGAGGCGCTTGGTGAGCCCCGCCGCGCCCTTCTTACGAAACGGCATCGGCGTGACCTCCGGCCGATTGGCTGCGAGAAGCGACAGCGCCGAGTGGCCTCCGTTCCGGCGGAGCCCCGCCTGCGAGAAGCGAAGCGCCGAGCGGGCTGGGCGTAGCGGCCCTTGGGAGGACACGTGCGGCGCCAGCCGCATGTGTCCGGACAAGGGCCCATCCTGTTATTCCGATCCGACTCTTGCTGACAGCAACTTTGAAAGCAGTTCTCGCGCCGGTTCTCACCCCACCCTTGTCGACGAGAACGCAGAAAAAGTTTCCCGCAAAGATTGCAGGCAACAAAAGGCCATGTCTTGCCGACAACGATAGGGAAGGAAGACGAACGAGATCAACGCAGACAGAGCGGAGACCGGCGATGAGAAAACCAACGATCGAATTCACCGTCGAGCAGGCAGACGAAATACTGGCGAAGCTTCGTGCGCTCCCGCCCGTCGAGAGCTCGAAACGCAAGCTGAACAAGCAAGGGATGGTGAACCATCTCGCTGCGGAAATCTCGGCGCTTCAGGGCCGTGGATACACCGTCGAGCAGATCGCAGAAAGCATCCGTGGGTACGGCCTCGAGATCTCAACTCCGACGCTGAAGAGCTATCTCCAGCGGACGAAGAGAGACGCGGGCAAGACGGCCAGCAAGGCGGCCAGAAGGACGGAGGCCAAGCGCCCCGCCACGGCGCCTGCGGCTCAGGGTCGGCAGCCAGCGTCACTCGATGGCGGTGGCACTCCGAAGGCACCGGCTGCAGCCGTCAAGAACGCTGCCGGCGAACCCCCGAACGGCACGCCCAGAAGCACCAGCAGTGAATTCATCGCGACAGACCGAGAAAAACTGTGACGCACGAAAGGCAGATCATGACCAAACCCATTTTCCTCGTCGGTGGTGGAAAGGGGGGCGTCGGAAAAAGCATGATGTCGATGGCACTCCTGGATTACCTGCGGACGAGCGGCGAGGCGCCGTTCCTCATCGAAACGGATACGTCGGCCCCCGATGTCTGGAAGGCCTACAAGGACGCCGTGGACAACCAGTGCGTCGATCTGGAGCAGAAGGACGGATGGCTGGAGATGCTGGATGTGATCGGGCGCCATGCCGACACCCGCATCGTGATCAACAGCAAGGCCGCGAACCAGGCGGGGCTCCGGAAGTTCGGAGGGATGCTGATGGAGGCACTCAAGCAGCAGGAGCGGAAGCTCATCGTGCTCTGGGTGATCGATCGAAAGCGAGACGGCCTGGAACTCCTGGGAAGCTTTTGGGGGACGCTGGCGAACGACGAACGAGTTCAGGTTCACGTCGTACGGAATCTGTACTGGGGCGAGGAGGAGAAGTTCGACATGTACAACGGATCGGAGTTGAGGAAGAAGATCGAAGAGCGTGGAGGCAAGTCGTTGAACCTGCCGGACGTCGCAGATCGCATCGCAGAGGCGATCAACAAGGACCGGCTGCCGATCCATACGGCCATCGCGGAACTGTCGTTCGGATCCCGGATCGAACTTCTGAGATGGCAGGGGGAATGCAGGGAGATGCTCGCCGGGGTTGTCGGGTGAGCACGCTGGAGGAAGCCTTCACGAGGCTCCTCGGGAAGCAGCCGACGGACAGGGAGAAGCAGGATCTCTACCGGACACGGGACGCGCTGAACCTGAAGAACAACGACGCCATGTGGCTGCTGCTCATGGCGCTGGGGCACTACGAGACCGTCTACGGGAGGTTCCCTGCGCTGATATCGAAAGCAGCCACGGACGTACTGGAGAAGGCGAAGGCAGCCGCCGATTCGGAATTCAAGGCCGCTGCCGCGCGTGCGGAAGGAGATCTGGCGCAGACGGTGGCGAAGACCGCGCTGGACATCGCAGGACGCGCCGCGAGCACGAAGCGGTGGCAGTGGATCAGCGGGTGCGTCGCGGGATCGGCGGTGATGTTTCTCCTGGTCGGATGGTGGAGCTATCGAACCGGGATGATGACGGGGGATGCATCCGGGCAGGTCCGCGGGTACGCGGCGGCACGCCGTGAGGAGGCCGCTGCATCCTGGGCGAACACCCCCGATGGGCAACTCGCCTACCGCCTGGCGCAGGTGGGGAGCATCCGAGAGTTGGCGACCTGTTCTGGACGTGGCTGGTTTCTCAAGGATGGCATCTGCTTCTCGCAAGCGGAAAAAGGCAAGACTCACGGCTGGCGAATATCAGCAGGCTCCGGCCGCTGAAGATGAGGGGGCGCGGTAAGCGACCGAGAGATCCTTTTCGGGAAGACCGGTGCCTGATACACTGCGCCGCGTTTGGGTTGTCTGGTGAATGGGGGAACAGGCAAGCCAGACGGACCTCGCCATGAACTTTGCCCCCCAACCAGCGCAACCGCCGCTACGGCGCCCGTGGTCAAGCGAGCGATGATCAGGGATGGCGGCTTCGGAAGGCGTTCGACACGGGGCGGCCGAGTAACTCGATGCAGCTAGGGCGTCTATCTCGGCCGGGCATCTCGGTGCCACCTTCAGGTCGTACCCGGTACGCCCGAAGCTCAGACCCTGAGGCATGGCTTCACGCACCGAAGAACGGATTTGTGGGTGCGATCATTGAGTCCGTCGAGGACGGACGTAACCGGGTCCTGTTGGCATGGCCGTCGCGACCAGACAACGGTTTCGTTGCTGTCGCCCTTGCTCTTCGTGAGGCGCGAGCAACAGGGAGGCTCGCCTACGGCACACTTGCTGTATGGCCCTGGCGCAGGGGCGCGACTCACGCGGCGCGATCTATTCGGGTCCATGTCCAGGACATTCTGAACGCCGCGCGGAGAGCACATACCGACGTGGACCGCCGGGCTTCGTGGACAGCCTCTAAGCTTGCCCACGGCTCGCTCTGTTTGGTGGAGTTGCGCCTAAATGACGTCGCGCCGAGAAAACGGCGCGTGGCAGAGGACCTGCCGAACGCCCCACCCGCTGACGACCAGAGCAGTCCGACTCCCAAAGCTCGTGACGAGGGCTCCGGCAGTCCGACACTTCTTGAAACGACCGCTGTCTTTGCACCCGCTGACGGTCGGGCTCTGTCCGCCTACGAACCGGACGCGGAACAGATCTTGAGCAGAGTACGCCGTCGCACAACCCTCGGCACCATCCTTCCCCACCTTGAAGCGGCCGGTAGTCCCCTCACCGCGCCCTTCGCCATCATGGGCCTCGCTCCCGGGCAGACCGCGGACATCGCAAGGTGCCTGAACTTCGAGCGGTTCTCCTTTCACGGTCTGGACGCGGTAGTTGTCGACCTGACTCGTACAGCACGCACGATACTGAATCCCGATTGGCAGCCACAGCTCGTGGAACTTCTGGCGGCGCTGCGAGACGCGCAACTTCCCCGGCGCCCCCCCGTGATCGTCCTTTGTGAGGATGCACTTGTCATGCGCCGGGCGGAGGGCGCCTTCCGCAAAGCCAACGCAGAGGCGAGTGACTTGCCCCTTCGTCAGGGCGCGTTCTTACCAAACGCAGGAATCCTGGAGTCGCCGAGCCTGCCCGTACTTCCTGAACTATCGGACATCACATTCGAAGTAGACGTGAAGGACGCGACTCTCGTCCCGTTGCGAGAGCGGCTGCTCCAGCTGATGCGCCGTCTTCGGGATGCTGGACTGGGGATGGCGGCGCGTGCCGTCGGAACCGGCCTGCGCGCCTTGAGTACCTTCGCAAGTCTACCCGTCGGACTCGATGAGGGACGATCGAACGCTGAAATCCTCTTCGCAGGCGATGGACGAGACGAGATAGACGCGCGTTCTGGCTTCTTCCCGACATCGGCGCTTCAGCCAATGGCTGACGCCCAGAATGAGGCTCCCGCCTTTGGCGAGGACATCCGGGCCCTCCTCGTCGAGATCAGAGCCCGACTCGATACCTGGAAGGAAGCCACTCCTGTGTCGTTGAAAATGGCACAGCTCATGCGGGACCGGGACTGGAACCGTCCAGACGTCCTCCTTGTCCTGCCGAATGCGCGGACCGTCGATGTCTTCACGGTCTCCAACGGGGGTCTCCCATGCACGTGCACGATCGTGGACTCGTCCCGCTTGGCCGATAGGACCAGTTCCAGGTGGCGGCGGATCATCGTCGTGAAGTCGCGTTGGCGAAGTGTCCGGGATCTGCTCACGATGGAGAATGCGCCGGAGCGTGTTCTCTTCCTGAGTGACGCCGCTGGCGCTTCACTCATTGGGGCTGAACTAGGCCCATTGGCCACATTCCCTGCGTTCTCACGGTTTGCGAAGCGCGCGAGGGCACTATCTTCGGCGCTGATCTCTGGTGGTGCCGAAGAGGCGCTCGATCTTGCTGAAGCCGAGTTTCGATATCCAGATGCCCCTTCAGAAGATCTCGTCGACCTCACCCAGGCACCTGATGACTACACCGGCGATGTTTTGAGATTCCACCTCGCCGGTGGATGTCAGGTTGCCTACCGCCCAGGAGGGGACATTCTGCTCTTCACGCCCGACGAATCGCGGCCTTTCAGAAGGTCTGCGGCGCGAGATGTGCGACCGGGCGACAGTATCCTCGTTCTGAACCGCGACGTCCGCGACCGACTTTCGGAGGCTTTCGCCCGCTCGCGCAAAACGGCCGTGCAACTGAAGACCTATCATGAGCACGTCGCGCGCTACTGTGAACAGACGCCAGGCCAAAGCTCTACCGCCAGAGCACGTGACGTTCTAGCCGTCATGAGGACGAAGGACCCGAGTCTGGGTGACAACGAACTCCAGAATGTGAAACGTTGGTTATCGGTACAGCCGAGCGATCAACACCAACGAGCCCAAGCAGCACGAGATCGCCGTCGGTTCGCCCTCTTCATCGAGGCTATCGGCATACCCAAGATGCTTGGCGATGCGTTCTGGGATTTCGCGGTCCTTCCTTCTCGGAGATACAGCGCGCATGAAGGCCACCTCTTCAATCGTCGGATAGTCCATTTCGTTCTGGATCCGGAAGGCATCGCGTGCGGAACACGTTGTCGCGAATACGACGGTCTGTGGCAGGCAATCATGGACTCAGTGGACGAAGTCGTAGAAAGGACGGTCTCACATGGGTGAACCCACCCCCGTCAGGACTATGGATCCGGACGAACGCCAAGAACTCAAGGAGGCCATCTGCGATGCAGTTCTGGAGAGAACTCGTCGTGTGGTCTCCGGCGAGGGAGAGTACGGCCGCGTTATTCTCAACGAACGCCCATCCCGTGTTCTTGCAAGCGGGTTCATCCTCCCTCGTCTGAACGCAGATGGCGATGACGAGTCTAGCGACATTCGAATCGCCGCGCACGGGATGGATCTAAGGCTGCGAACCAGCGGAACCGGGGCCGTGACCGTCAGCCCGAGCTTCTCCGTCTACGTGCGGGCGTTGCCTAGCGTCGACGAACTGTTTGCGAGAAACGGTCGCCTTGTGCCACCGGCAGATTTCAGCCGAACAGCGAAAAAGACTCTCTACGACACGATCCGCGCGCGTGTGGACCAACGTCGGAAGAGTGACCCCAAGGAGAGTCGCGCCGCCGCACGAGAGGCCGTCACCCGAGAAGTGATGACAGAGATGGGCGTAGTCGTTCCCACCGAAGCCCGCGTGGGCGCCATACCCGGCGATGGCGAGGAAGATGTGCAAGATCCCGGCGCTGGCGGCCAAGATATCCGGCTACGTCCTCGAATACCCAGCGCCGTCTCGCGCACCTACGAAGTGCCACAAAAGTGGCTCCGCCTTGAGGTCGAGATTGCGCCATTGGAGCTACCGCTACCTGCGGATCCTGGTCAATGGGCATCTGCCGCTCGCGCCTATAAGGTCCAACTACTAGATGCAGCGAGGAAGACCTGTGTCGCCTGGATCGCCAGCCCGGAAGGGCAGACCTGGGCCTGGCGCCCGGGCAACGTACCGTCTGAAGCCTTTTGGGATCCGGCGGCATGGGATGCATTCCTAACGACACGGCGAGCACGGCCGACGGAATTGCCTCGATTGGTACCTGCCCTTGATGTGCAGATTCTGGTCGACTTGGCACCTGATCCTCTCATCGATGGGGTGGGTTCGCTTCGGATCGCGTTCGAGAACCTTCAGGAGCAAGACGACGAGATGGAATCCGGGGTCTACAACGTTTCTCTCGACGTTGAGGTTCCGGAGAACGCCCTGGTTCCCATGCGACTTGAGCGGATTCGACGCTCCTATCACTTAGCCGGTTTTCTTTCGATGCCGGCAGTGGGGGTCAATGGCGGCGTCGACGACCACGGTACGGACAGAGGGCACAGACGACTGCGAACGACGTGGATGCCTCGCTATGTCTTGCCGAGCGCGCGCGCCACCGTCCTGCCCGCTGTACCAACCGCCTACTCGGCCTTGGGGGGCGATGCCCTGGACGTTACGACCCTCGGAAATCTGGCGAGTGAGATGCGTCTCTGGACGGCCGAAGTGGCCACGCGAACTCGCCTCTTTTGGCCTGGCGAGGACGGCACGTTAAGCGACGAGGCTGCTCAGCAGGTACGCTTCCGGGACGATCTGGACGCCTGGCGCCGGGAGGCGTCCTGCGTGGAACGAGGAGCGGCGGTCTTGCAGCGATCGCAACAGGCATGGCGGCGTGAGCCTACTGGCCCGATGGCAACGCCATATCGCGCATGGCTCCTTCTGAATCGAACCTTTGCGGATGCGAATCCTGCTCGGGCTGGGGAGCCTCCACCGGGATGGCGGCTTTTCCAACTGGCGTTCGTCCTGGCTCACGTTCCGACACTCACGTCGCGTCTACCTGGTCACGAAGCCGACTTCGACGCTGGTTTCGACGAGGACTCCGCCAGTCTTCTGTACATGGCCACGGGCGGTGGAAAGACAGAGGCGTTCTTCGGCACGATCGTCTTCGCTCTATTCTTGGACCGTCTACGCGGAAAGCATCGAGGGGTTACTGCGATGATGCACTACCCCCTGCGTCTCCTAACCATTCAGCAGGCGCAACGATTGGCCCGGCTGCTTGCTCGAGCGGAGCTTGTGCGACGCCGCGAGAGTCTATCCGGCGCCCCATTTGAGCTGGGTTTTTGGGTTGGAGGAGCTAACACTCCCAACCGAACGGAAGAAAAGACAGGAGTAGTCTCCCGAGATCTTCGCGCCGTCCCAACCTGGCAAGCGACTCCCATGAGCGAGGAGGGTCGTATCTCGGACAGCGTACGTGGCGAGAAGGACTACGTGGCGGCCCGCGACGCATGGAACAAGCTTCCGATCTGCCCCTTCTGCGGAGGCGCGACGGGCCTACGACTCTTCCCTGAACGGCACCACCGCTTGGGAATTGTATGCCCCGGTGCCGCGTGCCTCTGGAACCGGGAGTATCTAGGTCAGCAGGCGCCCGAGCCCCTTCCGTTTCTCCTTGTCGACACCGATATCTATCGCCGGGCTCCCTCCATCCTACTCGGCACAGTCGATAAGCTCGCTCTCCTCGGACAGAACACTTACACCGTGAATCGGATCGCCGGAATGTTCGGGCTGGCACGCCTTCTTGAGGGTGGCGATGACGGTCTCTTTCACACTACTGAACGAGGCGTCGACGAACTTCCGCCAGGTCACGAGCGACTGGCGCCCTCGTGGCCAGATGGCAAGGAACTCTGCTTCGATCCCTTCCCCAGCCTGATCATCCAGGATGAGATGCACCTTCTAGATGAAAGCCTTGGCACATTTGGCGGGGTCTTCGAAACCGCCCTCTTTGCGTGGCTGAAGGAGCTCTCTGTTTTGCTCGGACCGCGATGCTCAAGGGTCCCTGGTGCGCCGGACCAGCCACGGATGCCACACATGATCGGCGCAACAGCCACCGCGGCAGACGCTGCAAAACATGTGAGCGCGCTCTACCAGAAGAGTGTCGTGCAGTTCCCACACCCGGGACCCTCCCTTTTCGGTGGCTTCTATGTTCGCCGTGGCAGCTTCACACCAGGCTCTGCCGCCCACGCGGCTCGTGTCGCCCCGTACGAGGCGGATGACATTCCTCCTCGCGACAAGGAGATCGCTGCTCCCTGGGCGCGCGTGTATGCCAGCCTCATGACCAACGGCCGGCTACACACCGTAACCACTCTTGCAGTTCTCGCGGCACACGCCGCCACGCTCACGCGATGGCTTCGCGATCTCGCCTCTGGCAACGTCGGCCGCCAGGAGCGGGCAGCAAGAGAGCTTGTCGACAACCTCTCCGATGCCAAATGGAAAGAGCGACGTCAGGCATCCTTGGAACGCGAGATGTCTGCGGGGGGCTATGACCGTCTCGCGTGCCTGATCGATCTTCACCGGATCGAGCTGACCTATGTCACTAACAAGAAGGGCGGCGATCAGATCCTCTCGGCGATCGGCGCGGAGGTGACGGAGGCACATGAGTCGATGGGTTCAGAGTACGCCGTCCGTGACTTCAAGATGGAACTGATCTCCGGCGGGGTTGACGTGAAGGGAATTCAATCCGTCATTCGCAAGTCAGAAGAACCATTCGATCCTCTCGTCCAAGATATCGCCGATTCGTTGCGCGGGATTGTGGCGACCTCGGCCATCTCGCATGGTGTAGACGTTGAGAACTTCAACGCCATGGTCTTCGCTGGAATGCCCTCCGATATCGCAGAGTACATTCAGGCATCTTCGCGCGTTGGGCGTGCTCACGTGGGATTCTCCCTTCTCGTCCCTACTCCTCAGGCGCGCCGTGACAGGTTCGTGGTCTCGGTACATGAATCGTTTCATCGCCTTCTCGAACGCATGATCGCGCCGCCTGCAATTGAACGCTGGGCAGATCGCGCGCTTGAGCGAACGATTCCTTCGCTCGTGCAGACATGGTTAGCAGGAGTCCACTACCAGTCGGAGTTCGTACGCGCGCCGGCCACCACAAAGGCAACCGCGCGGTTTCCTGCGACAGTTGATGCCGTAGACGCCGTGTTCAAGGGCTCCGGCGGTCCTGCCAATTTCGATTCTTGCGTAACATTCGTTCGAGCAGCAATCGGCATCGACGCTGCGATCGGAGGTCCAGGTGGTTCTGCCAACTACTACCGCGATCTGGTCCGCCGCGGCGTTGACGAGGTTCGGAGAGAGATTGGCAGCGGCAGTTTCACAGGGTACCTGAACGACTTCTGGGGGAACGACCAGAACCCCCTCCGGGCACGGCGGCCGATGACAAGCCTGCGCGACGTAGACGAAGCCGGCACCATCTTGGGATCGGGAACCACCTTGAGGAACAAGACGCTCGACGGCTCTGCCTTGGCGGCTGCGATGGCATTTCTCAGAAACCGGGGAATTTCGCGGGGCAGACGTACATCCCGCAGCGAAACAGATGGGGAGGATTGATCCATGTCGGAGACTAGGCCACCCAGTATGGCCCGCTCGCGCGGACAACTCGCGACCGTCTACGCACCGAACAGCTTGTTCACGTTCGAGGGAGGCGCAGGCGCGTGCATGGCGTTGCCCTTTGCAAACCGGACATACGAACCTCAAAGCCCCAATACAAAGCGCTTGATTCATGAGCAGATAGTCGAGTTCATGGAGTCATGGCTACTCCGGGCAACCTCTGGCCGAAACACTATCGTGCCTGTGACACCCGAACGGGCCATCGACCGCTATGCTCTTCGCGACGGTGGTTTTCACCTTCCGTTTCCAATGCTCCACTTTCAGGTTCCCGAGCGCGTTGGGTACGTCCCGTTTCCTACTGCATTTACTTGTACGCGATGCAGTCTTCATCGGCACTGCTCTGAAGACGCCGATCTCACGCGCGAGGCTAGCGGTTTTCGGAATGCATGTCCTGAGGGTCGCAAGAACTGCGCAGATGATTGGCAGCAGCTCGACGTGGTGATGGCCCATTGGTCTGGAGCGGTCGAAGCGCTAACACCGATGCGCCGACGGGCAAAGCAGGGCACTCTTGAGATACAGCAACTCACCTCGTGTGGAGCCTGCGGCTCCGAGCGCTTCTACCTCCGCCGGAACAGCGCCACTTTTGCCCGTTGGCGGTTCGAGTGCGTCGACTGTGGAACTCTCAGAGAGATCCGCCGCGAGGACAAGGATACCCTGGAGTTACTGAAGCAAGATGTCGCGGGTGGCGCCGCCGTGTTGCCCCAGATCAACATGGAGCCCGTTTCATATCGAGCATCAGCTACCTTCTATCCTCAGGGCGACAGGCTGCTCGTCTTCGGAAAGGACGAGTTTTTGTCTCTTCTCCAAGGAGGAAGCGCTACCGCTCTCGGAAGGTTCTTGGCTGCCCAGTACGGGTTTGCTCTTTCCACTCTGGACGACTCCGAGAGAGAGCGTGTCTTAAGAGATGCAGGTAGAGGGAAAGAGTGGGAGGGATACGTCGGGCTGCGAGACTACATTCGTACTCTTGAGACCACGGTTCCTCCGGCCTCGATCGCGCTCCTGCGGGAGCAGGTAGCCAAGCTTGAGGCGGAATGGAGTGAAACGGTTTTCGCCACTCGCGCATCCGCTCCGGGAAGTCTCGTCGCTGCGGTAGAAGCTCGGCAGAAGTTCATACGTCGGTTCGACCCGATACGAATGGCTGTAGAGCACAGGACGCTTCTGGATGAGGCTCTTCGCGCCGGGGCGTCCCTCGGTGACGGGAAGCAAAGGTCGGTGGACGTGACCCGACCGGATGAGTTCATGCTGCCCGACGGCGCTTCCGAGCCGGCCCGGCGCGAAGGTCTGGCTGAGCAAGTTTCGCTGCGCTTGCGAATGTTGGGCATAGCGGAGATGCGTCTAGTCAGGGGATTGGAGATTTGTGAGTACACGTTTGGATTCACCCGTACATCTTCGACGCCCTTAATACGTCGCGAGAAGGCAGGGGCTGCGGAGATGCCTGTACGATTGAACCTGCTCGGCCGCGTACGGATTGGGGACTCGATGCGCCACCCCGTCCTTTGTCTAGAGCAGTCGAACGAGGCCTTTTACGTTCGTTTGGATGAGGGCGCCGTTATCGAGTGGCTCGCCCTCAATCAACTTGCGCCGATGACAGGAGACGGGCAGCCACGTCTTGGTGGTCGGCTGATAGAAGCATATCCATCTGTTGAGTTTTCGCGCTTCCTAGACGAATACCGTCAGGAGCGTTCGATCCCAAGGACGGCGTATCCTCTCGTCTACTCCCTCTTGCACACGCTGGCGCACCACATGATCGTAGTTTCGGCCGCCATGTCTGGGCTCGACCTGGGCTCCTTCGGGGAGCATTTGTTTGTTCCCGATCTCGCGTTTCTGATCTACCGCCGCGGGATGACGATGGACCTCGGAAATTTATCGTCGATGTGGCGCGACCGTGGAGATCCAGCCGTTGGCAACGAGTTACTGGACCGCATGGTCTCACCAGAGAGCCTGCGTTGTGGATCAGAAAGCGTGTGCACGCACCATGGCGGTGCCTGCCCGGACTGCATCTTGATACCGGAAACCACATGCCTTACACGGAACGAGTTGCTGTCGCGTTCTGTTCTGGTGGGGCGAGGGAGCCCCAGGTGGGACGCAGACGCCACTCCTTTGGTCGGCTTTTACGGCACGGCGATCGATCGCGCACGGCGGTCTGTAAGTACACCGTGAGCCCTCCTCCGCTCGGCAACCAACTCGCACGCTCTCTAGTACAGGGCTTGGGTGACGACTGCGGGGTGGCAGCGTCGCTGGCTCGATTCGCGGGATCTCATCCCGGCGCCGTCGTGTCCGCCCAGGCGTTCGCCTCAGGCGCGGCACCTGGTGTCGCTGTACGTGTTGCCGAGGACTTCGTTCGTCGCGGCTGGCTGTTATCGGATGTCGATTCCTGGCGAGCATCGCCAACGGGAACATTGCCGGCGGGGTTGGCGGCGTTTCTCGACGGCGCCGCTGCCATGAGTAGCACGAGGTCAGGGGAGAGCCGAGCGGCGGCCGTGGTTACGATGCCGCCGCTTCCAAGCTCGATCGGAAGGGCCCTACCGAGCACTGGACTTGCGCACGCTGCGTTGATTCCCACTGCAGAAGCGTTCGATCGAGTATCCGACGCAGCATCGGCCTCGCTCAGCGTGATGACGCCATTCCTTAACGAAGAGGGACTGCGCTGGGCGATTCAGATCTTCCACCGCACGCGAGCGTCGCAACGTCGCCTGATCGTCCGGGCAGTTGGCTTGTGTCGCGACACCATCGATGAGCACCGCGACGAGATCCGTTCGGCAGGAGTAGACGTCTTGAACTACTCACTGCCAAGCAGCGATGGGTCCTATGAGACGTTCCACGCGAAGGTCGTTCTGGCCGATTCATCCCTGGCGTACGTGGGCAGCGCGAACTTTCTGGCGTATGCCCGCCACTCCATGGAACTCGGAATCCTTGCCGATGGGAAGGCGGCGCAGGTAATCGCTAGCGTTGTGCGCGCGGTTGAAGCTGTCGCGGATCGGTTGACCTTATGAAGGAGTCCGCTCCTGACGTCAGCAAGCTCGATTTCGACCTGAGGAGAGCCGGGCGGATACCTCCCCTCGGTAAGCGCAGGACTGCCGCCGGTCAGACTTGGAAGGACGACGCTGACGGTGGCGTGGCAAACCCGCGCGGCCAAGAGGTCCAGCATAGTCTTTCAATCGTCCAAAGGATTGTCGCGCTCTACCGGAAGCGAGCTGGAACCACCCCGCCACGGCGAGAGTGCCTACGCTTGATCGATGGCCGAGGTACCGAAGAGGTCCGCAACCTGTTGAGCATGTTGACCCCACCGTGGCGAGACCATGCGATTGCGTGTGTTTATGCCATCTTGCTCCCCCGTGCAAAGCGTAGACGACTCGGTGTCTACTTCACGCCGCCTCACCTCGTGACCCATCTCGTGCGGCGAATGCAGCTCTTTGGCCTGGAGCTGTCCCGTCACAGGTTGCGGGATCCCGCTGCCGGCGGCGCAGCGTTCCTTGTACCGTTGGCACGTGAGATGGTGTCGATTTGGGGATCCCAAGGAGTCGGCGCCGCTGCCAGCGTCGAACGACTTAGGTCGCGACTAGTCGGGCAGGAGATTGAACCCGGCCTTGCTGCGATAGCGAACGCGTTACTGCGACGAATGCTCCGGACCGAGTTTGGGATGAAGTCGAGGACCGTCCGACGACTCTCTCTAGTTGGTGTAGGAGACAGTCTGCGGCCTGGTCACGCAGGCGCGGTGGAGCACGAGGTCGGCAATCCTCCGTACCTTCGTGTAGAAGCGAACGGACACCAACGGTGGAAGGCCATCTTCAGTGACATCGCTAGTGGTCGCCTGAATCTGTACGCGATGTTTGTCCGTCGCGCACTCGACAACCTCCCGCCGGGAGGACTCGTGGGATATGTTGTTCCTGCGTCCTTTCTAGGGGGCCCGGAGTTCACCGCCTTTCGTCGCCGAGTCTTGCAACTCGCCGAAGTGATGGTCGTCGACATCGTAGAGAAGCGTGAAGATGTCTTTCTAGATGCGATTCAGGATGCTTCCTTCCTCGTCCTTCGGCGCCGAGCCGCGCCTCTTCAGAAGCCGCATACTTCGACCGCTTCGAGTGGCGTACTCCGCCACAATGGCCAGTTCGTCGATCGAGGGAGGGCAACCCTGCCGACGGACGGATCAGCGTGGTCACTCCCAGGGCGCCCTTCGACGACTCGAACATCGACCCTCGCTGACTACGGCTACCGGGGAACAGTCGGATATCTGGTGGCAAACCGTCAACCCCATCTACTGTTCAAGCGCGCGGCGCGAGACAGGTTGCCTCTCGTGTGGGCTAAATGTGTGACGCCGGATGGTCGATTCGATTTTGAGCGCGGCCAAAACTCAAAGAAGGCGGGAGGGCGCGCATTTGTGAGAGTTTCTAAGGCCGCACCCTACGCCGTCCGAGTCCCCTGTGTTTTGGTTCAAAGAACATCGCGCCGGCTGACGGCGGCCCCGGTGCTCCAGGCATTTCTCCGGACACACAAAGGAATCGTTGGTGAGAATCACGTCATTATTCTGATTCCCTTTCGTGCCGACGCCGTCTCACCTCCGTACTTAGCGTCCGTTCTGAATGGAGAGCAGGCCAACGCTGCACTGGCGCGAGTCTCTGGGTCGGCTTCGATTTCGGTCCGCCTCCTAGAAAGTATCGAACTACCCTGTCCAACCCGTCAGATGAATAAGCGGCAATGACGATGGTATGGAGGAAGGATCCACCGGCGTCTTCCGGTGCTCCGGCTGCGGCACCACGGCGAAAGAAGCCGCTCTCGCGGGGGGCTTGGCCGAGATGAAGAGCAGCGAGATCATTCAGCCGATCGAAGAGGCCGACGTTTCTAGTGGCATCCACCCCGAGGTCTTCGAGGCGCTGGACGCGTCTCAATGGGAAGAAGCCCACCGAATTGCGAGCCACGTCGCAACCGAGTGGCCGGAACCGACCGATCGCGAGGATGCCGGAAGCGAACCCCGCCTCGACCCTGACCCTGCCGACCCTCGCGTCGCGCACCCCAACACGCGAGAGACTAAGTGATGAGCAAGAAGGTCAGGCGTCGCCCCGGTGCCAAGAAAGGCGGAGCACCGATGCGACAATCGCCGAAGCCAAAGAGCGCGGACGACCTCTTCGACCGCATCGTCTCCATCCTCGACGAGGCCCGCGGTCGCGTCGTCCGCACGGTGAACAGTGCGATGGTGCTCGCGTACTGGCACATCGGCCGTGAGATCGTCGAGCACATCCAACACGGCCAAGATCGCGCCGAGTACGGCGAGGAGGTTCTCAGCGCCTTGTCGAGCAGATTGTCTCGTCGCCTGGGCAAGGGGTTTTCTGTCGCCAATCTGCGGTATTTCAGGCTGTTTTTCCAGGCGTACAGCGATCGGACGCCCGAGATTCATCACGAGGCTCGTGATGAATCCAACGCGAAGCATAAAAAGCATCACGAGGTCCGTGATGTTTTGAAGGCCCTGTCCACCTCGCTGGAACCTGCAGGAGCCATTCGCGGGTTCGCTTCGAACCTCACGTGGACCCACTACCGGACCTTGACGAAGGTCGAGAATAGAGCAGAACGGCAATTCTACGAGATCGAGGCAGCCCGGGAAAACTGGAGCAGCCCCCACCTCGAACGCCAGATTCACACGCACCTGTTTGCCCGCCTGCTCAAGAGCCGCGACAAGGCCGGCGTCTTGGATCTCGCGAGGCGCGGCCAGACGGTCGAGCGCGCGATCGATTCCATGCGCGATCCCTACGTGCTCGATTTCCTGGACCTGCCCGACGGTGAGTTGCTGCGCGAGAGCAACCTGGAAAGCGCCATCATCGAGAAGCTTCAGCACTTCCTGCTCGAACTGGGCAAGGGCTTTGCCTTCGTCGCGCGACAGAAACGAATCAGCCTTGACGACCAGCACTTCTATGTCGACCTGGTCTTCTACAACTGCATCCTCAAGTGCTATCTGCTCATCGACCTGAAAATCGGCAAGCTGACCCACCAGGACGTTGGGCAGATGGACAGCTATGTACGCCTGTTCGACGACCAGTGCACCACCGAAGGAGACGGACCCACCATCGGCCTGATTCTCTGCGCCGAGAAGAACGAGGCCATCGCCCGGTATTCAGTGCTTCACGAGAACAAGCAGCTTTTCGCCGCGAAGTACGTCACCTACTTGCCCACCGTCGAGGAACTGCAACGTGAGCTCGCGCGCGAGCGCCGTCTGATCGAGGCGCGTGGCACTGACAGGAGGGAGAAGTGACCGCGCGAGACAGATCCAAGCCAGGAGAGCGCGACGATGCCGCTGGCGACGTCCTGTTTGAGAAATTGACCCCGCTCGTCGACGAGTTGGCGCGCCTTCGCAGGCAGGCCGAGGAGCTGGGCGTCTTCACCGGCGACCGCGACCTTCTCGCGTGCGCCTCGTGCGGGCTGATGGAGGATGTACTCGCCGGTGGGCGCCTCATCGTTGTCACCCCGAGCGATCTCGCTGCCGACACCGGGCTTCGGTTCGTCGAAATGGCGGCCGGCCTGTACCGGTGTCCCGGCTGCGGTGCCGCGGTCAGCGAACCGGAGAATCCCTAGCGACGCGGGGTCGAGCGAGCCGCCGGCGCGGACAGCGCTCGCCGCCCTCCTGGTACTCCTGCGGCCTTCCAGACAATGCCACGCGCTGTGAGCACTTGCATGATTCGCGATTCGCGAATAACATAGCCGAGTGCTCAAGCCGCAGGATCTCGTCGTGGCCCTGAGACTGGCCATCCCGCCCAGGCGAGCCTGGACTTACCCGGAGATTGCCGCGTCGCTTCACATGAGCGCATCCGAGGCCCATGCGGCGCTCAAACGCGCAGCGCGCTCCGGACTGGTGGATGAGAGCAACCGAACGGCGCGCAAGGCCGCGCTGCTCGAGTTCATCGTTCACGGTGTTCGCTACATGCTTCCACCGGACTGGAGCGGCATCGTCCGGGGGATCCCGACGTCGTACGCGGTCCCTCCACTCAAGGACGAGATCGTCGGAGACGAGTTCCCGCCGGTCTGGCCGCACGCTGAAGGATCCGTGCGTGGCCACGGCCTCGCCCCCATCTACAAATCCGTGCCCGATGCAGCGCTGAAGGATCCGGACCTGCACTCCTGGCTCTCCCTGGTCGAGGCGATCCGTTCTGGACGCGCGCGGGAGCGGGAGCTTGGCGCACGCTTTCTTCGCGAGCGCCTCACATGAAGATCCCGCCGCAACTCCTGACGGTGGCGAGACGGCTGGGGTCGCTGCGCGACCGTGTTGCGGATTTCGGCGCATGGTGAACGCGGGGATCGGTCCATCGTGAACGCGGGGATCGGTGCATGGTGAACGCGCGGATCGGTCGATCATGAACGCCGGGATCGGCGCATCGTGAACGGCTAGATCGGCCATCGTGAACGCCACCATTTGCTGACAAATGGGGCGGGCACGGCGAGTGTGCCGCCCGGGGTG
>JANPFD010000187.1:0-3690 GCA_031423255.1 Myxococcales bacterium | reverse complement strand
GAACTCCCTGATCCTGATTTCGATCGCCCTGGGAACACAAATTCCAGGACCTTGTCCAAGGCCATCTTGGTTCGAGCATCGTCGCCCACGAGGTGCCCCAGCCCAAGTTCGAACACTTTGTCGTCCTTCAGATCGCCACGGCGGTGTTCGGACGGGCCTGCCTGTAGCACCACGACGTGCTCGTCGACTAGCGCAAAAACATCAGGGCGGGCGGCCCGAACGATAGACATGGCGAGAACGTCATCAAAGTCGACCTCACCGCAAAGCCTGTCCCAGATGTCGAGAGCGGCGCGAAGAGAGTGCTTCAAGACCCGCGGGGTCCTGCACAGGTGGACGACCGCGCTCTTGAGCGTTGCCGGCGATCCGAACATTCTTTCCAGGTCAGGCTGCGCCGTGTCGTCCTTCGATGAGAGGATCTCGCGCACCTTTCTGGTCGCGGGATCGATAGCGCCGTCGAGCATCCCAAGACAACCATCTCGGAATCGAGAAATCACGGGCCAGGCGCTTGCTGTTTCAAGCGGGGGGATACTCTCGACAAAGCGCGCGATCTTCTGGAGATCGATGCGGGAGTTCAAGCTGTCTGAGGCAAGTACCACGGTGAGCCGCTCGAATCGCTGGAGCTGGTACAGGAGGGCACGAACCGGCGCTGTCCGCTCGGCGGCGGCAGCGGTCGCTGGGCCCTCGAAGCGTTCCAGGTCTTCGATCCAGATGACAGCGTGGACGCCAACGAGTTTCGCGAGCCTGTCGTAGGCTTTGAGAGCGGCCATCGGCGTTCGGTCCTTGGTTAGCAGCTCGGAGAACACGCCCACGCGGCTATCCAGTTTCTCGATCGCCCTCAAGTAGCGAGTTGGCGCGTTCGAGATCGAGCTGGTGCTCGTGATCCTGGAGAACTCGATTTCAATGGCGGCCAGAATTCCACGAATAGCAGCGTCGGGGGAATCGAATGGCCAAAGGCTGACCGAGACGACGAGCAGGTGTTCGTCGAGGAGGCCGCGGTCGTCCAGGTCGCGCCGAACCAGTTGAAGGACGGAAGACTTGCCAGACCCCAGCTCACCGACGAGAGCGAAGGTTGGGCACTGGCCAAGGTTACCCTCGGCGGCTTGGGCGATTCGGTCGGCCATCCTCTTCGCAATCCGCGAGTGGCCGAAGGCATCCTGCTCTGCATCGCAGATCTCGTCATCCGTCCGGAGCCAAGCACGAAGGGCGCTGAAATTCGCCCCAAGCAGATCGGTGGACGCCGGTTGGGCCTTCGTCGACAGGCGAAGTCTGCGGCGGCGGGCCCTGGACGCCACGACCAACAACCCTCCGAAGGCCAGCAGGCCGCCAGCGAGAAGCCAACCGCGCCGATCGAAAAAACCTGTGACCCGTGGACCGAACTCGCTGGGGATGGTCTCAGGAAAGGTCGTCCACACCGCTTCGACAAGCGCGGCACACAGCAGGATCTGGAGCCACCGCGGCGGGTTTACGCCCGCCTTCGCGGCACCGATGTCGCCCAGGACGCCAACGCGGGCGAGAACGGCGACCGCTGCCAGTGCTAGGACTCCGACGCATGGATACATCCATGGTGGCAGCGAGCGGAACTCGGCAATGATCCGGGGTGCTGCCCAGCGAGCCGCTAGCAGAAAAGCGGCCGTGGCCACCACATCTGCTATGGCGACAGCGAGCCACCGGCGTGCGACCAGACGCCACCGGGCGGGGAGGCCGCGAGCGGTGACTCTCCGGTTTTCTCCGCTTGGCCGCATCGAGGTTCCAGGCGCTTGAACACCGGCGAGCGGCTGCTCGACAGGGTCGCTCACTTGGAACCCCGACGCCGTGGCTTGGTAGAGACATGGGCCTTGGTGGCTGATCTTCGATTCCCGCGCGGTGCCGGGCCTCGTGATTGTCTGGGCTTCCTTGCCTTCGTCCGTGCCAATGCGGATCTCGGAGCACTCCCGGTGGTGATGGGCCTCGCCTTGGATCGGCGCGCACGTAGGCCCGCAGACGATGGTTCTGGAAGAGTGGCCGCACCGAGGGACGCAAGGGAAACTGTCCATCCATTTTCTGTCCAGCGGAATCTCGGGTCCGATCTGAGGACCAGCGCCACATCGCGCAGCAAGCAACCTTGGTCTGCGAATGGATGACCACCGAGCATCAGATCTCGAACGATTTCGTTCTCGCGCATCGGTCCACCACGCCAGATGCATGATCCCAAGACACACTGGACGAGGGTCTTCTCGGGCTGGTGTCCGAGGGCGCTGCTCACCTCTTGCCAGCTGGCCAACGCCGCTCGACTTGCGGCCTCGAACGCCGCGAAGGCACTCTTGATTTCCCGGAGGGCACTGTCGCGAAGGTCGTGCCAGAAACTTCGTCCCTTCCCTGCTGTCTGCTCGTTGTGGCGGTTCAGGAGGACAGATCCCGCAGCGACCCCGACGAGCAAGAGCCAAGGCTTCCTGCCCACCACCTTGACGACCTCTTCGATGATCTTTCCCGTGATGACAACGCCGCCCGTGGCCTGCGCACCGATACCGAGGACAACGGACTTGTGGCGCGCGAAGGTACGCAACGGTCGGTTGACCACGTCCGGCGTGATCGCCTGCCCGCTCGAATCGAGGATGTCTTTGTCGGAGGTAAGGATCGCGTGGGCGCCGATCAACTGCTGTGCGTCGAGAAAGGCGACGTCTTTGGCATCCCGCACGGTAATTCCGGCCATCGGCAGCGTCGGAAAAAAACGGATCCTGGACCTGTAGGTCTCCCACGCGGCGGCCAGCCACTCGGTCGGAATGCCCTGCTTCTCGGAAAACTCGGCGAACTTTCGCCTCACCTCTTCGTCCAGGTAGGTCGGTCCGAAGAGCCTGACGATTCCCGAGTCGACCAACTCCTGGAGAGCAGTTCGGGCGTCGTGCTTCGTCAGACGATGCAGGTGGTTCAGTTCCTGCAACGCGCAGCTGGTGTCCATGATCAGGTCCACGCGGGGGAGCGTCTTCACTGGCAGCCCCTGACCCCGCGCCCACACCAGGGCGTTGCGGAGCACGGCGAGATCGTCGGAAGGGTACGGCACTGGCCCCGTGCGATGCATGCGCAGGCGGTTCGCAGCGGGCGCCGGTCTGAGCCCGCCGTCACTCACGACTGAAGCACCGGCATCTCGTTCCACTCCCGCCGGTCCAACCGCCGCCCGGCGAGCTTGCGCTGGATGCCGCCCCACTGCTTGAAAAAGAACGGCACACGCGCCCTCTTGCACTGGTCTCGGATCGAGCGCGCCCACTCGGGCTTCATCTCGCGGGCGCGCGGGCCGCTCTCGCCGCCCGCGATCACCCAGTGCATCCCCTTGAGCGGCAGCGCATCGATCGGCCCAAGCAGCGGCTCGACGCTGATGAAGCGAATCGCCGCCGGCACCTGCCGTAGCAGATCGATGCGCCAGGTGTAGTCGGCGTTTTCCACGCTGACGCCCATCCACACGTTCGGCGCCCAATCGACCTTGGGAGCGAGCGCGACCAGGCGCTCCGCCCGCTTGGTCAACACCTGGAACTGGTGCTGCGGGCATTCCCGCATCACCGCGAAAGCGCGGCGAATGAACTGGAGCGGCACGCCGTCCTGGAAGAGGTCGGACATGCTGTTCACGAACACGAGCCGGCCGGCGCGCCAGCGCCGTGGCAGGTCGAGGGCGTCGGGAACGAGGCGCAGGTCGAAGCCCTGCTCGAACGGATGACCCGG
>JANPFD010000186.1:0-2305 GCA_031423255.1 Myxococcales bacterium | reverse complement strand
TTCATGACTCCTATGCCCATAGCGGCAGAGGTGCCCTTACTCTGCGGAAGCGTGCCGGTCAGGCTGTCGCCCTGGTTAAGCAGGAGCACGACGTCCGGCTTGAAGCCGGTCCCGGTGACGGCCTGATTGCCGATAGCCGTCTTCATCGTCCAGTTCTGCGTCTTCGCCGTGATGTCGCTGCCGCCCATGGCAACGTAGTGAACTATGTCCGCGTTCGCGTCGTTTGTCGTCCAGTTCATCACGATGTTGGTCGCGTCCCAACTTGTGAACGTGGCCGCCGCGGTCACGTTGTCGTCCTTGTCGCTAATCGACCAGAGCTGCGCGGCCATCCTCCGAGACTCGTTGAGCGATTTGCTCGTATTATCTTCACCAGCCATGTTGACGGTGTACGAGTTGGTGCCGTCTGTGATTGACATGGAAAATGAATAGGAGGCAGTGAAGTTCGATGCCGGCTTCGATCTCGTCCAGAAGATCATCGCCTTGGGAGTCGCGCCCAGGCCATGCGCCACCGTTTGGCTGCCGGTGGACGTCGCCTTGGTGAAGCTGCCGACCTTCCAGAAGCTATCTGCCTGCGCCGAACCGGCCAGCAGAAACAGGAAGACCACCACGCCGCTCGCGACCACGGCTGGCCATGCCGACCTGCCGGTCGTCACAGGGGCGACCTCGACAAGTCCGCCTTTCGCCCAGCTCCTGGCGGGTGAGGTTTGCCCATGGACCACGACCTCTTCTCGTCAGACGGCAGGAAGAACTGAAAAGGTGGGCGTCCGACCGTCCCAGGGGCCGGAAGCTCATGGGTACCCGCTTCCGGCCGAGCTGGACGCCGCCTTGGCCGCGGGGCCGTGCTACTGCCGTCTGGCGAGCACGGTGAACGTGACCGTCAGCGGCTGGCCCCGCCCGCCGTTGCCCCATGACCCGTTGTACGGGGTCGCGGTGATGGTGTGGCGACCGGGCGCCGGGTTCCACGGCCGCTGGGTGCCGTCGTAGTTGCCGGCGACCACCGTGTACGGCGCGAGGATTTCGGTGTGGAAGTCGTCATTGCCGTCAAGCGCGAAGCGCACACTGCCGACCTGTTCGGGATCGGTCTGGGCTTGCAGGTTGAAGCCGCGTGAGCCGAGCACGCCCAGATCGATCACGGCCCCGTCCTCGAGACGCTCGAAACCTGCGAGCGCCTTGCGCTGGGGATCGTCGACGTCAATCAACGCGAGCCTGGTCACCGTGGGAAGGGTGGCAGGCGGCTCACGCACCAGCTCCGACCGCAGCCGGTGGGTGTTGTCCGCGAGCGTGAAGTGGTTCGCCGGAATGTCCAATGAGGCACCGTCGCGATCGCGCGTCAGCCGGACGAGTCCCTCGTGCACTTCCAGGCGCGTCAAGCTGTTCACAGCGGACAGGGTGAGCCGCGTGCCGATCACCTCGGCGCGCCCCACGGCCGAGCGCATGATCATCGGTCTGCCCGCGGGTTGATGGGCCACCTTGGCGTGCACCTCACCGCGGCGAAGTTCGACCTGTTTTCCCTGAGCCGTGTCGCGCAAGGTGAGTTCGGACAGCGCCACGACATCCAGCCGCGTGGCCTCTCCCAGGTACTTGAGCCGCGCACTTTCACCCGACGGCGTCGTCAGCGTGTCTCCCGAATGGAGGACGAAATCGGCTCGAACCTCCATCGCCTCACCACCGCGCCTGACGGTCACGTGGGGACCGGCGGCCGTCACATGCGCGATTGCCAGCGAGTCTGGCGAGAGGCCAAAGGCGCCGACCACGACGATGAGGGCCGCTGCCGCCATCGCCGGCCACGCCCAGCGCCTGCCTCGTCGCCGCTCCAGCGCCACCATCACGGATCGGACGAAGGGACCTCTGTCGCGTTCGATGGCGTCCAGGACGGCCCGTGTGAAGGTCGCGTCGAGCGGACGATGGGTCGCTTCGAGAATGCGACTTTGCCGGTACATGTCGATGAATTGCTGCGCGCGATCGCGATCCTGTTCGACCAGACCTTCAAGCTCGGCCTGGTCAGCGGCGTCGATCGTGCCGTCGAAGTATTCAGCGAGCAGTGCCTCGAAACGCTCGTGCCGATCCGTCCTTGTCACCACGTCCTCCAATTCAAACCTTGTGCGCCGCCTGTTTCCGGCTGACGCAATCACGCAGCCGGCGGCGCGCCTCGAACAGCTGGAACTTCACCGCCGCAACGGTCGATCCGATTCGTTCAGCGATGGTGGCAAGACGCGTATCGCCCGAGTAGCGCATCTCGACTATCGTGCGTTGCCGGTCGGGCAGACGTGCCAGGCAGTCGCGCAGTTGATTGACCAGATCCTCG
>JANPFD010000185.1:0-66169 GCA_031423255.1 Myxococcales bacterium | reverse complement strand
GAACTGGTACCAGTCACGCCACAGCAACTGGTCGCCGGCGTTCGACGACCGGCTGAGCGCGCGCCCCATCTCGTAGGTGTAGCGGCCACTGGTCTTGATCTCCAGCCGTCCGCCGGTGATGCGGCCGCAAACGCGGTAGTTGCTGGCCGACTTGCCCGACCCCGAGTGAAAACCGATCGAGACGTCGAACGCCTTGCAGATCGTCCAGGCGGCCGTCACCCGTCGCTCCAGTTCCACGTCGTCGTCGAACGGGAAGTTCTTCTGGAAACCGAAGGCGGGCGCCACGTAGTGAACCCGCATGTCCAGCGCCTCGCACAGCGCCAGCATCGTCGCCAGCACCTCGGGGGTGGTCAGTCCCGGCAGCTCGTCGATCGACAGCTCGCGGAAGTAGGCGCGGCCGACCTGGGTCGTGAAGGCGCGGTGACGGGCCTCGGCGTACATGCGATCGCGGCGTTGCATCTTCAGCACGGACGGCCAGACGCTGGCGAGCAGCTCGGCCAGCGCCCGGTCGTTCACCGACAAGCCCAGCCCGGTGACGCGCTTGCGGACCTGCTCGAGCACCGTGGCGGGCACGTTCGCGGCGCACCAGGCTGTCGGGTCCGCGGGCCTGGCGGTGACGGACAGCTCGGGCGACAGATCGAACGTGATGTAGCTGGCCAGCACGCACCCCTCGACCAGGCGCTCCTCGCGTGCGTCGTACTTGCCGCCCACCGGCTGGTGATCGGCGTTGAAGCCCCAGGCGACGCGCCGCTTGTGAAAGCCGGTCTTCAGGCGCGACAGCACCGAGCCGTGGCTCATCCCCTCGACGCTCTGACCCTGGTGCCCCTCGGGGACGCTGCCGCCGATGAACGGGAACGGCACCGTATCCAGCTTGCCGTCGAGCATGGCGTTCACGTCGTACACCAATTCGCGCGGGATGCTGTTCTGATTGGCGGTCATGCTGAGGCCCAGGTGGGCCATCGCCCACTCGACGGCCGGCCAGTGCAACGTCGTGAAGCGCGCGCCGACACCCAGGCTGGAGCGGGCGAGGGTGCCTGTCGCCGTCGGGAAGATGGTCGAGCCCGGGTCCTGCTCCTGGACCAGGTTCTTCACCTTGAGGAGGTTCACCCATGTGGCCGGGAAGGCGAATCGGCCCGCGGCGAGCGCCACTCCCTCGTCGAGCAAACCGAGGGCCTTGTCGCCCGCCCAGTTGCTCTCCAGGACCCAGGCGTGATCGCCGTCCTCATCGGCGACCAGCCGGCATGTCCCCGCCGCGAGAGCGAAGGCGCTCTTCGGGTACTGAACCAGGCCGTCGTCTTTCACGTCCGCCAGCCGCGCGCGCAAGGTCGCCCAGTCGAGACAGAAATCCGGCGATATGCATGGGTTCGCGGCGATGCGAAGCCCGTGGCGCAGGAGGAAGGCATTGATCGGCAGCATGACGGCGATACTATATTAATATAGTAATGCGGCCAAACTCGATTCCGTGAACCGTGGTAGCCAAGGAGCGGTGCTGCGCGGGCTGCTGATCGCCTTTGTCGTGTCATCGGGGGCCCAGGCGGCCTCGGCGAACGGCGCCTTTCCCGACGCCGTCCAGGTGCTGCTCGCGGGGGACGACGTGGTCCTGGCGACCAACTTCGGTCTGGTGCTCTCCGAGAACGGGACCTGGCGCTGGACCTGCGAGCACGATACGTCGCTCGGCGGCTTCCTCTACCAGCGACTGGCCCCACCCAGCCCGCGCGTGATGGCGCTGTCGAACAGCGGCCTCGTCTACAGCGATGACATCGGATGCACCTGGGTCGCGACCGACCAGCCGCGCAGCGTCTTCCCCTACGACTTCTTCCCCGACCCGGGCGATCCGCGGCGCGTGCTGGTGCTGGCGACTCTGCCGACCGACGGCGGCACCCGGACGAGCGCGCTTTTCGAATCGAACGACGGGGGCTTGACCCTGGGTCGCATCCTCTACCAGCCGGACGCGGGCAGGGTGCTGGCCTCGGTCGAGGTGGCCCGCAGCGATCCGCGTCTCATCTATCTGACGGTGGCGCCGAACGGACCCAGGGAAGGTCCGCAGGTAGCTCGCTCCGCCGACGGAGGGACGACCTGGGAGGTGCGCGATCCGGGCGCGGGTGCCGGTGCCGATCTGCGTATCGCCGCCGTGGATCCGGGAGATCCGGATACGCTCTATTTTCGCCGCATCACCCTCGGCACCGAGGACCTGGCGATCTCCCGCGACCGCGGCGCCAGTATCGCAAACTCTCTGGTGGCGCCGGGGCGGCTGTCGGCGTTCCTCCGCATGGACGACGGCACTTTGATGATCGCCGCCATCGAGTCGACGACCGGGCACCTGTATCGATCGACCGACGACGGCCGTACCTTCGCCGAGCTTCCACGTCCGATCCGGGTGCGCGGTTTCGCCGAGCGCAACGGCAAGGTCTTCGCTGCGGCAGACAACCTGCGCGACGGCTTCGCGCTGGCGGTCTCGGGAGACAACGGCGCCAGCTGGCAGGCGGTGATGCGCTTCTCGGACATCACGGGGATCCGGAGCTGCGGCACGCTGGCCACCCTCTGTCAGGCGATGTGCCAGTCGCAGGTCAACAACCTGATCTTCCCGGGCCGGGTCTGCAGGGCCGGGCCGGGGGGCGGTGGGACATCGATGCCAGCGAAGAGCAGCGGTTGCCGTGCTGGAAGTGACGGCGGGTCTGGCCCGTGGCCGCTGGCGCTGCTCCTGATGGGGTTGTTGCTCCGACGGCGATGACCGGTCAGATTCAACGGATGTCCGCGCGCCTGTCGCTGCTCCTGGTGCTCGCGTGCAATGCCCGCGAGGTGCCACAGCTCGACGGGCCGGCCTTCCAGCGTGACCCGCCGCAGATAGGCTCGCTGGCCGGCCGGGTCCTGACGACGAACAACGGCGACGACACCCTTTCTGTGCTGGATCCGGCGCAGCCGGGCCCACCGAAACGGCTGCCCGTCGGCTTCAGTCCGGTCGAGCTCGAAGGCCCTCACCACCTGTCCGTCGATCCCGCGGGCCGCTTCGTCTACGTGAATCTCAGCATGGCAGTCGCAGGCTCCGGGAGCGGTCCGCATGGGACGCATGGCGGCGGCACCATCCCCGGTTACGTGGTGAAGATCGACGTGGCGACAGCGCGCGCCGTGGCCTGGGCCCAGGTGGATCGCAACCCCGGTGACAACGCGCTCTCGCCTGACGGTCGCACGCTGTACGTCACGCACTACGACCTCATCCGCTGGATCCGCGGCAGCACGGGTGGCGATCTGCGCGCCGGAGATTCGAATCTGGTGGTGGTCGACACCGAGACCATGTCCGTCAAGCAGCGCATCCCCCTGTGTCCGGCGGCGCACGGCGTGCGCCTCACCCCCGACGGGAACACCGCGTACGCGACCTGCGGTCCCGACGAGATCGCCATCGTGGATCTGACGGCCCGCCCGCCCGTGGCTCGGCGGGTCTTGCTTCCGGCAAGCCGCGAAACGACCAGCTGCGATCGCTGTCCCTACGCGCTGGCCATCGCGCCCGACGGTACGGTGTGGGTGTCGTGCCTCGGCGCCGGCAGCGGGCTCGGCGGTCGCGGCAGTCTCCAGATCTTCGACCCGCGCAGCGGTCAGTTCGATCCCGCGAGCGCGGTCGCCCTGCGCGGCAGCCCCGTGTTCGCGACCTTCGTCGGCGCGGCGGGCTCCTACCGCGCGTATGTCCCCGAGCAGGGCGCCGCCGGCAGCGTGGTTCGCGTGTACGAACCGGGGACACCGCCGCGCGAGGTGCAGATGCTGGCGCTCGAGCCCGAGGCGTGCCTGCTGGCCCACATGCTCGTCGCCACGCCCGACGGCGCCCGTGGATTTTTGATCTGCGAGGGCGACCACCGCGGCCCGGGCAACTTCGTCTGGATGGATCTGCCACGCCTGACGGTCATCGATTCGGTGCGCATCGGCGTGTTCCCCGACGGGGTGGCGCTGGTCCCGTGAGACAGACCGCCTTCGTCCTGCTCCTGGTCGCCGGCTGCGGTGGCGACCAGGCGATCCCGGCGGCGCAGTTCGGCGCGCGGCTGTTCGACGACGAGAAGCTGTCGACCAGTCCCTTCAACGCCTTCGCCTGCCGCACCTGTCACACCGTCGAGGCGGGCGCGCCGTTCGTGGTGCAGGAGCGTCTGGACTCGGGATACAACCTCGCGGACACGGTCGGGCGGCCCAGCTGGTGGGGCAGCTACCAGACCACTTTGCTCGACGCCATCAACACCTGCCTCGAGTCGTTCATGGGCGGACGCCGCCTGTCTGCCGACGACGACCAGGCGCGCGCGCTCTACGCCTATCTGGATGCCGGCAGCCCGACGCCGCAGGTCGCCGCTCTGCCGCTGACGATTGTCCGCGACGTCGCTGCGCCTCCGACCTCGACCGGCGAAGCGAGGCGCGGCAGCCAAGTGTGGGCGGCCGCGTGCCGTCGCTGCCACGGCGCCGCCCACACGGGAGCAGGTCGCCTCACATCAAAAGCTTCGATCGTTCCCGGGTCCTCGATCACCCAGTTCGGCGCTCAGGCGGCGGCGGTGGCGGTGGTCGAGAAGATCCGCCATGGGCGGTTTTTCAACATCGGCGGCGTGATGCCGTTCTATTCGGCCGAAGCGATGACTGACCAGCAGGTGGCCGACCTGCTGGTGTACCTCCGTTTGCGGTGATGTAACAACCGGTACGTCGCCGGATTGGGATCGCGTGAAGCGATTCCTGATTCTCGGCGTGGTTTTCCCGTCGCTATTTGCCACGACGTCGGTGCAGGCGGCTGATCTCGGCGTCCGCATCCGCTTCGGCCTGATGGACAGGGAGCCAGCGACCTGGGACGGCACCGTCGCCGTGCAGCCGGGCCAGGTCACCGCCATCACCGGTTGGCGGTTCGAGGCCGAGGACGAGGCGCAGGGAATCACGGGATGGAAGGCGTCGACGCGGCGGCTCGCCGGCAAGCCCGCGCGCACCAACAACGCCAGGAAAGCCGCCGCCGCGGGCGTCGACGTCGGAGGGAAGGGGCCGGTGCTCGACAACGGCGTCTACGTCAGCTTCACCGGCGTGACCGAGGCCTCCGTCGTCGAGGTGAAGACAGCGAAGGGCGCATTCACGTTCAAGCTCGCCGATGTGCCCATTGGCACCGGGCGCGAGAGCCTGGGCGGATCGGTGGACATCGAGCGCGTCGCCGTGGCGACGCCGCTGACCACCGGCCGTACCGACGACGATTACCCGGCCGCCGTGGTCGGCGCCGACGGCACGCTGTGGGTCACCTATGTCAGCTTCACGCCCGGCATCGACCGCGATGAGCGGTCGCGGCCTTTCCTGAAAGAGCCGGCGGATCTGTCGTTCCTGGCCACGCCACCCGGCGGCGATCAGATCTGGCTGCAGGGACGCAAGGACGGCAAGTGGTCGGAACCGATCGCGGTCACGCCGGGGAAGGCCGACGTCTACAAGTGCGCCGCGGCCGTCGATGGCAGCGGCAAGGTGTGGGTGTTCTGGTCCGAACAGAAGGACGGCCACTTCGACATCTGGGCGCGGCCGTTCACCGGCGGGAAGGCCGCCGAGCCGCAGCGCCTGACCACCGACCGCGGAAACGACGTGTCGCCGGTCGCGGCGACAGACGGCAAGGGTCAGGTCTGGGTCGCCTGGCAGGGCGCGCGCGACAGCCGGTTCCAGATCCTTGCGCGCCATCAGGCCGACGACGGGACCTGGTCGCCCGAGACGACGGTCAGCACCAACCGTCGCAACAGCTGGGCGCCCGCCATCGCCGCGCGCGGCAGCAAGGTGGCGATCGCCTGGGACACCTACGACAAGGGCGACTACGACGTCTGGGTCAGGGAGTTCGCGGGCAAGGCCGATGCACCGCGACCGGTGGCGAACACTCTGCGCTACGAGGCGCGCCCGTGCGTCACCTACGATCGCGACGGGCGCCTCTGGGTTGCCTGGGAGGAGAGCGGCCCGACCTGGGGCAAGGACTGGGGCGCGCTGGTGCTGGGCAAGGGGATCCCGCTCTACGCCGATCGCCAGCTCGGACTGCGCGTGCTGTCGCAGGGGAAATGGTTCGATCCCGCGGATTCGTTCCTGCACGCCATGCCTGGAGCGGGCAAGCGCAAGGGCTATCACCCGCAACGCGTGCCTGCCATCGAGGCGGGAGGCGAGTCGCGCCAGCAGGCCGCGGAAGCAGAGACGAGAAAGAACGTCCCCTACAACAACCTGTCGCGCATCGGCGTCGATCGCGACGGGCGGATCTGGTTGCTGGTCCGCTCGCGGCTGAACGACTTCCGGACGTCACTCGGATCCGTGTGGCTCGAGTACGCGACCTACTATGACGGCAGGAAATGGACGGGGCCGATCCCGATCCCGCACTCCGACGACCTGCTCTACAATGTGCCCTCGCTGGTGACTGCCGCCGACGGTGGTGTTCTGGTGGCTCACGCGAGCGATCACCGCCAGGACCGGACGCGGTCGGGCAAGCGCAAGGCCCCGGGCGGCGACCCCTTCGACAACGACATCTTCGTCAGCCACCTGACGGCGCCAGGGAAGACCTCGGCCATGGCGCTGGTTCCGGCGAAGCAGCCGCCGTCTGCGAACGCGGCACCCGCGCCAGCGGTGGCCAAGGAAGACGAACAGGTGGCGCGCATGCGGAGATACCGCGTGAACCTCAACGGTGTGGCCCTGCGCCCCCTGCGGGGCGAGTTCCACCGCCACACCGAGCTGAGCGGCGACGGCGGGAACGACGGTCCACTCGAGGACATGTGGCGCTACGCCATCGACGTCGCGGCCATGGACTGGATCGGCAACGGCGATCACGACAACGGCGGCGGGCGCGAGTATCCGTGGTGGTTGGTGCAGAAGACCACTGACGCCTTTCATATTCCCGGCGCTTTCGACCCGATGTTCACCTACGAGCGCAGCGTGAGTTATCCCGAGGGTCACCGCAACGTGGTGTTCGCCCAGAGGGGCATCCGCACGCTGCCCCGCCTGCCCATCTCCGACCCCGACAAGCCGATCCACGCCCCCGACACCCAGATGCTCTACAGGTACCTGCGCAAGTTCGGCGGCGTCTGTGCCTCGCACACCAGCGCCACCAACATGGGCACCGACTGGCGCGACAACGATCCCGAGGTCGAGCCGTTCGTCGAGATCTACCAGGGATGCCGGCAGAACTACGAGATGCCGGGCGCGCCGCGCAGCCCCAGCGAGAACGACGCCATCGGTGGCTGGCGGCCCAAGGGCTTCATCAACCTGGCTCTGCAGAAGGGGTACCGCCTGGCGTTCGAGTCGTCGAGCGACCACCGGTCGACACACATCAGCTACGCCATCATTTATGCGCGAGAGGCGACGCGCGAGGCGATCCTCGAGGCGATGAAGCTGCGCCGGACGTACGCCGCCACCGACAACATCATCGCCGACGTCCGTTCGACCGCGGGCGGGCGCGAGCATCTGATGGGCGAGGAGTTCACCACCAGCGAGGCGCCGAAGCTGAAGATCCACCTGCACGGCACCGGGCCGTTTGCCAGCGTGGTGCTGATCAAGGACAACGATGTCGCGCAGAGCTGGCAGCCCCGCCAGGCCACCTTCGACGCCGAGTGGACGGACCCGCGTCCGACGCCCGGCAAGACCAGTTACTACTACGTGCGCGGCGAGCAAGCCGATGGCGAGCTGGTCTGGGCCTCGCCGATGTGGATCACGTACAAGAAATGAAGCTGGCCGTCGTCGTCGGTTTTCTTCTCGCCACAGCGCCGGCGTTCGCGCACAACCCCGACACCAGCTACAGCAAGATCCGGGTGTTCCCGGACCGACTCGAGTTCCAGCTGACCTTCGATCTGGCGACCATCCCCAAGGTCGTGCCGCTCCAGGCAGACGGCCAGGGGCGCATCACCCAGCAGGCGCTGATGGATCAGGCGCCCACGGTCCAGAAATTCCTCCAGGCGAACGTGCTGGTGAAGCTGGACGGCGTGACCGCCGACCTCGGCGAGCCGATGAGCGTGATCTGGCCGCCCGACGTTCCGGCGGTGGACCTGAAGGACCAGCAGGCGACGCTGATTCACTTCCTGTTCCGGCTTCCCGTCCCGCGGATGCCCCAGCAACTGGCGCTCGTCTACACGTTCTTCGATACCTTCGGCGAGCGGCACACGCACCTGGGTTCCATCGAACAAGGAAAGCATCGCGTCGAGGAGATCGTCTTCACCCAGCTCGAGCCCGACTACACCTACTTCTCGGAGGAGGACCCCGCTGCCGTCACCCGATCACCCTGGCGGCAATTCCTGGTCCTGGGTGTGAAGCACATCTTCCTGGGCTACGACCACATCCTGTTCCTGCTGGCGCTGATCGTCGTCAGCCAGTTTCGCGAGATCCTGAAGATTGTCACCGCCTTCACCGTCGCTCACAGCATCACGCTGATTCTCGCGGCGATGGAAGTGGTGCGGCTGCCGACGCGCTTCATCGAGGCGGCGATCGCGGCGACCATCGTCTACGTTGCGGTCGAGAATTTGTTGTCCCGGCGCCTGGGCCACCGCTGGTTGCTGACCTTCGGCTTCGGCCTGGTACACGGCTTCGGCTTCGCCAACGTCCTGCGCGAGATGGCACTGCCACGCGAGGGCCTGGTGAAGTCACTCCTGTGCTTCAACGTCGGGGTGGAGTTAGGGCAGCTCGGGATCGTTGCCGTGCTGTTGCCGCTGTCGATGGCTCTCGGCCGCGCGGGGTGGGGCGTCAAGGCGAAATGGGCGCTGTCCGCCGCCGTCGGCGTGATGGGCCTGGCCTGGTTCGTGGAACGGGCCTTCGCGCTGGGCTAGCGTCCGCTCCGATTTCTCCGGCGGGGGGCGGGTGTGGGGGCTCGGTGTCCTGGCCGTGCTCAAACACCTCGGTCGCGGTACACCAGATCCTGCTCGGTACCCGTCGAGGCGCGACCGAGAACTGCGCGCGGCCAGGACACCGAGCCCCCACACCCGCGCTCGATGCCTGCGCGCTCTCCGCTCTCGACGGTTCGGAAACCGTAGGGAGCCGATCGGAGCGGACGCGAAGGCTAGAGCTTCAGGTTCTTGCGTGCGTAGGCGATGCACTTGCGGATGTAGTCCGCCTCGGTCGCCAGCGCCATCTCCGGCGTCATGGCGCTGATCTTGGGCAGCGGCTTGCGAGGCTTGATGAACTTCGCCTCGAAGGCCTTCACGGCCTTTGGATCCTTGCGCCCACCGAACGTCACCCAGTAGCCGTCGGTCTTGTAGGGCACCTTCAAGGCGTCCCGGGTCATCACCTCGAGGCAGAAGTGCACATCGGGGCGGTGCTTGCGGGTCAGCTCCACGATGCGCGCCATCGGCACGACGCCCTCGCCGAGCGGGATGTCGCCCAGATCGAATCCGTCCTCGGTCGGCACCACCGCCAGGTCCTTGAGGTGGGTGGTGATGGTGAAGCGCGCCAGCTTCTCGGCCGTGTCCAGCGGGTCCTCCATCAGCGACAGGTTGTTGCCGAAGTCGACGCACGCGCCCAGGTGCGGGCTGGCGATCTTGCCCAGGACGTCGGCCAGCTCGTCGGCCAGCCAGTCCTTGTGGTTCTCGATCCCGACCTCGAGCTTGTGGCGGCGCAGGGCCGCTTCCGACTTCGGGATCGCCGTCTTCCAGTGCCCGATGAAGGCATCCCAGGTCTTCTTGTCGTGGAAGTCCTCGTAGCGCCGGCCGCTGAGGCAGGCGACGCGAAATATGGTCACACCAAGCGCGCTGGCCGTCGCCGCCGACTTCTCGAGCAACTCGGCGTCGTCGAAGATCTTGGCGGGCACGGCCAGCTCGAAGAACATCCCTCGTTGCTCGATGTCGGCGCGGACGCGCTTGAGATAGGCGGCGTCCGTCGATGCGAGCTGCCCGATGTCCATCTGCACGCCCGCGCCTCCCAGGGACTGGCACAGCTCGATGAAGGGCAGGGCTGTCAGTGTCCCCGCCCGGCGTTTGTGATGGCCCAGCGAGGTGATGGCGATGCCGACAGAAGACTTCGCCGGCGCGGACGGACGCGCGAAGGCCAGCGCCGGCGCAGCAACCAGGAGCTGTCTGCGCGAGAGCGGCTGGGTCACCGGGGCGACGATACCATGTCGTTCTGATCCCTCATCAGGCGCGCCAGGTCACCGCGCAGCTCGTCCATCCGCGCCCGGTGGGCCGCAGATAAGGAGGAAGCTCGACCTCGGCCGGATCGTAGCCGTCGTTCTGCGGCCAGGGGACGTGGGGATCGTGGATGGCCACGATCAGCAGCAGCCTCTCTCTCTCTGCGACCGCCGCTGCCGTGCTCGGCGATGATGCGCGTCCAGTGTTCGGGCGCGATTTCCTGCCCCTGGTTCGTTCCTGTCGTCACGTACTCGAAGGGAAACTGCGCCACCGGCTTGACGTGAGACTTGCCGACCAGCACCACGCGGTAGCCGAGCGGCTTCATGTCGTGGGGCAGGCTGGTGATCCCCGGGCGCACCGAGCTGTGGTTGGGATGGGCGCCGTTGCGGGCCGGGTAGAGGCTGGTGTACATCGCCGAGCGCGACGGCACGCAACTGGGGGAAGCGGCGAAGGCGTGGCGGTTGGGCGTCCTCACCTCCTGATTTCCGTAAGGCTCCGAGTCGCGCCAACCGTGGTCGTCGGCGACGAACATCACGATGTGGGGTCGAGCGCCGGCGCACCCGACGGCGCACCCGACGATGGTGAGGAGGCCCAGCAACAGAGCCGCCGGCTTCGTCATGGCCATGTAATCTAACATCCATGAAGGGCATCCTCGTGGCCGCCGCCGCGCTCCTGGCGAGCAACGTCGCGCTGGCGAAGTCACCGAACGTCGTCGTCATCCTCGCCGACGACCTCGGCTGGGGCGACGCGCGTGTCTACAACCCCGCGTCGCTCATCCCGACGCCGAACATCGACCGCCTCGCCAGCGACGGAATGCGTTTTTCCGACGCGCATACGCCTTCGTCGGTCTGCACGCCGACGCGGTATGGCCTCTTGACCGGACGTTACGCCTGGCGCACGCACCTCAAGAAGGGCGTGCTGTACGGCGAATCGCCGGCACTGATCGAACCGGGTCGCTCGACCATCGCCTCGATGTTGAAGGGGCGCGGTTACGCCACGGCCGTCATCGGCAAGTGGCACCTCGGCCTCGGCACCGCCGAGAAAACGGACTTCGGAAAGCCGCTGACGCCCGGCCCCACCACCGTCGGTTTCGACGAGTTCTTCGGCATCCCGGCGTCGCTGGACATGCCGCCCTATCTGTTCGTGCAGAACACCGGCGTGGTCGAACCGGCGACCGGAACGATTGCGGACAGCAAGAACCAGACTGACGGCGGCGCCGGCTTCTGGCGCGGCGGCCCGATCGCCCCGTCCTTCAAGCACGCCGCCGTGCTGTCGAAGCTGACGGACCGGGCGGTGTCGTACGTCGAGCGCCAGGCGAAGGCGCGCAAGCCGTTCTTTCTCTACTGGCCGCTCACCGCACCGCACCTGCCGTGGCAGCCGACGTCGGCCTTCGACGGAAAGAGCAAGGCCGGCCCTTACGGCGACTTCGTCGTCCAGACCGACGCCGCGATCGGCGAGTTTCTGGATGCGCTGGAGCGGCTGAAGGTCGCCCAGGATACCCTGGTCATCCTGACCAGCGACAACGGCGCACGCTGGTACCCGGCGGACATCGAGCGGTACGGCGGCCATCGAGCCAACGGTCCCTGGCGCGGGCAGAAGGCCGACATCTGGGACGCTGGCCACCGCGTGCCTTTTCTCGTTCGCTGGCCGGGGCGCGTGAAGGCCGGGACCGTCTCCGACCAGACCATCTGCCTGACGGACGTCATGGCCACGCTCGCTCATGTCACCGGTGCGAAGCTTTCTGGCGCCGAGGACAGCATCGATTTCCTGCCCGTCCTGGAGAGCCGCGCGAAGAAACCCGTGCGCGAATCGATCGTGCATCACGCAGCCGATGGGATGTTCGCCATTCGCGCGGGGACCTGGAAGCTGGCGCTCGGGCTCGGCTCCGGCGGGTTCTCGGCGCCGAAGCGTGTCGATCCGAAAACGGGCGAACCTCCCGGGCAACTCTACGATCTGGCCAAGGATCCCGCCGAGACCACCAACGTGTACGCGCAGCACCCCGACGTCGTCGCCCGGCTGACCGGGATGCTGGATGTGATTCGCGCTAGGTAGGCTTCAGCACGATCTTGACGGCGGGACAGGCGCCCCCGACCAGATCGGCGAACGCGGCCGGCCCGTCCGACATCGACCGTTCGTCCAGCCAGTCGGCCGCGGGCGCGAACACGCCGGCGCTCATCAGGTCGAGCGCACGGCGAAAATCCGGCTGGGTGTACGCGAAGCTGCCGACGACGCTGATCTCCTGGCGGATCATCCAGTTCGCGGCCACGGGTGACTCCTCCTCGTGCAGCCCGATCCAGACCACGCGTCCGCCGGGGCGCACGGCAGCGATCGCCTGCTGCCGCGTCACCGTCAGCCCGACGGCGTCGATCACCGCATCGACACCGAACGGTGTCCGCGCCTTGGCCCGCGCCACCACGTCGCCGGACACCGCCTCGCTTGCGCCCCAGCGGGTCGCCACCTGCAGGCGCCCTTCGGCGCGGTCGCTGATGAGGATCGGGTCGATCCCCAGCTTCTTCGCCACCACCAGGCAGGCGAGACCGATCGGACCGGCGCCGATGATCAGCAGCGATCCGCCCGCCGTCAGTTCGGTCAGGTCGACCGTCCGTACCGCGCAGGCCAGGGTCTCGACCAGCGCCCCGGCCGGCAGACTGAGCTTGTCCGGCAGCGCCCAGCAAAGGTTTGCCGGCACGGCGACGAAGCGCGCGAACGCCCCCGGCCGGTGCGCGCCGATCAGCTGCCGCTTGGGGCACAGGTTGGTGCGCCCCATCGCGCACAGCACGCAGGTTCCGCAGGTCACCAGGGGATTGAAGGTGACCCGCTGGCCAACCTTCGACGGCTTGCCGTCCGCAAGCGGCGCCGAGTCACACGCCGCGATCGTTCCCGCTGCCTCGTGCCCCATCACCAGGGGTGGCACCCGCAGCTTGTTGTGTCCGAGATAGCCCGACAGCTCGGAGCCGCAGATGCCGACCGCGCCCACCTCCAGCAGCACCTCGCCGGGGGCCGGCAGGGGTACCGGACGAGCCTCGATTCCGATCTGCTTCGGCCCGGTCCAGACCAGGGCCTGCATCGTGTCTGCCATGTTTACCCGCTCAGTCTGTGGATGCCGTCGACGACGTGCCACGTCGCCACGATGGTCAGATCGACCAGCTTCTCGTTACGCCGGGTGTCCGGCACCACCAGATGCTCGTACGTGCACAGGGCCTGCAACTGGCGGAGGAACCGCTTGATGATGCGGCGATCGGAGTTGCCGATCCACCCGGCCAGCTTGTTCTCGAGCAGCCGCTGGTGCTGCTGGATGAAGCGGGCCGCCGACTGGGCGTTCTGGGTCTTCGCCGACGAGCGGCTGATCCTGCCGCGCAGGGGTGACCGGCGCGCGAAGATCTCCGTCAGATCATGACGGTACTCGGCGAGATCCGGATCGACCTCGTGGTCGATGTCGAAGTACTCGGCGACCGTCTCCCTGATGTCGTGGTAGGGGACGCGCAGGCCGGCCCGGACGTTCGGTGGCCCGCCCCGGCACGTACGCTCGACGTCGATGATCCGGTCGACGTACTCCAGCTTGGCGAATGCCACCTGCCAGTCGCGGTAGCGCCGCTTCCAGCGCGAGTCGGGATCCAGCCAGACCGCAAAACTTTCGGCCCAGTCCTCGTCCGGATGCTTCTGCGCGTAGTGGTACATGCCCGCGCGGTGCAGGTAGCGGACGTAGTCGCGGCTCCACGGGTTGGGGTTGTAGACGTCGCGGTAAGGGCGGCGGAAATCACCGAACGTCTGCGTCCAGTCCTTGCGCCGCCACAGCTCGAAGGCGTAGTTCAGCGCGTGCCCGGTCTCGTGGCGCAGGTACATCAGCACCTCGGGCCGCGAGTACTCGAACAGGTGGTCGTTCACCAGTCCCCACAGGACCGGATTCGCCAGGTACCACGGGACGTTCACGCTGATGGCGCGGTCCGTGGTCCAGAAGTCGTCGTCGCCCAGATAGTAGGAGGGGAGGAAGTTGATCCCCTTGGCGCGCATCTCGTCCGACACTTGCTGGATGCACTCGGCGAGGACGCCTTGCGGTTCCAGATCCAGATCGCAGATCCGGGTGGACAGCAGTTTCTGGAGGCCGACCTCCCGGATGACGGCGCTGCCGAGGCCAACCCTCGGTACGGTTCGTCTGGTCCTGAGCGCCGGCAGCGCCATGCCCAAACTTTTACCACGGGGGGGAGGGCTCTTCTTGAAAACTTGGGCCCGAGCGCGTCGCGCCGGCGCGACGTGCTGCTGAGATGCGTTCGAAAAAACCCAACGATACCATGGTCTTTTATGTCTCTCACAAAGGGTGGTCAGCAGCCTTACTGGGACATGACGCGGATGCTCACCGCGTGATTGCTGCTATGGTGCACGGCGATGCGGTCGGCAAGTGCAGCCTGGTCACGGCCCGCGCTGGTGCTGGTGCTGTACCTGGCGCTCGCGGCCGCGGGGCTGGTCTGGTCGACGCTCCGTGGTCATCCGCAGGTCTGGCGCGTGCAGGATCGCGTCGACACCCAGACGATGCTCGGCGCCATCGCCGGACTGCTGATCGGGCTGGGGATCGTGTTCGCGTCGCGTCTGGCGGTGCATCGCTTCGAATGGGCGCGGTCACTTCACCAGGACTTCCGCGGGCGTCTGGGTCCATTGCCGGATTCGGAGATCGTCGTCCTGGCGGCGGCTTCATCCCTGGGTGAAGAGATCTTCTTTAGGGGCGCCCTCTTGCCGGTGACCACCCTCGTGGGGTCGAGCGCGCTGTTCGCTCTTCTCCACATTGGCCCCAAGGTCCGGTACCTTCCCTGGACCATCTCGTCGTTTGTCGCCGGACTGCTGTTCGGGCAGCTGACCCTCTGGTCGGGCGACCTCACGGGCGCGGTGGTTGCCCACTTCACCGTGAACTTCCTGAACCTGCGCTACTTGTCGATGCACGAACTCAGATGAGGCGAGCCGCACTGCTGGTCGTGCTGTGCGCGATCCCGGCGCGCGCTGCGGACGAGTTCTCGGGCGCCGACAAGCTGCGCGCCCTTTACACGGCCGAGTTCCGGTTCACGCAGGAGGGGCTCCCGGTGGTGCCGGTGGCGATCGCGGAGGGGCTCAAGCAGGTGACCATCTCGGCTCCCGGCGGCAGCTTGCGCCTGCTGCCGGACGGCGAGGACGGCCCGGAGGTGCGCGCCGACGACGAATGGTTGATCCGCACCCAGACCACCGTACCCGCCAAGCTGCGCTACTGGACGGTCGTCTGGCGCGGCCGGGCGGGACAGGGCGCCGCCGCCGCCGAGGAGGTGAAGCGCTGGGCCGAACGCGGCGAGAAGGCGCGTTCCTTCGAGCAGGGGACGCTCTTTGGCGTGGCCGGCCAGGTCCTCGACCGCCGCGAGCTGCTGGTCACCGTCGGCCCGGCCGCCTCCTTCGAGGACGCCGAACGGTCGGCCGAACGCCTGTCCAGGAAGGCGTTGCCGACCGCAAGTGGCGTGTTCACCGAGATGGTCGACCGCCCGCACGGCTGGCTGGAGGCGATCGGTCTCAAGTCCGGGATCAAGGTGCGCAACGAGGGGGTGCTGTGGTTCGCCCCCGCGGGCGACACACCGCTCAAGGTCGACGGCGTGGGCGCCAAGGGCGGCGCGTACTTCGGCCGCATCTACGTGACGCTGGATCGGCGCGGCACGCTGGCGGTGGTGAACGCCGTGCCCGAGGATCGGCTGCTCGCAGGGCTGGTGCCGGCGGAGATCTTCCCCGGCTCTCCCGACGAGGCGCTGAAGGCCCAGGCGGTCGCGGCGCGGGGCGAACTGCTCACCAAGATCGGCACGCGGCACGCGGGCGATCCGTACCGGCTCTGCTCGCAGACGCACTGTCAGGTCTATTCGGGCGCAGGCAAGGAGACGCCGCGCACCAGTGCGGCCGTCGTGGCCACGCGGGGCGAGGTGCTGTTCACGCCCGACGCGCAGGACATGGTCGACACCGTCTACTCGGCCAGCTGCGGCGGCCACTCCGAGCACAACGAGAACGTCTGGCCCGACATGCACCCCATGCCCGCTTTGCGCGGGCACCGCGACGGTGCGGCCGACACCTTCGCGGCTGGCATCACCGAGGCCAATGTCGCCCGCTTCATCGCCGAGGCGCCCCGGTCATGGTGCGGCGTCGCGAAGGTCGGCGTCACCGATCGTTTTCGCTGGACGGCCACGCGGAGCCCCGCCGATCTGACCAAGCTCGGCGTGGGTGAGCTGCGCGCCATCGAGGTGCTGGATCGCGGCGTCTCGGGCCGGGCACGCGCCATCCAGGTGATCGGCTCGGCCCGCACCGACGTCATCCGCGGCGAGCTGAGGATCCGCCAGGCGTTCGGGGGGCTACGGAGCTCGTTGTTCGTCGTCTCGGTATCCGGGGGCTCGGCCGTCTTCCGCGGCGCCGGCTTCGGCCACGGCGTCGGCCTGTGTCAGACCGGCAGCATCGGAATGGCCGAGGCTGGCAAGAAGTACAAAGAGATCCTGCAGCACTACTACCCCGGAAGTGTTCTCCGGAAGCTCTGGTGAGCCAGCTGTTGCTGCTCACCGCCGGATGAGGCCGACGGCTTTCCAGACGCCCGAGCGCTTCTCGAGCACCAGCACGAAGGTGTCGCCGGAGACCTGCGCCACCGCGAAGAGGGTGCTGCCGCCCATCTCGAAGCCCGACGGCAGGCCGCCCAGCGCTCCCCGCGCGCCGGCGGCCGAGTAGACCTGCAGGGCCCGCACGGCCCGCCCGCCCGACTCGTCGACGAGATTGGCGAGCATCCCCTTGAGGTCGGCCGCGGTCTTCGCAATGACGCCGCCTGCGGAGTGGAAGGGGAACGCCGCTGTCGCCACCATCTTCGAGACGGCGCCCGCCGCGTAGGCCTCGAACCAGGTCTGGGCCACGGCCCGTGCGCCGGGATCATCGCTGCGTGCGTTCTGCTGGACCGCCCGCTTGGTCGCCTCGGTGTCAGGTTCCTCGGGCGCCCGGCGCTCCAGGCGTTTCGGCCCCGCGCTCTGCGGAACGGGGGTGGGTATCCCGGTCTGCGGAGCTTCGCCGCGGTCGCGGGTGTCGCTGGCGTTGTCCAGGATGTAGTAGTCGACGCCGGGCGTTCCGCAAGCGCGCTCGTCGCGGTGGAAGGTCCAGTGCAGGTAGATCTTCCCGTTGCCCGAACGGATCTCGCGCGGCGGTTCGGCGTAGGGACCGGCGCTGTACACCACGTCCAGCGCCGCGGCGTCGAACGGCAGATACCCCGAGGCACGGACGATGCCGACCCGGTACACCGTCCCGTCGGCGTTCAACACCACCTCGAGCCGGGTGATGAGGTGCTGGTTGTTGAAGGCGTTGGTCGCCGACTTGTGGTCCAGGTCCTCGAGGAAGCCGAACGCCCACTGCTTGTGGATGGTCCGGTGCATCTCGGTGATGAAGGCGGCGAACGGCGCCGCGCGGGTGTTCAGCGCCGTCTGGTTTCCCGGCCGGACCTCGGGGATGAAGTTCTCCAGCGCCGAGTTCAGGCGGCCCAGGCGTTCGGCAAACCGTCCGCTTCGCTTCGATTTCTGTTTTTCGGCCAGACGCTGCGCGGCCTCGGCGTCGTCGCCGAACTCGTCCTGGTACTGCTTGCCGGTCAGGCTCAGGCGCGTCGGCTGCTTGCCGCGGCCTAGATCCCTCATCGCTTCTGGCCTCTGCTGCGGCAGCGAGCGCTGCCCCTCGGGATCGCGCGGCAGCGACGGATCCGCCGTCTCCGGCGACACCTCGTGCGCTCGGCGCTGCGTCTCGCGCATCGACAGCAGCGATTTCCGTGGCGTGTCGTCGCCCGGCGCCTGAGGATCCCGCGGCGCCGTCTTCGGCCCGCCACCAGCTTGCTTCTTCTGATCCTCGAGCTCGGCGATCTTCTGGTTGTCGTCCCCGGTCTGCTTGTCCTTCTTGTCGGACGGCGCCGTGGATCCTTCCAGTCCTTTTTGCGCGCGCTCGAGGTTCGTCTCCGTGGCGCGCGTCTCCTCGGCGGCCCGGTTGTTCTTCTGCGCCAGATACTTGGCGTCAGGTGGCGGATCGACGTCCTTGCCCATGTCCAGATCGACGATCTTCTGGTGCAGCTTCTCGGGCGCCGGCTGGAGCTTCCGGTCTTCCTCGGGACTGGGGGGCGCGACGAGCTCTTCCGGCGCTGCTTGCTCGGCCTGCTCTTTCTGGGCCTGCGCGAGGCGCATCGGGATCGGGACGTCGCTGTCTTCCTCGGTGATGGGCGGGAGATCGGCCGGCAACTCGGACTCGCTCACCTCCTCGAACCGCATCTCGACATCGCGGTTCTCGGCGTCCCGCCGCGCCAGGATCACCGCGATGCAGAAGAAGGGAACCCCGATGCCAAAATGGACGAAAAACGACGTGAGGAACCCGCGGCCGATGTGGCCACGCAGCCGATCCTCGAGGTCGCCCCGCATTTCGCGAAGCTTAGCGCGTCTGCGCTACTCCGGCGTTCAGTCCATTTTGCGGTAGACGCCGATCACCAGGCCGAGGATGTCCACCGCCCGAAAATCGCTCTTCCGCACGATGATCGGCTGCATGGCCGCGTTGGCAGGCTGGAATCGGATGGTGTCGCCCTCGGGGTAGTACTTCTTGCAGGTCGCCTCGTTGTCGATCATCACCACGACGATCTCGCCCGGGTTGGCTTCCAGTTGCTTGCGGATGAAGACGTAGTCGCCGTCGTGGATGCCGGCCTCGATCATCGACTCGCCCTTCACGCGGAGGGCGAACACCTCGCGGCTCTGGCCGATGAAGAAGCGGTCTACCTTGACCGTGTCCTCGTAGTTGTGAACCGCAAGCAGCGGCTGGCCGGCGGCTATCTGGCCGAGGATCGGCACGTCGACGGTTTGCCCCGTCGACATGATCGGCCGCAGCGCCCGCGACTTCAGGTCCTCGCGCTGCAGGTAGCCCTTCTTCTCGAGCGCGCGCAGGTGATCGTTCACCCCGTTCGTCGACTTGATGCCGAAGTGGCTGCCGATCTCGCGCAGGGTAGGCGGGTAGCCCCTCTTGCCGATCGACTTCGAGATGAAATCGAGGATCTCCTTCTGGCGATCCGTCAGCGCATCTCGTTCGTCCTCGTCGCGCACCAGAGTCAGACCCATGTGGCTCCTTTACTGAACATTCGTACTGTACGGAACGGATGTCCCGTGTCAAGTTTTCTGTGCTCTGCGTCGTAATGTCAGAATGTCACGACGGCGAGCGCTCCCGGGGGAGTTGTGCCATCATGGCGCCCATGGGCCATGGATGTCAGTTTGGCAGCTGTGCGGCAGACGTGATTTCATGGAGTTGCCGCCAAACGCGTAGTTGGCATCCGGGTTGATGGAGAAGAGCAGCACAATGAGCGACGCAGCGACCATCCTGGTGGTAGACGACGAGCCCGGGATCGTCGACTCGCTCCAGAAGGTTTTCGAGCGCGAGGCGCTGCGCGTCCTGACGGCGCGCGGTGGGGGCGAGGCGCTGGAGATCCTGCGTCGCGAGCCCGTGTCGGTGCTGTTGACGGATCTGATAATGCCGGGGATGTCGGGCCTGGACCTGCTGAAGGCGAGCCGCAGCGTTTCGCCCGAGACCGAGACGATCCTGATGACCGCCTACGGGACGGTCGAGAACGCGGTCGAGGCGATGCGGCAAGGCGCCTACGACTTCGTGACCAAGCCGCTCAAGCGGGCGCACGTCGTCCGGGCGGTGACCAAGGCGCTGGAGAAGCGAAGTCTGGTCGTCGAGAATCGGTCGTTACGGGCGCAGTTACAGGCGCATCGGCAGCGGACGCCGGTCGGGCAGTCGCTGGCCTGGCGGCGGACCATGGACACGGTGAGGCAGGCGGCGCCGTCGGTGGCGACGGTGCTGCTGCTGGGCGAGTCGGGGACCGGCAAGGAACTGCTGGCGCGGGCGATCCACGAGGGGTCGCCGCGGGCGAGCGCTCCGTTCGTGCCGGTGAACTGCGCCGCTCTGCCCGAGAGCATCCTCGAGGCGGAGCTGTTCGGCTACGAGCGCGGGGCGTTCACCGGGGCGATCCAGCGCCACGACGGCCGTTTCCTGCAGGCGGACAAGGGGACGCTGTTCCTCGACGAGATCGGAGAGATTCCGACGCACATCCAGGTCAAGCTGCTGCGCGTGTTGCAGGAGGGCGATGTCGAGCGCCTTGGCGGCCGCACGACGAAGGTGGACATCCGTCTGGTCGCGGCGACGAACCAGGATCTGCGCGCGGCGGTGAAGGACGGGCGGTTCCGCGAGGACCTTTACTACCGCCTCAACGTCATCGCGCTGCGTGTACCGCCGCTGCGCGAGCGCAAGGACGACGTCGCGTTGCTGGCCGAGCATTTCCTGCGGGTCTTCGCCGAGCGGAACGCGCGCCACCTGGCCGGCATCTCGCGGCCGGCCGCCGACGCGCTGGTGCGGCACGACTGGCCGGGTAACGTGCGCGAACTGGAGAACACCATCGAGCGCGCCGTGGTGCTGTGCCGGGGTGCGACCATCGAGCTGGACGACCTGCCCGCCGAGGTGCGTGCCGGGACCGGCAACGCCGTCGATGGCGCGGGACAGAGCCTGACCTTCGCCGTCGGTACGCAACTCGGCGAGATCGAGCGGCGGGCCATCCATGCCACGCTGGCGCACGTCGGCGGGGACAAGCGGCTGGCGGCGCAGCTCCTGGGGATCGCCACCCGCACCATCTACCGGCGTCTGGAAGAGGAGCGAGACGGCGAGCCGAGTGACATTTTGGCAGGCGTTTCACCGGATGGCGCCTCGTAACATCCCGGAACCACTGACAGAACGCCATCGCTGAGCTGGCCCGAGGGTTGCTCATGCAGAGCCCAGAGCCGTGGAAGCGCTGCTACGCAAGTACCTCTGGGTCGTCGATCTGGTCGCCATCGCGCTCTGTTCGATCTTTCTCGCGCGCGCGGCGGCCAGCGTCGTCGAGTCGGCGATCGTCGTTCCGCCGGCCAGGGCCGGGGCGGCGCGGCTGGCCCGGACGCAGGCGCCGACGGTCTACACCAAGGAGATCGATCCGATCCTCGACCGCAACGTCTTCTGCTCGACCTGCCCGCCTATCCGGAAGAAGGCGGACGAACCGGGCGTGGTGGACACGGGGCCGGTCGAACCGCAGAAGACCTCGCTGCCGCTGGCGCTGCTGGCCATCATGTACGCGCCGCCGCCCTACGGAGGGAAGTGGTCGGTCGCGATCATGCGCGACACCGAGGAGAAGAGCACCGGCCCCTTCGGCGTGGGCGGCAAGATCCACGGGGCGACCGTCACCAGCATCGAGGAGACGCGCGTCTACATCGACAACGCCAACAAGCCCGAGTACGTCGACCTCATCGACACGACCGCGGCCACCACCGCCGCCGCGCCGCAGCCTGCCGCCGCGCCCACCGTCGCCTCGGCTGCGGTCGATCCGCTGTCCGCCGAGATGGACCGCGGCATCAAGAAGATCAGCGAGAACGCCTACGACATCCAGCGCCAGACCCTGGAATCGGTGCTGGGGAACATGAACCTGCTGTCGCGGTCGGCGCGCATCGTGCCGGAGATCCGCGATGGCAAGGCGGCTGGATTCCGCCTGTACAGCGTCCGTCCCGATGGGCCGTTCGCCAAGATCGGCATGCAGAACGGGGACGTGATCGCCTCGATCAACGGCCTCGAGATCACCAGCCCGGAGAAGGCGCTGGAGGTCTACGCCAAGCTCAAGTCGGCCAGCCACCTCTCGGTGGGGCTGGAACGCAACGGCCAGAAGGTCAGCAAGGAATACAGCATCCGATGAGAGTCTTCACCAGCATCGTCATCGCCTATCTGGTGGCCAACGTCGCCTTCGGGCCGCGGGCGTTCGCCCAGCCGCCGGCGTCGGCCCCCGCCGGAGACAAGAAGAAGGCGCCCAAGCCTCCAGTCGTGAAGCCTACCGCCGCCAAGAAGGCGCCCGCGAAGAAGGCCCCCACCGCAGCCGTCGCGCCGCCGGCGCCCGGCGTGGTCACCGTCGAGACGGGTGGCGAACCGCCCGGCGAGAAGGAGTTCAACTCCTGCAAGAAGCTGCCGTCGGGCAAGGCCATCCTGAAGCTGAACCTGAAGCCCGACAGCGAGGTCTCTGACCTCATCGGCTGGTTCTCCAGCATCACCTGCACGCCGTTCTTGACCTCGACCAGCGTGTCGCTGCAGGGCAAGAAGGTCACCGTGATCGCGCCGCTGCCGATCACCATCGCCGATGCCTACCGGCTGTTCTACGCCGCGCTCGAATCGGTGAACCTGACCGTCGAGCCCTCGGGGAAGTTTTTGCGGGTCGTCGACTCGACGCGCGCGAAGTTCACCAAGCTGCCGGTGTATCTGGACGGCGAACCGGTGCCGTCGGACAAGCGGTTCGTCACCAAGCTGATCAAGGTCGAGAACATCGACTCGAACGAGCTCAACAACACGGTGCTGATGCGCGTGAAGGGCGAGTCGGGTGACATCGTCGCCTACCGCTACACCCTGGTGATCACCGACACCGCCGAGAACATCCAGCGGATGGAGAAGATCATCAAGGAGTTCGACGTGCCGGCGGCGCACCCGCGCGAGCGGATCTGGGTGATCGGCGTGAAGAACATGTCCGCCACCGACATGGCGCAGCGGGTGGCCGAGATCGTGCCCGTCGCGCAGTTAGGGACCGGCGGTGTAAGGCGGGGACCGGGTGCGCCGGGCGCGCCGGCGGCGCCCGCGGCACCGGCGGCGCAGAAGTGGCCACTGCCGGGCGACGTCGCAGTCGAGACGGCCATCAGCAAGATCGTCCCTGACGAGCGCTCGAACACCTTGATCGTCATCGCCCACGAGCGCGCCTACGAATGGCTTCTGACCATCATCCGCCGCCTCGATCAGCCGATTGGCGACGGCGGCGACGGGAAGGTACACGTCTACTACTGCGAGCACGCCAACTGCGATGAACTGGCGGCGACGTTGAGTGCCGTCGTGGGGGTCCAGGTGTCGGGCAACCTCGGAGCGCGTCGCGCGCGGACCGCGACCGCGGGACAGCCCGCGGCGCCGATGCCGGCACCCATGGGGGCGCCGGGGCAAGCGCAACAGGGGGGGCCACTGCTGTTCGAAGGCGACGTGCGCATCACCTTCGATCCGCCGACGAATGCGCTGCTGGCCGTGTCGTCGTTCAAGGACTTCCAGGCGCTGCGTAAGGTGATCGCGAAGCTGGATTCGCCGCGCAAGCAGGTGTTCGTGGAGGCGCTGATCCTCGAGGTGCTGCTGGACAAGTCGCGCGACGTGGGCGTCGCGTACCACGGCGGCAAGCCGATCGATTTTCCCAACGGCGAGAAGAGCCTGCTGCTGGGAGGGTTCGAGGCCTCGAAGACCTTGTCGCCGACGGCGATCATCGGCGATCTTGGCGGCCTGACCGGCGCGTTGTTCGGGCCCACGATCCCGGCGCAGAACCTGCAGATCTTCGGGACCGCGGTGCAGTTGCCGTCATTCGGCGTGTTCCTGAAGCTGCTGCAGACCAACAACGACGTGAACGTGCTGTCGAATCCGCACCTGCTGATCACGAACAACACGGAGGGCGAGATCTCCGTCGGTGAGAACCTGCCGTTTCCCGGGCAGCTGCTGGGCGGCTTCGGCGGCCTGGGCGCTCAGGCGGGTGCGGGCGGCCTCGGCGGTCTTCTGCCCAGCGTCGGTGTCCAGCGGCAGGACGTGGCGCTGAAGATGAAGCTCCTGCCGAGCGTGAACGAGCACAACATGATCCGGCTCGACGTCGACCAGGAGATCTCGGACGTCGTGTCGCAGAACTACAACGGCCTGGGGCCGGCCACCTCGAAACGCTCGGCGAAGACCACGGTGGTGGCGCGCGACCAGCAGACGGTTGTGATCGGCGGCCTCATGACCGATCGGACCACCGAGTCGGTCAAGAAGGTGCCGATCCTGGGGGACATCCCCGTGATCGGTTTCTTCTTCCGCAGCACCAGCAAGTCGATGAAGAAGGCCAACATCATCATCGCGCTCACGCCGTACGTGATCAACGATCTGTCGGACCTGCGGCGCGTGGCCGAGAAGAAGATGAAGGAGCGGCGCGAGTTCATCGACCGCTACAGCTCGCTGGAAGACACCGCGCAGTTCGAGGCTGACATCGACTACCGCCGCAAGCGCGGGATGCTGGAGGAGATCAACCGCATGGCGCGGGAGATCGAGGATGAGGAAACCGAGCTGCGTCACCTGCGCGAACGCGAGGTCATCGAATCGATTCCGCTCGAGCCGGTGCGAGGGGCGGCCCGGGGCGTACGGGCCAGTGACACCAAGATGGTGCCGCCTGTGACCCTGCCGCCGGCGCCACCGCCGGTGCCCGAGATCCCGCAACCGCTGCAGGGAGCCCCGCCGGTGCCTGCCGCGCCGACCGGGGAGGGGGCGGTGGTACTGCCGCCACCAGGCACCCCGCCGCCCCTGGTCGCACCGGCACCGGTGCAGTAAAGGAGACGAGGTGGCGCACAGGCTCCTCGGTCAGATCCTCGTTTCCGGCGGCGGCATCACGGCGGCGCAGCTGGAGCAGGCGCTCGTCACCCAGGCGGCCGAAGGGGGCCGCATCGGCGACTTGCTGATGAAGATGCGCGCGTGCGGCGAGGAGGACGTGCTGCGGGCGCTCGCCGATCAGCTGGGCATCGGTTACGCCGCCGAGCTGAAGCAGGAGGAATTGGACGCGGACCTGGCCGTGAAGGTGCCCATCGGCTTCGCCAAGCAGCACCGGGTGTTGCCGGTGCGCCGCGAGGGCAAGGCCGTTGTGCTGGCCACCGCCGATCCGCTCGACCTGGGGGCGCTGGACGACATCCGGGCGCTGCTGGTGGCCGAGGTGTTTCCGGTGCTGGTGCCGTCGGGAAAGATCCTCGAGGCCATCAACCACGTCTACGGCCAGAGGCAGGACAAGAGCCAGACGCTGGGCGATGGCGAAGAGGACGATATGGGGGGCGAGGCCGAGGAGCTGGTCGACATCCTCGACGTCAGCGACGAGGCGCCGATCATCCGCTGGGTGAACTCTCTTTTGTTCAATGCCGTCAAGGAGCGAGCCAGCGATATCCACATCGAGCCGGGTGAGAAGGAGGTGGTGGTCCGTTACCGCATCGACGGCGCGCTGTACGAGACGCGGCGCGCGGCCAAGCAGTTCATCCCGTCGATCCTCTCGCGCGTGAAGATCATGGCAGGGCTGAACATCGCCGAGAAGCGGCTGCCGCAGGATGGCCGCATCCGCCGCAAGATCGCTGGCAAGGACATCGACATGCGTGTCGCCACCGCCCCGACGGTCAAGGGCGGCGAGCGCATCACCATCCGTCTGCTCGATCGCGAGAACATCTTGCATGATCTGGCGGACATCGGATTCGGCGACGACCACCTCAAACACATGGCCGAGCTCATCACCCGTCCGCACGGGATCCTGCTGGTCACCGGCCCGACCGGTTCGGGCAAGACCACCACGCTCTATGCCTGCCTCTCGAAGATCAACGCGCCGGATCTGAACATCCTCACCATCGAAGACCCGGTCGAGTATCAGCTGGACGGGATCACCCAGGTGGCGGTGAACGACAAGATCGAGCTGACCTTCGCCACCGGGCTGCGGTCCTTCCTGCGCCACGACCCCGACGTGATCATGGTCGGCGAGATCCGCGATCTACCGACCGCCGAGATCGCCATCCAGGCGTCACTCACCGGCCACCTGGTGCTGTCGACCATCCACACCAACGACGCGGCGGGCGCCATCACCCGCCTCGTCGACCTGGGCGTGCAGCCGTTCCTGGTGGCCTCGTCGCTGATGGCGCTTCTGGCGCAGCGGCTGGTGCGGCGCCTGTGCAGCCAGTGCCGCGAGAGCTACAAGCCTTCGGACGAGGACATCGCCAGCATCGGCTTCGATCCGCGCGAGTTCTTCGCGGGCCGGGCGCGGCGGGTGAAGTTCAAGACCGAGGCGCCGCCCCCGCCGGGGATGCTCTACCGGGCGCGCGAGGGCGGCTGCCAGGCCTGCCTGGGCGCGGGCTACAAAGGTCGGACCGCGATCTACGAGCTCCTCATGATCGACGAGACGGTGCGGCAGCTGGCCATCAAGAACGCCGATGCCGGGTCGATCAAGCGCGCGGCGATGGCCAAGGGGATGCGCACCCTCCGTGACGATGGCGCCCAGAAGGTGCTGGCCGGTATGACCTCGATGGCCGAGGTGCTGATGATGACCACGGAGGATTCGGAGTAGCGCCGTGGCCGTCTACGCCTGGAAAGGACTGGACGCCCGCGGCAAGAACGCGAGCGGGACGCGCGATGCGGACGGGCCGAAGTCGCTGCGCCAGGTGCTGCGCAAGGACGGCGTCTTCATCACCGAGGTGCGCGAGGTGCTGGGTGGCGAGCGCGCGTCCACGGCGCTGCCGGGGGGGGGAGACAGCGCCTCGGGGCTCAAACGACAGGTGGACTGGAAGCGCCTCTTCGAGCGCGTGCGGCCGCCGGAGGTGGCGATCTTCACCCGGCAACTGGCGACGCTGCTCAAGGCGGGCATCCCGCTGGCCGAGGCCCTGGGCGCGCTGAGCGATCAGATCGACAACAAGCGCCTCCAGATGATCCTGGCCGGCATCCGCCAAAAGGTGAACGAGGGCGGCTCTCTGGCCGACTCGATGCGCGAGCATCCGCTGGTATTCGAGGAGCTGTACACCAACATGGTCCGCTCGGGCGAGACGGCCGGCAACCTGGACGCGGTCTTGAAGCGGCTGGCGGACTTCATGGACGCGCAGCACGCCCTGCGAGCGAAGGTGTCGGGGGCGATGACCTACCCGATCCTGATGATGATCCTCGGCAGCGCGGTGATGGGCGTGCTGATGGTGGCGGTGGTCCCGAAGATCACGGCCATCTTCGAGGACACCGGCAAGGCGCTCCCGTGGAACACCCAACTCCTGATCCTGGTCGCCGGCATCACCGGCAGCTACTGGTGGGTGCTGATCATCCTCGGTATCGCCGGTTTCTTCCTGGGACGGCGCTGGCTGCGGACGACGCGGGGGCGTACGGCCATCGATCGGCTGAAACTGCGGCTGTGGCTGGTGGGGCACCTGGTCCGCTACGTGGCGGTGGCGCGGTTCGCGCGTACGCTGTCGACGATGCTCGCGTCGGGCGTGCCGCTCCTGACCGCCCTGGAGATCGTCAAGAAGGTGCTGAACAACGTCATTCTCGAAAAAGTGATCGAGGAGGCGAGAGACGCCATCCGCGAGGGTGAATCGATCGCCGCCACGTTGAAGAAGTCGGGGCAATTCCCCTCGATGATGTGTCACATGGTGGCCGTCGGCGAACGCTCGGGGCAGCTCGAGAACATGCTCGAGAACGTCGCCGAGGCTTACGAGCGCGACGTCGAGGTGCAGGTGGCGCGCCTGACGACGCTGCTGTCGCCGCTGATGATCGTCGTCCTGGCAATCGGGGTCGGCTTCATCGTCTTCTCCATCATCACGCCGATCATGGACATGCAGGAGTTCATCCAATGAGGAAAGGGAGCATCGATGAAAGAGCGTAGGAAACTGGCGCGCGACGCCGCACGAGGATTCACCCTGCTCGAGGTGATGATCGTGCTGGCGATCATCGGCCTCATCGCCGGGTCGATCGGTGTCGGCGTCTTCAGTCAGTACCGCAAGGGCCAGGTGAAGACGGCGAAGATCAACGTCACCGAGATCTCGAACGCCGTGCAGCAGTACATGATCGAGAACACCAACGAGTGTCCGCGCGGGATGGACGACCTCATCGCCAAGAAGAACATCAGGAAGAAGATCAAGGATCCCTGGGGTCAGGACTTCGTCCTCAAGTGCCCGGGCCAGAACGACACCGATGGCGCGGACGTCAGCTCGAACGGCCCCGACAAGCAGGAGGGGACCCCGGACGACGTGAAGAGCTGGGAGTAGGTTGCGCCGCAGCAGAAACATAGATCGCGTGGGCGATGCCGGCTTCACGCTGATCGAACTCCTGGTGGCGATCGCGCTGGTCGCCCTGGTGATGGGCGCGGCCGTGCATGGGCTGCGCACGGTGGCCAAGACCGATCTGCGGAACGCGGCCACCAAGATGGCGGGCTCGATTCGCTACCTGTTCGATCGGGCGTCCACCACCGGGCGCACCCACCGCCTGGTCATCGACTTCGAGAACGGCAAGTACTGGGCGGAGGTGTCCGACGACAAATTCGTGGCCGCCGCTGGCAAGGAGACCGACGAGACGCGCAAGGAGCTGGCCGAGCAGATTGCCGAGGAGAACGAGGAGAAGAAGCGCGAGCAGGAGATGGCCGAGGCGGCGGGCGAGAATGCCCAGTACGACCCCTCGCGCTACCAGCCCAAGGAGTTCAAGCCCAAGCGCGCCGAGTTCGCGGCCTTCAAGGAAATGGCGGTGAAGCCCACCCAGCTCAAGGGCGACGTGAAGATCACGGCGCTCTTCACGCCACGCCTCGCGGAGCCGATGTCCACCGGGCTTGGCTTCGTCTACTTCTTCCCGCTGGGCCTGACCGAGGCCGCCCTCGTGCACCTGAGCGACGGGAGCGGTCAGGCGGTGTACACGCTGACGGTGCATCCGCTCACCGGGCGGGTCCAGGTGATCAACCAGTACGTCCAGCCGCCCATCGACGAACAGTTCGACGACGAGGGGAACAAGGTGAAGGAACCATGAGGCGAGGGCAGGCCGGTTTCTCCCTGCTCGAGGTCATGGTGGCGGTGGCCATCATGGCCCTGGCTCTGGTGGTGCTGTTCCGGATCACCACCAACAACGTCCGCGCCGCGGCTCACTCGCGGCTGGTGACCACCGCGACGCTGCTGGCGCGCGCGAAGATCTCCGCGATGGAAGACGAGATTCTCACCGACGGATTCGTCGACAACGACCAGGAGGCGGACGGCGACTTCTCGGACGAGGGTTACCCCCATTTCCGCTGGCAGTCGTTGATCGAGGCGGTCGAACTGCCGGCCGATGCGGCCGAGAAAGCCCAGGCGGCCTCCACGCAGAACCAGCAGGAGGCCGCCACGGGCCCCGGCGCCAATCCGATGTCCATGCTCACCGGGATGATGGGCGGAATGCTCTCGACGTTCATCGAGCCGATCCGCAATGGCCTCGAGCAGTCGGTGCGGAAGATAACGCTGCGGGTGCTCTGGACCGAGGTTTCCATCGGCGAGCTGTCGTTCGAGGTGGTCACGTTCATGACTGACGCCGGCAAGCTGGACATGGCTCTGCCGTCGCTCGGGATGCCGGGCGCCGGGGCGGGCGGAGCGGGCGGCGCGTCCGCCGCCACCCGGGGCACCAGCGCCAGCACGCCGATCACCACGCCCAGCACGGCGGCCAGCGCCACAGGCCGACCGGTGGTGCGCCCATGATGAAGCGGCGCCGCCCAGACGCGGGGTTCACGCTCCTCGAGATCTTGCTGGCGCTGGCCATCCTGGGCTTCATCACCATCACCCTGTGGGGTTCGTTCAGCCGCACCGCCTACACCAAGCAGATCACCGAGGCGGGCCAGGATCGCGTCCACGCGGTGCGCGTGGCGATGATGCGCATGACGCGCGAGATCGAGATGGCGTTCCTGTCCAACTCCGAGAACATCGCCATCTCCGACCGGCGCACCATGTTCATCGGCACGACCAACACCGACATCGACGAGCTGCGGTTCTCCTGGTTCGGCCACCAGCGGTTGCGCGCCGATGGTGCCGAGTCGGATACCGCGGTGGTCAGCTATTACGCGCAGCCAGATCCCCAGAACCGCCAGCAGCTGAACGTGATGCGCCGGGAGACGCGGCGTCTCGAGACCAAGGACCCCACCACCATCACGGGCGAGGCCTACACGCTCTGTCCGAACGTCACGCGGCTGAAGTTCACCTACTACGATTACAAGAACAAGGTCTGGAAGGAAGAGTGGAACACCCAGGGCGCCGACGGCCTGCCGTATCTGCCCACCCACGTGCGCATCACTCTGGGGATCATCGACGAGCGCGGGCAGGAGCAGCTCTACACCAGCGCGGCGCGCATCCAGATGACCGAGCGGGTGGACTACCGGCCGAGGGGCAACTGATGTGGCGCAAGATCGTCGCCCGGCACCGGGCCCGCCACCTCAGGGACGGGCAGAGCGGCGTAGCCCTGCTGATCACCATCTCGGTGCTGGCGCTGCTGATCGCGCTCACCTCCGAGTTCACCTATGACACCACCATCTACAGCGCCCAGGCGGGCAACGCTCGCGACGAGGTGCGGGCGCATTACCTCGCGCGCTCGTCGATCGCGCTGTCTCGCCTCCTGGTGCGGATCCAGAAGAAGTTCATCGATCCGGTGATGAGCCAGGCGCAGAAGATGTTCAGCAGCGCGACGGCCGGCGCGACCGGCGCCGCCGCCGGTAGCGCGCCCGCGGACCTTGGCATCAGTCTGCGCGTGACCGACTACGCCGGGACGCTGATGGGCTTCTTCGGCGGTTCGAAAGAAGAGGTGGAGAGCCTGGGCAGCCTCATCGGCCTCGACACCAGCGAGGCCAAGGGCCTGGGAATAAAGAGTGGCCGCATGGACGCCGAGATTGCCAGCGAGGACGGCAAGATCGACATCAACTGCGGCGGAGGTCCCAGCCCCCAGCGCGACAACCAGATGCGCCTGTTCCGGATGCTGTCCGCGCTCACCATGTCGCCGCGCTACAACCGTCTCTTCGAAGAGCGCAACGCCGACGGCCAGTTCATCGATCGCATGGATCTGGCGCGCGCGCTCATCGACTGGTCCGACCTCGACCAGCTCGGGTTCAGCATCGAGGCCGGCGGTGGCGGCGCCGAGGACTACCGCTACGACGCGCGCAAGGATCCGTACCGGGCGCACGACGGCTTTTACGACACGGTGGGCGAGGTGGGGCTGGTACGTGGAATGGAAGCGCCGTTCATGGAAGCATTCGGCGACTACCTGACGGTGTACGCCAGCGACCCGACCCAGAAATGCCGGGTGAACCTCAGTCAGGTCAAGGGAGACTGCACGCCGCTGCTCGTGGGAATCATCCGCGCGGCGCTGCTGCGCGATCCCACCAAGCCGCCGTCGGATCCGTCGGTGCTGGACGACCAGCGCGTCTATCCGCTGGCCAGCATCCTGTGCGAGCGCGGCTCGGCGGTCGGCTTCGACAGCCTGGACACCATCGCCCGCGTGCTGGCGAACCCGGCCGCGTCGATCGCCCGCGAGGATCCGCGCTACCAGCTGATGCAATCGATGCGAGGGATCACCATCTCGCGTGCCGACCTCGAGCAGGTGGCCTACGTCGGGTCGCCGCGCGTCTACCGCGTCACCGGCACCGGTGAGTCCGGCAAGGTGAAGAAACAGATCACCGCCATCATCGACACCGGCCGCACCCCCGAGCATCCGGTCACCAACAACTGGCAGTCGGAGGGGGCGAACGGCGTCATCGTGTACTGGAGAGAGGAATAATGGCTCACACCATCGCCGGCATCGATCTGGGCGCCCATGCCGTGAAGTTCGTCATGGTCGAGGTCGGCTTCCGCGTGACCAAGGTGCTCGGCGCCTTCCAGGAGTTGGTGCCAGCAGGCGATGCGCCGCTGGTCGAGCGGCAAGGCGAGGCGCTGCAGACCGGCATGGCCCGACTACCCGCCGAGACGACCGTCTACATGGCGCTGGGCGGTGACATGCTGGCCGTGCGGGTGCTGGACCTGCCGTTCGCCGATCCGCGCAAGATCGATCAGGTGGTCGGCTACGAGCTGGAAGGGCAGATCGTGCATGCCCTGTCGGACGTCGTCTACGACCACTCGGTGCTCAAGGGAGCGCGGGCCGAGGGCACGGCGGTGCTGGCGGCGGCCGCGCGCATCGACGAGGTGGCGGACTGGCTGGCGGCGCTGAGCGTGCGCGGCATCGAGCCGCGGGCATTGTTCGCGGCGCCGATCGTCTACCAGGCGTTCTTCGGGAGCGGGCGCGGCAGCGACGTCCCCGTGCCCGGTGGCGCCCGTCTGTTGATCGACTTCGGCCATCAGCGCACCAACCTCTGCTTCCTCGCCGATGGTGAGACGGTGTACGCACGCACGCTGACGCGTGGGAGCGAGGGGCTGACCCAGGCGCTGGCCCTGGCTCTGCGGTGCAGCGAGGCGGACGCCGAGCGCGCCAAGTGCGAGCATGGCGTGGTGGGCAGCCCGCTCCGGCCCGTCGCGGGCCCGGTGCTGCAGCGGATGGACGGGGTGCTGCGCGAGGCCCTGGCGCCGCTGCTCCGCGAGATCCGGCAGACGCTGGCCAGCTACCGGTCGCGGGAAAAGGCGCCGCTCGACGGCGTGCTCCTGACCGGCGGGGGGGGCGAGCTGCGTGGCCTCGCCGAGTACCTCGAACAGGAGCTGGAGGTGCCGGTCTCTCCCTTCGCGCCCGAGCTGTTGCCGGGTTCACCGGACGATGGGCCACCGGAACGACAGGGGAGCTACACCCTGGCGACTGCGATCACCTGGGCGGGCATGCGCGGCCTCAAGGAGATCGATCTGCGTCGCGGGCCTTTCCAGTACCGGGCCAGTCTGTCGGTCATCCGGCAGAAAGCGGCGCACCTGGGGATGCTCGCCGCCGCCGTGGTCATCTGCGCCACCATATCGGGCGGCATGGCGATGGCCCGCCTCAACAAGCAAAAGGATCAGCTGCAGGTCCAGCTGAAAACGGCCACCCAGGAGCTCTTCGGTGAACCGCGGCTCGACGGCCGCGCCGTGACCAACCTGCTCAAGAAGGGCTTCAAGGACGAGATGGCCCCCATACCCAAGGCGACCGCGTTCGATCTCCTGGATCAGATTTCGCGCAAGATGCCGCCCAACGACAACATCAAGCTGGACATCACCGAGCTGGACATCCGGCCGAAGAAGACCTCCATCAAGGGGACCGTCGGCTCGGCGGCCGCCGTCGACGAGATGGTGAGCCGCATGAAGGAGATCGACTGCTTCGAGGAGATCACCAAGGGGGCGATCACCGAGGTGTCGGGCGGCGCCAAGAACTTCACCCTCACCATCTCGTCGAAGTGCCCATGACCATCATCGACAACACCAAACGTCTCGTGCGCCGCCCCTTCGAGTTCGTCGGCGGCGAGTGGAATCGCCTGGCCCCGCGGGAGCGGCGTCTGGTGACGGGCCTGTGCGCCGCCGTGGTCGGTTTCGTGGTGCTGGTGTCCGGTTTTCTGATCGTCGATTCGTTGCGGTCCATCGCCGACGCCAACGACGCCGCTCGCGAGGCGCTGGAGATGATTGCCAAGAACCGGGACGATTACCTGGACGCCAAGGCGCGCATGGTGGCCCAGGAGGTGCGCATCGGCACCGAGCCGCCGCAACTGGCCGCCGATCTCGAGGGTGCGGCGCGCGAGGTCGGCATCCAGCTCCCGGACATGGCCGATCGCCCGCCGGCGCCGGCTGGTCGCCACTACCTGGAGCACAACATCGACGTGAAGCTCCGGCAGGTCGACCTGCAGTCGCTGAGCAAGTTCCTGGCGAAGCTGGAGACCAGCCGGCGGCTGATCGTGGTCACGCGCCTCTCGATCCGGCGCAGCTTCTCGGAGGGCGACAAGCTGATGGTGGAGTTGACGGCGACGTCCTACGAGCGTGTGAAGGAAGATCGCCGCCGCAAGGTCGCGCCGAAGGCCAAGGGATCATGACCCCCGAGCGCCGCCGCAAGGTGCAAAAGATCGCCGCGCACGCCGGCTTCGCTCTGGTCGTCTTCGTCATCGCCTTCTATGTTTCGTTCCCCTACGAGCGCGTGAAGGACCAGATCGTGTCGCTGGCCTCGCAGCGGAACCTGGACGTGCAGATCGAATCCGTGGGGCCGGCGCTGGGCCTGGGCCTGTCGTTCAGCAAGATCGACATCGCGGATCGCCCGATCGGCACCGCCAAGCCCACGGTCTGGCACATCGACAGCGCCACGGTCCGCCTGGGTGCGCTGGCCGGACTGGTGGGTGACACGGCCGTCAATGCCACCCTCGAGTTGCTGGGCGGTGACGTCGACGTCGCCTGGCGGGGTTCGAAGACCAAGGGGAGCGTCCACGTGGTGTCGGAGGACATTGCGCTTGCCGAACTGCCCGGGGTCAAGGAAGCGATCAATCTTCCGCTGGCCGGCAAGATCAACCTCGAGATCGATATGGTCACGCCCGGGAACAAGCTGGGCGAGGCCAACGGCAAGATCGTCTGGACCTGCGCCGGCTGCGCGGTCGGCGATGGCAAGGCGAAGCTGAAGGTGGCGAGCAACCCGTTGCTGGCCGAGGGGCTGAGCCTGCCGCGGCTGCGCCTCGGAGACTTCTCGGGAAACATCCTCTTCGAAAAGGGTCTGGGCAAGCTGCAGGGAGTCCAGGCCCGGTCGCCGGACGGTGACTTGTTGATCGAGGGCGAGATCCGGCTGGCCGAGCCGCTGGCGTATGCCGGCGTGGATCTGTACGTTCGCTTCAAGCTGAGCGAGGCGCTGCTCAAGAGTGCGGACAAGCTGCAGTTGCTGATGCAGATCGCAGAGTCCATGGGCAAGCGCCCGGATGGCTACTATGGGCTGCGGATGACGGGGACCTTCGCGCGCGTCACGACCCAGTGGTCGAAGACCTCGCCCTTCGGATCGCAGAACACCGGTGCCCGTCCGGGATCGGTGCCGCCGCTTCCGGCGACACGGTTCCCGTCGCCGCCGCCGCCGCAAGAGACCCCGCCGCCGCCCGCGCCCGATCCGATTCCGCCGCCGCCGCCGCCACCGGTCGAGACGGCGCCTCTCTCGGACTCCGAGGGCGCGACGACCAACTAGGCGACGCCGAAGCGCTTCACCCGGTCGCAGAAGGTCGAGCGCGAGATGCCGAGGAGGGTCGCGGCACGTCGGCGGCTTCCGCCGGTCCGCTCGAGCGCCCAGGCGAATATCTCCTTCTCGAGTTCGAGGAATTTCTTTCCGGGCAGCGACAGGAGATCGCCCGTGCGCTGGACGTTCACCGCAGGGGCGGCGCTCTCGGCGGCGCGTTCGACGAGCCTCACCTCGCAGCCGGCGGTCTCCAGTTCGAGAGCCGCCTCGTCGATGTGCGGCCCCGCGAGCACCGCTGCCCGTCGGACGACGTTGCGCAGCTCGCGCACGTTGCCTGGCCAGTCGTGCGTCTGGAGGCGGGCGAGCGCGCCCGCGGAGATGGTTCGCGTCCCGAGTTCCCGCTGGAGCTCGACCAAGAAGTGGTGAACCAGGGCCGGGACGTCCGAGGGCCGCTCGCGCAGCGTGGGCAGGCGGAGCTCGAAGGCCGCGAGCCGATGGAACAGGTCCAGACGGAACGCGCCCCGCATCGCCTCCCGGCGGAGATCGCGCAAGGTCATGGCCACCACGCGCAGGCGCACCGGCACCTCGCCGCTGCCGCCGACGCGTCGGATGCGCCCCGTCTCCAGCGCGCGCAGCAGCTTCGGCTGCAGGTCCATCGGCAGCTCGCCGATCTCGTCCAGCACCAACGTGCCACCCGCCGCCTCTTCGAACCACCCCGTGCGCCGTCCGGCGGCGCCCGTGAAGGAACCGCGCTCGTGCCCGAATAGCTCGCTCTCGGCCAGCTCGCGCGACAGGGCGCCGCAGTTGACGGCCACGAGGGGGCCTTCGGCGTCGGGCCCGAGCTCGTGCAGGAGCCGCGCGATCAACTCCTTCCCGGTACCGCTCTCGCCGGTGACCAGCACCGGATAGGGCGTGGGCGCCACCAGTCGGGCGCGGGCAACCACCGGGCGGAGACCTCCGTCCGCGCCGACGAGCGCGGTCAGAGCCGAGCAGGAAGAGGGCAGCATGGCCCTGTCTTCGGCGGCCGGCCGATCGGGTTGCTAGCTGTCGTAGGTGAACGCGGGGATCGGCGTGGGCACGGGGGTGTGCTCGCCGCTGTCCATCTTCTGACGGCGCTTGTCGCTGTACATGGCGGCGTCGGCGACACCGAAGAGATCCTCGGCGGTGGCGCCATCCTCGGGATAGGTCCCGATGCCGAAGCTCAGCGCGATGCGCATGCGCCGTTGCTGGTTCGCCGTGACGAGTGCTCGCCGCAAGCGTGATACCAGCGCTGCCCCGCCAGCGCGGTTCTGGTCCGGGAAGATCACCGCGAATTCGTCGCCGCCGATCCGGCAGCAGATGTCGTGCGTGCGCAGCGTGACCCGTAGGAACTCTCCGACCCAGGCCAGCGCCCTGTCACCGGCCGCGTGGCCCTGGACGTCGTTGATCCGTTTCATGTCGTTGACGTCGACGACCATCACCGTGAACGAGCGCCCGGTGACCCGCGTGGCCCGGCTCAGCTCCTCGCCGAGGCGCTCCTCGAAGTAGCGGCGGTTCCAGACCCCGGTGAGTGGGTCACGGTAGGCAAGAGTGCGAAAGACCTCCAGCCTCTCCAGCTGCCGCCGGAGGTTCGCGTTCTCACGAACGAGGTCCGCGACTGTCCGCGGCGGCTCAGGTTTCGAGGCCTTGGGCAACGGGATGCTTCTAGCAGAATCGTAGGCGCCCAGACAACCGTTAGCGTGACAAATTTGACGCGACGGGTGGGCGCGGCAGGTCGTGCGGGCAGCGTATAATTCGCCTCTTCATGGCCCCGGCCGCCGTCCTCTTCGATCTCGACGGCACGCTGGTCGACTCGGAGCGGGACAACGTCGAGTCGGTGGTGCTGGCAGTCCGGCGCCTCGGGGTCGAGATAGACGACGACGATCGCCGTTTCATCGTCGGCCACTCCTGGAACGAGATCTACGCCCGCATGGTCGCCCGCTATGCCCTGCGTGTCGCGATGCCCGAGCTCATTGCCTCTGCCGTCGACGAGAAGCGGGTGCTCCTCGCGCACAAGGGTCATACGCCGCTTCCCGGCGCCCTCGAGGCCGTGCGTCGCCTCGGCAAGCGTTCGCGGCTGGCCGTCGTCTCGGGCGCGAGCCGGGTCGAGGTGCGAGACGCCGTCGAGGCGCTGGGGCTGATCCCCGCTTTTGACTTTCTGCTGGGCGCCGAGGACTACGGCCGCGGCAAGCCGCATCCCGAGCCGTACCAGAGCGCGATGGAACGATTCGGGGTGTTGCCCGGCGCCTGCCTGGTCATCGAGGACGCCGAACCGGGCGTCATCTCGGGGCGCGCCGCCGGGGCGCGGGTCATCGGCGTGCAGGCCGGCAATTTCTCGCGCTACGATCTGTCGGCCGCCGACGTCGTCGTCGACACCCTGGACCAGGTGACCGACGAACTGTGCGATCGCCTGATCGGGCGGTAAGCTTCCTACCCGTGCTCGAGCACCTTCCACCCGAGGTCGTCCTTTACGAGGTCGGTCCTCGTGACGGCCTGCAGAACGAAGCGCGGATGATTGCGACCGCGGACAAGATCCGCTTCGTCGACGCGCTGTCCGGGACGGGGCTGCAGGCCATCGAGGTGACCAGCTTCGTGAACCCGAAGTGGATCCCGCAGCTGGCCGACGGGATCGAGGTGGCGCAGAAGATCACGCGCAAGCCCGGCGTGCGCTACTCGGCGCTGGTGCCGAACCGCCAGGGATTCGACTCGGCGATGAAGGCAGGCATGGAGGAGATCGCCGTCTTTCTCTCGGCCTCCGAGACCCACAACAAGAAGAACGTGAACAAGACCATCGCCGCCACGCTGGATGCTTTCGAGGAGGTGGTCACGCCCGCTCTTGCCAGGGGCGTGCGGGTGCGCGCCTACGTCTCGACCGTCTACGGCTGCCCCTACGAGGGTGCCGTCGATCCGAACAAGGCGGTCGACCTGGCGCGAACCCTGCGGGCGATGGGCTGCTACCAGATCTCCCTCGGGGACACCATCGGCGTCGCCAACCCACGGCAGGTGCGCGACGTGCTCGCGCGGGTGCTGGCCGAGACGCCGGTCGGGGTGGTCGCCGTCCATTTTCACGATACGCGTGGCACCGCCCTGGCCAACATCCTGATGGCAGTCGAGATGGGCGTCACCACCGTGGACGCAGCGCTGGGCGGCCTGGGCGGCTGCCCCTATGCGCCGGGTGCTTCCGGCAACGTCGCCACCGAGGATGTGGTGTACATGCTGGAGGGCATGGGCGTGCGCACCGGCGTGGATCTGGACAAGCTGATCGACTGCTCGCGGATGGCGTCCACCTTCGTGGGACACGAGATGCCGTCGAAGTACTACCGCGCGGCGATCGGCGCGCGCTCGCGTTCGCGCGGGGGTGACGGATGAGCGAGGTCATTGAAGTCATTGTCGACCGTCAGGACCGCATCGCCTGGCTGACGCTGAACCGCCCCGACGCGGCGAACGCCCTGTCGAAGACGCTGGTCCGTGCGCTGTGGTCGGCGATCGCAGGGCTACGCGGCGAGGATCAGCCGCCCATCCTGGTCCTGACCGGCGCGGGCGAAAAAGCATTCTGCGCCGGCGCCGATCTCAAGGAGCGGCTGGGGATGAGCCTCGACGAGGCGCGCGGATTTCTCGGCGATCTCAACACCACCTTCGATCAGGTGGCCACCTACCCGCAGCCGGTGATCGCGGCGCTGAACGGCGCGGCCTTCGGTGGGGGACTGGAACTGGCGCTGGCCTGCGACATCCGCCTGGCAGCCGAGGGGATCGAGATCGGGCTGCCCGAGGTGCGGCTCGGAATCATTCCGGGAGCAGGCGGAACACAGCGCCTCTCGCGCCTGTGCGGGGTCGCCGCCGCCAAGGAACTGATATTGACCGGGCGCCGGATCTCCACCGCCCATGCGCGCGAGCTGGACCTGGTGTCCGCCGTCGTCCCGCGCGCCAACCTGCGCGACGAGGCAGCGCGCTGGGCGGCGGAGATGGCCGAGGCGGGTCCCCTGGCCCTTGCTCAGGCCAAGCGAGCCATCGATGAAGGCGACGAGCGCGGCTGCTACGACGTGGTCTTGAAGAGCGAGGATCGGAACGAGGGCCTTCGCGCGTTCGCCGACAAGCGCAAGCCGCGCTTCACCGGCAAGTAGTAGTAATGTAGCGGCCGATGAGCCGCAGCCGTAGCGATGACCTTCGGGCCCTCGCCGACAAGATTCGCAAGGGGGGAGCCGAGAAGTACCACCAGGCGAACGCCGCCGTGGGCAAGAAGTTCTGCCGCGAACGCATCGGGCTCCTGTGCGATGACGGCGGCAAGGAGTTCGTCGAGGACGGCCTCTACGCCAACGCCACGGCGGGCGATCTGCCGGCCGATGGCGTGGTCACCGGCATCGGGCGGGTGCACGGGCGGCCGGTGGCCATCATGGCCAACGACTCGACCGTGAAGGCGGGGTCGTGGGGCGCCCGCACCGTCGAGAAGATCGTGCGCATCCAGGAAACCGCCGGCCGGCTGCGCATCCCGCTCTTCTATCTGGTGGACTCGGCCGGCGCGCGTATCACCGATCAGATCGACATGTTCCCGGGACGGCGGCACGCAGGAAGGATCTTCCGCAACCAGGTACGGCTGTCCGGCGCCATCCCCCAGATCTGTCTGCTGTTCGGCCCCTCGGCCGCTGGTGGCGCCTACATCCCCGCGTTCTGCGACGTGGTGTTCATGGTCGAGGGCAACGCCTCGATGTATCTGGGTTCGCCGCGCATGGCCGAGATGGTGATCGGCGAGAAGGTGACCCTGGAGGAGATGGGCGGCGCCCGCATGCACTGCGAGGTCTCCGGCTGCGGCGACCTGCTGGCCAAGGACGAGGACGCGTGCCTGCGCGCCGCGCGCGACTACCTGTCGTATCTGCCCCAGCACAGCGGTGATCGCGTGCCGGCGGGTCCGACCAGGCCGCCCGCCGCGTCGAAGCGCATCGACGAGATCCTGCCCGAGAAGGAGAACCAGGCGTTTGACATGCACGGGGTGATCGGCGCGCTGGTGGACGAGGGCAGTTTCTTCGAGGTGAAGAAACTGTTCGCCCGGGAGATCATCACCGGCTTCGCGCGTCTGGACGGCCGCGTCGTCGGCGTGGTGGCCAATCAGCCGAAGTGGAAGGGTGGGGTGCTGTTCGTCGATTCGGCCGACAAGGCGGCACGCTTCGTCACGCTTTGCGACGCTTTCGGCGTCCCGCTGCTGTTCCTCGCCGACGTCCCCGGCTTCATGATCGGCAAGGCGGTCGAGCGGCAGGGGATCATTCGCCACGGCGCCAAGATGATCGCGGCCATCTCGGACGCGACTGTCCCGAAGATCTCGGTCGTCGTGCGCAAGGCCTACGGCGCGGGCCTGTATGCCATGTGCGGCCCGGCCTTCGACGCCGATGCCACCATTGCCCTGCCGCAGGCGATGATCGCTGTCATGGGCGCCGAGGCAGCGGTGAACGCCGTCTTCGCCAACAAGATCGCCGCCAAGCCGGAAGCCGAGCGCGCGGCCTACATCGAGGAGCTGCGTGTCGAGTACCGCGCCGACATCGACCTCGTGAAGCTGGCCTCCAACCTCCACGTCGACGCCGTGGTTCCCGGCGACGATCTGCGCGCCGAACTGTGCCGCAGATTCGCCGTGACCGAGACCAAGGTCGACTCCGGCTGTCTTTATCCCCGACGTCGTCCGGTCACGCCGGTCTGAGCCGCGCCCGGTACCAGACGTCGCATCCCGAGGTGTCGCCGCATCTACATGTACTATGCGTGCAATGGCTGATGTGGAGATTCGTGCGGCCGACCCGGGGCGAGACGGGGAAGCGGTGGCGGCGATCTATGAACCGTACGTGCGCGAATCGCCCGCCACTTTCGAGGAGACGCCGCCCACGGCCGCCGAGATGTCGGAACGGATCCGGCGTGTCAGCCTCACCCATCGGTTCCTGGTGGCCGACGACGCCGGCCACGTGGTCGCCTATGCCTACGGCTGCCCGCACCGCGAGCGGGCGTCCTACCGCTGGTCGGCGGACGTTGCCGTCTACGTCGCGCCCTCCCAGCACCGGCGTGGCCTGGGGGCGGCGCTTTACCGCCGGCTGATCCCGATGCTGGAAGAGCAGGGGTACATCACCCTGTACGCGGGAATCGTGGTGCCGAACGCCGGCAGCGTCGGTCTGCACGAGTCTTTCGGTTTCCGGCCGCGCTCGGTCTACCCCGCCGTGGGCTACAAGCTAGGTGCGTGGCGCGACGTCGGATGGTGGGAGCGACGGTCGGTCACCGCGCTCCCCACACAGCCTCCCGAACCACTCAAGCCAGGAGCTTCTTGACGACCTTGCCGTGAACGTCGGTGAGGCGGAAGTCGCGGCCCTGGAAGCGGAAGGTGAGGCGCTCGTGGTCGAAGCCCAGGAGGTGGAGTAGTGTGGCGTGCAGATCGTGCACATGGACGGCGTCCTCGACGACGTTGAAGCCGAGGTCGTCGGTCTTGCCCAGCACCAGCCCCTTCTTGATGCCGCCGCCCGCGAGCCACATCGTGTAGGCGTTCGGGTGGTGATCGCGGCCGTCGGCGCTGGCGCCGCCCTGGACCATCGGGGTGCGGCCGAATTCTCCGCCCCAGACGATGAGCGTGTCGTCGAGCAGCCCACGCTGCTTCAGGTCGGTGACCAGCGCCGCGCAGGCCCTGTCCGTGGTCCCGCACTCGTTCTTGAGGCCGTTCACAAGGCCACCATGGTGGTCCCAGGCCTCGTGGAACACCTCGACGAAACGGACACCCTTCTCGACCAGCCGGCGCGCCAGCAGGCAGTTGTTGGCGAATGAGGCCTTGCCCGGCTCGGCGCCGTACATCTCCAGCACGTGCTTCGGCTCCTTGGAGATGTCCACGATCTCCGGCGCGCTCGATTGCATCCGGTAGGCCAGCTCGAACGAGTTGATGCGGGTGGCGATCTCGGGATCGCCCATCGCCGCCAGCCGCTCTTCGTTGAGCTGCTTGACGGTGTCGAGCGTGTCGCGCTGGATGCGGTTGTCGAAGCCCGCCGGGTTGGACAGGTACAGGACCGGATCGCCGCCGCCGCGAAACGGCACCGCCTGGTAGGACGTCGGCAGGAAGCCGCAGCTGAAGTTCGACGAGCCACCCGAGGGCCCCTTGTTTCCCGACTGCAGGACGATGAACCCGGGCAGGTCCTGGTTCTCGGTGCCGAGGCCGTAGGTGGTCCAGGCGCCCATGCTCGGCCGGCCGAACTGCTGGCTTCCGGTGTGCATCATCACCTGCGCCGGGGCGTGGTTGAAGGCATCGGTGTGCATCGACTTCACGATGGCGATGTCGTCGACGATCTTCGCGGTGTGCGGCAGCAACTCGGCCAGCTCAGCCCCCGATTGACCGTACTTCGCGAATTTGAACTTCGGGCCCAGGAGAGTGCTGGACGGATTGATGAAGGCGGCCCGGTATCCCTTCAGAAGCTCGGGCGGTGGCAGGGTGCCGCTGAATTTCGCCAGCTCGGGCTTGTTGTCGAACAGATCCAGATGGCTGGGGGCACCGGCCATGAACAGGTAGATCACCCGCTTGGCCTTCGCCGCGTGGTGCGGCTTCTTCAGTGCCATGGGACTGGCTGCCTGGGCCTCGTTGCCCATCAGCGAGCGCAGCGCGATGGCGCCGAGGCCGACGCCGCAGTCTTGCAGGAACCATCGTCTGGCAGGGCTCATGGTCACTCCTTGGTGATCGCTTCGTCGACGTTGAGAACCGCGCGCGCCACCACGGTGTAGGCGGCAAGGTCGGTCGGTGTCGTGCCCCCGGGCAGACCCTTGAGCGGTAGCTTCTGGCCCGTGGCGATGAGCACGGGGTCGACCGAGCCTTCGCCCAAATACCTTCGCTCGCGGGCGAGAAGAGCCATCAGCGCCGCCTGTTCGGTGGCGCTGGGCGCGCGGCTCAGCACGCGGCGGAAGCCGTGCACCACGCGCTGTTCGTCTATTGTTTCGGGGACCCTGGGAGGGTCCCCGAGCCCCCCCGCGATGGGCACAGTCGAGCGAAGCTCGCCTGTGCCCGCGCGATCGTTTTGGAACTCGAGCATTCGCCGCGCGAGGGCTTGGGCCGCCTCGACCGAGAGCGTCTCGTTCAGAGTCATCAACGCCTGGAGCGGGGTGTTCGAACGCACCCGCCGGACGCAGGACGTGACGCCGTTCGGGGCGTCGAATGTCTGCATGAGCGGGTAGGGGACCGAGCGACGGCGGAAGGTGTAGATCCCGCGGCGGTAGCGGTCTGCGCCGGCCTCCTCGTTCCATGCAAAGAAGGCGTAGCTGACCGGTTTCTCCGACAGGAACGCCGGCTGCGGTGGCATCACGCTGCGCCCACCCATGGCCGGGTTGAGCAGGCCGCTCGTGGCCAGGAAGACGTCGCGCACCACCTCGCCGTCGACGCGCAGGCGGGGATTGCGGGCAAGCAAGCGGTTCGCCGGATCCCTGGCCAGCAGCTCGGGTGTGATCCGGCTGGCCTGGCGGTAGGTCGCCGACAGCAGGATCATCCGGTGCAGATCCTTCACCCGCCATCCGCGGTCCATCCACTCGGTCGCCAGCCAATCGAGCAACTCCGGGTGCGACGGCGCCTCGGCCTGGGTGCCGAAGTCCTCGGCGGTGGCGACGATGCCGGTGCCGAAGTAGGCCTGCCAGATGCGGTTGACGAAGACACGCGCGGTAGTCGGCGCGCGGCGATCGACCATCCAGCGGGCAAAGGTCAGCCGGGTGGGGGGAGCGTTGGGGGGCAGCGGGTTGAGGACTGCCGGCACGTCCGCCTTCACCTGGTGCGCCGGCTTCAGGAAGTCGCCGCGGCGGAGCAGGTGGGTTTCGCGGCCGCCGGGGCGGCTCTGCAGCACGAGCGTCGTGGTGCCCTCGGGGTACTGCTTCCAGAGCGCCTCGATGCTCGCGTTCGCCTTCTTCCACGACGGCACGGTCGTGCGCCAGTGAGAGAACACCTCGCCGGCCTGGGCCGACGACCGCTTCGCTGCCGGGATCGCCAGGATGTCGCGCACCTGCTTTGGCACGGGGTCGGCCGTCGCCACGGCCGTGGGCGTCACCGAGATGCGGAACTTGCCGAGGACGTTGGTGTGCAGCACGTCGTCGGCGTTCCAGCCGCCGTGTTTCTGTTTCAGGGTCACCGTCAGCAGCGTGCCCGACGCATTCGCGACCGGTTTTTCGAACTGGAACACGGCCTTGCGGTCGAGGTTGCGGCGTCCGGGACCGGCGTCGATGGTCCAGGCGGTGCTTTCGTCACCGTCGATGGCGAAGCGGACGGGCCCGATGATGCGCTTCTTGTCGTCCTTTTCGGTCTTGGCCTTGGCCTTGCTCTTGTCCTTGTCGTCGAAGTTCGGCTCCAGCGCCTGCTCGGCCTGTTCGTAGTCGGCGCTGGCTGCCACCAGCTTCACCTTCGCTTTCTTCGTGGGGTCGTCGGCCGGAGCCGCCTCGACCTCGACGTCCGACAGCGCGAAGGTGCCCTTGTAGGAACGTCCGGGTCCCCCGCGCGGCAAATTGGGGTCGGTCAGCACCTCCAGCTGGAGGGCGCCGATCGAAGGAAGGTCGGTCTTCAAGATGGTGAACGGCGAGGTCTTCGTGGGCCGGAAGCCTTGCGCCAGGAACGCGCCGTCCTTCTGGATCAGGAACTTCTGCCCGCCAGCGCTGTCGTCGTTGAACGGCGCCGTCAGCGCGGTCCACGCCGGCAGACCCTTCGTCACCCGCTTCTCCCACGCCGCCATCTGAGATTTCCAGCCTGGCGTCGCTCGCTGCATCCGCAGCTCGGCGTCGCGGATCCGCCGCAGCACCTGGCCGCGCTTCTGCTCGTCGTCCGAGGTGTAGACGACGCGCATCGGCTCGTCGTCGTTGTTCAGGAAGGCGAACATCTTGTAGTACTCGTCGTGCGAGATCGGGTCGAACTTGTGCGAGTGGCACTGGGCGCACTGGATGGTCAGGCCCAGCACCGCCTTGCCGATCGCCTCCATGCGGTCGAACATCGCGTCCATGCGGAACTGCTCGGGATCGGCGCCGCCCTCCTCGTTGATCATCGAGTTGCGCAGGAATCCCGTGGCGACGATCTGGTCCTGCGTCGGGTTCGGCAGCTGGTCGCCGGCGATCTGATCGATGACGAACTGGTCGTAGGGCAGGTCGCGGTTCAACGCGCCGATCACCCAGTCCCGGTACATCCAGATCCACCGGAACATGTCCTTCTCGTACCCGTCGCTGTCGGCGTAGCGGGCCGCGTCCAGCCAGTGCCGTGCCCATCGCTCGCCGTAGTGGGGCGAGGCCAGCAGGCGCTCGACCTGCTTGTCATAGGCGTTGGGTGCCTTGTCGGCGAGGAAGGCGTCCACCTCGGCGATGGTGGGCGGCAGCCCCACCACGTCCAATGAAAGCCTGCGTAGCAGCGTCACCTTGTCGGCCTCGGGCGACGGCGCCATCCCTTCCTTCTCCAGCTTTGCCAGCACGTGGGCGTCGACCGGCGTACGCACCCAGCCCTTGCCGCGGGGCTCCGGCAGGGGCGACTTGTGCGGTGCCTTGAAGGCCCAGTGATCACGGCGGTCCCTGATCGCGGCCGACGCGGCCTCGGGGAATTCGGCGCCCTGGTCGATCCAGGCCCGGAGGATCCCGATCTGCGCGGCGGTCAGCGGCGTGCCCTCTTTCGGCATCCGCGGCTTGACCATTCCCGCCACCATCTTCACCAGCAGGCTCTCGGCGCTCTTGCCCGGGACGATGGCCGGGCCCAGCTCGCCGCCCTTCATGACGGTCGCCTTGTGGTCCAGGCGAAATGCGGCCTCCTGCTTGCGCGGGCCGTGGCAGCCCGAGCAGCTGGCCTGGAAGATCGGCTGCACGTCCTTGACGAAGTCGACCTTGCGCGCGACCGGCGGAGGCAGCGGCCCGACGGCCACCGGCGCCACCGTCGGCTTGACCGCCTTCAGCACCACGCCCGAGGGATAAGGAGCGCCGGCATCGATCCACGCGCGCAGGACCGCGATCTGAGCGGGCGCCAGGGCTTCCTCGTCCTCGGGCGGCATCTCCAGATCTTTCACGGACCGCATGACGTACTTGATGAGGGCGCTGTCGGCCGCCTTGCCAGGGACGACGGCGATGCCGGTCTCGCCGCCCTTGAGGATTCCGGGACGGGTGTCCAGGCGGAACTTCCCCTTTTCCTTGCTGGCCCCGTGGCAGCGGACGCAGGAGGTCTCGAGGATCGGGCGGACGTCACGCTCGAAGTCCACCTCGGCCAGGGCCGACAGGGGGGCCGAGACGGCAAAGGTTACCGCTAACAGGGTCGGTGCAGCACGCACATTTGCAGCATACCGGGGCCAGGTTTGCGCACAACGGAGGTTTTGCGCACAATAACTGTCGTTTTGCGAAATGGCCCAAAACGCATCGCGCTGGCGTTCACCATCGGGTTGCCGCACGTCGAGCGTATCCTCCGGGGCATCCTGGACTACGCGCGGCAGCGCGGTCCCTGGCACCTCGACTTCAACCCCGAGACCGGCGGGATCTCCATCGCCAGCCTCCGGCACTGGCGAGGCGACGGCATCATCGGGATGCTGCATGAGGCCGCGGAGGAGAGGCGTGCCGCCGCCCTGGGAGTCCCGGTCGTCAACGTGTCGAGCGCGCCGCTCGCGCCACGGCTGCCCAGCGTGCGTCCGGACAACCGGATGGTCGGCATGCTGGCGGCGCGGCATCTCCTCGATCGTGGCTTCCGGCGCTTCGCTTACTACGGCCTCCGGAACGTCGGCTACGGGCGCGATCGAGGCGCTGGCTTCGTCGAGACGCTGAAGGCGGCGGGGTGGGGGTGCGACGTGTTGTTCGACTCTTCGCAACTGGGTGGCGCCGAGCCGTGGCGGTGGGACAGCCCGCGGCTCGTGCGGTGGCTGGGGACCCTGGAGCCGCCGGTCGGGATCATGGCCGTCCACGACTACCGGGGGCGGATGTTGATCGAGGCTGCCACGGCGCTTGGGCTCCGCGTGCCCCAGGACGTGGCGGTGGTCGGCGTGAACGACGATCCGGTGACTTGCGAGTTCTCCGAGCCGTCGCTGACCAGCGTGCCCTTGCCCGGCCGGGATGTCGGCTACCGGGCGGCGTGGCTGCTGGACCAGTTGATGAGGCGGCGTGCGGTTCCGCGTGGGCCCGTCCTGGTGGCGCCGGCGGCGATCGTGCCGCGTGGCTCGACGGACGTGCTCGGGATCCCCGATGACGCGACGGCCACCGCGGTGCGGGTCATGACCGCCCACCTCGACTGGTCGATCGCGGCGGTTGCGGGCGAGGTGAAGCTGTCGCGGCGCTCGCTGGAGATGCGCTTCCGGCAGTGGCTGGGGACCACGCCCTACGATCACCTGTGCCGGTTGCGCGTGGCCGAGGCCAAGCGGCTACTCGCCGAGCCCGAGCGCCTGAAGCTGACCGAGATCGCGCGCCGGTCGGGCTTTGCCGATCCTCGACGGCTGAACGAGGCGCTGGTGCGGATCGAGGGGCGGCCGGCGCGGGCGCTCCGTGAGCGTCAGCCGCACTGACCGCGTTGCCGCAGGTAGTGGTCGGCGAGGACCAGCGCCATCATCGCCTCGACAATCGGGATCGCGCGCGGCAGCACGCAGGGATCGTGGCGGCCGCGAGGCTTGAGGGTGGTGTCGTTGCCATCCACGTCGACGGTCTGCTGCTCGCGCAGGATGGTGGCGGTCGGCTTGAAGGCCGCGCGCACCACGATGTCCTCGCCGTTCGAGATGCCGCCCTGGATCCCGCCCGATCGGTTGGTGCGCGTGCGGACCCGATCGGCGCCCTTGTAAAACCCATCATTGTGTTCCGAGCCGCGAAGCTTGGTTCCTTCGAAGCCGCTGCCGCTCTCGAAACCCTTGCAGGCAGGCAGCGACAGGAGGGCCTTGGCCAGGTCCGCCTCCAGCTTGTCGAACACCGGTTCGCCGAGGCCTGCCGGCACGCGGCGCGCGACCGCCTCGACGATGCCGCCCAGCGAGTCCCCGTCCTTCCGCGCGGCATCGACCAGCGCGATCATCTGCTCGGCGACGGCCGCGTCGGGACAGCGGACGATGTTTGCCTCGACCTCGGCGGTGGTGACCCTCGACGGGTCCACGTCCGCCTCCAGCGTCGCGATGCGCTTCACGTAGGCGACGATCTCGACGCCGGCCGCCAGGTGCAGCATCTTCCTGGCGATGGCCCCGGCGGCGACGCGGCCGATGGTCTCGCGCGCGCTGGCCCGGCCGCCGCCTTCCCACGACCGGATGCCGTACTTCGCCTGGTAGGTGAAGTCGGCGTGCGACGGGCGGAACTTCGTCTTCATCTCCTCGTAGTCACCGGAGCGCATGTCCGTGTTGCGAACCACGAGCGCGATCGGCGTGCCGGTGGTCAAGCCGTCGGCGATGCCTGAAAGGATCTCGACCTCGTCGGCCTCCTTGCGCTGGGTGGTGATGCGGCTCTGACCGGGGCGTCGTCGATCCAGCTCGGTCTGGATCTCCGCCGCCGCGATCGGCAGGCGAGGAGGGCAGCCGTCGACGACCACGCCCACCGCGGGACCGTGCGACTCGCCGAACGTGCTGATCCGGAACACCTGACCGAAGACACTCGACACGATGCGAACGGTACCATGCGCGTTTTTCGCTGTCGCCGGTGGCGCCGTCGGTGCTCACATACGCGCATGAAGCGTCTTTGGCTGTCCCTGCTGGCGGTCGGGTGCGCCCACGCCTCCACGCGTCCGTTCACCGCTGCCCCCCATGTCATCCCCGGTGTCATCGAGGCCGAGCAGTACGACGAGGGGCCGCCGGAGAAGGCCTATCACGACGTCGACGAAGTGAACCGCGGCGTGGCGCTGCGCGGGCCGACCCAGGTCGACATCGAGAAACGGCCGGACGCCAGCGGCGGCCACGGCATCGGCTGGACCAAGGCCGGTGAGTGGCTGGTCTACACCGTCGAGGTGAAGGCCGATGGCCTTTACACCATCGAGATCCCCGTCGCCTCGAAGGGGCAGGGAGGCACCTTCCACCTCGAGTTCGACGGCGTCGATCGCACCGGCCCGATCCAGGTGCCGGACACCGGCGCCTGGACGAAGTTGTCGGTCGTCAGCAAGCCCGGGGTGCATCTGGAGGCGGGCCGCCAGCGCATGCGGGCGGTGATGGATACGGAGGGGGTAACGAAGAGCATCGGCGACATCGATCTGTTCCGTTTCCGCCGGCAGGCCGACGGCCTGCGCGCCGGAGTCGCCCGGGCACCGATCACCCCGACGACTTACGGCTGGATGACCGGCTACGCATCCCGGAACAAGGTCGCCGAGGGCGTCGACACGGAGCTTGTCGCCCGCGCCCTGGCGCTGGAGGACGGCGCCGGTCATCGACTGGTGGTGGTGACGGCCGAGATCCTGGGCTTCCCGCCGACGATGTCGGCAGAGATCAAGGCCGAGGCCCAGCGCCGGTTCGGTATCACCGAGGCCGAACTGATGCTGGTCGGCTCGCACACGCACGCCGGGCCGGTGCTTCCCGAGCGGCCGTCCCCGGAAATCTTCCACGGACTGCCCCCCGACGAGACGGTGAAGATGAACGTCTGGAGCCAGGAGTTCCAGCGGCGGGTCCTCGAGATCGTGGGCCAGGCCCTGGCGCGCCTCGAGCCCGCCCAGCTGCGCTACACCCGGACGCGCACGCAGATCGGTGTGAACCGCCGCAAGAAGGACGCGCAGGGCCATTTCAAGTTCGGCGAGGATCGGGAGGCTCCGCGCGACGACGAGGTGCCGGTGCTGTGGGTCGAGACTTCCGAGGGTCAGGCGCGCGCCGTCGTCTTCACGGTCGCTTGCCACGACACCACCATCGGGGGCGACTACTACCGCTACCATGGCGACTGGAGCGGTGTGGCCCAGTCGCAGATCGAGGGCCGCCTCGGCGGGGGCGCCGTGGCGCTGTTCGTCACCGGCACCGGCGCGGACATCAACCCCAGCCCCCGAGGCAAGGTCGAGCACGTCCTGCCGCTGGCGAAGGCCGTCACCGAGGCCGTGATGGCGATCCGGACCTCCGGGCAGCCGGTGCAGGGCACGATAAGCGCCGCGTTCCGCCGCATCGATCTGACGCTGGCCGAGCCACCGTCGCGCGAGCTTCTGACCAAGGAACTGGACCACAAGGCCGAGGCCCGCCGCCGCCACGCCCGCGTGATGCTGTCCCAGCTGGACGCCGGCACGCTGCCGAAGTCGGTCCCATTTCCGATCCAGGTCTGGAAGATCGGGGAGCTGACGCTGGTGGCGCTCGGCGGCGAGACCTGCGTCGACTACGGCCTGCGTCTACGGCGCGAACTCGGCCCGAACCTCTGGGTGGCCGGCTACGCCAACGAGGTGATGACGTACATCCCGTCGGAGCGCGTGCTGGAGGAGGGCGGCTACGAGGCCGGATGGGACCACGAGATGGGGCGAACCATCGCCGCCGGGTCGATGACCTACTACGGGTATGCAGGTCCGTTCGCCCCGGGGCTGGAGGAACAGATCGTCTCGACCGTTCGTCAGCTGGTCAGTCAGCAGTAACGCTTACGATTTCCCTGGCGTCGCGCCGCGTTTTTATTCAACGTAACCAAAATAATGAGCACGAGCGGGATCCCGCGAAAATGGACCGTCGCGGACTCGAGTGAGACCTACGGAATCAAGTCCTGGAGCCAGGGCTACTTCTCGATCAACGACCTCGGCCACGTCATCAGCCACCCGCAGGGGGCCGAGGCCGGCGCCATCGATCTGAAGGAGCTGGTCGACGAGGTCCAGCGCCGCGGGATCGGTCTGCCGCTGCTCATCCGTTTCTCCGACATCCTCAAGGGGCGCGTCGTCGAGCTACACGAGGCCTTCAAGAAGGCGATGGTCGAGTTCGGCTACAAGGGCGACTACCGCGGGGTTTATCCGATCAAGGTGAACCAGCACCGCTATGTGGTCGAGGAGATCGTCCAGTTCGGCCGCCCGTACCACTACGGCCTCGAGGCGGGCTCGAAGCCCGAATTGCTGGCGGTGATGGGACTCGTCGACGACGAGGAAGCGCTCATCGTCTGCAACGGCTACAAGGACGAGGAGTACATCGAGACGGCGCTGATGTGCTCGAAGCTCGGGCGCAAGGTGATCATCGTCGTCGAGAAGTTCTCCGAGCTGGATCTGATCGAGCGGACCGCGAAGAAGATCGGCGTCAGGCCGCGCATCGGCATGCGCGTGAAGCTGGCCTCGAAGGGCTCCGGCCGCTGGGAGGCGTCGGGGGGCGACCGCTCGAAGTTCGGCCTGTCGACCCGCGAGTGCGTGGAGGCGGTGAACTTCCTGCGCGACAGGGACATGCTCGGCTGCTTCGAGCTGTTGCACTTCCACCTGGGCAGCCAGATCTCGGCCATCCGAGCCGTGAAGAACGCCCTGCGCGAAGCCGGCCGCTTCTACGTCGAGATGCACAAGCTGGGGGCGCCGCTGCGCTATTTCGACGCCGGCGGCGGCCTGGGCGTCGACTACGACGGGTCGCAGACCAACTTCGCCTCGTCGATGAACTACACCACCCAGGAGTACGCCAACGACATCGTCTTCTCGCTGCAGGAGGTGTGCGACGCCGCCAGCGTGCCGCACCCTTGCATCGTCACCGAGTCGGGGCGCGCCGTGGTCGCCCACCACTCGATGCTGGTGATCGACATCCTGGGCGTCGGCGAGTTCGACGTCGGCAAGGCGCCTGACAAGGTCGCCGAGGGAGCCTCGCGTGTGGTGCGTAACCTCTACGACACCCACCGCGACATCTCGCTGAAGAACCTGCGCGAGTCGTACCACGACGCGCTCGAGTACCGCGAGGAGGCGCTGTCGCTCTTCGCGCTCGGCAACCTGTCGTTACCCGAGCGGGTGATCGCCGAGGACATCTTCTGGGCCATCTGCCAGAAGATCTTGAAGATCATCAGGGAAATGCGCGAAATCCCTGAGGAATTCGAGGGCATGGAGCGGGCGCTCTCGGATACGTATTTCTGCAATTTCTCGATGTTCCAGTCGCTGCCGGACATCTGGGCCATCGACCAGTTGTTCCCGATCATGCCGATCCATCGGCTGACCGAGGAGCCGACCCGGCGGGCGGTGCTGGCCGACATCACCTGCGATTCGGACGGCAAGATCGACCATTTCATCGACAGACGCGACGTCAAGTCGGTGCTGGAGTTGCACCAGGTGAACGGTGGCGACGAATACTTCCTGGGGGTGTTCCTGGTGGGCGCTTACCAGGAGATCCTGGGCGATCTGCACAACCTGTTCGGCAACACCAACACGGTGCACGTGTCGCTGGTGCCCGGAGGCGGCTACCAGATCGAACACGTGGTCACGGGTGACACCGTGACGGACGTGCTCCGTTACGTCAGCTACGCGCGTGAGGACCTGCTGGCCCGGGTGCGCCGCTTCGCCGAGCACGCCGTCCGGGGCAATCGCATGACCCTCGAGGAGACCCGCACGCTGCTCCGGATGTACGAGGAAGGCCTGTCCGGCTACACGTACCTGGAACGTGGGTAGTTTTCTGGATTTGCCGCAACGCGGACCTGTGATTAAGTAGCCCGCCGTGATCCCGCGTCCCCGCCTTCACCTCCTGCTGCTCGCGGCGACGGCGTTCGGGTGTGGCGGCGAGGACAACCGCGACCCGCTGTGGAGCTACATCTCGCCGGTGATCATGGAGCCGACCTGCGCGACGGTGAGCTGCCACAGCCGGACGGCGGCGGTCGCGGGGCTGGATCTCTCGACCGCGGCGCACGGCTACACCAGCCTGCGAGAGCTGAACCTCCCGGATCGCGGTCAGAACCCGCCGATGCGCCTGCTCGTGGTGCCGTACAACCCGGACCAGTCACGGCTGGTGAACATGCTACGGGCAGAGGGTGCTCGGCGGATGCCGCCCGACAGGCCGCTTGCCGAAGCCGACATCCGCCTCATCGAGGACTGGATCTTGCGCGGGGCGCTCCAGAAGTAATAGATGCGCCGCCTCGCTCTGGTGCTCGTGTTGCTGGCGCTCGGGGTCGTCCCCCGCGTGGCCCAGGCTTATCCGCAGTGGCAGTTCAGCACCGGCACCACGCGGTGCAACCAGTGCCACTTCAATCCGGCGGGCGGTGGCCTCATCACCGAGTACGGGCGCGACGCCGCCGGTGACGAGCTGTCGACCTTCCCGGGTGACGGCGGGTTTCTCCACGGCAAGGTCGAACTGCCGCGCTGGCTGGCGCTGGGCGCCGACCTGCGCGCCGCCTACTTGCAACACGACGCGGGCAACCCGGACGGGGCGCTCAAGGCGCTGTTCCCGATGCAGGCCGATGCCTACGCTCGGGTCACTTTCCTGGACCAGTTCTCCCTGGCGCTGACCGCAGGCATTCGCGGCCAGACGCGCAAGGCGTCGGGGGACATCGGTCCGGACAACTTCCGCCCGGAGACCGCCTCGCGGTTCGTCTCGCGCGAGCACTACCTGTTGTGGCGGGCCGCGGCGCTGGGCCCCTATCTGCGCGCCGGGCGCTTCTACGCCCCGTACGGGTTGCGCCTGGCGGAGCACACCACCTACGTGCGCCGCGACCTCGGGTACAACCTGCAGCAAGAAACGTACACCTTCTCCGCGGGCATGGTGCAGAACGGGTGGGAGCTGCACGTCAGTGGTTTCGTGCCGGACGACCTTCTTCGCAGCGGCGGCGAGGAAAAGGGGGCCGCCCTCATGGGTGAGTACCGGATCGCCGGCATCGCGGGCGTCGGAATCTCGGGGCGGATGGGGATCACCGACGACGGGCGCCGGTACCAGGGCGGAACGTTCGGCAAGCTGTACATCGAGCCGCTCAAGACGATGCTGATGGTCGAGGGGGACATCGTCAACGTGGGCTCGAAGTCGGGGCCCAGCAGCAACCAGGCGGTCGGTTACGCGGGGTTGACCGTGTTTCCGTTGCGCGGCGTCTGGCTCAGCGTGTACGGCGAGCGCTTGCAGACGGATATCAGTGTCAGGGACACCGCCACCAACGCCGTCAATGGCCAGTTGAACTGGTTCCCGTTCCCCCACTTCGAGTTCGTCTTGCTGGGCCGCATGCAGAAGCCGACCGGACAGGAAGCGGCAAAAACACTGCTCCTCCAGTTGCACTACTATCTCTGAGGGTTCATGCGTCGTCAGGGGTGGATCGTCGCGTTTGTCCTGGCCGGATGTGGCGGGCCGAATGCGGTGCCCGAGAAGCCGACCTGGGTCGACGACGTGGAGCCGATCCTGCGCGGCAACTGCTTTCACTGTCACGGGGCCGGCAGCCACGAGGTGGCCGGCGCTCCCCGTTTCGACGTGTACGACGTCCAGCCTTTCGCCGACCTCGGCCTCGTGAACGCGATGACCACCGACATCGAGAGCGGCCGGACCTACGCCGAGGAGTTCTTCAAGCGGGCGGGGGGCGACAAGGTCTTGACCCGCGATCTGATGATGCCACCGGCGCCGGCGACGCTCATCTCTACCCGCGATCTGCGCGTGCTGGAACGCTGGGCGGCCATGGCGGACCCGCCGCGGGGCACCAGGGCAAACAACCACTTACCCACGGCCGAATGGCTGGATGAGAGCCACACGGCCATCGTGGTGTCGGACGCTGATCGCGATCAAGTCCTGGGTCGGGTATCCTGCAAGGACGGCAGCATGGCCCGCCCGATCGACCGCACGGGGACGCACATGACCCCGACCTGTCCGCTCTCGGTCACGCTGTTCGACGGTCAAGACAAGAACGACGTCACGCTGGAGTAGTTGATGCTGCGACGAAGCGCTCTGCTGTACATCCTTGCGCTCGCGGGCGGGTGTGACGGAGATAACCCCGTACCGCCGGTGCCCACCTGGATCGACGACGTCGAGCCGATCCTGCGGGCGAACTGTTTCTCCTGCCACGGCGCCGCTACCAACCGGCCCACGGGGGCGAAGCGCTGGGATGTCTACGACCTGTCGGACCCGAAGCTGACGCCCATCGGCAAGTTCGGTGGCGTCCCGGTGGGAAGCCCGCCGGGTACGACCCCTCTTTGGGTGAGCACCAAGGATTGCGCGCACGCGCAGCAGCTGTTCATGTGGACGGATCCGGGCCCGTTGAGGATGCCGCCGCCTCCGGCCACGCCGCTGTCGACCCGGGATCGCGCTGTGCTCAGCAACTGGTTGGGCACGGGAATGACGTGCGCGAACGGCCTTGCCCGTGGCGTCCGGGCAAACAATCACTTGCCAACGGTCGCCTGGCTGGACAGCACGCATACCCAGATCGTGATCAACGACGAGGACAAGGATCAGGTGCTGGGCAAGGTGACATGCCCGCCCTCGACCGTGCCTCTGTTCACGGACCGCACGGGTGCGTTTCCCTTGACGCTGACGTTTCCAGCGCTCAAAGCGGGGATGGCCTGCACCGTCCTGCTATACGACGGCAACGGCCAGGAGTCGAGCCCGCCTCCTCTGGTCAAGTAACCGTCAGGTCGGCCAGTCGACCTTGAACGCGTTCTGGCAGTAGTAGCGCAGCTCATCGAGGCTGGCGCGCACGTCGGCCATGGCGCGGTGGTTGGTCGGCGCGCGGACGTACTCGGTCTTCGGGTACCAGGCGTTGACCAGCACGCTCAGGGTCCCGATGTCGACCTGGCGGAAGTGCAGGTGCTGCTCGAGGCGCGGCATGTGGCGCACGAGGAAACGCCAGTCGTGGTACACGGAGTTCCCGCACAGCACGCCCTCACCCTGCGGTACGTGCTGGGCGATGGCGGTGAGCACGGCGCGCTCGGCGTCGAAACGGGTGTTGGTGGAGGCGCGCACCGCGGTCAGGAGGCCGTTGTCGGTGTGCATGCGGCGGACGCGGTCGCTCATGCGGTCCAGCACGTCGTCGGGCTGGTGGACGACCCGCTCGATGGAGGCGATCGGCTGCAGTTCGGGGCCCGTGACCACGGCGGCGATCTCGAGAATGACGTCGCTGGCCGGATTGAGGCCGGTCATCTCCAGGTCCAGCCAGACGAGGCGGACGGTCTCCGACGCCATCGCGTCGAATCTACCCTTCAGGCTGTGCTGACGGGAAGCACCATGATCTTGTCAGCGGTCTCGGCGTCATCGCGCGGCAGGAGATCGGCGATGGTGACGCCGGAGACGCGCGCGTGGCGGGTTTCCTCGAGCTCGCGGATGAGCCGCGTCAGCTCGGGGGCCGAGGCGCCTTCGGCCGTCTCCAGGTCGCTGGAACGGAAGGCCGCCAGCAGATCGGTGATGGAGATGGTCTCGGCGGGACGCCCCAGCACGAACCCCTGGCGATCGCCTTGCACCTCGGCCAGGAAGCCCCGGCGGCGCAGGCGATCGGCCAGGCGATCGATGGTCTCGGGGGAGAGGCCGAAATCCTCGGCGAGGGCCTCACGCGACAGGCCCTTGCCCCCGCGCCTGAAGTCGCTGGCGACGGCGACCAGGACCTGGGCGGCGACGGCGCCGTTCAGCGGCTCCTCGCCCCGGCGGCGGCGGTCCTCGGCCTCCAGGCGGCGCAGGTTTTGGATGGCGTTGGCGACCTCGGCGCCCAGCAAGATCAGGAGCCAGGAGATGTAGATCCAGCTGAGCACCAGGGGCACCAGGGCCACCGGACCGTAGATGCCGCCGTAGCTGGTCAGCATCGCCTTCTTGGCGAAGGTGACGAACCCCCACTTCAGTCCTTCGAGGAGGATGCCCGAGACGAAGGCTCCCGCCAGCGCCGCATGCCAGCGCACGACCGTGGTCGGGATGAGCTTGTTGGTGAGGAACAACGCCACGAACTGGACCGCCAGGGGGGCCAGCAGGCGCGCGTACGTGTCCGAGCCGATGAGCTTGCCGGACCAGTAGAGGTAGACGCCCGCCAGCACCGGCATCAGCGTCACCAGGGCGTAGAAGGTCAGCAGGCGATAGACGATCGACCGTCGGGCACTGACCCGCCAGATGTCGTTGAAGATCTTCCCGACGCTGCTGTACAGCGAGTAGCAGGTGACGAAAGTGAAACCCAGGCCGATCGAGCCCGCGGCACCGGCGCTTATCTTCGCCGAGAAAGCCTCGAGGTGACGGGCGAAGTCGGGCAGGTCGGGGAAGATCTGCTGTGCGATGAAGTCGACCAGCTGCGATTCGGTGTCGAGCATGCCGGCGCTGCGTAGCACGGTGAAGGCGATGGCGAGGATCGGGACCAGCGACAGTGCGCTCTGGAACGTCAACGCTGCCGCTTGCTGCGGGCAGCGGTCGCGCGCCCACTGCTTGATGATCCGGACGCCGAGGCGAGCCAGGTAGACGCCGGCTTTCATCCGGCTCGACACGATGTTGTCCGAGGGTGACGCCTCGTCGAGGAGGATGGCGCGGATCTGTCCCAGAGTCCGGCGCACGCTAGGCAACCTGCGCGAGCCGCGCCGGGCGGCGTGGAGGCGGCGGCCCGGCCACCGTGGGTTGCGGCACCTCGGCGAAGGCGGCCTTCCAGCTGGCGAAGCGGCCACCGGCGCGCGCGGCGACGGCGGCGGCGCGGCCAGCGTCGAACCCGCCCTGGGCCAGCCGGTACTCGACCCAGGCCCACTTGGGCGACGTCGGACGCAGCTCGACACGTCCCCTTACTGTCGCGCGTAGACGTGCCAGCTTGGCGTCCAGGCTGCCGATCGCTTCGAACGGCTGCCCGTCGAGCGGGGTGTTTCGCTTGGCGACGAACGGGGCGATGCCGAATGCCAGCTTCGGAGCGATCTTTGCCAGCTCCAGGGCGAAGCGGCCCAGCTCGTCGATGTCGGCCATGGTCTCGCCCGGTAGCCCCAGCATCATGTACAGCTTCAGCGCCTGCAGGCCGTGGTCGCGCACCAGCTGGGCGGCGCGGAGCAGGTGCTTCTCGTTGGTCTTGCGATCGATCTCCTTGCGCAGCCGCTCGGAGGCACCGTCGGAGGCCGTGGTCAGCGTGCGGTAGCCGCCGCGCTTGAGCAGGCCGACGATCTCGGGGTTCAGGCGGTCCGCACGCAGGCTGGATATGCCGATCTGGCGCCCGCCGTCCACGAGTGCGCGCAAGATTGCCGGCAAGCCCGGATGATCGGTGACCGCGGCGCCGACGAGGCCGACCTTGCGGGCATCGGGCGGCACGAGCGAGAGGACGCGCTCGGGTGAAACCAGGCGCATGCCTCCGTTCGTCGACCGCCGCATCACGCAGTAGGTGCAGCCACGATGGCAGCCGCGCTCCGGCTCGATGAGGAACATGTTCGAGAGCTCGGTATGCGGCGTGAGGATCTGCGAGTACGCCGGCAGGCGCGCATCGGCTGCGGCGGCGATCGGTGGGAGGCTCTCGCCGTGCAGCGACGGGACGTAGAAGCCGGGCAGGGCCGCCAGATGCCGCAGCAGCGTCGTGCGATCGCGCTCGCTCCGGATGGCCTCGACCAGCGTCGGCAGCAGATCCTCCGCCTCGCCGAGCAGCATGACGTCGGCATACGGCCCGGCGGGAACCGGGTTCGAGAAGGTCAGGGGACCGCCGATGATCACCAGCGGGAAGTGGCGTCCGGCGCGCTCCGTCGTGAAAGCGGGAACGCCGGCCAGGTCCAGACAGGTGACCAGGCCCGCCAGCTCCAGCTCGTAGGCGAGCGAGAAGGCGATGACCGAGAAGTCGCCGACGGGGCGGAGCGACTCGTAGGTCAAGAGCGTCTCCTTGCCGTCCTCATCGGGGAGGAAGGCCCGCTCGGCGCAGACGCCAGGCAGCGCATTCAGCTCGCGGTAGATGGTCTGGAAGCCGAGCGAGGACATGCCCACGTGGTAGGGGCTCGGATACACGAGCGCCACGGCCAGCTCGGCCTGCTTGCGAATCGTGCCCACCTCGTCGTCGAGGTGCCGGGCCCGCACCTGACGGAACGTCGCCATTGAGCGGGCGATCTTACGCCGCCGCGACGGCGGGAGCCAATCAGGGCTTTGCTGCGTCGGCCGTCTTGATGACCGGGTTGCCGTCCGCGTCGCGCAACTCCACCTCGGCGATCTGACGCAGCGGGCCCTCGTTGCTCTTCTGGTCACCGACGACGACGATGGCCATGTGCGCCGGGTCGAGGTACTTGCCGGCCATGCGCCGCACGTCCGCCCTGGTCACGGCGGTGATCTTCTTGGTGAAGGTCTCGAGGTCGTTGTCGGGCAGGTCGTAGACGGCCAGCGCCGCCATCTGCCCGGCGATCTGGTTGACCGTGGCGAAGCGAGCGGGGAACGCCTTGACCAGCTCGTCCTTCACCTCCTGCAGCTCCTTGTCGGAGACGTCGGCGTCGCGCAGCGAGCGCACCTCCTTCAGGATCTCGCTGACCGACTCGGCGGTGTGCGCCGCCACGAACTCGCCGCCGGCGGTCCAGGGGCCGGGCGTTCGTCGCGCCTCGAAGTAGGAGCCGACGCCGTAGGTCCACCCCTTGGCCTCGCGCAGGTTCAATCCGAGACGCTTGAAGCTGCCGCCGATGATCTGGTTCATCACCATCGCCTTGTAATAGTCGGCGTTCTTGCGCTCGAGCCCCACGAGGCCGATCCTGATCGACGACTGGGGCGCGCCCGTCTTGTCGACCAGGTAGACGCGCGTCTTGGCAAGCGGCTTCGGCTTCGCCAGCTTGATGGTCGGCACCGGTCCGGGCTTCCAGGCGGCCAGCAGGGTTTCCATCTTCGCCCGCAGATCGGCCTCGGTGATGTCGCCGGCTGCCACCAGCACGGCGTTGTTCGGGCGGTAGTAGGTCTCCCAGAACTTGCGCAGATCGGCAGGACTGATCGCCTTGACCGTCTCCTCGGTCCCCGAGGTCGGCCAGCCGTACGGATGCTCGGTGCCGTAGAGGACGCGCGCGTAAGTGAGGCCGGCGATGGCCGGAGGGCTGTCCTTGCGCCGACGCAACGACGTCAGCAAGTTCTCGCGGATGCGGGCGAACTCCTTTTCCTCGAACGCGGGGTGCAGGATGACGTCGGCCCAGACCGCCAGCGCGCGATCGATGGTCTCGCTGAGGCCCGACACCGAGATCGAGGTGGCGTCCCAGCCGGCACCGCTGCCCAGCGAGGCACCGAGGTAAGCGATCTCGTCGGCAATCTGCAGCGCGCTGCGGGTGGCGGTGCCCTCGTCGAGGAGGTCCGCGGTCAGGTCGGCCAGCCCCGCCTGGCCCGTGGTGTTGGCGGCGTTACCGGTCTTGATCACCATCTCGAAGCCGACGAGCGGCAACTTGTGTGATTCGGCCAGGATCACGCGCACGCCGTTCTTCAGACGAAAACGCTTCACCGCCGGCACACGGAAAGGGCGCTCCGCGGTGGCCGAGGGGCGGGTGGCCCGGAAGGGTGCGTCGGGCGTCATGCGCGGGGCGACGGGCTCGTCGGCCGGGGGCCCCGGAGCGCGGGTGGTGATGACCGGCGGCGGCGGTGGTGGCGATGGCGCCGGCGGTGGCTGTGGCGCTGGCGGTGGTGTCGAGGCGCAGGACACGACGAGAAGAGCGAGGGCCAGGCGGCGCATCAGTTGGCTCCTTTGATGCGGCCCATGATGGGGGCAGCGGGATTCGGATCGACGGTGATCACGAGGCGGGCGTTGCGGGTCAGGAAACGCGCAGCGTATTGCTTGAGCCCCGCGGCGTCGACCGCCTCGTACCGGGCGAGATCGCGGCCGATGAACCCGGGGTCACCGGCAAAGGTGGCATAGGACAGGAGATGCGCAGCGCGGCCCGACAGCGGTTCGAGGCCACGAAAGAAGTCGGTGCGGATCTGGTTCTTCACCCGCTCCAGCTCGCGCGGCTCGACGGGCTGCGTGCGGATGCGCTCGATCTCCTCGTCCACCACCTTTTCGATCTCGGCCAGCGTGTGTCCGGCGAGCGGCGTGAACGAGACGTCGAACTGGCCGGCGTGCATCAGGCTCTGGTTGTGGGCTCTCACGCTCTGGGCGATCTTCATGTCGTACACCAGCCGCCGGTAGAGGCGCGAGGTCTTGCCGCCGGCCAGCACCGCCGCCAGCACGTCCATCTCGGCGTCGCCCGGCTGGTACAGCGGCACCGTGTGCCAGGTGATCACCTGCGTCGGCAGGTTGACCTTGGCCTCCATCGGGATGCGCGTCTCGCGGGTCAACGTCGCCGGCGGTACCAGCCGCCTGGTGATGGGCGGACCCGACGGGACCGGGCCGAAGTACTTTTCGATCAGGCCCTTGGTCCTCGGGACGTCGATGTCGCCGACGATGCACAGGATGGCGTTGTTCGGAGCGTAGTAGCGGTAGAAGAAGGCCTTGATCTCCTCCTCGCCCGCGGCGTCCAGGTCCGCCATCGAGCCGATCACCTCGTGGTAGTAGGGATGGCCTTTGGGGTAGAGCGCCTCGGACTGCACCTTCCACAAGGCGCCCATGGGCGCGTTCTCCACCCGCTGCCGGCGCTCGTTCTTCACGACGTCGCGCTGGTTCTCGAAGGTGGCGCGGAACGACGGCCGCTCGAGCAGGAAGCCCATGCGCGAGCTCTCGAGCCACAGCCCCAGTTCGAGCTGGTTCGACGGCAACGTCTCGAAGTAGTTGGTGCGGTCGTGGCTGGTGGAACCGTTGCGGTTCGAGGCGCCTGCCTCCGACAGATACTTGAAGTAGGCGTCCTCGGGGATCTGCTTGGTCCCCTGGAACATGATGTGCTCGAACAGGTGCGCGAAGCCGGTACGCCCGGGCGTCTCGTCCTTCGAGCCGACCTTGTACCAGACCTCGACATGAACGGTGGGCGCCGCCGCGTCGGGGTGAAGGATCACCTCCAGTCCGTTGGCCAGCTTGTAGCGCTCGAAGGTGATCTCGGGCCTCGACGCGGCACGCACGGGAGCCGCGATGAAGAGCGCCAGTCCTAAGAAGGTGGTGATGCGCATGGCTGCGAATCCTGGCCCGGCGGCTCGGGCCGGTAAAGGCCGATCTTGCCGTTCCGGATCGCCAGGGCGCGCTGGGCGCGGGCGATGGTCGAGGGGCGGTGAGCGATGATGATGGCCGTTCTGCCGCGCATCAGCTCCTCGGTGCCGCGGTCGATGAGCCGCTCGGTCTCGGGATCGACGCTGGCGGTCGCCTCGTCCAGGACCAGCAACTCGGGGTCGCGGCACAGCGCGCGCGCGAAGCAGACCAGTTGCCGTTCGCCCAGCGAGAAGTTCGCGCCGCGCTCCACGACGTGTGCGTCCAGGCCCCGTTGCTCGACGAGGCGTGCGGCCCCCACCCGCAGGGCCGCCTCCCGGATGCGGTCATCGGAGATGGTGGGATCGCCGATGGCGATGTTCTCACGCAGCGTGCCCGAGAACAGGAACGGGTCCTGGGGGACCACCACCACGCGGCGTCGCAGCACCTCGGGCGACAGGCTGCGCACATCCTGGCCCGCCAGGAAGATGCGACCCGACGCCGGTTCGTAGAGGCGCACCACCAGCTTCACCACGGTCGATTTGCCCATGCCGCTCGGGCCGACCAGGGCCACCGTCTCGCCGCGGCGGATCGTCAGCGAGACGCCGTCCAGCACGGGCGCGTCCGGCCGGTAGCCGAAGTGGACGTCCTCGAGGACGAGGTGGGCATCCGGATCCCCGGGCGGCAGGTCAGTCGTCACCTTGCGCGCGTCCGGCTCGTTGGTGTCCAGGAGCGTGAAGACGCGCTCGGCCGCCGCCATCGCCTGCTGCATGACCGTGTATTTCGTCGATAGCTCGCGCAGCGGGGCGAACAGCTTGGACAGGTACTCCACGAACGCGACCAGCACGCCGAAGGTCAACGTGCCGCCGTGGATGCGCGCCCCGCCGTGCCACAGCAGGCCGGCGACGGCGATGGACCCCACCGCCTCGACGATGGCGTACAGAGCGGCGTCGGCGCCGATGGCCCGGGCGTTGGCGCGTTTGTATTCGGTGTTGATGGCGTCGAAGCGCTTGCCGACCAGTTCCTCCTGCGCGAATGCCTGCACCACCTTCATCCCCGAGAGGTGCTCCTGCAAAAAGCCGTTGAGGCGCGCCAGTTGCGTGCGAACGGCGCGGAACGCCTCGCGCACCAGGCGTCGAAAGACGGCGGCGATCGCCAGCAACACCGGTGCCGAGACCAGCGAGGCCAGGGCCAGCCGCCAGTCGAGCGCGAAGATGGCCACCAGGATGAAGGCGATCTTCAGGAAATCCGCCGCGAGGCTCACCAGGCCCGAGGCGAACATCTCGGTCAGCGCCTCGACGTCGCTGGTCATGCGGGTCATCAAGCGCCCCACCGGGGTGCGGTCGAAGAAGGACTGCGCCAGACCCAGCGTGTGGCGGTGCAGGCGCAGCCGCAGATCGTTCATCGCACGCTGGCCCGCCAGTTGCGTCAGGTAGATCTGCACGAAGTTGGCGCCGTACTGGCCCACCAGCGCCAGCATGTACAGCCCGGCCAGGCGATCCAGGCCCTCGACCTGCTGCTTGCCGATGTGATCGTCGATGGCGGTCTTCAGCAGGTACGGCTGCGCCAGCTCGAACAGGCTGGCAATGGGCAGCGCGACGAGCGAGCCTGCGACCAGCAGGCGGTACGGCCAGACGAAGGAGAAGATTCGGCGCAGGAGCGTGCGGTCGAGGGCACGGCCCAGCAGTTCCTCGCTGTTTCGGGGACCCTGGGAGGGTCCCCCATCCCCCCCGCGCTGGGCCCCGTCGGGCGAAGCCCGCCGGGTCTCCACGCGATTCATGCCGCCTCCCGCTCCACCTGCTCGCGGCAGAGCGAGGCGTAAAGGCCGCCGCGGGCCAGCAGGTCGGCGTGGGTGCCGCGCTCGACGACGGCGCCGGCGTCCAGCACCAGGATCTCGTCGGCGTCGCGGACGGCGTTGACCCGATTCGAGATGAGGAGCGTGGTGCGCTCGGCCAGCAGGGGGCGCAGGCGGTCCAGGATCTCACGCTCGGTGCCCACGTCCACGGACGACAGCGAGTCGTCGAGCACCAGGATGCGCGGGTGACCGTACAAAGCCCGCGCCAGAGCGACGCGCTGGCGCTGTCCCCCGGACAGGGTGATCCCTCGTTCGCCCACGACCGTCTCGTACCCGTCGGGGAAACCCGCGACGTCGCGCTCGAGGCCAGCGGCCTCGGCGGCGGCGCGGATCTCGCCTGCGTCCATCGGCGCGCCCGGCCGACCGAAGGCGATGTTCTCGGCCACGGTTGTCGAGAACAGGAACGCCTCCTGGGGTGCGTAAGCGATCGCCGTGCGCAGCGTTCGCGGCGACAGGGACCGGATGTCCCGATCGCCGACGAAGATCGTCCCGTCCGGCACCGGAACGAAGCCGAGCAAGGCGTCGGCAAGCGTCGACTTTCCGCTGCCCGTGCGGCCGACCAATGCCACGGTCTGGCCCGGCCGCACCGCCAAGGAGAGCCCCGACAGCACCGCCCGCCCGTCGCGTTCGACGGTCAGGCCCTGCACCCGCAGCGACGGCGCGAGCGGCGTCGGCTCTGCCGTGTCGAGCTCCGTTTCCACCTCCGAAAGGAGATCGCGCACCCGCATCCAGGCCGCCACGCCACGTTGCCATAGTGCCAGCACCCAGCCGAGCGCGATGGTCGGCCACGACAGATAGACGAGGTAGGCGTTGAAGGCCACCAGCGACCCGACGGTCATGCGACCGGCGATCACCTCGCGGCTGCCGAGCCACAGGACGATCAATGTTCCCAGGCCGCCGGCGAGCGCGAAAATAGGCCCCATCGTCCCTCGTGCCCGCGCCAGCATCAGCGAACGCCGGAAGTACTCCTGGTTCAACGTGGCGAATCGTCGTGCGCGGTCCTGCTCGAGCGTGTAGGCGCGGACGACGGCGATCCCGGTCAGATCCTCCTGCAGCGCGGTGGACAGGTGCCCCAGCTGGTCCTGGATGGCCCGGCTGGCGGTATGCACGGAGCGTCCCCCGATGCGGCCGATCAGGACCACCAGCGGCAGCGGCAAGAGCGCCACCGCGGTCAGCCGGGGGTTGGCGTTGAGAAGCAGATACAGACCGAAGATGTACACGATGGCCGTGTTCGCGATGTTGAGAACGCCGGGTCCGAAGAGCATTCGCACCGCGCTCAGATCGTTCGTCAACCGCGACATCAGATCGCCGATCGGGTGCTTCTGGAAAAAGTCGGGGGCCTGCCGGCTCAGGAAGCCGAACAGGTCGCGGCGCAGGGCGTACTCGATGTTCCGGCCCGAGTTGAAGATCAGGGTGCGCGACACCGTGCGGATCACCGCCTGCATCACCGCCAGGAGGATCATCAGGAGGGCGCCCTCGGCCACCACGCGCTGGCCGGCGGCCAACCCGTCGATCACCCGCTTGAGGACGGCCGGGATGGCGAACCCCAGCGCATTGGTTGCGCCCAGACACAGCACACCGACGGAAAGCCGTGTGATTTCCGGCCGGACCCGTGATGCTAGGGAGGTTGTCCGCTTTTGACCCATCGTGCTGGTCTGGGGTACTGTGGCGTCGGAGCTTAATAGCGCATGGAGATTAGGAAAGCTTGGGGTCGGGCCGTCTCGGTGGTGTTGTTCCTCAGCCTGTGTTTCGCGACAACCCCGGCGCTCGCCCAGTCCGACGCCCAGAAACAGCAGGCGAAGGACCGCTACGAGAAGGCGCGACGTTACTACGACGTCGGCAAGTACAAGGACGCGATCGACGAGTACCAGCAGGTCTACCTGCTGATTGACGATCCGAACATGCTGTACAACATCGCGCAGGCGTATCGCCTGTGGGACAAGCCGGAAGAGGCGGTACGTTTCTACCGGAACTTCCTCCGTCGCTCGGCGAACACGCCCCTGCGCGCCGACGTCGAGAAGAAGATCAACGAACTCGAGCGGACCATGGAGGAGCGCCGCCGCACCGCCACCACGCCGCCGACGCCGGCGGCGCCCAGCCCCGCGACGCCGCCCCCTATCGACGGTGTGCCTTCCGCAGCGCCTTCGCCGCCCCCCCCTCCGCCTCCGGTGCCGACGGCTCCGACCAGGGTATCGCCGCCGCCCAGCACGAGCCCCGTCATCGGGGTGACTCAGGCGGCGCCGCCCACCGACACCGCGACTAGCAGCGGTCCCCGGGTCGCTGCCTACGCGCTCCTGATCGGTGGTGGGGTGCTGCTGGCGGGCGCCGCGGTCGCCGGCATCGTGGCCAGTCAAAAGGCCAAGGAGGTCGAGAAGCTGGCGATGAACAGGCAGCCGTTCAACAAGAGCCTGGAGTCCGCCGGGAAGACGGCGAACACCATCGCCATCGTCACCGGGATTGCGGGCGCTGTGGCGGCCATCGCCGGCGGCGTCCTGCTGTTCACCGGCAAGTCCAGCACGGATGGGGCGTCCGCCGAGGGCCCATCGCTGGCCCTGTACCCCCTGGCCGCCCCGGGGTTCGCGGGCGCCGGGGCGCGGCTGGGGTTCTAACCGACACGAGGGCTCATGACGCGCAATAACCTAGCCTGGTTCGCACCTGTCCTTCTCCTGGCCACCTGTTACAACCCCAGCGTCGGCAATGGCCAGATCGCCTGCAGCCCGAAGGCCGAGTGTCCTTCCGGTTTGACCTGCAACCGCGGGGACAACTTTTGCTACCAAGACGGCGCCGGGCCTGGTGGCTCGGGTGGGGCCGGCGGCACGGCGGGTCGCGGCGGGGCGGGCGG
>JANPFD010000184.1:0-1459 GCA_031423255.1 Myxococcales bacterium | reverse complement strand
CACCCGGCTCGCCGATGAGGACCGGATTGTTCTTGGTTCGTCGCGATAGCACCTGCATCGACCGGCGCACCTCCTCGTCGCGTCCGATCACTGGATCCAGCTTGCCGTTGCGGGCGAGGTCGGTCAGATCGCGGGTGTACTTGGTGAGCGCCTGGTACTTGCCCTCGGCCGCCGGGTCAGTGACCCGCTGGGTTCCACGAACGTCGGCCAAGGCCCGCATGAGCTTCGCGTGATCGACCCCCGCTTCGGCCAGGACCTTTGATGCCGGGCCCACGTCGCGCGCGACCATGGCGAGCATCAGGTGCTCGCTCGACACGTATTCGTCCTTGAACTCGGCCGACTGCCGGGCGGCTTCTTCAAGCAACTCTTTCAATCGGCGTCCCACAAAGATGTCAGCTGTGGCGCCCTTGATCTGGGGCAGCGCATCGAGCGCAGCGTCCAGCTTTCGCCCCAGTCCCGCGGCCTCCACCCCGAGCTTGCCCAGGAGGGACGACGCCAACCCTTGCTCCTGGTCAAGCAGGGCCTTGAGCAGATGCTCGGGCGCTACCTCTTGATGATTTCGCTGCCCCGCCACGTCCTGGGCGGCGGCCAGCGCTTCCTGCGCCTTGATGGTGAACTTGTCGAGCCTCATGGTGTCTCGGCCACCTTAAACACCCGAGCTTTTTAGACAAGGTGGAAGGTAAGTGCCTCGCGGGCGTGGTGAATCCCTTGCGCGGTCGTTGTATGGTGCGGCCGTGTCGTATCTGGTGTTGGCACGCAAATACCGCCCGCAGAGGTTCGAGGACCTCGTCGGGCAGGAGCACGTCGCGCGCACGCTGGCGAACGCCATCGCGCTCGACCGGGTTCACCACGCGTTCCTGTTCACCGGGGCGCGTGGGGTCGGCAAGACCAGCGCCGCGCGCATCCTGGCTCGCGCGCTGTGCTGCGAAAAGGGACCAACCGCGCAGCCGTGCGGGACCTGCGACATCTGCCAGGAGATCACCGCCGGCCGCTCGGTCGACGTCATCGAGATCGACGCTGCATCCCATACCAAGGTGGAGGAGACCAAGCCCCTCATCGAGACCGTCCGCTACGCGCCCGCCCGCTGCCGCAAGAAGGTCTACATCATCGATGAGGTCCACATGCTGTCGGGGCATTCTTTCAATGCCCTGCTCAAGACCATGGAGGAGCCGCCGCCGTACGTCGTGTTCATCCTGGCCACCACCGAGGTCCACAAGATTCCCGTTACCATCCTGTCGCGCTGCCAGCGCTTCGATTTCAAGCTGATCGCGACCGGGCCACTGGTGCAGCATCTGGGCAGCGTCCTCGGCCGCGAGAAGATCGAGTTCGAGCCCGACGGTCTGCGCCTGCTGGCGCGCCAGGCCGCCGGCTCGGTGCGCGACGCGCTGTCGTTGCTTGATCAGATCATCGCGTTCGTCGGCGACGCGCCCATCACGCGCGAGCGGGTCAGTGACGTGCT
>JANPFD010000183.1:0-91899 GCA_031423255.1 Myxococcales bacterium | reverse complement strand
ACGGGAAACATTGGAGTCAGCCCTGCTGCCGCCAGTTACATCACGGGATTCTCGTTGACCGCGGATTCCACGAATGTGTTCTCGACCTCCCCGCAGGTTACCGGGAAAGTGTACGCGGCCGACTACGCGCCGCCGACTCCGTCCAAGATGACCACGGCTATCAGCGACATGGAGCTGGCATTCACTGATGCCGCGGGGCGCGCACCCAACTTCACTGAACTGGGCGCCGGGGACATCGGCGGGATGACACTCGCCCCGGGCGTTTACAAATGGGGCACCGGTCTTTTGATTCCGACCGATGTCACACTCACCGGGAGTGCGACTTCCGTCTGGATCTTCCAGATATCCCAGAATCTGACCATGAGCAGCGCCAAGAAAATCCTCCTGACTGGGGGCGCGCTCGCCAAGAATGTCTTCTGGCAGGTCGCCGGTCGGGTGGATCTCGATACGACGGCGCACTTCGAGGGAGTGATTCTGACTCAAACGTCAGTCACGCTGCGGACAGGCGCGTCGATCAAGGGCAGATTGCTGGCGCAGACGGCGGTCACCATCGACAGCAGCACTGTTGTCGAACCCGCTCCGTAACAACGAACAAGGTCGGCTGCCTACGTCCGCGACCGAGGCCATGGTGGATGTTGGCCGTTGCGCTCTGCCTGGCATGCTCGGGCGGCAGTAGCGAGAAGGTGGTCGGCAGCACGGCGCTGGAGGCGGCCCGCCCACCGGCCGGGGCAACGTCTACTGGTTCCAGCAGCCGGCCTCGGCCACCGGGACCTGGACGCGGGCACACGATCGCCGCGTCGATCGGATCGCTCGAGTCGATGGACGTGGGCGACTTCAACAAGGACGGCCGGATCGACGTGGTGACCGGCGATCACCGCGGCGACGGCCTGCGCACGCTGGTGTTCGAGAACGTCGCCAGCGGCGCGTCGTGGAAGATCCACGTGGCGCACAGCGGCTGCGACACGCACCCGGGCGCCCAGGCCGCGGACCTGGACGGCGACGGCGATCTGGACGTCTGGCTGTGGCGCAACGACGGGCACTGAGTGACTGGACATGCGTGCCGGCACCGGCGTACCCGGCGCCTTTGGGTGCTCAGCTGGGTACTCCGGTCTGTCGCACGCTCGACGTCGTACAACTTGTCCGTCGCAGCGACGAACCGGTGCGTGTCATCCGACAGGATGACTGCCGCACGGGAAGACAAGCCTATACGGAATGCGCGATTGTCTGTGGCACGACCGTTGCTGAAGGAACGAGTCCATGACGAAAGATTTCCTGGCAGCGATGGCCGTGGCGGCCCTGGTGTTCTGTGCCTGTGGTGGTGATGACGACGACGGCATCCCCATCACTTCGATGGGCAGTGGCGGAAGCGGTCCCTCCTCGGGCGGTCTGACCGGGGGCTCCAGCGGAGCTTCGAGCGACGCAGGTGTCCGTGGCCCTTGCGTGACGAGCCTGCCCTCCGGGTCGTACGCGAGGTCCTGTCAGGGATGCACGATGACCGGGACGGTGCTCGCGTGCCTCGGGTGCAATGACGGTAAGGGCGCAAGCCCCAGGGCTCGGCTGGATACGTGTTCATGCGGAACGGCGGACAGGTCGCAATCGATATCCAACCAGAATGGCGTCCTCACCTGCGGCACCATCGCGCCGCCTTCCGGCGGCAAGTGCTCGATGAAGGTGGGCGAATGCAAGTCGGCCGCGGATTGCACCTGTGGGGCATCGTGCGGAGTCGTCGCGGTCTGTACGGCCTGCACAAAGCGGTGCAACTTCTACTGCGAAACAAATGAGGACTGCGTGAGGCTCACGAGCAACCTGGAGGTGCCGCGCCGAACCTGCACGATGACGAGTTCGACGGGAATCAAGGTGTGCCAGTAGGACCCACTGTCCTCACCAGCGAGGCGAGCGCGTTTTTTCCACCGGTGGTGAGGCCGGCCAGAACTTCCCTGAAGGCCTCGGCGCGGGGGTACCGTTGGTCGGGATCGAGCGCGAGGGCACGACGGAGAACCTCGCCCATGGGTTGCGGCAGTGCCGCGATCCGTTCCAGATGCCACGCCGTGGGCCCCACGGCAGCCTTGTAGACGGCTTCGCCGGTCGTCCCTCCGTCGTAGAATCGTTCACCCGCAATCAGTTCGAACAGGACGACACCGAGCGAGAACAGATCAGCTCGTCGATCCACCGGGCAGCCTCGTGCCTGCTCGGGCGCCATGAAGGCCGGGCTTCCTTTCACCGTCCCCGGATCCGTGCTGGCTGTGCGGGTGTCGGCAGTCACGATGCCGAAGTCGAGGAGCTTCACCTCACCCTCGACGCTGGCCATGATGTTCCCGGGTGATATGTCTCGATGAACGATCCGTAGCGGGACGCCCGACTCGTCGGCGCGTTCGTGAGCGTAGGCGAGGGCGCCCAGCACCTCGTGACCGATGTAGGCGACGAGTGCAACGGCCAGCCGCGGTCCTCCGCGCTCCGCGAGCTGGGCGAGGTTGCAACCAGCCACGTACTCCTGAGCAAGGAAATACCCTTCGCCGACCTTGCCGAAGTCGAACACCGGAACGATGTTCGAATGAACGAGCTGCGACCCGAGCTTCGCCTCGTCGACGAACTGAGCCACCGCGCCGGGATCGTGTGCAAGGTGCGGCTTGAGACGCTTGATCACGAATGTACGTTTGAAACCTTCCGCACCCGTCGTCGTGGCAGTGAAAAGCTCGGACATGCCACCTTCGCCGAGGCGCTTGGTCAGCGTGTAGCGACCGAACGACTGCGTCTCGGAGCCGAGGAGGGTCGCCGACACGCTGGAAGGGTCGGGCGCCGGTGGTCGACGGCGTCTTGCCGAGAAGACCGTCCACCCTGTGGCCAGGGTGAAGCACCCTGCCAGCGCCCACGCGATCCATATCGGCCAGGCCGATGGGTCATCCCTCAGCGCGGGGTCGGAAGTTGCGGGTGTGGCGAGAAACAGCACCGCAGCTGGCTCTCCGGCGATGGGTGCAGATCCCGCCACCCAGCGCTCGCTGTTACCGCCAGCAATCGCGAGGACCACTGCGGGATCGAGATTCCGGCTCGCCAGCACCTCACCTCCGCGAAGGACCGCGCACCCGAGGTGTCGGTAGGGGCGCCACCAGTCCTCGCTCGTGAACAGATCGACGAGGGTGGTCTGGTCGACGCGATCGCGGATCGCAGCCCGTAGTGGTTCCAGGCGTACGGCAGCGCGCGCATCCTCTTCGAGCCGTGCCCGGACCCGAGCATCTCGCTGCTCGGTGGCGCGGAACTCTTCGCGGCGCTCGGCCTGGCGCATGGTGAGCACGGCGGCGGCGACCATGGCCGCTGTGGCGACGAGGCCGAGCGTCATCGCCATCGCCATCGCAATCGGACGCAGGGATCTCACGACGGGCGCGAGGCTACCTCACTCGTTGTACGAGCCGTAGGGCTGACCGAACTTGTTGTCGTGGGCGCGGGCTGCTTCGAGTTGCAGCGTGAACTCCACCTCCGCGCCACCGGGCGCCACCTCCACGCTCTTGAGAGCGGGGCGCGCATCCGCCGCCCAGGCGACGATCCGTCGGGTACCGACGGGGACGCCCGGCAGGCGGAAGGTTCCGTCCGCCGCCACCTTGGTCACGAGCGTGTTGGGGACGACGAGGAGGGAGGCGCGCATCTTCCCGTGGATGTTGCAGTAAACCTCGATGACCCCGGTGTTCAGGAGGCGGACCGTGCGGTACTTGTCGCCGGTCCGGTACGTCCCCAGATCGAAAGGCTGCGTCGGGGAGGGCGAGAAGACGTTGTGGAACAGCGGATCCTGGTTGGGAAAGGTGATCGTCGTCCCTCGGGGTACCGCCGTCACGCGAGGTATGAACTCCTTGCCCTGCTGTCGGATCTCGACGGTGCGGCCCTGGACGGGGGCTGCTTTGACGTCATCGACGTAGACGTAGACATCCGCCGAGCCGCCCTTCACCTGCACGCGGCCTGCGATGACTGCTGTGGACGGGGCAGACGTGCGAAGCAGCGGCTTGGGCGCGGTCAGCGGCGGGAGGGCTTGCGGGGGAACGGCACCGGTTTCCCGGGTCTGCAGCAGCTTGAGGAGCAACTGGTACCGTTGCTCTTCCATCTGCATGAACTGCATCAGCAGTTGCCGTTGTTCCCTGACCTCGCGCTCGAGGCGTTCGTAGTCACCGGCGGCGGCCGCCAACCCGACCAGGAGCAATTGCGCTGCTGAGATCATGGATCCTCCCAGGCTAGAACTGGCTAGAACATCATCGAGAGCGATGTGGTGAACACGTCATTGCGGATGCTCGGCACTCGGCCGTACTCCCCGTTCTTCAGGAACTCGGCTTTGAGAACCAGGCGGTCACTCAGCACCGCTCGTGCGCCGATTGTGGCCCGCCACGACTGGGTCACGTAGATGCGATCCGCCCCCTCGGGCGCCGTCGGATTCCCAAGCCACACCCGGGCGTCGCGAAACTCGCCGCGCACGATGAGGCCGAACACCGGCGTCACCATGCCCTCCACCGAGAGATAGCCGCCGCCGTCGAGGTCCAGCCCGTAGGGCCGGTGGGCATCCGCGTATCGCCGGTTGGCCTCGCCCGCGCCTCGCCCGCGTAGCCATTCGCCCTTGATCTCGACCGTGGCGATGCGCGCCCGGACGTCCACGCCCCAGAACCAGAGCGAGCCGCGGCTGTCGAGAGCGCGATCCTGGGGGCCCCAGATGCCGGAGAGACCCGCCTCCAGTTCGAAAGGCAGCGCGGGCGTCACCGAGATCCGTCCCGAGACGGTCTTCCCGGCATTGCTGTCGGTCTCGTCGTGGAAGTGAAAAGGCTCTATCACCGACGAGCCGTTGGTGACGGCGGCTGCGGCCACCAGCAGGTCGCGGGGGCCGAACTTGCTGCGCACCTTGAGCCCTAGCGGCGTGCCGGTGGTGTAGCGAGCGACGAGCGAGGGAGTGATGCCGAAGCGGCGATCGGTCTTGCGCTCGCGGTACTCGATCCCTATCACCGGTTCGATCTTTCCCACGAAGATGGAGGCCCGGCGCGCGGCGCCGAGCATCCACTCGAGCTGCGCCAGGTCCACCTCGAAGGCATCGCCGAGTCGAAAATCGCTCCCCGTGCGTGGCAGGAAGTCGAGGCTGACCGTTGCCAGGGCGCTTTCCGCCACGCGGCTCGTCAGGCGCAGGTTGACCTCGTTGACGATGAAGCCGGGTGCGCCGTTCGAGTCGATGCCGTCCCAGCGGTCGGTACCGGGCAGGTCACCGAGGTCCGCGGGCTCGCCGCGGCTGTTCACGGCCGGCGCCAGGAGATCGCCCAGGAACACCCAGCCGAAGCGATCGATGTACTCCGGAAACCGGCGGCTCTCCGCGGGTCCCAGATCCTGCTGCACGCCCGATCCGTCCCCCTCGGTGACGAAGAAGCCGAGATCAGCGTAGCCGCCGACCGTGACGGTGGGCCTGCGGTTGAGCGTCAACTCGCGCGTCTGCCGCAGCTCCTCCTCGATCCGCGCCAGGCGCTCGTCGAGGGGTTCGGAATCGCCGTCGGCTGATGGATCGGCCGCGGCCAGCATCAGGAGCGTCACCAGCGCTGTCATGGCAAGGGCGCCGTCGGCTCGTCAGGGAGCCGTCCATTGAGCGATTCCAGGAACGCGACGACTGCCGTCACCTCGTCCTCGTGCAACCCGAGCGGCTTGAGTGCGGCTGCGGCAACGCCCACGCGCTCGCCACCGCCGACGCCACCGAGGCCGCCACGGTTGTAGTGATCGACGACGTCCCGCAAGGTCCGGTACATCCCGTCGTGCATGTAAGGGGCGGTCAGCGCCACGTCCCGCAAGCTCGGTGTGCGCCAGGCGCCCTTGAGCCGGTCGTGAAGAGGACGATCGTAGTAGGCGGCGCGTGAGAGATCGGCACGATCGTCGCTCCAGATGGAGGTGCGAAGCCAGGGGCTGACCCGCAGGCGGGCAAGGCCATCGAAGGCGCCCCACGGGGCGCAGCCACGCCCGGCGACGCAGTCACAGGGAAGGGCGCCCGCGGGGCAATCGGCCGTCGTCGGCACCGCCGTCCCTGTCTGGGGGATGCCGATGTCGTGAAACTGGCCATCGCTGAGCAAGGGCCCGGAGTGGCACGACACGCAGCCCGCCTTGCCGACGAACAGCCGGGCCCCCCGTTTCGCGCGTGCCGACAGACGCTGCGACGTGGGCCCTTCGTTGACGAAGAAATCGAAATCAGACTCGCGGCTGACGAGCTTCTCCTCGTACACCGCAATCGCCTTGGCCCAGTTCACGAGCACGGTGGTGATCTCGTGCTGCAACTTCTCGGACAGACAGTCGAACGCGTCGCCGAACGGCTCGGTCCCGTCTGCCGGCTGGCAGCCGGGTTTGGCACCTGGCTTGCCGTCGGGGGGCAGGGCGTCCACCTCGGAGAGACTCCCGGCGAACAGCCTCTCGTACTCGGAACGGTATCGCCCTGCCATGACGTGAGCGGTGCGCAGCCGGTTCCCGTTGAGCGTGGTCGGGCTCTCGCCCACGATCACGTTGAGGGCCCACAGCGAATCGGCGCGACCGTTCCAGAACACGACCGGCTGAAGAGCGCTGTTGAATGTGGACAGAGCGTTCACGTCGGTCCAGCCGGCGCCGACGGAGACGTGCCCAGGGCTGGAGGTCACATCCACGCCGCCGTGGCGTGGATCGTGGCAGGTGGCGCAGGAGATACCGAGGAGACCATTCGCACCTGTCGGCCGGGCGGAAGGGGCGGGGCGGCGGATCGCATCCAGCATCGTCGGCCGGCCCGAGAATGCGGGATCGAAAAACAGTCGCTGTCCCAGGCGCGCCACCTCGGGATTGCCCGAATGGCGGTTCGAGCGATCGCGAGGCGCATCCGGCGGATTCGCGAGTGCCGTCAGGCGCGCCCAGTCCTCGGACGTCCACTCACATCCAGGCTCGTCGCACATCAGATCGTCAAGAGCGCTCCCACAGGAGAACAGAGGGAGGACGAGCGCCGCCAAGGCCCACCTTCGATGCGGCATCTGGTGCGCAGGGATTATAGGAGCGCTGCGTCGGCCACTGTCAACCAGCCGGTCAGATTGCGGGAACGGTCCTGTACGCCGATACTCGGGCGGTGCGTCTGCCAACGACGGTGTTCGAGCAGAAGGGGGAGAATCGGCCCGCCGGGCTGCAACTGGTGGTCATGGCGCCGGACGCTCATTTCACGGTCCGCCTGCCCGACGCGGGGATCCTGAACATCGGTCGCGCCGAGAATGCCGAGGTTCGGCTGACGGATCCGCTCGCCTCCCGCCTGCACGCACGCCTGCACGTCGGGCGCGGCGGCACCGTCGACATAGAGGACCTCGGCAGCATCAATCTGACGAAGATGCGCGACGTGTCGTTACGGCCCGGGGAACGTGTGGCGATGGTGCCGGGCGAGGCGGTCACCATCGGCTCGACTGTGTTGATGGTCCAGCCCAGCAGCCAGGGTGGCCGATCGCGGCAGGTGCTGCCTCACGCCTATTACGAGGCCCGGCTCGAGGAGGAGTGCGCGCGCTCGTCGGACACGCGCGAGCCGTTCACGGTGTTGCGCCTGCACGTCGGTAGCGACCAGCCTGCCGCCCGCGTGGCCGATCTCGTGGCCCCGGCCTTGCGGTTGCCGGACATGCTGGCGCTCTACGGTCCGAGTGAATACGAGCTGCTGCTGCCGAACACCCCGCCGGAGCTCGGTGGGGCGATGGCTCAGGATCTGATCGCCCGCCTCGCGGCTGGAGGCGTCGCCGCGCGGACGGGCCTGGCTTGTTACCCCCGCGATGGCGTCGAACCGGAAGCCCTCCTGGCCCAGGCTTGCGAGCGTGTGAGAGGGGTGCCTGCCTGGGCGCCCCAGGCGGATCGGGTGATGGTTGGTGATTCGAGGATGCAGCGCCTTTACGACCTCGCCCAGAGCGCCGCCGCGGGGACGATCAGCATCCTCATCGTGGGCGAGACGGGCGTGGGCAAAGAGGTGATGGCGCACGCGATTCACGATCTCTCGCCGCGCGCGAAGGCTCCCTTCGTGTGCGTCAACTGCGCCTCGCTGGCCGACAACCTGCTCGAAAGCGAGCTGTTCGGCCACGAAAAGGGGGCATTCACTGGTGCGTCCGACACCAAGGCCGGCTTGCTGGAGACCGCTCCGGGCGGAACGGTGTTTCTCGACGAGGTTGGCGAGTTGCCACTTTCACTCCAGCCGAAGCTGCTGCGGGTCATCGAGACGAAGAGGCTGACCCGCATCGGAAGCCTCAAGGAACGGCCGATCGACGTTCGGTTTGTCGCGGCGACCAACCGCGAGCTCGAGTTGGACGTGGCCGCGGGCCGCTTCCGCCGCGACCTCTACTATCGACTGAACGGCGTCACGGTCGGGATACCCCCCCTGCGCGAACGGCGAGCGGAGATCGAGCCCCTGGCGCAATCCTTTGTGGCCGCGCTGTGTGCGCAAATGGAACGGACCTCGGTGCCGCGTCTGTCCGCCCGGGCGCGCGAACTCCTCGAGAGCCATGCCTGGCCCGGAAACATCCGGGAGCTTCGCAACGTGATCGAACGAGCCCTTCTCCTGTGCCGGACGGACGAGATCGGGCCCGAGCACTTGCCCGCGGAGAGCATGACGATGCGCGCGGCAACGCCAACGCCAACGGGTGCTCCGCTGGCCGAGGTGGGGGCGAACGAGGACGAGAAGACCCGGGTGCTGCGAGTCCTCAACGAGTGCGCCGGGAACCAGAGCCGGGCGGCACGGTTGCTCGGCCTGGCGCGGAGCACGCTCGTGGCCAGACTCGACGCCTATGGCGTGGCTCGGCCTCGCAAGAACGCCTGACCGACAGTTCGTCGGACAATCCGGACATGATGTCCGGACAGGTTGTCGGGCCGCCGGCACCCGAGCTGCGACCGGCTGCGGGGTGCGCCCTGGCACGGGCATTGCTGAAGTGGCGCCCGCACTCTCCACGAAAGGAACGCCATGATCTCCACGGTCCGCCCGATCCGCCTGCCTGCTCTTGCGTCGCTGCTCATCGCCCTCGGTTGCGGAAGCAGCAGCGACAGCCCGCAGGCCGACGCGGGGATCCTCACGACCGAGGAGCGGGCGCTCGCAAGCACCCTGTCGCCTCTGCCCGCCGTTCCCCCTGATACGACCAATCGATACGCGGACGACGCGAAGGCCGCCGCCTTCGGACAGCGTCTCTTCTTCGACAGGCGCTTCTCCGGCGCGCTCGCCGTCACGGGCGACCTCGGTCAGATGGGTGAGACCGGGAAGATCGCCTGCGCCAGTTGCCACGCGGGCAAGGCGCTCGACGACAGGCGGTCGCTGTCCGCCAATGTCTCCCTCGGCGCCGATTTCCTGCCGCGCAACTCGCTGCCTCTCGTGAATTCCAGCTTCTACCGCTGGACGAACTGGGCGGGCCGCTTCTCGGCCCAGTGGGAGCTACCACCCGCCGTCCTCGAGAATGGCAGGAACATGAACGGCAACCGCCTCCAGCTCGCGCACGCCATGTTCGACAGGTACCGGCAAGACTACGAGGCCGTGTTCGGTCCGCTCGATCCCGCGATCGGTAGCGACGCGGCTCGTTTTCCTGCCGCCGGAAAACCAAAGGCCGCCAATGCCGCCGATGGCATGTGGGAAATGATGGCCGCCGCCGATCGAGACAAGGTGACCCGGATCCTGGTGAACTTCGGCAAGGCGCTCCAGGCGTACACGCGCAAGCTGGTGAGCCGCAATTCGCGCCTCGACCGATTCGTTGCCGGCGAGACGACAGCACTCACGGCCGGGGAAACACGTGGCCTCAAGCTCTTCGTCGGCAAGGCGGCGTGCGTGAGCTGTCACGCGGGCGCGCACCTGTCCGACGGCGAGTTCCACAACATCGGCCTCGCCCAGACGGGAATGAACGTGCCGGCGATGGACAATGGCCGTTTCGCGGACATGCCGGCGCTTCTCGGCAGCGCCATTCATTCCGGCACCGCCTTCAGCGATGACCCGACCGTGGGGCGCCTCGCCGGTCTGTCGAACCCGGCGCCCGAAATGACCATGGGGCAGTTCCGCACGGCCTCGTTGCGCAACATCGCCGATAGCGCTCCTTACATGCACGCCGGGCAATTCAAAACCTTGGAGGAGGTCGTCGACTATTACGATCGTGGTGGAACCACTCCCGCCACCGGCACCAAGGACGCCTTGATGAAGGCGCTCGGCCTCACGGCGGAAGAGAAAGCCGATCTCGTGGCATTCCTGAAGTCGCTCTCCGGCGACGACATTCCCGGCGTTCTTCTCCAGGACACGTCGGCGCCATGAGATCGCCCTGACTCGCCGCGCGCGTCCGCCCGGGTTGACGGCTACGGCCGTATCCACTATATTTGTGGTCTGACGGATACGGTTCATGGCGCGATCCAGGCCTCTTTACACGCCCCATAACCGCGCCCTGGCGATGCTGTACGCGGACATGGAGAACCATGCGGCGGGCCAGCGTCAGGTATTCGTGGGTACGGCGGGATCGGTGATCCAGCGGACCAATGCGTCGGGTTTTCGCTTCTACTCGCATCAGTTCTACGATGGCGATGGCAAGAAACGGGAGAGCTACCTCGCCGGTCCCGTGGGAGATGCCAGGGCGGACGCCAAGGCCGAGGCGATGCGGGTACGGATCCGTGAGACGAAGGAGGTCACCGGTTCCCTGAGGACGCTCGGCCGCGAGGGCTTCAACGTGGTGGACTCGAAGACGTATGCCACTCTCGCTGCGCTACACAATCATGGCGTCTTTGCCGCCGCCGGCATTCTCATAGGGTCCCACGCCTACGGTGTGATGCTCAACAAGCTCGGGGCGCGCGGCGTTCCGTATGCCACGGAGGACATCGACATCGCCCGGCGTGGGGCTCTCGCGCTGGTGAAGGCGCCCGCGGGTGGTCTCCTCGAGATCTTGAAGCGCTCCGGAATCGATTTCGTCGAGGTGCCGCGGATGGAGCGCAAGGCGCCGTCAACCTCCTTCAAGCAGGCCGGGCGCTCGCGTTTCCACGTCGACCTGTTGGTACCTTCGCCGAACGAGGGCTTTCCCGTCGTTCCGGTGCCCGAACTCGGTGCGCATGCGGCGGGTCTTCCCTATCTGGACTACCTGCTGGAAGAAACCCAACCGGCGATGCTGATGGGCCGGGAGGGGTGCTTGCCAATCCTCGTGCCCTTGCCGGAGCGGTTTGCGGTTCACAAGCTGATCGCGTCCCGGTTGCGGCCCGGCCGGGATGCGAAGTCGGACAAGGATGTTTTCCAGTCTGCGGTGCTCGCAGCCGTGCTCGCCGAGACGCATCCTGGAGCGCTGGAGTCAGCCTTGGCGGCGGTTCCGAAGCGCGCGCGGAAGTACCTCGCACCGGGGATTGCGTCGGCGCGGGTCCACCTCGAGAAGGTTCATCTGCGGGCCTGGGAGGAGTTCCAGCGCTGAGCTGTGGCGGGTACTAGGCGAAGATCTGTCCCAGCTTGCCTGTCGAGTCGGCGAACGAGGGCACGGAGACGTCGAGCGCGGCCAGCATGGACAGGTAGAGATTGGACAGCGGGAGTGACTCCGGGAACTGCCGGTACTGCCCGTGCTCGAGGCCCATGTTCTTTCCGCCCGCCAGCACCAGCGGGTAGTTCCGGGCGTTGTGGAGGGTGCTGCAGGCCGAGCCGAACAACACCATCGAATTGTCCAGCAGCGAGCCATGTTCGTCGCGCGTGTCGGACAGACGCTGCAGCAGGTAGGCGTACATCTGCACCAGGAACTGGTCGTAGCGTGCCCAGCGCTCGAAGAAGCCCTCGGTGCGGTCGTGGGTCAGCTTGTGGTGGCCGCCCTTGAGCCCCAGCGCGATGACGGGGAACTGATCGCCCCAGCCCATCCCGTCCTCGCGCGACACCATGTAGGTGACGACCCGGGTGGTGTCGGTCTGGAAGGCCAGCACGATGAGATCGCACATGGTGCGGATGTACTCGGCCGGGTTGACCTGCTGGGCGCCGAGCTTGAGGTGCCTGACGTCGCCCTCCTTGACCGGCTTGCCGATCCAGGACTCGGCGCGGTTGATGCGGTCCTCGATCTCCGCGAGCGTGCTGACGTATTCGTCGAGGCGTGTCTGGTCCTCGCGGCCGAGGCGGCGCGCCAGATCCTGGGAGTCGGCCTTGACCAGATCGACCACCTTGCGGCCCTCCCGCACGCGGTGGCGCGCAGCCTCTTCCGAGCGGGCGTCGCCGGCGCTGCAGTAGCGCTCGAAGATCTGGCGCGGGCTGGACTCCGATGGCAGGGGCGTGCCGTTGGGACTGAAGGAGAGGGTGGAGACGCGTGACTTGTAGCCGATGCCCCCGTCGCACGAGAGGGTCATGCAGGGGTGGCGGGTGGCTCGGCCGAGCTGGCGGGCGGCCACCTGGTCCAGGGAGATCGAGTTGCGGTACTCGCCGCCGATGTCGCCGCCGGTGAGGAAGGTGTCGCCGGCCGCGTGGCCGAGGAGGTTGCGGCTGCGTGGGTGCGACAGGCCGCCCAGTACCGTCAACTGCTTCCGGAACGGCTCCAGGGACTCCTGTGTCTTCGTGAAGGTGAACTCGCGGCCCTTGCCGATCGGGAACCAGTTCCACTCCTTGTGGGCGGGATGGTCCGGCGGGGCGATGCTCACGCCGTTGGGGACATAAAGGACGCAGAGGCGCTTGGGTCTGTTTCGGTTCAGAGCCATCGCCTCCAGCGGTGGTAGCGCGACGGCAACGCCCATTCCCTTCAAGAAGGCCCTGCGGGGGATCTGCCATGGCTTGCTCATCGCGTTCCTCACTTGCTCTGAAAAACGCGGCTCTGGACGACCGCCAGGATCAGATCCTGAAGACCGTCGCCGCTGGCCTGAGCCTGGGCACAGATGTCCTTGACTGCCTGGTCGTCGATGAAACTGGGCGTGCGGCCCAGAGCGTAGGCGACGAGATGGCGGGCGGCGCTGCGGCGGAGCTGATCGCGGCGGCTCCCCAGCAGATACGTCTTCAGTTCGTCGAGGCCGTTGACCTTGTGACCGTCGACCAGCTTGGTTGCGGCGTCGACGGGAGACTTGAACGACTTACCATCGATCTTCTTGGTGATCTCGGCACGCCAGAGGCCCGCGGCGTCGAAGTTCTCGAAGGGGATGCCCCAGGGATCGAGCTTCTTGTGGCAGTCGCGGCAGGACTCCTTGTTGCGATGGATTTCCAGTTGCGCCTTGACCGACAGCTTGGCGATTTCCGGGTTCTCGCGGTCGATCTCCGGGACGTTCGGCGGCGGCGGAGGCGGGGGATCGTCGAGTATCTTCTTGGCCAACCAGACGCCGCGCTTGATCGGGTGCGAGTCGTCGCCCGTCGAGTGACCGACCAGGAAGCTCCCCTGCGTGAGCAGGCCTCCGCCGCGGCTGTCGTCTGGCAGCTTCACCGAACGGAACTCGGGACCGGTGACCCCGGCGATCCCGTAGAACTGGGCGAGGTTCTGGTTGAGCATGGTGTAGTCGGCGGTGACGATCTCGGTGAGAGGACGATTGTTGGTGAAGAGGTGCTCGAGGTACCTGCTGGTCTCGAGGCGCATGTCCTCCTTGACGAAGCGGGTGTAACCAGGCTGCAGTTCGACGTCGACGTGCACGCGGTCGAGTGATCCGAGATCCAGCCACTGGGTGGCATAGGACTGGAAGAAAGCCCGCGCCCGCGGATCCGCGAGGAGGCGTTTGGTCTGGTCGACCAGGTTCGGGCGCACCTGGCCCTGCGATGCCAGAACCAGCAGCTCCTCGTCGGGCATGGTGTTCCAGAGAAAGTACGCGAGCCGGCTGGCCAGGGCGTGATCATCCAGCCGCTGGGATTCCTCGACGTGGTGGAGGAAGCTGGGCGAGGAGAGTGCTGCCGCCAGACTGTCGCGGATTGCTTCGGCGAAGCCGACGCCGGAATTGACCTGCTGTTGCCAGAACGCGAAGTGACGCTGCAGCTGGGCCTCCGTCGGAGGGCGGCGGAAGGCACGCACCAAGAAGCGCTGGAGGATCTGGCGCGCGTAGGTCTCCGGATCCGAACTCAGCTCGTCATTGAAGAAGACCCGGCGGTGGGTGGCGGATGGCCAGTCCACCGTGATGGGGCCCTCGAACTCGATGGATCGGATGACCAGAGCGGGTGACGTCCTCTCGGCCTTGGTGACGAGGACATCGTTCCAGACGCCAATGACCATCAGGTTGGAGAGGAACTCCTTGTCCTCGGGGTCCGCCACCGGGATGGGCAAGTTCTCCAGGCGTCCGCCAAACTCGATCACCTGAGGCTTGCCGGGGGCGGCATCGACGCGGCGGGGCTGGTCGAAGGTGCCGTACTCCATGCCGTCGTCGAGGCGGTTGCCGACGAAGGCGCGCAGCCAGGGGACCTCGCCCTGGGCGCTGGCACGGGAGACGGTGACGCGCAGGACGAAGGCGCCTTCGGAGGGGAAGTCGCGCAGCACCAGAGCGAGGTTGGGGTTGGGCCCTTGCCAGATCTGGGCTTTGTGCTCGACGTGCGGTTTGGCGGGCATCAGCAGGATGCCGCGCTCGTCGACTGAGTAACGGAGCGGGCTGTTCCTGGCGTCGTAGTCCTGGGAACCGCGCAGGTCGACGTAGCAGCGGTCGCGCAGGTGTCCCTTGGGCGTCAACGTTGGGGTGTTGAGCCGGCCGCGGTCGGCGAAGGTCTCGACCAGGTACTGATCCGGGGGCAGGCTCTGCTCCTGGTAGCCGAGATCCACTTTCTTGGCCGGTTGGGTCTTCTGGGGGCCGAAGACGTAGCGGAACCGCCAGGCGGGCGGTGGCGGGCCGATGGAGAGGGCGCGGTCGAGTGCTACCCGGGCGATCATCATCGTTTGTTCGAGGTGCAGCGTCGAGCTGGCGAGAACGCTGCCGTCGTTCTGCATCCCCATCTTCGAGGGACTCTCGGGAGGCAAGAGGCGGGTGTAGTCGCTGTCGATGCCCAGCAGATCGCGCAACGTGTTCGTGTATTGCTCGCGGGTCAGGCGGCGAAGCAGCGAGGCAGCCTCCGCTTGCTTCAGCCTGGCGGATTGGTCGAGACCGCTGGCGATCCAGCTGATCAGCGTGCGGCGTTCGGCGCCCGTGGGTTGAGGCTTCTCGTCGGGTGGCATCTCGCCCTTTTGCAGGTTGGCGAGCACCCCCTGCCAGTGCTCGCCGTCCTTGCCACGGACGATGTCGAAGTCGAGCTTGTCGAAACGAATGCCGCCCTTGGCCTTGGTGGGTCCGTGACAGGCCTGGCAATATTTCGTGAAGAGAGGCTTGACGGCGGGCGAGGGCGGCGCAACAAGCGCCGCAACGATCAGGATCAGGAACGTCGGCGCCATGACGACGTCAATTCACGTACGTCGCCGCAATCGAGACGTACCGGGACGGCATTGTGAGCGTCGCCCGCGGGCTGCGCACGTCCGAAACGTTCTGGACATCGCCGACCCATTTGTCGAAGCGTTTACCTATGGGCGGTCCATTGGCCACGATGGTGACCGACTCTGCCGCCCGGAACGTGCCGCTGCCCGTGCCGAACACGACACGGATCTCGTAGTCGGGATCCGTCCGGAACGGCGAGGCAAGCAGCCCCTCGCGGTTGTACAGGTTGCACGGAGGGTTGTTCCCCCAGCCATGGCGTACGGACACGGGCGCCGGCACCTGCGGTGACGACACCACCACGTCCTGCGCATCGATGGTGGCGGTCGCCCACACATACTTCCGGTCGGCACCCGCGATCGCGAACCCGGTCAGAACGCCGCCGGCGACCTCCTGCACTGGCGCCAGACCGAGTTTCCTCCCGACCATCAACCCTGTCCCCACGTTGGCGAAAGACAGGCGGATCTGGCCGCCCTCGACCTTCATTCCGGTATTCGTGGGACCCGAGAAGACGTTCGCCTCACCGTAGGCGACGTGGAATGCCGATGCGGCCAGACGCGCTCCCACGTCCTGTTTGTTTCTCGGGTGAACCGTGAGTGCCTCGCCGATGTCAGCAGTGACCGCCAGGCCGTTCTGGGGGTCGTCGAGGACGGTCTGCAGCTGGGCATCGCGCAAGAGCGCCAGGTCGCTGTTCTCGACGGCCACCGTCTGGGCCTCCATCCAGTTCGGGAGCTGGACGATGAGGAAGGGGACCTTCCCCATCCGGAAATTCGCGCGCCAGTCTGCGATCAATGTGGGCAGGAGCCGGCTGTACTGCGGGCCCCGGCCGACGTTGGCCTCGCCTTGATACCAGGTCACTCCTTTGATGCCGTACGGTAAGAGCGGCGCGATCATCCCGTTGTAGAGCGCCGTCACCGTGTTGTTTGTCGCGGGAGCCGAGCTTGCCGCCGCCGCTGCCAGAGCAGGCTTGAAGTCCTCGATCGTCGCCAGAGCAGGTGCGCTTGTCCACGCCTGGGCCACGGTGCCACCGACCGAGGAGTGGATGAGTCCGATCGGAACCTTCAGCTTTCCGTGCAACGCGCGCCCGAAGACATAGCAGGTGGCGGAGAAGCCGCCGGTCGTCGTCGGTCCGGTGACGGTCCAGGCACTCGCGCTCGCCAGTGTCTGTCGCGGCGTCCTGAGCGCCAGGGGGGGGACCGTGAAGAGGCGCAGCTGGGGAAAATCGCTGGCGGCGATCTCCGCCTTCGCATTCAGCGCATTCGCAACCGAAAGAAACATGTTGGACTGGCCGCTGCACAGCCAGACGTCGCCGAAGAACACGTCCTGGAACACCACGGCCTTCGGTCCCGAGATGGCCAGCGTGTAGGGTCCCCCGGCCTCGAAGGGACCGATTCGCACCAGCCAGCGCCCGTACTGGTCCGCAGTGGCAACGAACGACTTGCCCGCGATCTCGACGGTCACCTTGGTTCCCGCCTGGGTCCAGCCCCATATCGGGGTTTGCGCCTGACGCTGAAGAACCATGTGATCGGTGAACAGCGAATGGACGAAGGGCATGGTGACGCCAGGGTCCGGGGGGATCGCCACATCCGGGCCGCCGGGAGCGCGAAGCGGCCCGCGATCCGCGGCGCCTGCATCGCTCGCCTCGCTTCCCCCCTCCTCATCGCCACTCACGTCCTGCAGCGGGTCGCCCATGGACCCCGAGCACCCGGTCATCAGAAAAAGAACTCCTGCACGGAGGTACAACATGGATCTCTAGGCGTAGAGCGACATCAATGGGCCAGTCACGCCCGTGGAGCCGACGGTGTTGATGTCGCTGAGACCCATGTACTGCATGACCGAGATGAGCAGCCGCCCCATGTCACGCCCGGCCTCCGGGTAGCCGGCGCCGAGGCGACCCGTGTCGGGGGACTTGCCGCGGATGTAGCGCCCGGTCCGGAACAGGCCCTGACCTTTTCCGAACACGACGACCGGCAACGACCCGTTCTGGTGGCTGTCACGGTTCTTCTCGTTGCCGCCCAGCTCGGAAGCCCACACGACCAGCGTCGAGTCGAGCAGCGGCTTGCCGTAGGCGTCGACCGTGTTCTTGAGCTTGTCGATCAGCGCCGCGACCTGCGTCGAGTACCAGGTCTGGAAGAGGCGCATCGCGGTCACCCTCGCCTCCGAATTGCCCTGGTGGGTCCACGGGTGGTGCGCGGGACCCGAGTCGCCCGAATCGGCCGTCGGCGAACTGGGCACCCCGTAGCTCGCCGCAAGGCGGTTCCTGGCCCCCTGGCTGCCGAACTGGAAGGCGATCACGTGCGACAGCTCGCAGGCCAGCGTGGCGCCCATCAGCTCGATGAACTTCGACATCTGCAAATCGACGTTCTCCGGGTCCGTCCAGATCATGGAGCCGGGGTTCGCGGGCTTGGCGCACTTCTCCGCGGCCGGGTTGCCGGCAAGGCCCGCGACCAGATTCCGCTCGAAGCTCCGCAGTGTGGTGCAGTGATCATCGAGCAACCGCGAGCCCTCGGTGCCCAGCGCACTCTTGACCGCGGCGCAGTTTGCGTTGACCAGGTCGAGCACGCTCTGGTCCCGCGCCCGCAGAGCTGCGGCCCGTTTCATCGCCGCGTCGTTCGCCGCCGGGGCGACGAAACCCGAGAAGATGTCGTTCCACGCCTTGGATGGATCCACTTCCGGCCTGATGTGGCGGCCCGGGGAGGCCACGTAGGGGCCGTTGCCGTCCGATACCCCCGAGCCCCAGACGACCGACCGCCGGATCCCGGCGCGGTTCTCGGCTTCCAGCCGCCTGCCGATGACTTGATCGATCGAGGGCCCCTGGGTGAGGTACTGGTTCCCGTTGTAGCCGCCGCCATAGCCGTCGAAGACCTGCCCTCCGATCCCGTGCCCGCCGCCGGCCAGCACGCCCACGCCTGTCGAGGCCATGTGGGACATGAAAATGCCGTCGGCTCGATGGCGCTCGAGGGGCTTCCACCAGTCGTGGAGAGTGAAAGCGGATTCCGATCCCGTGGCCGGGCCGGCGGCCACCATGGGGCCGTTGGGCGAGAAGATCAGAATGACCCTGCGCGGGGACGTCGCCGCTGCTTGTGCCTCCATCTTGCGGAGCACCGGCGAAAGCAAGGTTGCCAGCGCCGTGTTCTGGAGAATCTGCCTGCGCGAAACACGCATCCTCGACATGTGATTCACCTCGACGCGATGGTGTTTGCGAAACTGGGAGCCGAAACGATGGTCTGGAAGATCGCCGCGACACCGCCGCGCGTCTTCTTGACTGCATCGTTGAGCGCGACCAGCATCTCCTGATCTTCGGTGACCAGATGGCGCCCGAAGGCCAGTTCGAGCGCGGTCTGCGCGAAGCAACCATGGACCTGAGGCAGGCTCGCCAGGCCACGCATCAGCTCACCCGGGGTCTTGAACGAGAACGCGGACCCCGACGCCGGGGTGATGCTGCCCGACAGGTCCCACGGCTTTCCCGTCGGATCCTGTTTGACCCAGCGGCCCACTGGATCGAACGGCATGAACGAATAGCCCATGGGCGCAAAATGCTGGTGGCAGCCCTGGCACAGGCCCGCGCCGGTCCGGTACTCGAGGCTCTCACGCATGGTCGAGCCCGGCGGGACGCCATCGCGAGCCATGTCGGCCGCGCCCGGCGGCGGGGAGGGGATCGGCTCGCACAGGAACGCCTCCCGCATGAACACGCCGATCTGGAACGGGGACGCTCCGTCGTCCTTGGTGTGCCCGGCCAGCACATGGGGATGCATCATCAGGCCCGCGCGGCCGGTCTCGGCGGTGTCGCCGGAGGCCGTCTTGCCCGTCCCGAACGCCTGACGGATTTTCTGAATCGGGGCGTCAGCCAGATACGCGTCGGTCGACAGGAGCCCACCCACCGTGGGATCGGCGCTGTCGAGGACCACCTTCCGGATGGCCGCCTCGGCGCTTGCGCGTACGGACGGCTCGAAGTCGGCGCCCAGCCCGGTGAGGTATTTTTGCGACTTCTCGTGCACCTTGCGTTCGTTGGCGCCCAGCCATTCGAACACGAGCACCGCGAGCGCGCGCTTGCCGCGATCGCTGGCAGCGAGGCGGGCGAACTGCCGGCCGCGCTCGCCTCCGTCCTTGAGTCGCCCCGTCTTCGCGGCGTCGAGGAGTTCGGCGTCGGGCGGCGCCAGGGTCGCCAGGTAGCTCAGGCGCACGGCCAGATCGTTCGAGTCCAGTGCGCGCAGGCCCGCTTTTCCCGCGACGGCCGCGCCGATCTCGGTCCGGTAAAGGAACGACGGTGAAAAGAAGATGCCGGTCAAGACGCCCTCGAGCGCGATGGTGTTGCCATCCTTCGTGCCATCGGCAGAGGCGAGGATCCTCTGATAGATGGCGCTTTCACCTGTGCCAGGCGGGCGGCGGAAGGCCTGCTCCGCGAACCGCAACGACCAGGCGAGCAAGCAATCGCGCTGGGTCTGCTGGGTCGACGCGCAGCCGGTCTTCACCAGCATGGCCGGTGTCACCCGGACGGCGAAGTCGCTCATCACCTGCTTGAGCTTCCCGATCTCGGGTCCGATGAAGGACATGCCCGAGGTCAAGAGTGGGCCGTGGTCGGAACGCTGCTCCTCGGGCAGATCATCGCGTGCGGGGGCCGTCCCGGTGAGCACCTCGAGGGTGCTCACCAGTTCGTCTCGCGTCAGACGCCGGAGTGCGGAGGGAGCGCCGTCCAGCCGCACCGGCCACAACAATCCCGCCGATCCCGCCGATGGCGCCGGGGCCGCGTCGTCGCTGGCCGGGGTGCCTTCCTCGTCGCCTTCGTCACCTTCGATCCCGCCCATGCACGAGACGCTGACCAGCAGAACGGCGAGACCGAGGCTCCTTGTCACACTGCGTCGGTCACCCAGGTCCCCGATGAAGCAACCCACCAAGGTAGATACGATGCCTGATCGGAATCGGACGACGTGGGCATGCCACCGTCAATGGTTGGCGGCCGCCTTGTCGTAGACCGCCCGCGCCTGCGTGATGTATCCCAGCGCCTGGACCCGGTTCTCCGGTGCCGGGAAGTTCGCCTTGTCACGAACCCAGGTCTCGAGGTAGCCGAGTTGCTCGAGCAGGATCGCCGCCGATTCAGGCGCCGCCGGGGCACGCCCGCGTACGTAGATCGGCCCCGAGTGCGCGAACACCGGCATCTTCCACCAGGTGGCGCCGTAGGGGAGCATCTTCGGTCCGTGGGCGCGCACGGCGATCCACCCGCCGGCGACCTCGAAGGTACGATCGAGCGCCGCCTCGTTGTACCTGCCCTCGGGCGCAGCGCTGGCCACCACCTTGCCGTTGACCACGACCTCCAGCGTCTCGTACGGCTCGATGGATCGCGCCCGGGCCTTCACCCGCAGCTTCCCTGCAGTCACGGTGTCTCCGGCAATCTTCCCGCCCACCGAGAACTCCAGCAGTGGATAGGTGCTGACGAAGGTGCGCCCCTTGCGGATCCCCTCCACCCACGAGTCGTATGACAGCGGGGCCCGCGTCTTCACGTAGGTCCGCGCGCTGCCCATCGGCGGGTTCTGGTTCATCTTGTCCGACCCCGACGACAGCGCCAGGCGCAGCCCGCAGTTGAGGTAGTGGTAGTACATCTCGATCGGCGGCGTGGCATACGCCCGCGGTCCGCGCATCTTGTAGACCTCGACCAGCTCCGGATGGTGCTCGAACGGATTGCCGACGGTCAGCAGATCGATCGAGTCGATCCGCCCGAGCGCGATGTCCAGCGGCGCCTCCATCGACGGGTATGGCCAGTGCGCCCAGGTGACCAGCGCCCGCTGCGCGCGCGCCTCGTCGGCCGCCTGGAGCATCATCGGCCAGTCGTAGCCGCCGACGCCAGACTCGCGTAGCCCGCCGGTCGAGACAGGCCAGACGATCTGCTTCAGGTTCTGGAAGATGAGGTGCGCGAGCAGGCCGTGACGGAACTCCTCCCCCACCTTGATGAAGTGCCGCGCGTCCGAGCCCGCGGCCAGCTTGCCCGTGAACAGCTCCACGTTCTGGAAGGTGCCGTCACCGGGCCGCGGCGGCTTGGGCACACCGCTCTTGAGCAGAAGCAGGCTGCAGACCCGCAGCCCCTCGCACTCCATCTCGTAGCGGGTCGCCACCGGATCGGGGAAGTGCAGATGCGTGTCGCCCGGGAACCAGCCCGCCCTCTCCAGATCGACGAACTTGCGCAGCGCCAGCGTCACCACCTGCCCCGCCTTGTGGCCGATCTCCACCTTCTGCTCGATCGGCTCGTACTCGAACCCCTTGCGCGCCGCGAACAGGTAGCGGCCCGGCGGCAGATCGATCTCCGCGCCGTCGTACACGTAGGCGTGCAGCTCGAACGGCCCGTCGCCCAGCAGCAGATCGCCCGGGGTCTTGTGGTTTCGCTCGGCGATCGGCTGGTGCCCCAGCGGCGCGAAGTAGATCCCTGCGCCGTCGGTCACCCGCAGCCGGATACCCGTCGGCTTGCCGGCCTCGCGGATGGACAGCCGCACGCGCGATTCCGTCGGAGCGACCGCGCCGACCGCCAGGACCAGGAGCAGCCACACGGCCGCAGCGTACTACAGCCCGGCGAGCGGTCCGGTGCGAACCTGCCCGACGGCCTGGCTACTTCAGCCAGCGGGCTATGGCCGCATACCAGGTGTCTGCCATCTTCACGTAGCCGACGTCCTTCGGGTGCAACTGGTCGGCCATGTACTCGGTCTTGAACCGGGGGTTTGCGCTGTACGCGCCGTACATGTCCACCATCGTGATGTGCCGGCCCGCGGCTGCGCGCGCCTCGACCAGCCCCGGGATCGCCTGGTTGTAGGCCCGCACCCGCTGGTTCAGCGCCTCGCTGGTGGTGGGCACGATCTGCGCCACGACCAGCAGCGCGTCCGGCGCCGTGGTGGTGATCCGATCCAGCAGATCGCCCAGACGCATGGCGGCGTTCGCCAGGTCCAGGTTGAGGTTGATGTCGTTGGTGCCGATCATCAACAGCACGATGTGAGGTTTGTGCGTGGCCAGCGCCTTGCCGACGAGGGGATAGATCCCCTGCCGTCCGCCTCCCTCGTCGATGGTGAATCCACCGTGACCCTCGCTCTGCCGCGGGAACGGCTGGTCGTCGACGAGGTCGGGGCCGTTGCGAACCGAGCCGACGAAGGTGACGGCCTTCCTGTCGGCGAGAACGTGCCGGAAGAGGGGGATGCGGTAACCGCCTCCGGCGCCGGAGGAGCCGGAGCCGAAGGTGATGGAGTCTCCGAGCGGCATGATCCGGCAAGCGGTGGCGGATGGACAGGGGTCGTAGGTCTGCGGGTGCGCGTCGGTGGAGGGCACGGCATCCGTCGAGCCCGTATCCGGCGTGGGGACATCCTCTGGCGCTTCGCCTTGCGTCTCCGAGGTCCCGCCACCGCACCCCATCGCCAAGGCCGCCACGCCAAAGACCAGGTACTTCACCCACAGGATTCGCCCGGGGCCGCAGAACGTTACAGGCGGTGTCACGGGCGTCCGCGGATACTCCAGCTCACTGCGGAACGTAGACCTGCTTCCCGTTCACGCCCGTGATCATCTCTTGATTGTTCCCTCCCCAGCACACCACGGTGTCGTCGGTGTCCCGGAGCACGCAGTTGGTGCCGTTGCCGGCACGGATCGCTCGGCCCTTGAGGCCAGGGGGCATGGGGATGCTTCTCGGGTAGGCGCCCCAGCAGGTCACGGTCCCGTCGATGCGAAGTGCGCAGCTGTGGTGACTCCCTACCGCCACCTCCTTGGCGACGAGGCCCGCGGGGACGACGGTCTCGCGGACCGTGGTGGAGGTGTCGTCGCTCCAGCAGACCACGCTGCCGTCGGACCTGACGGCACAGGCATGACGGACCGTCGTCGGCAGCCCCGCGTCTTTGGGAGCGGGCCCCGCGTTCTGGGCAACCGCGATGTGCACAGCCTTGAGCCCCGGCGGCGGCATCGCGGGACGAGCGCCCCAGCAGACGACCTCGTCGTCCTCGAGACGGATCGCACAGCTGAACGCGCCGGAAGCCGCGATGTATTTGGCCTTGAGCCCCGCAGGCGGAGCGCTCATCGCGATCGCCGCACCCCAGCAGCGAACCGTCCTGTCGCGATCGATCGCGCAGTTGTGATTGTCGCCGACGGCGATCTGGATGGGATCGAGGTCCTTGGGAGATGACAACTGCGTCCCCACGGGGTTTGCGCTTCCGAAACAAACCAGCCGCTGCGGGCTGCCGGCAGCGGTGATCACGCAGTTGTGCAAGTGTGCCCCGGCGATCTGGACCCCGCGCAGCGTGGCAGGCGGGGTCGCGCGCGCCCCCGAGCCAGAGCAGATCACCTTCTGCGCGGAGTCGAGCACGCAGATGTGGTAGTAGCCGACGCCCAGACTGCTTCCCAGAAGTGACGGCGCCGAGATGATGACGCCGCCGTCGGACAGCCGGGCGACATCCACTCCTCCACCGACCGCCCGATCGCCCCGTATCAGGTCAGACGGCGCTGAGTCTGCCGTCCCGCCATCCTCCCCTGCGACGCTCTCCTCCGGCGGATCCGACTCATTGGACGGCGGGGACGAGCAGGCCGCCAGGCCCAGACAGACCCACAACCACGGGCTAAAGCCCGGCAAGCGGTCCCTTCGAAAAGTCCGGGTCGCCGAAGGTCGCCGTGGGGACGCCCATGGCGTTGGCCAGGCTCATCAGGAGGCCGCTGTGGGACTTGCCCCCGAAGTTGATGGCCCGATTCCCCGCGAACAGGCCGCCGGCCAGCACGTAGGGCATGTCCTTGCGCAGGTGGTTCTGTCCGTTCGATTGCTCGTGGGCCCAGAGCACGGCGCTGTTGTCGAGCGCGGTGCCGCCCGGCTCGGCGATGGCGTCGAGCTTGGTCAGCAGGTAGTAGAACTGCGACGCGATCCAGTTCTCGATCTGGGTGAGCCACTCCTCACGCTGGGAGGGCGGAAAGGCGACGCCGTCGCTGCCGTGGCTGATGCCGTGATGAATGTAGGGGATTCCTGCGCCGACCCAGGTGTAAGCCGTGCGGCCGTTGCCGTGCATCATGGTGATCACCCGGGTGAGATCGCAAGCGACCGCGGCGGCGATGATGTCCATCTGCAGCTTCATGATCTGCGGGGTGTTGGCCTCGGTCAGCGCGATGGGGTTACCCATGTCCGGCGCTCGGCAGCCGGCGCCGATCGGGACGTCCAGGCTGCGTTCGAGCTCGCGCAGAGACTCGAGGTGGAAGTCGAACTTCGGCCGCTCCTCGGTGCCCAGCGCGCAGCGCAGGTCGCGTGTCTCGGCGGTGAGCATGTCGATGATGCTCTTGTTCTCGCGCCGGATGCGATCGATCTCGGCCGGGGCGGCGGTGACTCGGGCGAACAACCGGGTGAACGCCTTGTACGGACTGTTCTCCGGGGCGATCGGCTGACCGGGACCGCGGTTCGAGATCGGCGGCCTGTAGTTGGGCAGGCCCAGTTGCAGCGACGCGAACTTGGTGCGCGTGCCGATGGTGTTGGCGATGTGTTGATCGATGGAGATGCCTTCGACCCGGAAGTTCGTGCCGTCGCCGCTGGCCTGCACGCCGGTGAGCATGTTCCGGTAGTCAGGCTCGTGGTCCTTGGGGATCGGCGTCTTGTAAGCGGACAGCATGTCGAGGCCGCGAAGGATCGCGATCTTGTTCTTCAACGGCTCGAGCGGCTTGAGGATGCGGCCGTAGACGTTCCCGGTGGTCGGGAAGAAGTCGTTCATCACCGTGCCATTGGGGCTGGAAAAGACGATCAGCCGCTTGGGCGTCGTCTGGGCGCGGCTGTCGAGAGAGCGCAGGAACGGAAGCGCGAAGGCACCGAGGCCCACTCCCTGGAGGAACTCGCGGCGGGGAGAATAACGACGGACCATTGTCATTGGCACACCTCCTTCGCAAGGGCGCGGCGGCTACGAAAGGCGTCGCTCCTGGTGATGGCGACGATCAGCTTGCGGAAGTCCGAGCCGGCGGTGTTGAAGTCCGTGGTGAGACGCGCCACCGTGCAACCGAGGTCCGAGGTCAGAGTCGCCGTGGCGTAGGTCAGCCAGGTCTCGGTGAGGCACTGGCGCACCTGGCCGCTCTTGGCCAGCTTGTTCGACAGCTCGACGGCCCCGGTGAAGGCGCCGTCGATATCGGCGGAGGCGAAGACCTCGCCCCGCGCATCGACCGGCTTGTTGGACTCCATGGTGCGGAAGCGGCCGACGGCGTCGTAGTTCTCGAAGCCGAGGCCGATCGGGTCCATCAGCTTGTGGCAGCCGGCGCAGTAGGGATCGGCCTCGTGCCTGGCGAACCGCTCGCGTGTCGTCAGCTTGGGGTCCGGCCTGGGGACGGCGACGTCGACGTCGGGCGGCGGCGAGGGCGTGTCCTGGCACAGGAACCGCTCGCGCACCAGCAGGCCGCGGTGCACGGGCGACGTCGTGTCGAAGTGCCCGGTCGTGGCCATCATCGACGCCTGCGTGAGCAGACCGGCCCGCTGCGCCGGATCGAGGGCGCTCTTCACCAGCGGATCGCCGGTGATGCCTGTGACGCCGTAGAGCGGCGCCAGCGTGCTGTTGACGTACGAGTACGGCGCCGTGAGCATCGTCGTCAGCTTTCCATCGCCGTTCCAGAACGTCTCGTTGATGAACATGTCGGTCTCGGCGCGCACGAACTTGCGGACGGTGGTCCACTGCGGGAACAGCGTCGGGCTGCGATCCGCGGCGCCGAGCTTGTCCAGCGCCAGCCACTGACCGAAGAAGCTGGCCACGCTGTTCTTGGCCTTGTCCGAGGCCAGCATCCGCATCGTCTGGGCCTCGATCTCGGCCGGTGTTCCGAGCTGATTGGCGTCGGCCGCCGCGAACAGCGCCGTATCAGGAATCGAACCCCAGAGGAAGAAGGACAGGCGCGAGGCGACCTCGTACGGGGTGAGGGCCACGCTGGTGGACCCGGGCGTAGCCTGGACGCCCTTCTCGATGTGATTCACGAAGCTCGGAGACTGAAGCATCCCCTGTAGCACCAGCCGGACACCGTTCGAATAGCCGCCGGACACCTTGCCGATGCCGTACACGGTCAACATCCGCGCGATCTCAGGCTCCGTCAGCGGGCGCCGGTAGGTGCGCTTGCCGAAGTTGGTGATGAACACGCGGGCGCAGGCGTCATCGCCGCCGGCCGTCGCGCAGGGAGCGACGGTGGTCAACTTCTTCGTCACCGCCGACCGCGCCAAGGTATCGGCAGCCTCGGCGTACTGGGTCGTCGACAGCACGGTCGACGGCGAGCCGGAGTTGTTCTCGAACACCCCGAGCGTCCCGTCGATGACGAAGTCGCGCGACGGGTTGGTGTTGCTGGCGTCGTTCAGCAGATCGCGAATGGCGTTGTTGTACTCGCGCCGGGTCAGGCGGCGCACCGGCGCCGGCGCGGCCTGGGCCGTGACGCCCTTGCACGCGTTGACGACGTCCGGGGTCTTGACGCCGTCGGGACCGACGGGACCGCTGCCACCAGCGCCATCGCCGCCGCCAGGGTCACCACCTTCGTCGGAACCCCCGCCGACCAGCCCCATGCAACCGGTGGTCAGGGCGGCAATTCCGAGACAGAGGGTACGTATTGTCATGGCGCCTCCGCGAGGGAGGCAGGACGTAAGCCCGCGAAAATCCCCAGATAAATCCGTCACCGCTTCGGTCTCCACGGTCCCTGATGAAGCAACCACCCTGATAGATACGATGCCTGATCGGAATCGGACGAAAGCGTGCCGGGCGGAACGGAACTTGAGCCGTCTCCCCGATTCGTGTCACCGTACGAGACTGGCACTGGAGGGCGCACTCGCCCCTACACGGCGTTTTGCCATGGGCGTCAACGACCAAGGTATATCCGGCGACCGCGAGTTCCCCTTGACCTCGTGGTCGGTGATTGCGCACGCGCGCGACGCGGACTCGCCGGACTACGCTCGTCATCTGCACCGGCTCATCGAGGTCTACTGGCGGCCCGTGTACGGCTTCATCCGCCACTCCTGGGCGAAGACCCACGAGGACGCGAAGGACCTCACGCAGGATTTCTTCGCGACCGTGGTGCTGGATCGCGAGCTGGTCAGCACGTACGCGCGCGAGCGCGGCAGTTTTCGCACCTTCCTCCGCACCACGATCAGGCGTTTCCTGCACGACGTCGAGCGCGGCCGGACCCGGCAGAAGCGCGGTGACGGCCTGCCACCGCTGGCGCTCGATGCCATGAACGGCAACGCCGCCGCCATCGTGCAGGTGCCCAACGCCCATGAGATGACGCCCGATCAGGTGTTCGACGCGGCCTGGACCGCTGCGGTCATGAACGAGGCGCTCGCGCTTCTCGGCAAGCGGCTTGCCGCCGAGGGCAAGACGCCTGTGTTCGAGATGTTTCGACGCTACGACATCGAGGGGGGCGGTGCCGAGCTGTCATACGCGGAACTCGGCGCCGAGTTCTCGTTGAGCACGCCTCAGGTCAAGCACGCCCTCCTGGCCGCACGGGCCGCGTTCCGCGAGGTGGTCACCGACGTGGTGCGAACTTACGTCGACGATCCCGCGGATCTCGCCGCCGAGCTGCGCAGCCTGTTCGGAGGCTAACCGGGTGGACCAGTCCGGCCCTCGCCTCACATCCGTCGAAAGCGCCAGACGGATCTTCCTGGGTGAACACGCCGATCGTCTGGTCGAACGCGCGGTCAGGTCGGGCATGATCTCGCCCGAGCAAGCCGCCGAGGCACGCAGCCTGGCGGAGCATGGGCGGACCGCCACGGCGGTGCTGCGCGAGCGAGAATGGCTGGACGCCGCGCAACTGGCAGCACTCGAGGAGGAGGAGGCCCGCGAGGAGTTCGCCCGGCCCTCGACGGTGCGCGCGTCGGCAATGCCGCCCGAAGCGGAGGCTGTGGCGGCGGATCGCAGCCGCAACCTCGATGAGTTCGTCCTCACCACGTTGCTCGGGCGCGGGGGCGCGGGCGACGTCTGGAAGGCCTGGGATCGCGGGCTCGACCGATGGGTGGCCGTGAAGATCTCCACGGCGTCGCTCGAGTCGTCGTCCGCCCGCGAGCGTTTTCAGCGCGAAGCCGTTGCGGCCGCGCGCCTGGCCCACCCGAACATCGTGCCGGTCTACCGGATCGGCGTCGAGCACGGCTGCCCCTTCCTGGTGATGCCTTTCATCGACGGCCGCACGCTGCACGATCAGCGCCCACCCTCTCGCAACGCCCTGGAGGTGATGCACACCGTCGCCCTGGCCGTCGATCACGCTCACCAGCAAGGGATCATTCATCGCGACCTCAAGCCCAACAACATCATGGTCGATCGCGGCGGTGGCGTGTTCGTGCTGGACTTCGGCCTTGCGTACCTACGCGAGGAAAGTTCGTCGCGCCTGTCACGCCCGGGCGACCTGCTCGGCACTGCCAGCTACATGGCGCCCGAGCAGGCGGTCGGCGATCGCGTCAGCTCGGAAGCGGCGGTGGACATCTACGGGCTGGGCGCGACGCTCTACTACCTGGTGACCGGACGCCCGCCCTTCGTGGGCGAGTCGTTTGCCGCTGTGGTCGCGCGCGTCGTCGCCGCGCAGCCGCCTTCCCCGCGCAGTCTCGATCCGGGGATCGACCGCAGCCTCGAGACCGTCATCCTCAAGGCCCTCGAGAAAGATCCGGCGCGCCGCTACGTCACGGCCGCCGCGTTCGCGGACGATCTGCGCCGCCTGCTCGATCACCGCGAGATTGCTGCGCGCCCCACGGGAGCCCTCGGGCGCCTGCGACGCGCAGCCAAGCGGCGGCCCGCGGTGGCGGCCCTGACGGCGGCGCTGGTTCTGGTGTTGTTCCTGGCGGCAGTGCCACTGATGCGAGCGCGCAGCGGACGCCAGGCGGCCGGCGAGGCGCTGCACGTGCTGACTATCAGATCCCTGGAGGTTGCGTTGCGGCTGCGGCGAATCGGCGACACCGCGGGAATGCGCGAGGTCATGCCGCAACTCCTGCGCGCGTACGCCAACATGACTCAAGCCGACGAGCACGCCGCCGCCTCGCCCAGGGTCCAGTACATGATGGGTCGCGTTTACCGCGCCCTGCTCGACGACAAGACCTCGCTGGCGTTCCAGGAGCGGGCGCTTGCCGCCGATCCCGATTTCGCGGGGGCGCTCTACGAGCGTGCCGTGCTGCGCTCTCGCCGATACGGCGTGGCGCTGGCTCGAGCGATGAGCGAACGGCTCGACGGTGACGGGCCGCCAGGCGTCGAGGCCGCCGAGCGAGCGCACCCCTCGTTGGCGCGCGAGCGCGAGCAGATCCTGGCCGACTGCACGCGGCTGCAGACGATGTCCATGGGACCGGCCTGGGCCGAAGCGGCGCGTGGCATTCTCGAGTACCACCACCGCCACCTCGACGAGGCGCGCACGCGGCTGGAGCGCGCACTGGCCCTCGATCCGTCGATCGAGGAAGCGTGGGAAGCGCTGGGCAGGACCGAAGCCGCCGCCGGCCACGTCGACAAAGCGGAGGCCGTCTTCACCCGCGCCCTCGAGCTGGATCGCGGATACGTTCCGCATCTGATCGGCCGCTGCGAGGTGCGAACCTCGTTCGCGAATGCGATCGCGGATGCGACCGCAGCGCTGGCGATCGACACCAGGGCGAATGGCGCGCGCATGTGCCGCGGCCAGGCCTTGGTGCGCCAGGCGTACGACCTGATGATGGCCGGCACCGACCCCCTGGCCCTGCTGGGACGCGCCGAGGATGACGTCAATCAGGTGATCCGGCGCGAGCAGCGGCCGGGCGCCTACTCGTGGCGCGGAACCCTGCGGCTCTACCGGGGCACGTTCCGTGCGCGTCGCGGGCAGGACCCCACGGCCGATTTCGCAGCCTCCGACGCCGACTATGGCAAGGCCCTGGCGCTCGAGCCTCGCCACGAGGGCCACTGGAACGGCCGCGGACGGACTCGTTCCAGTCTCGCCGCGTACCTGATGGAAAGGGGTGGCGATCCGTCCGTGGCATTCGCCGGCGCCGAGTCCGACTTCACGGAGGCGACGAAGTCGGGGTCGGGCGCGACTTCGGCCTGGATGTGGCGAGGCGATCTGCGCGGCCGACGGGGGCTGCACGCGCTGCGCGCCGGGAAGCCGGCGTCCGGGTTTTTCAAGAACGCCGAGGAGGACTTCGCGCGAGGCCCGTCCCACGACGACCCCTGGTTCCGCATGCTGCGGGGGACGATGCGCATCTGGCGTGGCCGCGCGGTGGCCGAGTCCGGGGGCGACCCCGGGCCGGTGTGGAGCTCCGCCGACGAGGATCTCGGGATCCCGATTGCGACCTTCCCAGGCTTCGTCGACCCCCTGATCAGGCGGGGCCTCCTGCACGTCGAGTGGGGCCTGCACCTGCGCCGCACGAGGAGCAACCGGGCGGCAGCGGAGCTGGCGGCAGCCGCCGCCGATCTGGACAGCGCCCTCTCCCTCGAGCCCGCCAATGTCGAGGCGATGGCCGCCCGCGCGCGGCTCATGCCCTGACGATATTGCTCATGGTACCGCCGGGCAAGAAACCGGTTTCTCGTCGAAGGCCACGTCGTCGATCCACATCTCGATCGGAGTTGTTGAATCCTGGTAATTCCGCCAGCCGACTTGAAAGGTGTCGAACACCGGCGCCTTCCACTCGGTGGTTCTGGGCCCACTGATGCATCCACTGCCGAAGCGCACGACCGTCGCGTCGCTGATGGGATTGCCGTCCATCCACAGCCGTGCCTCGTTCTTGGTGCCCCCAGCCCCATCGGGTGAGCCGTCGAACTGCCACTGCAAGCAGGCCCAGCGCTGGGTCGGGAACCTGGTCTGCGAGCCCCGCGAACAGTCGGGATTCGGGGTGGCGGTGGTGCCGTAGACGGCCAGGAATTTCTGGAATCCGCCGCCGTACCTGTAATGAGCGGTCACCGTCGTCGCAGGAAGCTTCCCTATCGCCCAGATGCTGTCCCAGTGCACGCTACCCGCGGGAGCGGCGGTCAACCAGACCATCATCCGGCCGTAGATGGTGTTGGTGGCAAAGGGAAGGACTCCTCTTCCGCGGCTGATGGCGCCGTTCGTCCTGGGTCCCGGGCCCTTGATCAGGATCGATTTGGTGCCGCTGAACGCTTTGCCGGAATCGACGACCACCGAGCCGGTGACGGTCCAACCGCCGGCCGGTCTCGCGCCCGCCGTGTAGGACTCGAAGTCGTCGCAGAACTTGGCGGAGTTGCAGTCGAGTCCGATCAAGGGTCCCGCATCGGGCTGCGGGCCTGCGTCGCGCGGGGTCGATCCGCCCGAGCCCCCACGCCCACCGGTGCCACCGGTGGCGTCACGTCCCGTCACGCCTGCATCAGGGACGGCGCCAGCAGCACCACCAGCGCCACCGCCTTCGCCACCGGTGCGGTCGGGAATTCCATCCGGTTCCTTCTTGACGCTGCCGCTTCCACAGGCGAGGCCCACTGTCAGAGCAGCAACGACCAGCGAGAAAAAGGGTCGAACCATCGACTGACCTCCGTGCGCATCAGGGCGACACAAGACCCGTACCGACTCTAGCATCTGGCGACGTGCGTCGTACGTTCGCGCGCGAACCCTTGAGAGTGGCTTCCATCCACGCCTCGGCGGCGTCGGACTGCTCCTTGCTGTAGGCGTGGCCGGTCTCGAGAGCGAGCAACAGTTTCTTGGGCGCCGTGATCACGTTGTATGCCGCGAACATCGACGTGGGCGGACAGGTCTCGTCGTTGTAGCCCCACGAGAAAAACCCGGGCACCTTCAGCCGCCGCGCGAAGTTGACCACGTCGTAGTACGACGCGGCCTCGATCCTGACGCTGGTGCGCGCGCCCTCCGTCCGGAACATGTGCGGCCAGCCGCCCGCACGACCGAACTGGTAGCCGTTCAGATCGGACAGCGCCGGAAAGTACGACACCAGCGCTCGCACCCGCGGGTCGAGCGCCGCGGTGACGATGGACAGCGCGCCGCCCTGACTGCCGCCCATGACGCCGAGGTTCTTGCGATCCCATTTCGGGTGGTGTGCGAGAAAGTCGTTTGCGCGCACGGCGCCCAGGTACACGCGCCGGAAGTAATAGCTGTCGCGATCGTCGAGATTGAAGGACGCGTAGCCAGCCAGAGCGCCGCGCCCCAGCGCCGCGTACACGGCCGGGTCCAGATTCACGGGCAGGCCGTGGATGCCGATCTGGAACGTGATGATGCCCTTCTCGGCAAGCGTCACGAGGCCTTCATACGCGCGCACGCCGGCGCCCGGCACATGCAGGAGCGCCGGGAAAGGGCCGGTTCCCTTGGGCTCGCACAGGATGCCGTAGATCTGACTCGTCCCGCCCCGACTGTCGCCGGGAAGGGGCGTGCGCGACGCCACGTTCTGCAGGATGACGTGGAAGACGTCGACGGTGCTGGTGCTGCGTTCGGGAAGCGGGATGATCTTGGCGGCGACCGGGATCGCGGCGAGCTCTTTGCGTCCCGCTGCCCAGAAGGCGTCGAAGTCCTGGGGATCGACCGTCGTCGGCTTGATCAGATCGGGCGCGAAACCCGCCGTCGCGAGCCCCCGGTATTTGCGCCCGGCGATCTCCACCTCGGCCTCGCAGCGAAGGAAACCCGGCTCGGCGAGCGTCTGTTTGCCGATGATCAGCCCCTCGGGTGGGACCGGGAGCTTCTGATCGAGCATGGGTGGCATCTTCTCGACGCCGATGCGCACCCGCGCGGTCACACCCGGGATCGGGTGCCCGTCGCGCAGGACGCGCACGGTGAACGTCACCTCGGTGCCCGGCGCGTACGTCCAGTCGGCGCGGTCGGGTGCCACCTCGACTCGCACGGCGCCGGTGCGCTCGGGCGGCGCGGCGACCGACACCGCCGCTGCTGCCGCAATGACCGCAAGTCCACCGAATCGCGCCAAACGCCTCATGAAGACAGTCTACTGTTCAGTGGCCGAGGAAGTGCTCGAAGAAGAGCCGGATCTGCTCCACAGCCTCGGGCGTGGGCGCGTGCTTCGGGCGGTTCGCCATGCCCACCCGATTCTGGTGGCCGAGTAAACGATCGACGGCGACGAGGTGAGCCAGCGCCGACCACTGCTCGGGAATGTCGGCTGCTCCGCCGGAAACGAAGAACGGGCGTGGGGCGATGAGGGCGTGCAACTCGTGGAGATCATGCCCGCCGTCGCGGAGGCGCTTGTAGGCGCCCAGACGCTTGACACCCTGGAAGCCCTGCCCAGCAGTGCCCGGCTCGTAGCCGAGGTACCACGGGTCCCAGTAGTTGACCGCAGGCCGTGTTTCATCGAACACCACGCCGGGATCGGAGACCGCCACGGCCGCGAACTTGTCGTACAGCGCTCCGGCGAACAGCGCCCATTTGCCTCCATAGGAATGACCGACGACGCCGACCCTATCGGGATCGACTTCGGGCAGCGTCGCCAGCAGGTTGTAAGCGTTGGCGGCGACGTAAGCCAGGTACGAGAGCGGCTGGAGCTGCGCCCCTTCGGGCGACGGATAGTAGATGAGCGCGTCCTTCGGCGTCGGCTGGATGCCGATGTTCAGTGTGACGAAACCGCTGCGGACCAGCACCACGCCGAAATCCCGTAGCGGCCCCTTCCCACCGATCCCGGCGAGTGTCTCGGGATCGTAGTAGAGCGTCACCGCGGCCGGCTTGCGCCCCGCCTTGTCGGGCCGCAGAAGATAGGCACGAACGAAGCGATCAGGCGCGATCTGGAAATCGATCGTCTGGCGGGTGTAACCGTCCTGCTGCTGGGTGCCGAGATCGCGCACCTCCGGCTTCATGACGAGAGGCGGCCAGGGGCCGAGGATGCGATCCCAGGCGGTGCGGATCTCTTTGCGGCGGCGTTCCCAGTCGGCAGCGGTGCGCACCGGGGTTCCATCGTCGAACAGCAGCGGCGACCGCAGATCGGCGCGGGGTTGTATCGCCGGCGCGGCGAAGAGCGGCGCCAGTTTCGGTGGCATGCTTGCACAGCCGAGCAGGATCGTGAGGAAAAGCACCTGAGCACGCATCGTTCATGCCTCCGAAGGATCGATCTGCCGTAGCTTCTTGGACGCCAGCGCGCGGTAGCAATCGGGCAGGTCGAAGCGCCCGAGCACGTCGGGAATGAACGAGGAGAGCGGCCATGTGTACCGCTCGGTGGTGGCCACGTCCCGGTAGGAGGTGAGCGCGTTCTTGAGCGTCACCCGGGTCACCCGCTCCGAGAACAGCGCCGCGAAGGTGGCCGGCAGCGCTCCCCAACCGCGACCCACCAGATGCACCTGTTCGTGTCCGAAGCTCCCCATGAGATCCAGCACCGCCAGAAGGTCGTGCGTCCGCTGCCCCACGTAGGGCCGATCCAGCATCAGCGCGTGGATGGCGTAAAAATAGTCGCTGCCGTAAGGATCGAGGAAGCTGCCCAGGTTGCCGGTGTCGGGGCGCGATTCGCCGATGCCGCGCACGTCGCAGGCGTAGAACGGAACACCGGGCGCGCCGGCGACGAGCTCGCGGACCAGCGGCTCCTCGCGCAACTCGGCGTCACTGGACTGATGCGCGACATACAGGATCGCGGCCGGTGGGCCGGGAGCCGGCTGGCCGCCATGCGCCTCGGACGAGAGCCTGTAGAGCAACGCCTGGATGCCAGGCTCGGTCTCCACGGCGCACACCGACGCGACCGGGAGCGGGTAGTTTCGCTTCGACAGGGGGCGCAAGACCCGGAAATCGGGCGTCCCGGAGCGCGGCGGGAGCTTCAGTGCCGCGGTCAAGGCCGGCACGAGGGGCGAGGATCCCTTTGTCCGCTTTGTCCGCTCTGTCCGCTCCTCGGCCGCCGCCCGGGTGAATGAGAACACCGGGCGCGAGTGGAGGGTGGATACCTGGCCGCGGGCGGTGCAATGCAGGGTGGCCTCGGGCTCGATTTGCAGCCTCGGCTCCTCCTGCGCGTCGGAGATCTTCGTCCAGCGATTGAACCAGCGGTACATCTCGACGCGGCTGTCCTGAGCATAAGCATGCACGCCAGGGGTGATCGCCATCTGGATGCGGTCCTCGGCGCCGAGCAACCGGTAAAGGCGCTGCAACCGGCGGAATGCCTCGGCGGTGCCGCGTGGATCGAAAAAGTCGGATTTTTTGCCGAGCAGGATCAGCGGGCGCGGCGCTGCGGCGGCGAGGAAGTCGGCGTGATCGAGGCCGGCGGCGAGCACGCCGGGCGGACACTGCTCGGTGTCGGCCGGGAGCTCGTTCTCCAGGTTGCGACGGAAGGTCGTCACGAAGCAGCATGGCGCCGCCATGGTGAAGCGGTCGTCCAGCGCCGAGAGCCAGGTGGTGAGCGTGCCACCGCCGGAGGTGCCGGTAACCCCGACGTGGCGCGGATCCACTTCCGGCCGCGATAACAGGTAGTCGACGGCCCGGATGCCGTCCCATGCGCTCCAGGCGCCGAAGAACTCGCCCACCAGGAACTGCTGGTTGCCGGCGAGCAAGTGCTCGCGCACGCTGGAGCCGCCGACGCGCGATTTCAAGTCGGGACCAACGTACTGGAGCCGCTCACCTTGTCCGATGGGATCGAAGATCAGCACCACGTACCCCATGCGGGCGAGGCCCTGGGCGAAAGACTGGTACGGCTCGTGGGCCTTCGCGCTGGTGGTGTGCCCGCAGCAGCCGAGCACAGCGGGGCGGCGCTCCTTGGTGCGCGGCAGATAGAGGTTGGCGGTCACCAGGAATCCGGGGCGGCTCTCGAAGATCACCTTCTCCACGACGTAGCCGTCGCGTTCGAGGCGGCCGGTGATGCGCTTCGCTAGCGGCGTGGACGGCGGTCGCGGGCCGAACAGGCGACGGATTTCGCCACGGACGTGGGCCACGTAGGCCTCGGCATCGGCACGCGTCGCCAGTGCCATCTGCCGACGCATGTTCGACTCCTCGACCGCGCGTAGCCGGGTCACGACGTGCTCGTGCACCATGTGTGGGAAGCGGTTGAGCGGCTGCAGCGGTGGGGCCGGCGCCGTCAACGCCAGCATCGGAAGCTTCGTGACCTGCCGACGCGACATGAGGCGCATGAGGCAACCTACTACGCACATCGGGGCGAACGTTGACGCCCGTTGCACGACCGCCCGCTGCCGAAAGGTTCGTCCGACCCGGCGACTTTGTCGTACAGCTCGAATATGGACCTGCGGACGTGGTGTGCCGGCGCGGGGCTGGTCGCTTTGTCGGCCGCTGTGGCGCTCACGAGCTGCGTACCCGCAGTCGACGGCGACGACACGGGAGGCGCCGGCGGTGACAGCATGGACGCCACCGGTGGTGGCGGCGGCGGCGCGCGCGGCGGAAGCGGAGGCAGCGGCCCGGTGGCGACCGCCGCGCCGGTGGTGATCACCGAGATCATGTACCACCCCGTCGACGAGGACGACGACCAGGAGTTCGGCGAGTTCGTGGAACTGTACAACCGCACCGGCGCTGCGGTGGCCGTCGGCGGCTGGTCGCTCACCAGCGCCAAGGGGCTGAAGTTTGTCTTCGCGGCCGGCACCACGCTGATGCCGCGCCAGTACGCCGTCGTCGCCCGCAACCGCAAGACGCTGGCGATGGTCTGGGGCATGCCCGCGGCGAGCCTGCTGGGCGACTACCAGGGGATGCTCGACAACGGCGGCGACACCGTGATGCTGATCGATCCCGCCGGCGACATCGTCGACGCCGTCAAGTACGACGACAAGCTCCCCTGGCCGACCACCGCCGACGCCTTCGGACTCGGCGACGACTTCCTGCCTCCCGATCAGCTGCCGATCTCTCGTCACCGCTACAAGGGCCGCTCGCTGGAACGGATCTCCATCGACGGCCCGTCGGGCTACGCCGCCAACTGGGAGGCCTCGCCGATCGACGGAAGCACGCCGGGCAAAGCCAACGCAGGGGCCGGCACCATGCTCCCCGTGGCCGAGAAGGTGGCCGCTGGCCCCGACGGCGGCACCGGACTCGTCATCCGGAGCAACCAGAAGGTAGCGATCACCACGCGCTTCTCCGACGTGGGGCCGGTCAGCAACGTCGAGGTGGAGTACTTCGTCGACGACGTCACCCGCACCGGCATCCCCACGAAGGTGCTCGCCATGACCGCCTTGCCCGACGGCAGCTACAAGGCGGTCCTGCCGGACCAGCTCAAGGACAACGACCTCGTCCGCTACCGGATCAAGGCCACCCGCGGCGGCAAGGGCGGCGTCGTCGCCCCGCGCGCCACCGACGCTTTCACCTGGTTCGGCGCCTTCATCTCGCCGCGTGTATTCGTGACGCCGGGCGTGGAGACCAAGGAACGCGTCTATCACCTGTTCATACGGCCTTCTGACTGGACCACGCTCGAGCAGCGCACGCTCGGGGGGCGCACCACCCCGGCCCCCAGTTGCACCGTCAATCCGGACTGGGACACTCTGGTTCCTGCCACCTTCGTCCACGAGGGGAAGGTCTACGACGTCCGTGTTCGCTACTCCGGCAGCCGCTACAACCGGGGAACTGGCAACACCATCGCCAGTTGGCCCTATCCCGGACCGATGGTCCCGATGGGCAAGACCATGCGCGCCCTCTCATGGCGCATCAAGTTCCCGCGCTTCAACCAGTTCGAGGGGCTGACGAAGATCGCGCTCAACAAACAGAGACAAGGCTGCCCCGGCACGGTCAGCTCCGTCGAGAGCCGACTGCTGCAGAGCGCGGGCATCCCCAGCTACAACGTCCGCTACGCGCGGCTGCACATCAACGGCGGCTATTACCACTACGCCATGGAGCCCGAGGATATCGACGAAGCGCTCGTCCAGCGCGCCTACCCCGCCGAAGCGGTGGGCGATCTGTTCAAGACCGACGGCCTCTTTGGCGTCGACGGCGAAGGTCCCTGGGGCAATAGCGACTTCACCCCGCTCAAGGTGAACAGCATGTGCCCCACGGCCTTCACCCTCCAGCAGCGCTATGCCACCACCTACGACCGCAAGACCTTCTCGCACCGCACGCACGACGAACTGGTGAAGGTGATCGACGAACTGGCCGCCGCGCGCGCGCAAGGACCGGCGGCGGTCGTGACCTACTTCAACAAGTACTGGGACGTCGACGCGCTGGCCACCATCTACGCCATCCGGAACTGGGCCGGCGTCTGGGACGACACCTTCCACAACTGGTTTCCGTACCGGCGTCCCAACGGCAAGTGGTTGACCATCCCCCAGGACTTCGAGTGGGACTTCGGCCTCGGCAAAGCGGCCAAGGCCGTCACGTCCAACCCGCAGGAGCCGAGCGAGACCCTGTACATCGGGTGGAACAGCCCCGACGTCACCATCAGCAAACAGTGCGAGATGCCGCCTCCTCCGATGGGCACCACGCTCCGCTGCAACAGCAACGGCTTCTTCTCGCTCAAGGACGCCTTCATCGGCGCATTCAAGGCCAGGTTCGACGACAAGATGCGCGAGCTCGTGCGTCGGGGCGTTCTCTCCGCCGAGGGAGTGCTCAAGGTGATCGACCAGGAGATCCCGAAGTTCGGTCTCGACGACTGGCTCGCCTCCCCCGCGGCCAAGGCCTGCGACGTCCCGGCACGCCAGCAGGACATGCGCACCTGGGCCATGGGCCGCCACGCCACCGTCGTCGCCCGTTTGAAGCCCTAGCAGGAGGAAAGAGCGATGTCGAAAATCGTAGTTGCCTGTGCGCTTTCCATGGCGTGCTCCGGCGTCATCGGCAATGGGAGCGATGACGTTGCTTCCCTTCCCCCGGATAAGCTGCCACCCGACCGGCAGATGAGCGAGGTGTGTAAGGGGATCGATCCGGGCCCCACCTACGTCCGCCGTCTGACGAAGTACGAGTACAACAACGTCATCGCGGCACTCACCGGTGACAAGAGCTCGCCGGCCAAGGATTTCCCGACCGAGACGCAGGTCGAGGGCTGGGACAACAACGGTCAAGGTCAGACGGTTTCACCGGTGCTGCTGGAGCAATACCTGCTGGTGGCCGAGCGAGAAGCGCAGATGCTGGTGGACACCAACCTCGCCGGCGTGCTGGGTGGCTGCGATCCGGCCGTCAAGGGCGAACCGGCGTGCGTCACCGCCTTCTTCGACGCCTTCGGTCGCAAGGCGTTCCGACGGCCGCTGGGAGCCGACGAGATCGCGCTGCTTCAGGGCGTGTTCGACACCGGCAAGGCGACCGGCGGCGCAGCCGGGTTCAAGAACGGCATCCGCCTGCTGATCACCGAGATGCTGCTGGCGCCCCCGTTCCTGTACCGGATCGAGTTCGGGGCGCCCGCGAAGGCCGGTCAGGCGGTGGTGCGCCTCGCTCAGTACGAGATGGCCTCGCGGCTGTCGTTCCTGATCGGGAGCTCGATGCCCGACGACGCGCTCTTCCAGGCGGCCCGGGAGGGCAAGCTGGGCACGACGGCGGAGATCACCGCCCAGGCGACGCGCATGATCGGCGACGACCGGGCCAAGGTTTCGATGCGCCACTTCTACGAGCAATGGCTGCTCCTGGATCGTCTGGACGGCATCAAGAAGGACACCAGTTTCAGGACGTGGACGCCGGCCATCGCCAGCGCCATGAAAGCGGAGACCTTGCGCTTCACCGACGAGGTGACCTGGAACGACTCCAGCGGTGACATCGGCGCCTTGCTCACTGCCTCCTACTCGTTCATGACCAGGACGCTGGCGACGTTCTACGGCGGCGTCGTTGCCCCGGCCGACGACCGCATCTTCGCGCGGGTCGAGCTGAACCCCACGCAGCGGGGCGGCGTGCTCACCCAGGGCGGCCTCATGGCCAGCCTCGCTCACGAGAACCAGACCTCGCCGGTCCTGCGCGGCAAGTTCGTGCGTGAGCAGCTCCTGTGCACGCATCCGCCGGATCCGCCCGACGACTTGCAGATCATCTTGCCGGCGATCGATCCCTCCAAGACGACGCGCGAGCGGTTCGCGGTGCACACCAACCTCGCGTGCGCCCGTGCGTGCCATACGCTGATGGATCCGATCGGCCTGGGCTTCGAGAACTTCGACGCTGTCGGGAAGTACCGCGCCACCGAGGCTGGTCAGAAGGTCGACGCCTCTGGCGAGGTGTTCCTGCTGGAGTCGTTGCCCGACGGCAAGTTCGACGGACCGATCGAGCTCGGGCGAAAGCTCGCCTCGGCCAACGAGCTGCGCACCTGCGTCGGCACGAAGTGGTTCCAGTACAGCCTCGGGCGCACGCAGGACACCAGCAGCGACGCTTGCTCGCTGGACGTCGTCCAGCGCCGGTTCTCGTCGGGAAACTACAAGCTCAAGGATCTGCTGATGGCGACGACCCAGACGGACGCGTTCCAGTTCCGCCGGGTGATCGCGCCGGGAGGTGCGCAATGAAGACGATCGATCGCCGGACGGTGCTCCGTGGTGTCGCGGGGGTGTCGATTGCCTTGCCCTGGCTGGAGGCGATGGGCGTGCGCCCGGCGCGCGCGGCCAGTCCCTTCCCCAAGCGCTTCATCGTCTTCTTCACGCCCAACGGCAACATGCGCGCGTCCTTCACACCGTCAGGCGCGGATCCCACGGCGTCGCGCATCCTGGCGTCGCTCGCGCCTCACAAGGACTACGTCACGTTCATCGATGGTCTGGACAACACCGCCGGGGGGTACAAGTCGGGCGCGACCTTGATCGGCGACGCGCACATGCGCGGCATGGGCCCCATGCTCACCTGCGCCGAGCTACTGCCGGGACCGTCGAGGGGTGGCTGCGATGCCAGTTGCTCGGGCGCCGGCCTCGCCGGCGGACCCTCGGTCGACCAGTGGATCGTCCAGAAACTCGGCCTCGGCGGCAAGACCAAGTTTCCGTCGCTGGAGCTGGGGGTGCAGCTCGGACGCGGGGGCGGCCTCTTCGGCTTCACCTCCTTCTCTGCCGCCAACACCCCGCTGCCGCCCGACGAGAGCCCCACGCGCGTCTTCACCCGGCTGTTCGGCGGTTTCACCGGCGGCGGCGTCGACCCGGCCGCGTTCGAGCGCCTGCGCAGCGAGCGCAAGTCGATCCTCGACACCGCCGTCCGTCACTACCAGTCGATGTCAGTCAAGCTGGGCTCGTCCGACCAGAAGAAGATGGACGCCCACCTGCAAGGGATTCGCGAGCTGGAGCTGCGTGTGAACACGCCCGCCGCCACCAGCAACTCGAAGAGCTGCAGCAAGCCGACTGCGCCGGTGGCCAGCACCGACTACCCGACGGTGGCCAAGCAGCAGATGGACCTGCTGGCGATGGCCATCGCCTGCGATCTCACCCGTGTGGCGTCGTTCATGTGGGAGCGCGCCGTCGGCGGCACCGTCTTCAGCTGGCTGGGCGCCACGCGCGGCCACCACGACCTGTCGCACGACCCGGACAGCAGCACCGCCACGGTGGAGATCCTGACCAAGATCAACGTCTGGTTCGCCGACCAGCTCGCCTACCTGATGGGCAGCCTGAAGGCGATCCCCGAGGGCACGGGCAACGTCCTCGACAACACCGTGATCCTCTGGTGCAACGAGCTCGCCCGAGGCAACACCCACAGCCACAGAGACATGCAGTACGTCCTGGCAGGAAAGGCGGGCGGGGCCTGGAAGACGAACCGGGTCCTGAGATTCGGTTCGAGCCCGACCGTCTCACACGGCAACATGCTGGTGTCGATCATGAACGCCATGGACGTGCCGGGAAATACCTTCGGCAACGCCGGCCTGTTCGCCAGCGGCCCCCTCACGGGACTGTGACGGACGAAGCCTTCAGCCAAACGGCGCGCCCGCAGGTATCCTGACGGCATGTCACCCCAGCCCGGCACACCCACGCAGAGGGACTCATGATGCTGGCGGCCCTGCTGCTGGTCGCGCAGGCGCTGCAGCCGGACGAGCGGATCGCCCCGGGCAAACCGTCGCCCGATCTCGCCAACGTCAAGTACGGTCCGCACGAGCGCAACGTGCTCGACCTGTGGAAGGCGAAGGCCGACCGGCCGACGCCGCTCGTCCTCTACATCCACGGTGGCGGCTTCATGCAAGGCGACAAGGCCAGCCTGAGCGTGACCGCGCTCGCCGACTTCCTGCAGGCGGGCTACTCGGTCGCCGCCATCAACTACCGGCTGACGAGCACCGCGCCGGCGCCGGCGGCTTACCTCGACTGCGCGCGCGCCCTTCAGTTCCTGCGCCACCACGCCAAGGAGTGGAACCTGGACGGCAAGCTCGTCGCCTCGACGGGCGGATCCGCCGGCGCCGGGACCTCGATGTGGCTGGCCTTCCACGACGATCTCGCCGACCCGAAGAGCCGCGACCCGGTGGCCCGCCAGTCGACCCGGCTGACCGCGATCGCCGTCGTCAACGGGCAGTCGTCCTACGGCCCCATCTTTGCCGAGACGATCGGTATCCCTCGCCCCAACTTCGAGCGGCACCCGTTCTTCTTCCCGTTCTACGGCATCACCCACGACGAGGTGGATACGCCCAAGGCCCGCAGGCTGTACGACCAGTTCGCCGCCATCACCTACCTCACCAGGGACGATCCCCCCGCGCTGCTGACCTACACCTTCCCCAACGAAGAGGTGACCGCCACCTCACCCGTGGGGCTGGTCGTGCATCACCCGAAGTTCGGCTACGCGCTCAAGAAGCGCATGGACGCGCTCGGCATCGAGGCGGTGGTCGAGGGCAAGGGGACGCCGGCGAGCCAGCGGACGAAGGCGGTCGACTTCATCCGCAAGCAGTTCGAACGGGCGAAGAAACGCTAGCGCCGCGCGCAGATGCAGGTCTGGACGATGCGCTTGAGAATGACGTTGCGTCTTGCGACGGTGTGCGGGGCCTTGCTGCATGGCGCGTGCGCTGCTGGTGGCTGCACGCATGCGCCGCTGCAGCTTGACGCGCATGTGTGTGTCGCAAGCCGTTGTCGTCCAGTGGGCGGAAGTCGCCGTCGATAGCCCGGACGATGCGGACGGAACGGGGCACGATCGCACAGTAGATTGAAATCGCCGCAAATCCTGCCGCCCGTGCCAGACGGCAACTGGAGCATGGCGGCCAGCCCGGTGCCGTCAGCACGACCTTGCCCTCGGCGGCGAGGAGCCTGCCGAGGACGGCGGCGATCAGCGAGGAGCTCATGGGAGCAGCCTGTGGATGCTGACGTCGACCTGGCTCTGCGCGAGCGCCATGAGGCTGTCGAACTCGGCTGACGATATCTGCAGCCGCTCCGACAGGACACGCCGGGTCTCCTTCATCACCCGCTGCCGCATGTCCGCCACCCAGCGCTGGACGGTTCGCTGCGAGACCTTGTAGATGCGGGCGATGGCCTCAGCAGTCGCTTCTTGCACGAAGTACAGCCCCAGCACGTTCGCCTCCCGCGGCGACAGCGTCGCCAGCGCCGCGCGGAATGCCTCCTCCAGTTCCTTTCCGTAGCGCGTCTTGAGGTAGCCGATCTCGGGATCCGCGCCCAGGCTGGCGAGGTGGCGGCCGGCGTGGTCGAGAACGTCGTGCGGTTTTTCCGCGCGCTGCATGTCCACCGCGATGCGCGCGGCCACCACGCAGACCCACGCGCCCAGCGGGCCGCTGCCGTTGTAGCCGGCGATGCGCGGCCGCTCACCCGGTTCGGCGACGAGCAGGCGCGCCCGCACCCGCTGCCTGGCCTCGTCGGCGAAGGCGCCAAATCGTTCGGAGCGGCCGAGGTGCGCCACCACCTGCGGCATGAATGTGCACTCGAAGTGAGAGACGGCGCGCTCGTCACCGCGCGAGCAAGCGCATGCCAGGTACAGGTCCGAGGCTTCCACGGCGGCGAGCGCGTCAACGCCGGCCTTGCTGGCCGCCAGCCGTTCAGCCAGGTGTCGCACGAGTTCGTCCGCGGGAAGATCGAGGTCCGGCCACGCGGCCCGCCCTGCCTCCCACACAGCCGCCAGGCGAACCTCGAGATCGGGCAAGTGCCTGAATTGCGAGGATGTTTCGCCAATGTGCGCCAAAAAGACCGCAGAGAGCGCCACCTCCTCCCTTGTCACCGTTCGGGGTCGGCATTGCAAGCGGTGTCGTAATTCGAGGAGGTGCCACGTCGATCTCCAGATGCGCAACCACCTGGCCTTCCTCCTCGCCGCCGTCTCTGCTTCGGGTGCCTCCTGCGGGGGCCTGATTCTGCCGCCCGCCGAGCCGGAGGTGAGCGTGGGGGAGCCGGAGCCGGACTCGGCCGCGCCGCCATCACCGCCCGCGGCTTTCGCGCCCGGCCCGATCGGGATGTACCGCCTCACCGACGTTCAGTACCGCAACTCGATCAAGGATCTGCTGGGCAGCGATCTCGACGTGCGCTTCGAGCTGCCGCTCGATGGCCAGCGGCTCGGCTTCACCGCCATCGGCGCGGCCAGCATCTCGGTCCAGGGCCGCGACGCCGAGCAGTACGAGACCGCCGCGCTGAACGCCGCCCGCCAGGTGTTCGCCACCGACGCCCGGCGCACCAAGCTGGCGGGCTGCATGCCGGCCGGGCCGACGGATGTCGCCTGCGCGCGGAGGATCATCGAGACGTTGGGCAGGCGCGTCTGGCGCCGGCCGTTGCGCGCCGGTGAGCGCGACCTCTTCACCACCCAGGCCGTGGATGCCGCGCGCGCGCTCGGAGATTTCTGGGCCGGCGTCGAGCTGGCCATCGCCGGGATGCTGCAGTCGCCGAAATTCCTGTTCCGCGCCGAAATAGGCGAGCCCGATCCCGGCCGACCGGACCGCTTGCGCTATACGAATCACGAGATCGCGGCGCGACTCTCATACGCGCTATGGAACACCACACCCGATGATGCGCTCCTCGACGCCGCGGATCGTGGGCAGCTCATCGCCAGCGACGGGGTCGCCACGCAGGTGGCCCGGCTGGTCGCGTCGCCGCGCTTCCGGACCACGCTGGTGGCGCATTTCCAGGAACGCTTCGGCCTCGAGCAACTGAAGGTGCTGGCGAAGAGCACGAAGATCTTTCCCGCCGCCGCCTCGTCCACCTTGCGTGCTTCGATGGCCGAGGAGTCGCGGCGTTTCATCGAGGCGGTGGTGACGTCCGAAACCCTCGACGATCGCGATCTCCTCGATGACCGCCAGACTTTCGTCAACGCCGAGCTGGCCAAGCTGTACGGCCTGCCCGCGCCGGTCGGCACCGGCTTCGCGCTCTACCAACATCCGGCGAACGGCCCGCGCAGGGGGCTGCTGGGGCAGGCCGGGGTCCTGGCCGTTCACGCGCTCCTCGACGCCACCTCGCCGACCCTGCGCGGGAAGTTCGTGCGGGAGCGCCTGCTGTGCCAGGAGATCCCGCCGCCGCCAGCCAGCGTGAACACCTCGTTCCCGCCCGATCCTCCCAATGTCCGACGTACCCGCCGCCAGGCTCTGGAGGAGCATCGCAAGAACCCGGCCTGCGCGGGCTGCCATACGCTGATGGATCCCGTCGGATACGGCCTCGAGAACTTCGACGGCATCGGAGCCTATCGCACCACGGACAATGGTCTGCCGATCGACCCCGGCGGCGAGCTCGACGGGCGTCCGTTCGGAAACGCCGGCGAGCTGGCGGCGGCGCTGCGCGATCATCCCGACCTCGGCCGGTGCACGGTGCGTGAGCTGTACCGGCAGCTTCTGGGACACGAGGAGACCGAGGGCGAGCTCCCTCTTTTGCTGTCACTCGAGAAGGGGGGCCGCCGCCTGGCGCCGCTGGTCGCCCGCATCATCAGCAGCGACGGGTTCCGGTACGCCCAGAAAGGACAGCCATGACCAAGCATGCTCTCGGACGACGGACGCTGTTGCGGGGATTCGCCCACGGATCGGCGGTGGCCCTCGGGCTGGCGCCGCTGGAAGCGATGTTCAACGGATCGGGCACGGCACACGCCGACGGCACCCCGCTGCCGAGACGCTTCGGCGTCTGGTTCTTCGGCAACGGGATCCATCCCTGGCGCTGGACCCCCCCGACCACCGGGGCGAACTGGCAGCCGAGCGAGCAGCTGATGCCGCTGGCGGCGCCGGAGATCAAGCGCTACGTGTCCGTCGCCACGGGCCTGGAGATGAAGACCGATCGCGGGCCCCACAAGGGTGGCACCGCCGGCATCCTCACGGGCGCCAATCAGGGCACGGTGGCCCCGCTCGCGCCGTCGATCGACTGGCTGGTCTCGGAGCAGATCGGCGGTCTCACCCGATTCCGTTCACTGGAGCTTGGAACGCACGTGTCGAACCCCGGCGTCTCGGGCATCTTCGCCAACGCCATCTCCTACAGTGGCCCGAACCGCGCCAACTACCCCGAGCTGGATCCACGCAAGGTGTTCGCGCGGCTGTTCGGTAACAGCCTGGATCCGCGCCTGGGGTTGCGCCGCAGCCTGCTCGACGCCGTGGTTCGCGACGCCGCCTCGCTCCGGCAGACGCTGGGCGCGGGCGATCGCGCGCGGCTGGACCAGCACCTCGACAGCGTGCGGCTGATCGAGAAGCGCCTGGCTGCGCTACCCGTCGCCGGCGTGTGCGCCAACCCGGGCGCGCTCACCTCCACCATCGCCAACGAGGACGTGACCTCCGTACTTTCGCACCTCACCGAGGTGAACCAGGTGATGAGCCAGGTACTCGCACGCGTCATCGCCTGCGACATGACCCGCGTGTTCACCTACCTGTTCACCAACGCGGCGGCGCACAACCCTTACCCGGAGATCGGTCTTTACGGCAGCTTTCACGAACGCTACTGCCACGACGAGCCCGATCCGCAGCCGAACACCAACCGGGGCATCATCTACGCGATGGAACGGCTCGCCGATACTTGCAAGGCGCTGGCGGCGATACCCGAGGGAGCCGGCACGCTGCTCGACAACTGCGGCATCATGGCCACCTCCTGCGTGTCTTACGGCAAGACCCACTCGGTCACTGAATGGCCAGCGCTGATCATCGGCCGCGCCGGCGGGGCGCTCAAAGGCGGCGTCCACTACCGCTCGACGAGCAACGAGAACGCGGCCCGCGTGCCGTTGACCGTGGCACGCGCGGCCGGAGCGAAGCTGGCCACCTTCGGTGTGGGAAACGGCCTGGTCGCGGACGGCATCGCCGCCGTCGAGGCATGAGTTGGGGCAAGATGAAGGTGGATGACGTGTCTGGATGACGAGACCGTCTTTGCCCTCGTCCTGGGAAAGCTGAGCGAAGGCGCGCTCCCCGCTATCGAGACCCACCTTGCTGGCTGCGCCGATTGCCGGACGGTCGTCGGCGAGACCGCGAGGTTCCTCACGAAGAGCGGCGAGGCCGACACCGCGCCCGAGGGCGATCCGGACGCCCCGAAGTTGCTGGCCGCGGGCACGACGGTCTCACGCTATGTGATCGTCGGGCCGCTCGGTGCCGGCGGTGCGGGCGTGGTCTACCTGGCGCACGATCCGCAGCTGCGGCGCAAGATAGCGCTGAAGCTCTTGCCGTTCGGCAACACCAGTGACAACGCCCGGGAGCGCTGGATCCGCGAGGCGCAGGCGATGGCCCAGCTCTCGCACCCCAACGTGGTTCATGTCCACGATGCCGGCGTCTACCAGGACAACTTCTTCATCGCCATGGAACTGGTGGACGGTCAATCCGTCGCCAGCTGGCTGGCCGACAAGAAGCGGCCCTGGCGCGAGATCCTGGATGTGTTCCTGAAGGCAGGCCGGGGCCTGGCGGCTGCGCACGCCGCGGGCCTCATCCACCGCGACTTCAAACCGGCCAATGCTCTCGTCGGCAGCGACGGCCGCGTCTGCGTCGCCGACTTCGGCCTGGCGCGTCCCGTCGAGGAGAACGCGCCCGAGCCCTCGGCGGCCGGACCGCTGGCGGGGCCCGACTCGTCGGATCTGACCGAACACGGAGTGGTGGTGGGGACGCCGGCGTACATGGCGCCCGAGCAGTTCCTGGGTCAGGCGGCAGACGCACGCAGCGACCAGTTCAGCTTCTGTGTGGCGCTCTTCAGTGCGCTCTGCGGGCGCCGCCCCTTCCGCGCCGACTCGAGCAGTGCCAGCACGATCATGCAGCGCCCCGATCAGATCGAGCCCGGCCGGACACAAGGCGGCGGTGAAGCGAACGCCGCGCCGGTCTGGGTGCTCGCGGCCATCCAGCGTGGGCTCAGCATGGACCCGGCGAAGCGCTTCCCGTCGATGGAGCATCTGCTGGCGGCCCTGACCAGGGAGAAGCGCGACCGGTGGCCACTGTGGCTGGCGGCCGGCATCGGCGCCGTGGCGCTGGCGGCGGGCTTCACGGCCTGGCGATCCCAAGGCGCGGCTGCGGTGTGCGGCAATGAGACCGCCGAGCCGGGCGAGGAGTGCGACGACGGAAACCGTCTGGACACCGACGGCTGCATTTCCACCTGCCGCTGGGCCCGCTGTGGCGACGGCTTTCAACGCCGGCCCATCGAGGAATGCGACGGTGGTGAGGGATGCAGCGCCCAGTGCCTCGCCTGCGCCGGATTCCTCTGGCCCGAAAACACTCACTGCTACAGCGCGCATACCGATGGCCCCGTGCCCTGGTCCGTCGCCCAGGCGTCATGCACCGACCAGGGCGGCGCCCATCTGGTCACCTACGCCAGCAATCTCGAGGCGGCCATCGTGACCAGCAAGCTGCTGAAGATCGTCACGGTGCCGACCTGGATCGGCTTTCGCACCCTGGGAATCAACCAGGCCATGGCATGGCGGCAGGTGACCGGAGAAGGTTCGATCCTCACATGGTGGGCGCAAAAGGCCCCGGCCGTGGAAAAAGACCGATGCGCAGTCCAGGTTCCCTCATTGATCCGGAAGACCAAAGGCGCACCTCTCGACCAGGACGTCCAGGGGTGGATCGACGAGGACTGCGAGCAGCCCCATGGCTACGTCTGCGAAAAGGAGCCATGGTCGATCCGCCGCCGCGACAACCACGCTTTCAAACGGTTCTTCGAGCCCATGCCCTGGGCGGCCGCGGCGGAGGTCTGCCGCAAGTTGGGTAGCCACCTGGCGACGGTTGCCGACGCCGACGAGCAGACCTTCATCGGCGCCCAGGCCTCCGTCGAGATGTGGATCGGCGCCAGCGACTCTGCCGTCGAGGGAACGTTCCGCTGGATCACGGGCGAACCATTCCAGTTCCAGGCCTTCCATGCCGGTGAGCCCGACGACCCTGACGGCGCCTCCGATTGCATCGTCGTGTCTGCCGACAACACCTGGCACGACCGCTCCTGCACCCGTCCGTACGCGTTCGTCTGCGAAGTGGACTGAGCGCTCAGGGGACCCCGGCCATCAGGCGCTGTGCATAGGTGCCGCCTGTGCTCGCCAAGCAGTTTCCCGGTCCGGACTGCGCTCCGACCGTGGCCGACGCCATGGGGACCGACTGTCCCGGGCCGTTCGGCGCCGTAGCCCACGGCCAGCCTGACTGCGCCGACGCCCACTTCGACATGTTCCGCGCTGGCTGGATCGTGAGCGCTGATGCGAAGCTGGTCCTCGGTCTCGCGGCCGCGCAGAAAGAGTGACCTGATGGAGTTTTTGCTGTCGCTGTGAGCAATGCATGACGGCCGCGACTGCAGTCCCGAACCTCAGGGCGTGGCGGTGGGCGTGGCCAGCGCTTTGAACTCTTCGAGCCGTTGTGTCCAGATACGCTCGAGTTCGCGGGCTCGGTCGGCCTTCTTGCCGGCAAGGTCGTTCGATTCACCGCGGTCGTTCTTCAGGTCGTAGAGCTCCCAGGGCTGGTCCTTGACCGCGACCAGCTTCCAGTTGCCGACGCGCACGGCCCGGTTGCCCTCGTGCAACCACCACAGGTACTCGTGCGACACGGCGCCGTCCTTGCGGAAGGCTGGCACCAGGCTCTTGCCTGGGGCAGGTGGGATGGCGCTGCCATTCCAGGTCCGTGGCTTCGCACCCCCGGTCACCTCCAGGATCGTCGGCACGATGTCGACGAGGTGGCCCGGATTGAAGCGGATCTCGCCACGGGCCGCCACGCCGCGGGGCCAGTGCACGATGAGCGGAGTGGCGATGCCCCCCTCGTGGACCCAGGTCTTGTGACGGCGCAACGGGGTGTTCGCGGCGCTCGACCAGCCGGGGCCGAGGCAGAGATGCGTGGCTGCGGAGCCGGGCGGGGCGCTCGGATCGTGCCCGTCGCCGCGTACCATGATCTCGGCGCTGGCGCCGTTGTCGGACGCGAACAGGATGAGCGTGTCATCCCATGCGCCCATCGCGCGCACCTGTTCCAGCACGCGGCCTATCTCCCGGTCCATGCGGTCCACCATCGCGGCGTGGATGGCCATCTTCGTCGCCTGCAGCTCGCGTTGCGCATCGGTGAGCTCGCGCCATGGCAGCGGTCGGTTCACCTCGCCGGGACCGAGTTTCTCGATCGCTTCGGGGAAGGCATAGGGGGGGCCGACCCCGCGCTCGACCGCCGACAGGGGACTGCTGACGATGCGCATGCCCTTCATGCGCCGCCAGCGCTCCGCACGCAGGAGATCCCATCCGCCCCGGTACCGATCGCGATAGCGAGCGATGTCTTCTGGCAGCGCGTGGAGAGGAAAATGCGGTGCCGTGAAGGCGAGATACTGGAAGAACGGCCGAGAAGCGTGCTTCTCTGCGTGCTCCTTCAGGAACCCGATGGCGTGGTTGGCGATGGCGACGGTGCTGTAGTAGCCGCTGCCCCGCTCGACAGGCGGGAGCTTCTTGCCGTCCTCCGAGTGGGCCTGAGGACTGAAGAAGCGCGACTGATCGTCGAGCAGGTAGGCGCGGTCGAAGCCCCCTTCGAGCGGCGTGCCGTCCACGTGCCACTTGCCGGAGTGATAGGAGCGGTAGCCGAGCGGCTCCAGGAAATCGGGCAACAGGCGGGCCCAGGGCTGTCGCACGCCCGTGCTGCCTCCGCCCAGCCCGGGGAGGGCGTCGCGGTGGACCTGCTGCGCGTAGTATCCGGTCAGCAGCGCCGCGCGCGAGGGCCAGCAGCGTGCCGTGTTGTAAAATTGCGCGAAACGCAGTCCGTTGTTCGCCAGCCGGTCGAGGTTCGGCGTACGGATCTCGCCGCCATAGGCGCCCAGGTCCGAGAACCCGAGGTCGTCGGCGAGTATGACGAGCACGTTGGGGCGCTTGGCGGACGCGCGCGTCTTCTCGGCGCCCGGGCTCGAACCGGCGGGGAGACACAACGCGAGAACGATCGCGAGCGAGCCCTTCATGCGCCCAGGCTACCACCCGGACCACGAAGGTCGCCACGTCGGCCAAGCCCACGAGGGGGGCGACTTCGACTTCCTGTTATGTTCCCAGCCTTGGACGTCGAGGGCACGCGACTGGTCATCCTCGCAGCGCTGACCGTAGGGCGACCTCGGCTGTTACGGCAACAAAGGATGTCCGCACCCCGCACGTCGATCGCCTTGCGGCCGAGGGGCTCCGACCGTCGCCACGGAGGAGCACCGATCCGATCGAGCAGAAGAACCTCGCCGTCAGCGGCCAGCATCGCGCCAGGAAAAACGAGCTGCGTGGCGTGCGGGTGGCCTGGATGAAGCAGCAGGGTGATCCGCTGGTGAAAGGACCGCCCGAGCCCATCTGGAAAGATGCGCCTCATGCGCTCGGCGCCAGGCCGGGCGCCGAGCAGGAGTGAACACGGAAATGCCGATCGGCCTCGCTGTCGCCGCAGGCGGACACGGTGATCCCGTCGCACCGATCGTTCTGGCCATTGCGGTGATCTTGCTGGCCGCGAAGGTCGGCGGCCATCTCGCTGCCCGGATCGGCCAGCCGGCCGTGCTCGGGGAGCTGGTGATCGGCGTGGCGATGGGCAACCTGGCCCTCCTGGGTCTGCCCTGGTTCGAGCCGATCGAGTCCGACCCAACCCTCGACATCTTCGCCCGCCTGGGCGTGCTGATCCTTCTCTTCGAGGTCGGCCTCGAGTCCACGGTTGCACAGATGCTGCGCGTCGGGCTGTCGGCCGTGCTGGTGGCCGTGATCGGCGTCGTTGTTCCCATGGCCCTCGGGTGGGGGATCGGGGCGCTGCTGCTACCGAGCGCCAGCACCTACGTGCACGCGTTCATCGGTGCCACCTTGTGCGCGACCAGCGTCGGCATCACGGCGCGCGTGCTCAAGGACATGAACTACGCCAAGACACGCACGGCGCGCGTCATCCTGGGCGCCGCGGTGGTGGACGACGTGCTGGGCTTGATGATCCTGGCCGTCGTGGCGGGGGCGATCGCCGCCGCCGGCGAGGGGGACAGCCTTTCGTTCGCGACGGTCGCATGGCTCGTTGGCAAATCGAGCCTCTTCCTGGTGGGCGCCTTGGCCATCGGCGTCCTCGCATCTCCGAAGCTCTTCTCGTTGGCCTCGCGGTTGAAAACCCGCGGTGTCCTGCTGGCGGTCGGGCTCAGCTTCTGTTTCATCCTGTCGTGGCTGGCGGACGCGATCGGACTTGCCCCCATCGTGGGCGCGTTCGCGGCCGGCTTGATCCTCGAGGACGTCAACTACCGTGATTTCGTCGATCGCGGTGAGCATCCGCTCGAAGAGCTGATCCGCCCGATCGCGGCCCTGTTCGTTCCGATCTTCTTCGTGATCATGGGGATGCGCACCGATCTGGGCGCGTTCGCGCAGCCGGGCGTGCTGGGGCTGGCGCTCGCGCTGACGGTGGCGGCCATCGTCGGCAAACAGGCGTGTGGGATGGGGGTGGTCGGCAAAGGCGTCGACCGAATCACGATCGGGATCGGGATGGTGCCGCGCGGAGAGGTCGGGCTCATCTTCGCCAACGTGGGCGCCGGACTCTCGGTTGGCGGGCAGCCCGTTGTGTCCCCGCCGTTGTTCTCCGCCGTTGTCGTGATGGTGATCGCCACGACCTTGATCACGCCGCCAGGCCTCAAGTGGAGCGTGGCCCGAGCTGCTCGGCGGAGTGGCGCTGACGGAAAAACCGTTGGTTAACATCGAAAGTTCCGTATTTTCACATGCTCTGCGAAGGCGCAGATTCGAAACAGACATGATCACTAAAACGAGCTTTGCCCTTCTTGCTCTCTCCCTTGCTACCGCCTGCGGATCCTCGCCTGCCACGGGCCGGGGCGCCGATGCCGGCGCAGCCGACAGATCGGCGCAGTCCGGTGACGCATCGACCACTGATCGAGGCACCGCCACGGACGTCGGCGTGACCGATGGGTCGCCCGGCGATGCTGTGGCGATGACCGCTCCTGTGAATCTCGGATCTGCTGGTAACTACGTGATCCTGGCGAAGAGCGGCATCTCCACGGTGCCGACCTCCGCTGTGACTGGAAATCTCGGCGTGAGCCCAGCTGCAGCCACTTACATCACGGGGTTCTCGCTGGTCGCGGATTCCACGAATGTGTTCGCCACGTCTCCGCAGGTCACGGGCAAGGTGTACGCGTCCAACTACGCACCGCCCACGCCGTCCCTCCTGACCACCGCCATCAGCGATATGGAGCTTGCCTTCACGGCTGCTGCGGGGCGCGCACCCCGGGTCACCGAACTGGGCGCCGGGAACATCGGCGGGATGACTCTCGCCCCGGGCGTCTACAAGTGGGGCACCGGTCTCCTGATCCCGACGGATGTCACTCTCACGGGTGATGCGACGGCCGTGTGGATCTTTCAGATAGCTCAAGACATGACGATGAGTAGCGCCAAGAAAATCCTCCTGACGGGGGGCGCGCAGGCCAAGAACGTGTTCTGGCAGGTCAGCGGGCGCGTCGAACTCGGCACGACGGCGCACTTCGAAGGAGTCATTCTGAGTCGAACGTCGATCACGCTGCGGACGGGCGCATCGATCACGGGCAGGCTGCTGGCGCAGACGGCGGTCGTCATCGACGGCAGCAGGGTTGTCGAGCCCGCCCGGTAAGGGACCATGTGAGCCGGCCGCTGGTCGCAAGTGATCGAGGCGGCATCTCGACCGCCTGCTCAAGCAGTACTGGCGGCCGACCTACCACTACATCCGGGCGCTGAGGCCCCAGGCCACCCACGACGCCGGTCCGGCCGATCCATCCGTCGTTAGGCGCCGCACCCAACGCATCACCGTCGCCGCACCGACGGCGAAGCAGGAGTCAAGATGCGGGTCGGAGCTTGGTGATCGTGACGCTGCGGGTGATGTGGTCCACCTGATAGGAAACGCCGTAGCCCTCGAAAACATAGAATCGGAGGCGCGGCCCTTGGGTGGCGGCTGCCGGGCGTCGCGACACCGGCAGGGCGGTCGCCTCATCGACGATCTCCTGCAACCTCTTCTGGATCGACTGGCGGAACGAGGCTCGACAGCGACGAAGCTGTCTGCCGATGTCCTCGGAAATGCGCACGGAATAGTCACTCATGGCCGCCACAGGTCCCAGGTGATGATGCGGCCGTGGACAAGGATTGCAAAGAAGGAATGTTCGGCGCATGCACACGTAAAAACCGAGGTATTGTCCTGGCCGGAGGAACGCCGCGATGGAGTGGTTGAACTACCATCACCTCTTGTATTTCTGGGCGGTCGCCCGGTATGGGAGCGTCGTGCGCGCCAGCGCCGAGCTCCGGCTTGCACAGCCGACCATCAGCGGACAGGTGCGCCGGCTCGAGCAGGTCCTGGGCGAGAAGCTATTCGACCGCGTGGGAAGGAATCTGGTGCTGACGGACGTGGGCCGAACGGTCTTCCGCTACGCCGACGAGATCTTTTCGCTCGGTCAGGATCTGATGGGGACGTTGAAGGGCCGCCCCTCGGCCAAGCCTTTGCGCCTCACCGTGGGCGTCGCGGACGCGCTCCCCAAGGTGCTGGTTCAGCGGCTGCTCGAACCGGCGTTTCACATCGGCCACCCCATCCAGTTGATCTGTCGCGAGGACCGGGTGGTCGAGGATTTCCTGGGCGCCCTCGCGGGTCAGGAACTCGATCTGGTCCTGGCAGACAGGCCGCTAGGACCCGGCATCGCCGTTCACGCCTTCAATCAGTTGCTCGGCGAGTGCGGCACCACGTTTCTGGCGACGGCGAAGCTGGCCCGCTCGTGCCGCAAGGGTTTCCCGCGCTCGCTCGACGGCGTTCCCTTCTTGCTACCCAGAGGGCACGTGACGCTGCGCCGCGCCCTCGATCAATGGTTCGATGCCTCCCGCGTGCGTCCCACGGTCGTCGCCGAATTCGACGATAGCGCCTTGATGTACGCGTTCGGAGAGGAGGGCAAGGGTGTGTTCCCGGCGCCCACGGTGTTCGAGGCCGAGTTCCGACGGCTGTACAAGGTGGACGTGGTCGGACACGTCAAGCCGCTCCGGCAACACTTCTACGCGATATCGGTGGACCGAAGAATTCAACACCCGGCGGCCATGGCCATCATCAAGGCGGCCAGGAAAGATATCTTTGCTCGAGACCCCCGCACCCAAGGTCCGGTGTGAGCGGGCTCATGTTCTCGCGCCCTTGGTGTCGCGTCTGGCCGAAGATAACACTACGCCTCGCCCCGGCTATGCGGCATGATGTTGCCGAATTCGGGAAGCTGGCAAAGGAAAAGGTAAATGCAAAAAGGTACGGTCAAGTTTTTCAACACGGCCAAGGGTTTCGGTTTCATCACGCCTGATGGCGGCGGGAAGGACGTGTTTGTCCATGCCAACGACACGGGCGGCGCTGTCCTCCAGGAGGGCTCCAAGGTCGAGTTCGACGTCGTCGAAGGAAAGAAGGGGCCCCAGGCTAGCGGCGTGAAGGTCGTCTGATCCTGAGAGATCGCTGATCTCCCAAACTTGCGCCGACATGGCCGCCGAACCATTTCGGTGGCCATGGTCGGTCCTGTGATCGTGATGGGCCCGGGCGCGTGAATGGTGTACAACACGCCATCGCAGGCGGCATGGAGTCGCCTACCCCCAGGAGATCCAGAATGATTCGAGCTCAAATCGTTTGTATGTCGTTGCTGTTCGCGTCGGCTGCCGTTGCCGCGGACAAGCCGGCCGGAGAGATGGGAACCGACATCACTTGCGGTCAGATGATCGCTAGCAAGGCCCCCATGCCCGCCAAGATGGGCGAGATGATGGAGCACTTCGGGATGTACGCGCAGGGGCACGCCAAGACCGTCGACAAGAAGGACAAGACCGGGAAAGCAGAGATCGCTCTGATGACGAGGATGGCGAAGGATCACCTGGCGCTCGCGAAGAGTCTCAAGGCCATGGCAGCGGCGATGGAAAAGGGGAAGGACATCCCGCACCCCGCGCACGACGAGAAAGCCATGATGGACCCTGCTCTCATGGAGCACATGAAGATGGGCGTCGCTGCGCAGAAGGAGCTCGCGAACATGATGCTCGAGGACGCGCGCAAGATGGACGAGATGTTCAAGGGCGGCGCAAAGGCAAAGTAACAAACCGGCTCGGCGGGCGGCTGCGCCCCCGGCCCTTGACAGACAACGATCGCGATACGCATGATTCGCGCTCGTGCTCCCGCAATGAAGACGCGACGGACGTTCTTGAAACTTGCCGGGGCGACGGGCCTGGCCCTGACGTCGAGAGGACGCGTGATGGGGGCCAACGACCGCATTGCCGTCGGGCACATCGGCGTGGGCGGGATGGGGAGCACCCACCTGAAGCACTTCCGGGAACTGGCCAAGCAGCGCAACACCGCGTCGATCGCGGCAAGCGACGTCTACCGGGTGCGGCTGGACCGGGCCGTGGCCGCGGGCACCGCGATCCTCGCTGCCAAGGACTATCGAAGGATCCTGGATAACAAGGACGTCGACGCGGTGGTCATCGCCACGCCAGAACACTGGCACGCGCAGATCGCCATCCACGCCCTCGAAGCGGGCAAGCACGTCTACGTCGAGAAGCCCTTGTCGCGATACCTGGGTGAGGCGTTCCGGATCTACGATGCGTACAAGAAGAGCGGAAAAGTCGTGCAGGTCGGCGCGCACCGCTCTTCCAACCCGAAGCACAAGGTCGTCCGCGACATCGTCAGCTCGGGAAAGCTCGGGCCGCTGGTCAGCGCGCAGATGTCGTATGCCCGGAACAGCCGCGAAGGCGAGTGGAACTACCCGATCGATGCCGACGTCGGTCCGCACAACCTCGACTGGGAGATGTGGCTCGGCCCGGCGGCCCGGCGCCCCTGGAACGAAGAGGCGAAGTCACGGTACTTCCGCTTCCGCAAGTACCGCGACTATTCCGCGGGGATCCTGGGCGACCTGATGTCCCATTTCATCCACCCCCTCCTCATCGACGTGGGGAACGACGACTGGCCCGTGAAGGTCAGCTGCATCGGGACCAGGAAGATCTCCACGGATCGAGAGGTGTCCGACACCGTCCACGTGACGGCCGAGATGCAGGGAGGGTGGACCTTGCTGTTCATGTCGTCGACGGTGAACGAGCAGGGGATGCCGGACCTCATCCGGGGGCAGCGGGCCAGTCTCTACCTCGCGGGTTCGAACCCCGAGCTCAAACCGGAGCGCCCGTACGTCGACGAGATCGAGCCGATGGTTGCGACGGTCGTCAACCCGGTCGACAGCCACGTGAATCATCAGAACGACTGGCTCTCGGCCGTCCGCGCCAACCGCCAGCCCAGCTGCAACATGGACCTCGCCCTTCGCGCGCAGGCGGTCGTTTCACTGGCCGAACTGTCGGAAACCACGGGGCAGATGGCCGTTCTGGATCCCGTCAAGCGCACCTGGAAGCCGTCGGGCCCGGGCTAATCGCGCGCATCGAGCTGCGCCCGCCGTTTTCTTGGTAACGGTCCCGGAGCGCGTGACAAGTAGATATGGCAGGCGGCCCTGTCCCGATGCAGCAAGTCGACGCGATAGTGGAGGATGTGCTCGGCGGGAATCGCGAGCGGTACCGCGAGCTCGTGGAGGCGTACGAGCCGACGGTCCGCCTGCTGCTGGCGGCGCTGCTGCCGAACCCGAGCGTCGTCGATGACCTGATCGACGAGGTTTTCGTGACGGCGTACCTCAAGCTCGGCGAGTTTCGCAAGGGCGGCGACTTTCGCGCCTGGGTGCGCGGGCTGGCGCGGCACCACGCCATGAACGAGCGCCGGCGCTTCGCGCGCCACCGCGCGCTGAACGAGAAATACCGGGCGGAGATAGACCACTGGGTGGACCCGGCCGTCGAGCGCCTTGCCGGCGAGACGGAGCGCAATCTGGTCGCCGAGATGCAGGACTGCCTGCAGCGGTTGACGGCGAAGACCCGCCGGCTCGTCGAGCAGTATTACTTCGAGGACATCGCGGGACCTGCGCTGGCGGCGCGTGAGGGGCGCAGCGAGTCGTCGCTCAGGGTGGCGCTGTTCCGCGCGCGGGCCGCGATCCTGGATTGCCTGCGGCTCAAGGGGGCCGTTCCCGGTGAGTGACGAGCGGCTGGCCGAACTGTGCGAGAAGCTGGCGCGGGAGGAGCTGTCGCCCGCCGAAGAGGAGGAACTGGCCGCGGCGCTCGCCTCGGACACGGCCGCGCGGGCGACGGTGCCGGAACAGGTCTTTGTGCACCGGACGCTCGGACAGCTGCGCCCGCGGTCGGCCTATGACCCGGGCCGGGTGATGGCAGCGTTGCCGCGTGGCTCGCGCGCACAGATGATCATGGAACGCGTTCACCGGGTGCCGGTCGCGCGTCCGCGGCGGTGGTTCTACCCCGTGGCGGCGGCGGCGGCCGTGGTGATGGTCGTGGGAGCCGGGAAGGTGATCCTGGAGCGGGGGGCCCACGCTCCAAGCGTGACGGCGCCGCCGTTCGCGATGGTCGAGAGCGCGTCCCGCGCGAGCGTGGTGCGGCGCAGCCGTGTTCTACCGGCCGCGACCGGCACCCCGCTGCAACCCGGTGACGGCGTCGAGACCGGTGTCGACGGCTCGGCCACGGTGCAGACCCAGGGCGACGTGACCCTGGCGCTTGGTGCTGGCACGCGCCTGGATCTCGACGAGGTGGTCTCGGGCCGGCGCGTCCTTGGCGTCGCGCGCGGGACGCTGCAGGTCACGGCGGCCTCACAGGCTCCCGGTGCGGTCCTGACGTTTGCCACGCCGCACGCGCGGGTCACCGTCGTCGGTACGCGCATCCTGCTGTCGGTGCTTGCGGATCGCACGCGCCTGGAGGTGTCCGAGGGCCGCGCGCTGTTCGAGTCGCTCGTCGATGGGAAGACCATCGAGGTCGGAGCGGGACAGCAGGCGCTCGCCGTCCAGCCGCCGGCTACGGCGGCGTCGACGTCCGCGCCGGCGCTGACCGCCAGTCCCGATGCTTCCACCCGGACGGTGATCCTGAGCTTCGACTTCGAGGACGGCGCCATGCCGACTAACTTCTCGATGGGTCAGGTCGCGGAGGGGCCGGCCCGAGAAGGCAGTCGCTACGCGATGATGGGATCGCTCGTCCACTCGGTCACCACGGCGCGCACGCAGGCGTGGGGCGTTTCGCTCAAGGCACCCACGCTGTTCCATGTCTCCGGCAAGCAGGTGCTCAGCTTCGACTACTGGCTGGACCCGGCCAGTGCGTACATGTCCATCACGTACTGGAATCACGACAGGAGCCAGAACTACGGCTTCTTCATCTGGAAGCCGGTACACGGGTCCTGGGGTCATGCCGAGATTCGACTGGCGGACTTCAAGGGCGCTCTGCACAAGGATCGGCCGCCCCAGGACGGTGATCGCATCACGAGCCTGTCGATCTTCGGCGGCGTCCTCGGCGGCAAGCCTCTGTTCGTCGACAACATCAAACTCGCGGAGTAGGTGACCCATGCTGCGAACGCTCCTGGCAATGCTGGTCGTGTCGGCGGTGGCCTGCGTCGGGGTCATCGAGGACCCGGCGGAAATCGCCGCCGGTGATCCGATGGCGAAAGGGCCGGGCGGAACCGCAACCGACGGCGCACCGATCTACCAGCGGAGCGGTCTGCGCCGACTGACGCAGAACGAGCTGCGCAGCACCATTAAGGATCTGACGGGCGTCGACCCGATCGCCAACATCGGCCTGCTGCCCGACGACTCGACCCCGTTCGACAACGACTACACCGACCAATACCCATCGGGCCGGCTGGTCGCGGCCGCCAAGACGATGGCCGAAAGCGTGGCGGCCAAGGTGGTGGACGACGCGGCGCTGTTCGCGCGCTTGGTCGTGTGCACGACGGCGGACAGCGCGTGCATGACCCAGTTCATCACCACCTTCGGGCGCCGCGCCGTCCGTCACCCGCTCGGTCAGCAGGAGGTGGCTGAACTGGCGGCGCTGGCGGGGCAGCAGCCCGACTTCAAGACCGGCGTCGCCGTGGTGATTCGAACGCTGCTCCAGGATCTGGAATTCCTGTACCTCGTCGAAAGGGGCAGCCCGGCCGGTCCTGCCGATCTGTTCCGGTTGAACGGCTGGGAGGTCGCTTCGCGGCTTTCCTACCTGTTGTGGGGGAGCATGCCGAACGATCAGCTCCTCGATCTCGCGGCCAGGGACGGCCTGAGATCGCCCGCCGACGTCCGTCAGGCGGCCAGCCGGATCCTGGCCGGCACACTCGGCGGCATGACGGTGGCGAAGCGGGCGCGCGAACGGGTGAGTCGTTTTCACGCGATGTGGCTGGGGTACGAGCAGGCGCCGTTGCCGCCGGCGGTCGCGTCGCGCATGCGCGCCGAGACCAACGCGCTGGTCGAGCGCGTGATCTTCGACAAGCGCACGTCCTGGCTGGATCTGTTCCGGTCGAAGGAGAGTTTCGTCGACGACACGCTCGCGACCTTCTACGGAGACGGGATGACGCGGCCGGGATCGGCCACGCCGACGTGGGCCCCGTACGGGGCGAGCAAGCGGCAAGGAATCCTGTCCCACGGCACCTTTCTCTCGGTGGCGAACGGCCCGGCGGAGACCAGCGTCACCTTGCGCGGAAAGAACGTCCGCAACACGCTCCTGTGCCAGGAGATCGCGGCGCCGCCGCCGAACCTGACGCTCGGGGGCCAGCCCGTGGACACCACCAGGTCGCCGGAGCCGGGTCCGAACGAGTGCCGGATCGACGTCATCAAGCGCACCACGCTCAGCCCCGGCTGCGCTGGCTGCCACAACCAGATGGATTTGATCGGCCTCGGTCTCGAGCGCTACGACATGACCGGAAAGTACCGCACCACCGACGACAAGAAGCCGACCTGCAGGATCGCGGGTGAAGGCCAGCTTCAGATGGAGGAAGGACTGAAGACTTTCCAGGGGCCGGCGGGTCTCAGCGAGCTCCTGGTCGCCACGCAAGCGAAGACGCTGGGACGTTGCCTGACCAGCCAGTTTCTCCGGTTCGCGACCGGTCGGGAGATCCGGGACGACGAGAGTCGGCTCGTGGACACGATGGACAAGACATTCCAGGACGGCGGACTTCTGTTCGACGACCTGTTGCTCGCGTACGTCTCTTCCGCAGGCTTCGGCCACCGTCTCGTCGAGTAGGAGGTCACCATGGCGCGAATCACCCTCAGTCGAAGAACTTTTCTGCGCGGCGCCTCCGGGGCCGCGGTGGGCCTGCCATTCCTGGAGATCATGGGCGAGGGAACGGCGCGCGCGGCGGTGGCGCCCAGGCGCTACCTCGTCTGTTACGCCGGCACGTCCCTCGGCCGAGACGGGAGCACGGGCCCCCAGTTCTGGACGCCGAAGAACGCGGGGCCGAACTACGATCTGGCCCGCGGCTTGAGCCCGCTCGGCAAGGCCGATGTCTTCAACGGCACGCGGACCATCAAGGCCTACGACGTCCAGGACGAGGTCAGCGTCGTCTCGGGCCTGAAGATTCCGTATCCCATGACCCAGTTGAGCGGGAACAGGAACACGCCTTCGCCGACGCCGGAAGGGCGCGTCTCCGGTTTCCATGGCAACACCATGGCGCCCCTGCTGTCCGGCAACGGCAACGCCACGTCCGACCAGATCGTCTCCGACGCCATCGGAAAAGGCACGCGCTTCGAGAAGGGACTGCAGTACCAGATCCAGCCGACGTCGTACAACAGCGCCAACCAGCGCGGCGAAATCTGCTGGAGGAGCAGTTCCACCGGCACCAGGGCGCGCGTGAGCCTGACCGCCAGCCCGCAAGCGGCCTTCAAGTCGCTGTTCACCAACTTCACGGCCCCCACGCCCAGCGGCGTCCAGGATCAGGCCAGCATCGCCCGGAAGCAGGCTGAGCAGGTCCTCGTCGATCGTGACAAGAGCGTCCTCGATCTCGTGCTTCGCAGGGCCGATCGACTGAAGACGAGCCTCGGAAATCGCGACCGGGTCCGACTCGAGCAGCACTTCGACGAGATCCGCGATCTCGAGAAGCGCATCGCCACGATCCCGGAGGTGAGAGGCGGCGCCTCTTGCAAGATGCTCGCGGACCCCGGCGCCGATCCGAGTTCCGTCCAGCTCGGAGTGGCGGGTGATGGGAAGGTGGGGATCCTGGGCTGGTCCGACGAGGACAAGCGGGCCGAGGTGATGCGAGACCTCCTCTATATGGCCTTCACCTGCGATCTGGCGCGGGCAGCGGTCCTGCTGATCACTTATGGTCAGTCCTACATGAACGTGGAGAGGCTCAACGGGCTGCGCATGGCGTTGCACAACTCGAACCACGCCGGCGCCACCGACAAGCACGAGGGGGTCATGTCCTGGCACGTGGAACAGTTCGCGTGGCTGACCAGGAAGCTCAAGGACACTACGGACATCGACGGGTCGAGGATGATAGACAATACGGTGATGCTGATGGTGACCGAGGGCGGCTTCGGATACGACCCGGAGGGCGGGATCAATCGCGCCAACCACTCCACGGACAACATGGCCGTGCTGGTGGCGGGAGGGCGCGCGCTCGGCCTGCGGCCGGGCCGGCACATCCCCAAGGACAACGCGGCCAATCCGGCCAGCGTCCTGGTCTCGGCCATGAAGGCCGTCGGCGTGAACCAGCCCCTCGGCGTGGTGAGCGCGGGGATTCCGGAGCTCCTTTGAGGCTGGGTGGGCGATGGATGGGGATCGCGGCCATCTGTGCGGCCGGAACCGCCTGGGCCCACGACCACGCCGGGAAGCGGACCGCGCCCGTGACTCCCGACGAGAAGAGCGCGTACGAGGTGGCCCGCCCCGTGCTGGAAAAGTACTGCTTCAAGTGCCACACGACGGACGGCGCCAAGGCTAAAAAGAAGACTCTGGGACACCTGAACATGGACACCTATCCCTTCGGCGGCCACCACGGCGACCAGATCGGCGCCGCGGTCGACAAGGTCCTGGTGGGGCCCAAGCCGAAGATGCCTCCGGACGACAAGGGCGCCGTCAAGGGCGAGGACCTGAAGAAGATCCTGGCCTGGACCGCGCAGGTGGAGAAGGCGACAGCCAAGAAATGAGGCGCCTCCTGGCCGCTGTCGCCCTGGTGGTGACGACGTGTGCGGCGCCGAAGCCGCGTGGGCCAGTCCCGATCGATCTCGCCGGCAGGCGCGAGCAGCATCCTCTTTCACCCGAGGACAGCCTGCGCGCCTTCCGCGTGCAGCCGGGCTTTCGCGTCGAGCTGGTCGCTGCCGAGCCACATGTGGCCTCTCCGGTCGGCATGACCTTCGACGAGGACGGGCGGATCTACATCGCCGAGATGCTCGACTATCCATTGGTCAGGACGCCCGGGATGTTCGGCCCGTTCCCCGAGGGTCAGATCCGGCGCCTCGAGCTGGACGATGACGGCCGGGTGAAGAAGAGCACCGTCTTCGCTCACTCGATATCGCTGCCCTCGAGTGTGCTTCCGTGGAACGGCGGCATCCTGGTCACCGCGGCACCCGACATCCTGTTCTTCAAGGACACGGACGGCGACGGGTACGCCGACGAGCGCAAGACGATCCTGACCGGCTTCGACGCCGGGCACGACCTGAGCCGCATCAACAGCCTCAACTGGGGCATCGACGGCTGGATCTATGCCCGCGGCGTCGGGAACACGCCGGTGCGCTGGGGCGACGATCCGCGGGGGCCGACATTGTCGACTGACAAGATGGACATCCGCTTCCAGCCGCGTGAACGGCGCTTCGAGGCGGTGACCGGGATGTCCAGCTCCCACGGCCTTGCGCTGGACGACTTCGGGCGGCGCTTCTTCAGCGATTCGTCTCACCACATCCACCAGAACGTGCTGCCGGCGTCGGCTCTGCGGCGCAATCCCTACCTTGCCGGGCCGACGCCCTACCTCGACATCTCCGACCACGAATCCGCCGCGAAGATCTTTCGCATCTCCGAGCCCCAGCAGTGGCGCGCCGAGCGTTCCCAGATGTGGAAGCAGGCCGGCTGGGCAACGAAGAGCGCCTTCTGGCGAACCGAGGCGCGGCACGACTACATGACGGCCGTCACCGGGCCCGAGGTGTACCGCGAGTCGCTGTTCCCGCTCGAGTACCGCGGAAGCTACTTCGTCGCCGAGGCGTCCGCGAACCTGGTTCACCGCGACGTCCTCGCCGGCGACGGTCCCGCCTTGCGGGCCAGCCGCGCCCACGCGGACAGTGAGTTCCTCGCCTCGGCCGATCCCTGGATGAGCCCGACCTGCGTCGAAAGCGGCCCCGACGGCGCGCTCTACATCTGCGACATGTACCGCCGGATCATCGAGGAGCCCGCGGATCTGCAGCAGGAGATCCTGCAGAAGTACGGGATGCGCGGGGGCAGCACGATGGGGCGGATCTGGCGCGTCACCACGGAGGCGGGGCGCTTCGTCCGGCCCGCGCTCGGTCGCGCGACGCCGCGCGAGCTGGCGGCGACGCTTGACCACCCGTCCGCCTGGTGGCGGACGACGGCGCAGCGGCTGATCCTCGAGCATCCCGAGACCGCCGACGTGAACGGAATCGAGGCGGCCAGCCGCAGCCGCAAGCCGGCGGCGCGGGTTCAGGCGTTGTGGACCCTGGAGGCGCTCGGGAAGCTGGCGAGCGCGTCCATCCGGGTGGCGCTCGCCGACGGAGATCCTGGCGTCCGGGAGAACGCACTCCAGATGGCCGAGCCGCGGCTCGTGCGCGAGCCGGCGCTCGCCGAGGCGGCGTTGAAGATGACCGGGGACGCGAGCGGGCGCGTCAGGTTCCAGCTCGCCGTCACCCTGGCGGAGCTGGAGCCGGCGCGCCGCCTGCCCGCTCTCGCCGTCATCGCCCAGCAGGGCGTGAAAGACCGGTTCACGCGGGCGGCGGTTCTCGCCGCGGTGGGAGACGCGGCCGCGCCGTTCTGCCGAGCAGCAGTGGTCGATCCGAGGCTCGCGGGCATCATCGCCGACTGTGCGGGCGTGGTGGGAGCGCGGCTCGACGAGCGCGAGGTCGTCGAACTCTTGGCAGCGGTGGTGGCAGCGCCGAGCGCTCGCCAGAGCGTGCTCCAAGGGTTGACACGGGGAATCAAGCGGCGTGGGCGAAAGGACATCGTGATCGCAGGCGCACGCGCGCCGCTTGCAACTCTGGCCGACGATCCGGCTCCAGCGGTACGCGCCGCCGCCGCCGAGCTCGCCGACCTGTTACACACGCGGACCCCTGAAGAGGCGAAAAGAGCCGTCGCCCAGGCGGCGGCCCGGGTGCTGGATGCCTCGCAGCCCGAGAAAGCCCGCGCCGATGCGGCGCTCGAGTTGCGTGCCGGTGACTTCGACCTGGTCTCGGCGACCGTCGCCAGGCTCCTCGCTTCGCGGCCCCCCGAGGCGCTGGTGCTGGCAGCCCTCGCGGCGCTCGATGCCCAGGCGGGTGCGCGCGTTCCCGGCGTGATCGCGCGATCCTGGAAACAGATCCCTCCGCCCGTCCGAGGCAAGGCGATGCAGATCGCGTTCGGCCGACGCGATCGACTCCTGCCGGCCCTGGACGCGCTGGCCAGCAAGGAGCTCCCGGCGGAGGACGTCGACAGCACCCAGCGCGCCCAGCTCCTCGGCTTTCCCGATCCCGCGATCGCCGCTCGGGCGAAGGCAGTTTTCGGCGTCCAGGATTTCGACCCCACGGCCTTCGAGGAGGTGAAGGGAGCTCTGTCGCTGGCGGGCGATGCGACCCGCGGACGTGCGATCTACCGGCAGCGCTGTGCCGGCTGCCACAGGGCGGACGGGGAGGGCGGGAACCTCGGCCCGTCGCTGGCGAGCGTCCACAGCCGCCCGAGCGAGCAGGTGCTGCGGAACATCCTGTACCCGAGCTTGATGGTGCTGCCGAGCTATCAGCAGCAGGTGGTGGAGACCACCGCCGGAGAGATCGTGAGCGGTGTGCTCGCGTCGTCGAGCGCCGCCAGTGTGACGATCCGGCGTCCCGGTCAGGACGACGCCGTCATCCTGCGCCGGGATGTGAAGAGCCTGACTGTGACCCCCACGTCGGTCATGCCCGAGGGGCTCCTCGCCGGCCTTTCCCTGCAGGACCTGGCGGACCTCCTCGACTTCGTGGCGCACGCCGAGTGATTGCCCGTACACTGGGGGCGTGGGGACGCGGCGATCGGTCCGGGCATCCGCCTTTGCCTTGATCATCGCAGGATGCATCGATCTGAAGCAGCCGGACGCCCTCCGCAGTTCGGCGGACGCTGGTTCCACGGACGTGAGCACCTCGGTCGGCGCCATCGACGCCGCCCAGGACGTCAGCGGCCGCGACCTCATGGTCGACGGACCTCCCGACGGCCCTCCTGACGGCCCGAGCCCGTGTGTCGCAAGCGGCCGCCTGCCGGGTTGGTACGTCTCCCCGACTGGCTCGGCGCAGGGCGATGGCTCGTGGGACCGACCGTGGGATCTGCGCACGGCGCTCGCGCATCCGGCCGCGGTCAAACCGGGGGACACGGTGTGGCTGCGCGGAGGCACGTACCCGGGCAGCTTCACGAGTCGCCTCAACGGCACGGTCGACAAGCCGATCGTCGTGCGCGGCTTCCCGGGCGAGCGGGCCACGATCGACGGTGGCTCGGCCGGCGCCTGGACGCTGGTGGTGTCGGGGCGATGGACCTGGTTCTGGGGCTTCGAGCTGACCAGCTCGGCGATTCCTCGTACCGCGCCGACCGTCGGAGGCTATGTCGCCCGGGCCAGCGGCATCCAGAACGTCGGTCCGAGTACCGGAACACGTCTCATCAACCTCGACCTCCACGACGTGTCCCACCTGATCGAGGCCGACACGGACGCCGATGGTTGGGAGATCTACGGCAACCTGTTTCACGACTATGGATTCGATGACCCCCAGGACAGCCGTGGCGCAGGGCTCAGCACCAAGAACAGGGCCACGAATGCGCTCAAGCGAATCGAGGAGAACATCCTCTTCCGCAGCTTTTCCTACGGAATTTTTCTGTACACCACCATCCCCGGCACGATCGACAACCACCTTCTTGCAGGCAACATCGTCTTCGACATCTCCGTGCTGTCCCGGTGGTCGGCGGCCGGCGCGCTCAGCATCCACATCGGCGCCGGGGGCACGGTCGCTCGGAACCACGAGATCGTCGACAACGTCACCTACACCCGGCCCACGTTCGCCGCGCGCGACAGGCTGGGCTGGTCGGGCGGCATCGCCGCCTTGACGATGAGGGGCAACTACTTTTCCGGGCCCACGGCGCTGGAGCTGATCTCGATGGGACCGGTGACCATCACGGACAACGTCTTCCACGGCAGGCTCGTCGGATTCACCGCGGCCGACTTTCCGAGCAACACCTACCACGCCACGCGTCCGACTGGCGGCAAGGCGTTCGTACGACCCAACCGCTACGATCCCGAGCGCGCCCACGTGGCGGTGTTCAACTGGGACCGGCGTGACACGATCGATCTGGACGTCCAGGGCGTGCTCTCGCCGGGCGATAGGTACGCCCTGCGTGACGTGCAGAACCTGGCCGGGCCGCCGGTCGCGTCTGGAACGTATGGTGGAGGGCCGCTCGTCGTCCCGATGGGATCGGCGTCCATCACTCCGCCGGGGGGACAGGTGCCGGTCTCCGTCACCCACACGGACAAGGAATTCGGCGCCTTCTTGCTCCTGCGCGGCGCCAGCGCCTGCCCGCTCTGAGTCTCTTTTTGCGTCCGCACCGACCGCACGGCCAGTCAAGTGGATGTGTTAGCGTTAACATCTGCTCACTGTGCAGCGATTGTCGCTGCGACGCTGGCCTGCAGTTCGGTGGCACGAGGGCCACAGGATCTCGAAGGCATGGACGATGACGCAGGGACGCCCGCTGCCGATGTGAGCCGGACGTCGTTCGACGTCGTGTCGGCCGACGGGAGCCAGTCTGCGGATCGCCCTTCACGCGATGTGGCCCTCCGTGATCTCGCCGCCGCGGATCGGGGGCCCGACTTCCTCGGCGCCGCCCGGTGTGGCACGGCCGACGTGTTGCTGTGCGAGGGTTTCGAGGCCTGGGGAGCCTCGTCGAGGAACTGGCGTACGGTGTTCGCGGGCAGTCCACGGCCGATGCTGGAGGTGGCGAGCGGACGGGCGGCCCGCGGCCAGTACGCGCTGCACATCAAGGGACTGAACCAGGGCGACAACAGCGCGCGCATCACCCGGCCGCTCCCGGCGTCGCTGAGCGGACACATGTTCGCGAGAGCCTTCGTCTACATCGACATGGACACGCCTTTGGCAAACTTCGAGATAAGCACCGTGCGAGAGCCGCGCATCGGCCGGCGCTTCGTCGTCGGTGGCGAGCGCCGGGGACGGCCGGTGTCGAGCATGCGGATCGAGTGGGGCGATGGCGTCACGAGTGTCCACAGCCAGTACACGTCGCGCAGTCCGGTGCCCGTGAACCGGTGGTCGTGCTGGGAATGGGAGTTCGATGGCAGCACGAAGCAGCTTCGGGTCTGGGTGGACGAGAGCAAGGTCATCGACATCACGCAGCCGACCTGGACCGCCCCTCGCTTCGAGGAGATCACGTTCGGCTATCGCAACGGACACGTCGAACCCGGTGGCTACGACGTCTGGATCGACGAGGTGGCAGCGAACGACCGACGGATTGGCTGCGCGCGTTAGCTTTGGATTCCACGTCCGCTGGACGCCGGCACCCAGTCAGGTGGTAGTGCATTCGATGCGTATCGCCGTCTGCGTGACACTGGGCCTCCTGGGCGCTTCCCCTCGCGAGAGTCATGCCGTGCCTCTGCCGGGTACGCAGTCGCTGACCACGACGGGCGACATGGCCGAGTTGCTGATGGCCGGAGCGCACCGGTTCATCGAGCGCAAGGTCGACGAATCGGTCGCGGGTCGGGCGCAGCACTGGCGCCGGGATCTGTCGTCGCGGGCCGCGTACGAGAAATCGGTGGAGCAGAACCGGCAGCGCTTTCGCACCGCCATCGGCGTGGTCGACCCGCGTCTCCCCCCCGACCTGGAACGCTTCAGCGACGGGGCGCGGCCCGCGATCGTCGCCGAGACCGCGATTTATCGCGTGGTGCAGGTGCGGTGGCCGGTGCTCGACGGCGTGTGGGGCGAGGGGCTTCTCGCAGAGCCGCGATCGGGCAAGCCGGCCGGCCACGTGGTCGTCCTCCCCGACGCCGATCAGACGCCCGAGCAGCTCTTCGGTCTTGCGCCGGGCCTGCCGGCGGCTTGCCACCTGGCCGCATCGCTGGCCAGCGCAGGCCTGGAGGTGCTGGTGCCGGTGCTGGTCAGCCGGGGCAACGAGTTCTCCGGCAATCCGCTGGTGACCAAGGGCGTGACGATGACCCACCGTGAGTGGATCTACCGGCAGGCGTTCCACATGGGCCGCCACGTCATCGGGTACGAGGTGCAGAAGATCCTGGCGCTGGTGGACGGATTCGCGCGGCGCCGCGCTGGGAGCGTGCCGATCGCGGTGGCGGGTTACGGCGAAGGGGGCCTCCTGGCGCTGTACGCCGCGGCCGCCGACAGTCGCATCGACGGCGCGCTGGTCAGCGGCTACTTCGGCCCGCGGCAGCGGGTGTGGGACGAGCCGCTTTACCGCAACGTGTGGGGCCTGCTGCGCGAGTTCGGGGACGCCGAGCTGGCGACGCTGGTGGCGCCGCGGCCGCTGGTCGTCGAGCACGCGGAGGCGCCGGTGCCCGCCAAGCTGCCCGATCCGCCGGCCGGCGTTCGTGCGAAGCCGGCCGTGGGGAAGCTGATCACGCCGGACGGCCGTGCCGTCGTGGCGGAGGGCGACCGCATCGACACCCTCGTTCGCCCAGGGTTTCAACCGCGGACCGTCGTGATGGGCGAGGGGCGGACGCCGGTGCCGTTTGGATCGCCGAAGGCCGTGCGGGCGCTGCTGGATCACCTCGGCATCCGGGCGCCGGTGCAGCAGGCCTCGCGCCTGACGGGTGTGACGGCGCTACCGGCGAGCGCCGCGGCTGAGCGCCAGCGGCGCACGGTCAAGCAACTGGAGGCGCACGTGCAGGCGCTGATCCGCGACTCCGAGCGGGTACGCAACGTCTTCATGACCGACAGGACCACGCTGATGGCCAAGCTCGAGCCGCGCGCGCAGCGTTTCCGGATGCGGCGTGTAGCCGAGCGCCCGGCCGCGCAGTTCGCCGACGAGATCCGCAGCTTTCGCGAGATCGCCTGGCGCGAGGTTCTGGGCAAGATCGACGATCCGGTCCTGCCTTTTCATGCGCGCACGCGGCAGACCTACGACACGCCCCGGTTCACCGGCTACGAGGTGGTGCTCGACGTTTTTCCCGACGTCATCACCTGGGGCTTCCTGCTTGTCCCCAAGGACATCCGTCCGGGCGAGCGCCGTCCGGTGGTGATTGCCCAGCACGGCCGTAACGGCGTGCCCATGACCCTGGTGGAGAGAGAGGGCGAGCCCGGCTGGGCCGCGAAGCTGGCAAACGAGGGGTTCGTCACCTTCGCGCCGCACAACCTGTACCGCGGTGAAGACGCGTACCGGATGCTGAACCGCAAGGGCAACCCGCTGAAGCTGTCGCTGTTCTCCATCATCCTGGCGCAGCACCGACAACTCCTGCGCTGGCTGGGCGGCCTGCCCATGGTCGACAAGGCACGCATCGGCTTTTACGGCATCAGTTACGGAGGCGAGACGGCGGTGCGCGTGCCGCCGCTGCTCGAGGAGTACGCTCTTTCCATCTGTTCGGCGGACTTCAACGACTGGGCCCGCAAGGTCGCCTCCACCGACAGCGACTACAGCTTCATGTACACCGAGGAGTGGGAGATGCCCTACTTCAACATGGGCAACACCTTCAACTACGCCGAGCTGGCATACCTGATGGTGCCGCGGCCGTTCATGGTCGAGCGCGGGCACCACGACGGCGTCGCGCCCGACACCTGGGTGGCCTCCGAGTACGCGAAGGTTCGGTGGGTCTACACGATGCTGGGCCTGGGCGACCGGACCGAGATGGAGATGTACAACGGCGGCCACATCATCAATGGCGAGGGGACGTTCGAGTTCCTGCGCAAGCACCTGCGCCTGGCGCCCAGGGTCACGGCGGCGCGCTGACCTCATCCGGGGTGCAAACCGCGTGCAGGCGCTTGTACGTCGCGCGGGCGTGGTCGTAGGCCGAGACGGCGTCATCCATCTCGGCTGGGGCGATGGTCTTCTGCTTCTGGCCCCAGAGCTGCTCCACACCCTGCTGTAGCCATTCGATGCTGCGTCGGGAACTGCAGATCGGTTTGTCCGCGACGACCACGAACACGGGGTTGGTGTGTGCGGTGCCCAGGATGCGCAGCGCGAGCCAGCCGCTGCGTTTCACTGGCACCTCGAACGCGATCGGCCGCAGCGTGCCGTCAGCGACGATCTCGGCCTTGCCGGCGGGGCGGCCGTCGAGGATGGCCTCCAGCTTCACCTTGCGTGACTTGCCGATGCGCGCCCGTTCGACGTGCCAGTACGGCTTGAGCGACATCGTCTCCACGCTCGACTTCATGCCGCCCATCCACGTCACCTGGCTGGCGTAGGGGACGATCGTGCCGTCGGGAGTCTCGGGCAGAAGCGCCGCCACCTGCGCGGTGACCTGCACCTTCTTCGGTCCCGCCAGTCGCAGCTCGCTGCCGTTGCGCCCCATGGCCACGTTCGTCACCTTGAAGTCGATGATGTGGCTGCGCCCGTCGCCCACGTAGGCGCGCCCCTGCTCGACGCCGCGGATCCACTTGTCGTAGGTCAGCTTGCCGTCGACGGCGACGTATGACCGACCCATGCCGACACGGTCGCCGTAGATGCACGGAAAGTCGGTCTCGCCGCTGATGCGGGTGCGGAACCCGGCGTTCAGCGTGTGGTACCAGACGTTCAGCTCCCAGATGAGCGGCGTGTCCGCCGTCGACATGAAGTCGACCGCTGGCACCGCCCGCCCGTCCGGTCCCGGGACCTCGTGAGTGACGTCGACGATGTACTCGTTGGCGCCGATGCCGTCGTACGGCGGGATGAGATAGTTGGGCAGCTCGTTCGACGCCACGCCCAGCCCCCAGCCCGAGTGCGCAGGCCCGGCCACCGCCCCCTGCTTCTGCGCCCAGCGCAGCGTGTTCAGCCCCAGGGTCGGCCAGTGGTCTTTCGATGTGCCACCCGGGTAGATCTGTTCCTTCAACCCCAGCAGCACCAGGTGTCCCGATTTGTGCGAGCCGAACCCGGAGACCTCGATGTCGTAGCGGATGAGGTACGGGTAGGCCGAGCCCACGTCCTCCGCGCCCGTGAAGAACTGCTTCTGGTGGTCGAAGCCCGGCCCCCACGTCAGCGACGCGGCGACTTTCAGGTCTTCACCACGCACGTGCCTGACCATCACCTTGGGCTCGACCCCCTCGGTCGGCTTGGTGAAGTGGCTGCAGCCTGCCGCGTGGATGTGGTGATCGCCCGACCACCAGCCCAGCTTCGCGGGATCGATCCAGCGCCGCAGCCGGAAGGCCACCGATTGCCGCTTGCCGGTCATGGTCACGGTCTTCGTCTCGGCCAGGTACTCCGGCCCGCGCGTCACGGCGATGGTGTAGGAGCCGGGCGGCAGCGCGATGGTCTCGCCGTCATAGCGATAGACCTGCGGGTGGAAGAAGAAGTCGGGCGGGACACGCTTGGCCTGCGACGGGTAGGTTCGCCCTTGCCGATCGCGGATCTCGAACGCCGCCATCGTCGGCTGACCGTTCTCGTCGCGCACACCCAGCGTCAGCGGCGCCGCGGCCTCGCCGTCGAACGTCAGGGTCACGTCCGCGCGGAACCCGATGTCCTGCGTGCCATGGCCGACGTCGAAGGTCAGTACCGCCGCGCGCTTGCCCGCGTCCCGGCTGTAGAGCTGCAGGATCCGGTACTCGAGCCGGCTGCCCGAGAGCGTCCGGGGCATCGGGCTGTCGTCGAACACCTTCAGGTCCAGCCAGCGGTCGTCCAGCTTGGCCGCCGGGCTGCCATGCAGCGGCAGCGCCTGCTCGCTCTGCACGCGCAGCGCGGAGGTCACGCCCGCGCGGTTGTCGACCTTGACCAGGAACTGGCGCCACCCGTGCTGGAGCAGCTTCGCCGACGCAGGCCCCTGTGCGGCGCTGACCCGCGCCTCGGGTGTGATCGACACGCCGACAAGGCAGTGCGGGTCGAGCACCCGTTGGATCCGCTCGCTCGCCTTCGCCTCGTCAGCCTCGGCCAAGGCTTCTTCCAGCGCGGCCCGGTCGGTGGCCGGAAGCGGGTTACCCAGGAACTCCAGCGACTCCAGCAGCCGCCGTACCAGGAGTTTCAACGGTTGCACTTCGGACGCCTCGACGAGTGGAAGATCATGAGGCCCGGGGGCCCCGTGAGCGACGCCTGCCGCTGCGACTGCCGCAAGAGCGGCGATGACACGCCTCGTCTTCATACGAGGAACATAGCCCCTTACGCCCGCCCGCTATAGTTCGCGCCTGACCTCGTCGAATGCCTGCAGCGCGAACGTCAGATCTTCCCGGGTGTGCGCCGCCGAGAGCTGGGTGCGGATCCGCGCCCTTCCCGGAGGAACCACCGGGTGGCTGAAGCCCACCACGTACACCCCCTTGTCCAGCAACGCCCGGGCAAACCGACCCGCGAGCGCGGCGTCGCCCAGCATCACCGGCACGATCGGGTGCTCGCCCGGCGGGATCGTGAATCCCAGCCGGGTCATCTCCTCGCGGAAGAAGCGGGTGTTTTGCGCCAGGCGATGGAGCAGCTCGTTGGACCGCGACACCAGCTCGATCGCCTTGAGCGAGCCGGCGACCACCGGCGGCGCCACGGTGTTGGAGAAGAGATAGGGCCGCGACCGCTGCCGCAGGAGCTCGACGATCTCCCGCCGCCCGCTGGTGTACCCGCCGCTGGCGCCGCCGAGCGCCTTGCCGAGCGTCCCGGTGATCACGTCGACGCGTCCCATGACGCCCAGGTGCTCGTGCGTCCCCCGCCCGTGCGCCCCCATGAATCCGACCGCGTGCGAGTCGTCGACCATGACCAGCGCGCCGTGCCGCTCGGCCAGCTCGCAGATCGCCGGCAGCTTGGCCAGGTACCCGTCCATCGAGAAGACACCGTCGGTGGCGACGAGCGTCCGCCGCGCCGTCGACGCCTCCGCCAGCTTGGCGGCCAGGTCCTCCATGTCTCCGTTGCGGTAGCGCAGACGCTTCGCCTTGCACAGGCGAATGCCGTCGATGATGCTTGCGTGGTTCAGCTCGTCCGAGATCACCGCGTCGTCGGGCCCGAGCAAGGTCTCGAAGAGACCGGCGTTGGCGTCGAAGCACGAGCCGTAGAGGATGGTGTCCTCCGTGCCCAGAAACTGCGTCAGCGTGGCCTCCAAGTCCTTGTGCAACTGCTGCGTCCCGCAGATGAACCGCACCGACGAGAGGCCATAGCCCCAGCGGTCGAGCGCCTCGTGCGCGGCGCGGATGATCTCCGGGTGCTGGGCCAGGCCCAGGTAATTGTTCGCGCACAGCACCAGCACCGGCTTGCCGTCGCCGACGCGAACCATCGTCCCCTGGGGCGTGGTGATCACCCGCTCGTCCTTGAAGGTCCCCGCGCCGTGGATGGCATCGACTTCGGCGGCCAGCGCCTCGCGTGTCGTCGGCGCGTACATCAGATCGCTTCCCAGTCCAGGATCACCCGGCCCGAGTCCCCGGACAGCATCGCCTCGAAGCCGCGGTGGAACTCGCTGGCGGCAAAGCGGTGCGTGATGACCGGGCGCAGGTCCAGCCCACTCTCCAGCATCACGTTCATCTTGTACCAGGTGTCGTACATCTCGCGGCCGTAGATCCCCTTGATGGTCAGCATGCGGAAGATGACTGCGTTCCAGTCGACCGCCATCTCGCCGCTCGGGATCCCCAGCATGGCGATGCGCCCACCATGGGCCATGTTCGCCAGCATGTCGCGGAAGGCGCTGGCGTTCCCCGACATCTCCAGCCCGACGTCGAAGCCTTCTTGCATGCGCAGTTCCTTCTGCACCTGCGCCAGGGTCTTCTCGCGCGGGTCCACCGCCAGCGTCGCACCCATGCGCCGCGCCAGGTCCAGCCGCCGCGGGTTGGGATCGGTCACCACCACATGGCGCGCGCCCGCGTGCCGCACCACCGCCGCCGCCATCACGCCGATCGGCCCCGCGCCGGTGATGAGCACGTCCTCGCCCAGCACGGGGAACGAAAGCGCCGTGTGCACGGCGTTCCCGAAGGGATCGAAGATGGCTGCGATGTCCTCGTCGATGCCCGCGGGGTGCACCCAGACGTTGGTCATCGGCAGCGTCAGGTACTCGGCGAAGGCGCCCGGCCGCTGGACGCCGATCCCCTCGGTCACGGCGCACAGGTGGCGGCGGCCGGCCAGGCAGTTGCGGCAGCGGCCGCAGACGACGTGCCCCTCGCCGCTGACGATCTGCCCCGGAAAGAAGTCAGACACGTTTGCCCCCACCTCGACGATCTCTCCCACGAACTCGTGGCCGATGGTCAGCGGCGGCCGGATGGTCTTCTGCGCCCAGTCGTCCCAGCGGTAGATGTGCACGTCCGTGCCGCAGATCCCGGTGCGGCGCACGCGGATGAGGACATCGTTGATCCCCACCTTCGGCCGCGGAACCTCCTCCAGCCACAGCCCGGGGCCCGTTTGCTTCTTCACCAGCGCCTTCATCGTCGTGTTCGCCTCCTCCACTATCCTGTACGAAAGAAGCACGATAGTAGACGAGGCCATATCCACGATGCAAGATGAATATCCTCTATACTGCACGGCCACATGACCGAAGACGATTCCATGTCCGGGCACCTCTCTGACCGCATGAAGACCCTGCGCAAGCAGCGGGGCTGGTCGCTCGACGTCCTGGCCCGGTCCTCGGGGGTGAGCCGGTCGATGCTCAGCCAGATCGAGCGCGCCGTGGCCAATCCCACGCTGGGGGTCACCTCCCGCATCGCCCGCGCCTTCGGCATGTCCCTGCCCGAGTTCCTGCAGGACCCCGACGCCGCGCCCAGCATCGCGGTCATCCGCGCCGACGATCGCACCTTCCACTACCGCTCGGATCGCGGCTGCCGCATCCGGACGCTCTCGCCGCTGAACCTGGAGAAGGACGTCGAGTTCTACGAGCTGCAGCTCAAGGCGGGTGGCACTTTGCGCAGCGCCCCCCATTTCGCGGGCACGCGTGAGTTCCTCACGGTTCAGCGCGGCCGCGTCCGCGTCGAGTCAGGCACCGACACGATCGAGCTCGGCGAGGGCGACTCGGCCAGTTACCGCGCCGACCTGGACCACGCCATCGTCAACATGGGCAAGGCCGACGCGCTGCTGTTCCTGGTGGACATCTACCGGTGAGTTCAGTCGAGGAAGGGGCGGATCTGCTTGATCGTGAGCCGCCCTTCCGACGTCACCTTCCACTCCGTGTCGAGTAGCACGTTGGCCGTCGGGGGCACGTCCTCGTCAACATCGACGGGGTAGACGCTGACGATCTTCGAGAGGGCCTCGCCCAGTTCCTCGAGCCGCCGGTCGTCCAGCACCCACGTCCCTTTCGGAAGGCCCGCGGCTTCCCTGGCGCGTTCGATGCGCACCACCGCTCCATCCTGCAGCGTCAGCAGGTCCTTCTCGGGCCAGACGCCCGGCAGCGCGGACACCACGTCCAACTCGCCGCGCTGGGCATTCACGAGGTAGCGGCGATCGCCGCGCAGCAACGGGTTGCCGGTGAACGCGACGATGTTTGCCAGCTCGCCCTTGGCGCGGGTATCGACGAGGATGCCCATGGCGACCTGGCGATGGTCGATGCCGTACCACGTGCGTTCCTCGAACGCTCTCATGTTCCACAGCGACGCCCAGACGCGGGTCAGGGCGCGACAGACGCCGCGCTCGCTCGGCTCGTCAGGGTCGCACTGGCTCGGGCCGAGAGTGTCGGCGTCGGTGTCGTCGGCCAGACACGCGCTGGTCGAGTCGTAAAGACCCGCACCATTGAACCGGAGCGCGTCTTCCGCGTTGCTGCTGCTCCGAAATCGCACCATGACGTCATCGGCGCCGAAGGTCGCCCGCATCCGCGTCCTGATGTCCGCGATGAGCTTCGGATCGCATGACGCTTTTCGCATGGCGCTCTGAAGTCCGGCGAGCCGCTTGCGACGTAGGGCCCCGTCGGTGAGGAACGCGGGATCGCCGAGATAGCGGTCGATGGCCATCTTGAAGGGGGCGCGCACGAAGGCGTCGTAGTGGTGCAGGGGGATGAGGAATCCCGGCAAGCGCAGCCGTTCATCCACGCGCTGATAGAGGACGCTGAGGTTGGCTCCCTTGGACCCGAAGCGACCGATGGCCGCGCGGCGCTCGGCTGCGCTGGCGGTGGGCAGATCGAGAAGCGGCATGAGCCGGGTCCAGGCAAAATCGGCGGCGATCACCTTGACCGGGTCGGGCCTGGTCCCCTGGTGACACGCTCCGGCCTCCGCGGGCGTGATCGCGACGACGGTTGCCCCCGTTGGTCCGCATTCGAGCTCGACGAGTTGCCCCTCCCTCTTCGCGAGCAGCTCGTAGGCGTCCTTCACGTAGCAGTTGGGCGTTCCGCGCGAAGCGCTGCGAACGTTGAGGTGGGACAGCTCGCCCTGCCGGGTCCCCGTCACGATGCCGGCGATCACCGCCTCGATGTCGAGAGGTGCTTCCTTCGTCACCAGAACATCCCGCGACCCGATCTCGGCTTGCTTCTCGGCCGCTGCCAGCCCGGCGAGCGTGTAACGTCGCAGCGTTCCGCATCGCTTTGACTGGGTGTAGGGCTCGTAGGCGAGCGCCAGGGACGGATCATGAATGGGCAATTGGCAGCCCTTCAGCACCTGGCGCTGCAACTCGTTGGCCGGCACCACCGCGAGGGCCCCGAACCCGATGCGCTTGCCGAGGGTGCTGAACACGCGCCGGAACTGCTCGCAGGTGATGGTCGCGCCCGGGTCGGTTCCTCTGTCCGAGACCGTGAAACCGAATACCGGGGCACTTCCAGGGGCGATGAACTCGGTGATGCTTCCGGCGAACCACTCGCGTTTCCTCGGGTCGACGATCGATTCGACGTAGTCGTCGTACGTCAGCGAGCCAAGCTGGACGAATGACTCGGTCAAGAACTTGTAGTGCAGCGACTGCTGCGGCGTGGTGAAGGCGGTGGCGTCGACGAAGACGGTCGGCACGCGAGCGTCGTCCCGGGCGGGAACCAGGTATGTCGTCACCCGTTCCTGGTCGACCGCCGCGGCGGCAAAGGTGATCGCTCTCCACGTTCCCGTGTCGGGCACCTCATGGGTACACACGCGGTGGCCCAAGCGCTTGCTGGCCTCTGCGCACGCGGTCTCCGATGGCGAGGGGCGCAACACCGCGCATCCGAGGACCACCGCGAGCCAGACGGTGGAAGCCCGCATCGAGGTCACGGATTCACGGGAAACAGCTCGATGGGACTTCCGATGGGACGCGATCCGTCGGCAAGCGGTGCACAGGCACCCGCGCGGAGGGGCCCGGCTTCGAACGTGTGGAGCGTGTAGGTGCGCCGCCCGCCGTGGCCCATCGCCTTCATCTCCACGTCGTGGTGTCTGGTGCCCGCCCACCCGTGGGCCCAGTCCTTGAAATTGTGGTGACTGGCGTACCAGCACATGGATGAGGGGGTCTTGATGAGAGCCACCTCTCCGAGCGAACCCACCATCACGTTCAACAAGGTGAAGTTCGTGTTGGCGAGGCTACCCGGTCCGTCCTTGCGACGCTCGAGGCGCACGCAAACGCGCTTGTCGGCGCTCTCGAGTTGAAGGACGTTCCCCGTGGCGTTGAACTTCAGGCGGCGGTCGAAACCGCAATCGCGGAGAGTACCGGCTCCGATCTTTCCACTTGTCGCCGGGCCAGTGGGGGCCGGGCTCGGCGGGGGGCTGAAGTTGGGCGGTGTCGAGCACTCGTCGCGGTCCGGGCAGGCGACGGCCACGCACTCCGCGAGGGGAATGAAGCCGGGCGGGCTGCCCGAGAGGCCGCAGGTGCGAAGACAGCCGGCCACGCCGGGCAGGCTGGCCTGACCGATGCACCTGGCCATGCACAAGCAGTCGGCATTCACCGCGCACAGTTGCAGAAGGTCACAGCACTTGTCTCCCACGCACCTGCTACACGGCCCCTTGCCGAGCGACTGGCACTGGAGAGTCGGGGCTCCGGTGCCTTGATTGGCCGAAGCGAGTTCCAGCAGTACAGAAAGCAACGCGACATTCATTTTCGTGGGCAGCATAGCGCTATCATGCCGTGGCCATGCGAACGTCATGCGTCGTCGCCTTCTCACTCGCCTCCATGTCCGTCGCCGCCGTGGGTGCGCCGGTGCCCGGCCTGCTTCAGCGGCTCGGCTACCCGCCCGACAAGCGGTTGATCATCACCCACGGCGACGACCTCGGCCAGACCCACGCGATCAACCGGGCGACGCTGGGCGCGCTGGAGGCTGGCACGATCGTGAACGCCTCGATCCTGGTCCCCTGTCCCTGGGTCGCCGAGGTGGTCGAGTGGGCGCGTCGCCACCCGGACGCCGATCTCGGCATCCAGATGACGTTGACCAGCGAACAGCTGAACGTGCGCTGGGGCCCGATCCTCGGTGCCGCCCGCGTGCCGTCGCTGGTGGACGCGCAGGGCTACTTCCCGGCGTCCGGCGCCGAGTTCGGTAGCCGCGTCAAGCCCGAGGAGGCCGAGGCCGAGATGCGCGCCCAGCTCGCGCGCCTGCGCGCCCTCGGCATCGCTCCGACGTACATGGACTCGCACATGGGCACCGCGTTCAAGACGCCGGCTCTGTTCGCGGCCTACCTGCGCATCGCCCACGAGGCGCACATCCCGGCTCTCGTGACGAAGGACATGGTCGCGCCGGGCAACCCGCTCGCCGCGCTGGTGGGGCCGAACGACGTGGTCGTGGATCGCAAGCTGGGCATCAACGCCAAGGTGGCGCCCGGGGAGTGGGCCAGCCATTACGACAAGCTGCTCCGGTCGCTCGGACCGGGCGTCTACTTCCTCGAGTTCCATCTGGCACACGACGACCTCGAGCAGCGCGCGGCGCATGGAGGCAAGGACGCTTACGGCGCCGCCTGGCGCCAGCGCGACTTCGACTTCGTCTCGGGCCCGTTCCGCAAGCTCCTCGGTGACGCCGGCCTCGGCGTGGTGACCTGGCGCGAGATCGGCAAGCGCGCCGGCTTGACGGGACTCAAGGTCAACGCCGGACGGTGATGTCGAGCTTGCCGCCAATCCTGTGGGTATGGGGCTTGGTTCTGGTTGGCTGCGTCGACCTGTCGCGACCGCGCGACCCGGCTGATTCAGCGATCGCCGACCGATCAGCCTCCGAGGGCACGGCAAGCGACCGCGCGGGCGTGGAGGTGGCCGTGGAGATGGGTGGTGGTGGCACCTGCCGGGGCGTCGACGCCGGGCCTGATCCACTCGACTCGTGCGGCAAGTACCAGTGCCGCGCCTCGGCCTGCCTCACGAGATGCGCCAGTACTGGCGAGTGCGTCTCGCCGAACGTGTGCCACGACGGCGCCTGCGGCGGCCTGAAAGGCGAGTACTACGACGATGCCGATTTTGCGGTGCTGAAGCTCACGCGCACGGACCCGAGGATCGACTTCAACTGGGGCGCCGGTTCCCCGGACCCGTCCATCGGGGCCGATACATTCTCCATCCGCTGGACCGGCAAGGTGACGCCGAGGTACACGCAGCTCTACACGTTTCACGTCGCCGTCGACGATGGCGTTCGGTTGTGGGTGGATGGAGTCCCGGTGATCGATTCGTGGCTGGTTCAGGTGGGCACGCGGACCGGTCAGGTCATGCTGATGGCGGGGCGTGCGCACGAACTCCGCGTCGACTACTACGAGGGGCTCAACTCGGGGCAGATCAGTGTTGCCTGGTCCAGCGCTTCGCAAAGCAAGGAGGTCATTCCTGCGAGCGTTCTGTCGCCGCGCTGACCGTCGCCGCTCAGCCCCACCATGTCTCGCCCGGGGCGAGGTGCGCCTTGACCACGTCCGGGTTCAACTGGATGCCGAGGCCCGGCTTGTCGGTGATGCGGACGAAGCCGTCCTTGATGTACGGTCCGTCGAGCTGGACCACCTGATCCATCCAGTCACCCTTGCCGGTGATGGTCTCGCAGCAGAGGAAATCGCGAATGGAACCCGCCCACTGGCAGGTGGCGTAGGTGTTCACCTGGCTGCCTGTGTTGTGCGTGCCCATGGGCATGCCATAGAGGTGACCCAGATCGGCGATGCGCTTGGTCTCGAGGAAGCCTCCCGAGTTGCGCAGGTCGGGGTGCAGGATGTCGCACGCGGCTTGCGTGATGAAGGGGCTGAAACCTTCGCGCCGTCCCAGGTTCTCACCCATGCAGATCGGTACGCGCGCGCTGGCGCACAGGCGCCGCCACGACTCCGAGTACTCGACCGGCAGCGGATCCTCGAGCCACAGCGGCTTCACCGACTCGATCGCCTCGGCGATCTGGATCGACGTCCGCAGGTCGTACTCCCAGTGGCAATGCACCATGATGTCGTGGTCCCAGCCAATGGCCTCGCGGCAGTTCTCGTAGCCGCGCCGGACGTTCATCAGCTCCTTGGTGGTGAGCACCCGGTTCGACGGGTCGCGTGCCAGGTCGGTCTTGCCATCGGTGTGCCCGAAGCTGAACTTGTGCGCCGTGAATCCGCGCGGGTCCGCCTTCACCTTCTGCGCCCACTGCCGGCACGACGCCTTGTCGAGCATGTTGCCGGGGCTGGCGTGGTCGTAGACGCGCACCTTGTCCCGGAACTTGCCGCCCAGCAGGGTCGTCGTCGATGCGCCGAGGATCTTGCCGGCGAGATCCCACAGCGCCATCTCGATCCCGCTGGCCGCGCGCGGAAAGCCGTGTGCCGAGCCGTCGGTGCGCGTGCCGCTGAGGTTGGGGCTGCCGCGGCCCAGGGTGGTGTAAAGGACGTCGATCTCCAGCGGGTCCTTGCCGACGAGCCAGGGTTTGAGCGACTCGATCTGCTCGCGCACGCCGAATCCGGGGCTGCCGTAGGCCTCGGCGATGCCGTAGAGGCCGTCGTCGGCGACCACCTTGACCAGCAAGTACGTGCGAGGACCCTGCATCACCATCGTCTTCACGTCGCGGATCTGGTGCCGCTTCTTCTCGGGCGCCGCGAGCGCGTGGTAGCGGGCGAGAAGGGGAGAGGCGGCGGCAGCGGCGAGGAAACGGCGTCGCGAGAGGTGAGCGGAGGCCATGGCTCGGCAGCTTACGCCGAGATCACTCCCCGGGCGTCGTCAAGAACATCAGCACGTCCTTCAGCTTCTGCGCGCCGAGGGCGTCGAAACCTTCCGGCATCATCGACAGGCGCTCCGGGTGCATGTCGCGGATCTCCCGGTGAGCGATGACCACTTCCGAGCCGTCCGGCCGGACGATCCGGTAGCCGATACCCTTCTCTCAGGCCGCGCACTTGGCTTCTTCGAAGAAGATCTTGCGGCCGCGGTGCGAGGTTGTTTTCTGCGTCCGCCCGGCCCCCCAGTCCTGTCAGAGAGGTCATGACCGGCGCGAAACGCATGCTCGTCGCGGCGATCCTGCTCGGCGGTCACGTGACACAGGGCGCCGCCGCGGCCGAGACCGCCTGCGTGCCCAGCGCAGGTCCGGCGCCCTTGCGCCGCCTCACGCGCGAGCAGTACACGAACACCGTGGCCGATCTGCTGGCCTCGGACCGCGCGCCCGGCGAACGGCGCGGGGGCGGCGGGCTCCCCGCCGACGAGACCGTGGGCGCGTTCCGCAGCAACCTGGTGGCCGCCCCCACCGAGCTCGACGTCCAGCAGCTCATGGAGGCTGCTGAACGCGCGGCCAGGAGCGCCACCGATCGCCACGGCGAGCTCTACACCTGTGACGCCGGGGAAGATCATTGCGTGGCTCGGTTCGTCGAACGCTTCGGGCGACGGGCCTGGAGGCGGCCACTGCGGTCGGACGAGCGCGCCCGTTACGTGCGGATGTTCCAGGACGGGGAGCGCGAGGGCGGGGCGCGCGAGGGTGTGCGCGCCGTCGTCGAGGCACTGTTGCAGTCGCCCTATTTCGTCCACCACACCCAGGACGACGTCTACCCGGTAGGCGGCGCCATCGCCCCGCTCGGCCCCTTCGCGCTCGCCTCGCGGCTGTCGTACGCGCTGTGGGTGTCGGCGCCGGACGACTTGCTCCTGGACGCCGCGGCCACGGGCGCGCTGGCGACGCCCGAGGGCCTGCGCGCGCAGGCCACGAGGATGCTGGGTGTCAAGAAGCAGGCGACGGCGGAGGATCGCCACAAGCTGGAGTCGCACCTCGAGTCCGTGCGTCGCATCGAGACGCGGCTCGAGCAGAAGCCAGTCGCGTGCTCGCGGGTCGTCCGGCAGCCCCAGGCTCTGGACCCGAACGCCGCCGACAACGTGCCTGCCATTCTCGACCTGCAGCAAGATCTGCTGGTGGCGTCGCTGGCTTGCGACATCACCCGTGTCGCGAGCCTGCAATACCGCGTCGGCGAGAACGACAGCCAGCGCTATCCCTGGCTGGGCATCGATCAAGAGGATCACCATCTGCTGTCGCACGCAGGCGACAGCGCGGCCGATCAGCGCGGAAAGCTGATCAAGATCTACACCTGGTACGCCGACCGGTTCGCGCGGCTCCTCGACGGTCTGGCTGCCGTCCGCGAGGGCGACGAAACCCTGCTCGACAACACCCTCGTCGTCTGGGGCAGCGAGATCGCCAAGGGCAACACCCACGGCTTCATCGGCATGCCGTTCGTGACCGCCGGCAGCTGCGGAGGGCGGGTGCGCACCGGGCGCTTCCTGGAGTACGCGCCGTCGACGCCTCACAACCGTCTCCTGGTCTCGATCTGTCACGCCATGGGACTGCCAGACATCGAGCGATTCGGATCGACGGACGACGGACGCGGCCCGCTCCAACGGTTGGCCGTCTAGATGCTGTCGCCCCTGTTGATTGCGCTCGCCGTCGGGCCGGCAGACGGCGCGCGGATCTACGAGAAGCTGTGCGCCTCGTGTCATGGGACCGCGGGCCAGGGGAGCAAGACCCACGACGAGCCTCTCGTGGGCGACTGGTCGATCGACAAGCTGGCCCGGTACATCGAGAAGAACATGCCGGAGGACGCCCCCGGCACGTGTGGGGGCGCGGAGGCCAGGCGCGTGGCGCGGTACATTCACGAGGCGTTCTATTCGCCGCAGGCGCAGGCGCGGAACCGCCCTCCGAGGTTGGACCTCGCGCGTCTCACCGTGGGTCAGTACCGGAACGCGATCGCTGATCTGATGGCGACGTTCATGCCGCCACCCGAGGTGGACCGTCGGCAGGGCCTGCGCGGCGAATACTTCAACGAGAAGGAGATTCGCGCCGCGTTGGCCGAAGGCAGCCGGGTGCGCGAGCGATTGGAGGCTGGCGTGGCGTTGACCTCCGAGACGCCGCCCGTGCCCGAAGTGACGGCGGACAACTACGCCATCCGCTGGAGCGGATCCCTGTTCGCGCCCGAGACGGGTCCGTACGAGTTGGTGGTCGAGAGCGACAACGGCACCCGCCTGTGGATCAACGGCGAGCGGCTGATCGACGCCTGGGTGCGCAGCGGGGACCAGCGCGTGCACCGCGGGACGGTCATGCTGCTCGCCGGCCGGAGCTATCCGCTGCGGCTGGAGGTGTTCAAGCAGAAAAAGGAACCGTCGGTCGCGATCGCGCTGCGGTGGAAGGCCCCCCACCACGTCGAGGAGGCGATCCCGGTGCGCCACCTGTCGCCGGTCCGGTCTCCCGAGGTGATGATCGTCCAGACCGCTTTCCCGGCCGACGATCGCAGCATGGGTTTCGAGCGGGGCACGTCGGTGTCGAAGGCGTGGGAAGAAGCCACCACCGCTGCCGCCCTCGAGGTGACCGGCTACGTGCTGGCGCAGATCCCCAAGCTGGCCGGTGTGACGCTCGATGCCCCCGATGCCAGGCAGACATTGAGCCAGTTCGGTCTACGCGTGGCGGAACGCGCATTCCGCCGCCCTCTGACCCCCGCCCAGCAGGAATTCTTCGTGGCCCGGCACTTCGCCGACGGCAATGACGTGGAGTTCGCCCTCAAGAAAAGCCTGCTTCTGGTGTTGAAGTCTCCCCGGTTCCTCTACCGTGAGGTCGGGGCGCCCGAGTCCGACGCGTACGATGTGGCGTCGCGCCTCTCCTTCACCGTGTGGGACTCGGTGCCCGACCAGGAGCTGCTCGACTCGGCGGCGACCGGACGGCTGCTGGAGGAGATTGCGCCACAGATTGACCGGATGCTGGCCGACCCGCGCGCCCACGCCAAGGTGCGGCAGTTTTTCCATCGCTGGCTCGCGGTCGATCACCTGGAGGACTTGCCCAAGGACAGGGCCCTCTTCCCGCATTTCGACGAGGCCGTCGTCTCGGACCTGCGCACGTCGCTGGATCTGTTCCTCGACGAGGTCATCTGGAGCGAGGCCTCCGACTTCAGGCAGTTGCTGCTCGCTGACTTCGTCTACCTCAACGGGCGCCTGTCGGGCCTGTATGCCGCGAATCTGGCGGCCGACGCCTCGTTCCAGCGGGTCTCGTCCGGGATCGGTGGCCGCGCCGGGATCCTGACGCATCCCTTGCTGATGGCGGGCTTCGCGTACGACGCGACCACGTCGCCCATCCACCGCGGCCTGTTCGTGGCGCGCAGTCTGCTCGGCCGCCGGTTCCGCCCGCCGCCCGACGCCGTTGCGCCGCTCAGTCCCGCGCTGCACCCGAGAATGACCACCCGCGAGCGCGTCGCCCTGCAGACGAGACCGGAGATCTGCCAGGGCTGCCACGCGACGATCAATCCGCTCGGGTTTGCCTTCGAACATTTCGACGCGGTGGGCCGCTTCCGCCGCGCCGAGGAGGGCAAGCCGATCGACGCGTCCGGGTGGTACGCGACACGGGCGGGGCAGCGGGTGCGCTTCAACGGGCCCAGGGAACTCGGCCGATCGCTGGCGCGCAGCGAGGAGACCCAGGCGGCGTTCATCGAGCAGCTGTTTCATTTCATGGTCAAGCAGCCGATCCTCGCCCACGGCGTCGATCATCCCGAGACCCTGAGGCGCGAGTTCGTCCAGGACGGCTACAGCGTCCGCAAGCTGCTGGTCCAGATCGCGGCGACGGCCGCATCCACGAAAGGAGCGACACCATGACGACCCGACGCGATCTCCTGCGAGGAATCGGCTGCGCGGCGACCCCGTTCCTCACCGGCCTCGCATTCGCGAGCCCGGGCCAGGCGCGCAAGCAGCGCTTGATCGTGATGTTCAGCCCGAACGGCATCGTGCCCTCGACGTTCTGGCCGGACGAAGTGGGCGAGACGTTCACCCTCAAGACGATCCTCGAGCCGCTGGCGCCGTTCCGCGACCGGACCCTGATCCTGCGCGGTGTGAGCAACAAGATGGCCGGCGACGGCGACGGACACATGCGCGGGATGGGCTGCCTGCTGACGGGGATCGAGCTCTTTCGCGGCAACCTCCAGGGCGGATCGATGACGCCGGCCGGGTGGGCGAAGGGGCCGTCGATCGATCAACAGCTCAAGAACTTCCTCCAGAGTCGGCCGGAGACGCGCACACGATTCGGCTCGCTCGAGTTCGGTGTCCAGGTGGGCGACCGCGCCGACGTCTGGACGCGCATGGTGTACGGCGGGCCCAACAGTCCGATTGCGCCGATCAGCGATCCGTACCAGATGCTGAACAAGCTGTACGGGCGGGCCAAGGACCAGCGAGCGTTGACCAGCATCCTGGATGACGTGCGCGCGGATCTCGCCGCCGTCGGGAGCCGGCTGGGTGTGGAGGATCGCAGGCTGCTCGAGGAGCACGCGACGTTCGTGCGCGAGATGGAGCGGCAGATGCAGGTTACGCCCGAAGGACCCACGCCCGACCTGCCGACGGGCGTGAAGAGTCGCAACGAGGATCTACCGCGCGCAAGCCGCATGCAGATCGATCTGATGGTGAATGCCCTGGCGAATGACTTCGCACGGGTAGCGACGCTGCAGTACACCCGATCCGTCGGACAGGCGCGCATGACCTGGATCGGGGTCGATCGCGCTCACCACGATCTTTCGCACAAGTCGGAGAAGGACGCCCAGGCCCAGGCGGACCTGACGAAGATCAACCGGTGGTTCTGCGGAGAACTGGCCTATCTGGTGAAGAGTCTCGCCGAGACCAGGGAACCGGGCTCCGATCGTTCGCTGCTGGACGGCACCACGGTGGTCTGGGCCAACGAACTCGGCCAGGGCAATCACACGCGCGACAACATCCCGTTCGTCCTGGTCGGCGGCGGCCTGGGCTTTCGCACGGGACGTTCGCTCCACTACCAGCGCGTGCCCCACAACCGTCTGCTGCTGTCGCTGGCGCACGGCTTCGGGCACCACATCGAGCGCTTCGGCAACCCGGAGATGTGCGTCGACGGCCCCCTGGCGGATCTGACGTGACGAGCCTCGTCGCGCTGGTCATCGTGCTTGGGGGCGCCCGGCCGGTCGTCGATGCCGCCGATCATTCCACGATCCAGGCGGCGATCGACGCCGTGCCGCGCACGGGCGGCATGCTGCGGCTGCCACCCGGCGAGTTTGCGATCTCGGAGCCGCTCGTCATCCGCCACCAGGATTTCCGGATCGAAGGCGCGGGCACGGCCACCCATGTCAAGAACGTCAACACCAAGGGCCAGCCGGCCATCGTCATTCGCTCGGATGACGGCAAGCCGCTGTGGCGGGTCATGCTCGGCAACTTCCGGCTGACGGGGAACGAGAAGTCGGGACACGGCATCGAGGCCGAAAAAATCAACGAGCTCTACATCCAGGGCGTGACGGTGAGCTACCACGGGGGCGACGGCATCTTTTGCCGATCGTGCGCCGAGGACATGCGGCTTGCCGATTCACTGATCACGTACAACAAGAAGGCCGGGCTGCGCGCCATCGGCAACCACGACACCATCGTCTCGGCGTGCCAGTTCGAGGAGAACCAGGATGGCGTGGTGTTCGTGGATGGCTTCAACCTGACCATGACCGGTAACAACGTGGACGATCACCTGCGTCACGGCGTCGTCATCGAGAACTCCAGCGCCTCCATCGTCAGCGCCAACATGATCGAACAGTCGACCGGATCCGGGCTCGTCCTCGACCGCGCTTCTTACGGAGTCACGGTGGCTGGCAATGTCTTCGCGGACGTGTTCGCGGGAGGCGTGGATCTGCGGCACGCGCATGGCATCGCCGTGACCGGCAACACCTTCATGCGCGCCCAGCATTTCGGGGTGCGTGTCGGTGCCGACGCCGGGCGCAGCGCCATCATCGGAAACACCTTCACGCACGCCTGGGTGGGCGGTGTTCCTCGTCGCCATGGTCCGAACAACGTCAACGAATCGGCCGGTGTGTTGCTGGACTCGGCGAGCGACATGACGATCACCGGCAACACCTTCACCGGGCTGTCCACCGAGCCGCTGACGAAAGGGGGCGTCTGCCGCCGCGTGATCTACGAGAGCAACACGATCGTCAAGTAGCCGTCGCTTTTCCCGTCCGCCCGTGGGGTGAGCCCGGTCAGGGAAGACAGGACCAGCGGCGAGGTTTCATGAGACATGTAGGCCTGACTCTGACAGTTCTCGGTTTTGCTGCCTGCACGGGCGCGATCGAGGGGCAGGGCACCGATTCCGACCTGGGCACGAATCCCGCGAACCCCGCGGATCCGACGAACCCCGCGAACCCCGCGAACCCCGCGACTCCACGGGTGATGGGCCCGATCGACCCTGGCCATGCTCCCCTGCGCCGTCTGACCCGGGCGCAGATCGACGCCGTGGTGTTCCGCGTCCTGGGCGTGGCGACCAGGCCGTCGTCGTTCCTCCCACCCGAGGACTCGTCGGATGGCTTCACCAACCAGGCGGAAGGGCAGGTTCCGTCAGCGCCGCTCATCCAGGGCTATGCGCGCGCGGCGGCTGACCTGTCGCTGGAGTTGATCGCCAACTTGGTGCGCCGGTCGGCGCTGGTCGGCTGTGTGCCGAGCGGCGCCGCAGACGCGGCTTGCCTGACCAGATTCGTCCAGGGCTTCGGCCGTCGCGCCTACCGGCGAACGCTGACCGACGAGGAAACCCGCGATCTCGTGAGCGTGGGAGGGCAGGCCGCGGGACGCAGCGGCGACTTCTGGGACGGCGTGCGCACGGTCATCGAATGCGTGCTCCAGGCGCCGTCGTTCCTCTACCGTCCCGAGACAACGCGTGCCAACAGCGAGCGTCCCGATCTGCTGCAACTCGACGGCTGGTCCACGGCCAGTCGCCTCTCGTTCCTGCTGTGGAACGAATCTCCCGATGATTCTCTCCTGGATGCAGCGGAACGGGATCAGCTCGCCACTCGCGGTCAGGTGGAAGAGCAGGCGCGTCGGCTCCTCGGCGACCCGCGTTCGAAGGTGGCCATGCGCGATCTGTACGAGCACTGGCTGCTGTTCGATCAGGTGCGAGGCCGCACCAAGGACCGGGTCGCCTTCCCGGGATGGAGCGTCACGCTGCAGGGCTCGATGGTGACCGAGACCAGCCGGCTTCTGGAAAAGGCGATGTGGGGTGGCGGCGACTTCATGGAGATCTTCGACGCCAGCCAGGGCTTCGTGGACGCGGGTCTGGCCAAGCTGTATGGCCTGCCGCCGGTGACGGGCGGGTTCAAGGAGGTGCCGATGCCGGCGGAGCGACGCGGCCTCGTGGGTCAGGCTGCCTTCCTGTCGAACATCTCGACGGTGACGCGCACATCGCCGACGCTGCGAGGTCACCTGATCCGCGACATGTTCCTGTGCCTCGAGGTCCCGCCGCCGCCTGCCGACGTCAGCGTGACTGCGGTCGAGCCGAGCAAGACCAGACCGGCGACCGCGCGCGAACGCTTTGCCGTTCACGCCGCCGATCCGAGCTGCGCCGGCTGCCATTCCCTGATGGACCCGATCGGGTTCGGTCTCGAGAAGTTCGACGGCATCGGTGCGCTCCGCCAGACCGAGGGGGGCCAGGCGATCGACGACAAGGGCGAGGTCAAAGGTGTGTCCATTCCCGGCGCCTTCCAGGGCGCAGCGGAGCTGGCGTCCATCCTGCGGCGGGCACCCGAGACCCGGGACTGCCTGATGAAGCAGGTCCTGCGCTGGTCGCTGGGACGGCACGACGAGGAAGCGGATGCCTTCACCCTGCAGTCGATGGCCGATGCATTCGAGGGGAACCGGCGACGGTTTCCCGCACTCGCGACCTGGCTTGCGACGAGCGACGCCCTACGGTTCCGGCGCAAGCCCACTCTCTGAGAAAAGGAGCAGCAGACGATGCCCACCAGTTTTAAACTCGGCCGACGGGCGCTGCTGCGCGGCGCGGGCGTTGCCATCGGACTGCCTTCCCTCGAAGCCATGCTCGGCGGCAACGGCGACGCGCTGGCCGACGGGACGCCTCTGCCCAAGCGCTTCGTCCTCTTCTACATGGGCAACGGGGCGTCCATGGGGCGGTACAACTCGACGACGATTCTCGGCAACTGGCTCCCGCGCGACCCCGCGAACGGGCGGACCATCGTGCAGGGGGCGGACTTCCCCCTGTCAGAGACGCTCAAGCCGATCGCGCCCGTGAAGAACCAGATGCGGCTCGTCAGCGGGCTGCACGCCGTTTCCTCGGGCGGCGGCCACCACGAAGAGAACATGAGCTGCGCCCTCACCGGGTTCAACAACAAGGGCACGCTCTCGAACACCGATCCGCGGGTTCGCGCCAAGCTCGGTGGCCCGACGCCCGACTTCATCGCTTCGAAGTACCTGGGCGGGGTCACGGCGGTCCGGCAGCTACGCCTCGGCGTGTGCCGCAAGGCGAACAGCGGCCAGGCCATCTTCAACAACCTGACCTTCGACGACGGCGGCTACCCGGTCCCGTCGGAATTCGATCCAGGGAAGGTGTTCGATCTGTTGTTCCGCGACTTCGTACCAGCCAACGCGGGGACCAGCGGTCCGAACCCCGAGTTCCTGCGGCGCAAGTCCGTCCTGGACTTCGTCCGTCGCGACGCCGGGCGTCTGAAGACGAAGCTCGGCAAGAGCGACCAGGGGAAGATCGACAGCCACCTCACCAGCGTCCGCGAGCTGGAGATCGGGCTCGAGAACCTGCAGCGTCCGGCGCCGGCGTCCTGCAAGGTGCCAAGCCGACCCCTGCTCTCCACGGACTATCCGACCATCGCCAAGTTGATGACGAACCTGCTCGCCCTGGCCTTCGCCTGTGACCGGACGCGCGTCGCCAGCTACATGCTGACGAAGAACACCAGCCAGGAGGTGCTGTCCTGGCTCGGCTTCACCGAGTCGTTCCATACGCTCTCCCACGGCGACTACCTGGATATCATCCCGCGCATGACGAAGATGGCCGCCTGGCACGTCGAGCAGTTCGCGGGGCTCGTCGCCGCGCTGGCCGCGGTCCCGGAAGGGGCGGGCAACGTCCTCGACAGCACCATCCTGGTGATGACCAGCGAGAACTCGGACTCGCAGGGCCACTCGCAGCTGGACATTCCGATGCTGGTCGCCGGCGGGCCGAAGCTGGTGCGCGGCAACTTCCACGTTCGCGGCAGGGGCGAGACGACCTGCAACCTCTGGCTCGGCTGCCTCCAGGCGCTCGGCGTCCCCGTCACCAAGTTCGGTGACTCGACGGCGCCGCTGGCGCTCGCCTAAAGCTCCCGATCGGAATAGCCAGACGTGTGGCGCGCGCCAGTTGATGAGCATCTGAGTCGGGTCGGAATCTCTTAGCGCCGACTCCTTGAACCACCGGACACGGGGTGGTCTCACAGGAGAGACGGCATGCCCCCAAAGAAGCGACGGCGAGAGACAAGGGAGAGAGACAAGACAAGGGGATCAGCGAAGACGCAGATCCGGTATCGATCCAGATCGGTACACCCGTTAGAGTTCCGGCTGCGG
>JANPFD010000182.1:0-3210 GCA_031423255.1 Myxococcales bacterium | reverse complement strand
CTGCTGGCGGACCAGGATGGCGTCATGGCGGACGACCTGTTTGCCACCCGGATCAACGTTCCTAAGTTCCGCGTCCCCAGCATCGTGGCGCTGGTGACGGAAAGGCTCAATTTGGAACAGCACCCTGTCCTGATGCACGATCGGGGTCAGGGGCAGGTGCGGTTGGACCGGCTGCTTCTGGAACAACTGTTCACATGAACGAGCTGTCGATCGTCAGGCGCAAAGAGATCATCGCCGCCCTGCGGAGCGGGACGGTCCCCAAGCGCGGACTCGAGCAGTTCGCGGTCGGCCTGGAGCACTTTCAGGAGGCCATCGACGAGGAGCTGGAGCGGGCGAGCCTGGGGCAGGGGGTGTTCAAGGCCGTGCGGGGTGAGTACGGCGCGGGAAAGACCTTCTTCTCGCGGTGGATTCAGCATCGCGCGCACCAGCGGGGTTTTGCGACGGCCGAGGTGCAGATCTCCGAGACCGAGACGCCCCTGCACCGGATGGAGACCGTGTATCGGCGAGCGATGGAGAGCCTGCAGACGCGCGAGTGGGATTCTGGCGCCTTCCGAGCGCTGGTGGACAAATGGTTCTATGCCCTTGAGGAAGAGGCGCTGGCGCGTGGAGACGTTGACGGCAACAATCCACAGGCGCTCAGCCGTGCCGTCGGTGAGCTGCTGGAGCGGCGTCTGGCAAAGGTCAGCGCCACGCAACCGCAGCTCGCCGCCTGCCTGCGATCGGCGCACGCCGCCCGGGTCGCCGGTGACACCGCCACCGAGGAAGGGTTGCTCGGTTGGCTCATGGGTCAGCCCAACGTCAGCGCCGATGTGAAGCGCCGGGCCGGCATCAAGGGCGAGATCGACCACTTTGGCGCCTCCGGGTTCCTGCGGGGCTTGCTGGAGCTCCTGAAGCAAACCGGGCGAAGCGGTCTGTTGCTGGTTCTGGACGAAGTCGAGACCCTGCAGCGGGTGCGCGGAGACGTGCGTGAAAAGGGGCTGAATGCCCTCCGCCAGTTCGTCGATGAGCTTTATAACGGCCGCTTCCAAGGCCTGTACCTGCTGATCACGGGCACGCCCGCGTTCTTCGATGGACCGCAGGGCGTCCGCCGGTCCGAGGCGCTGGCGCAACGCCTGCACGTGGACTTCGATCCCACGGGTCAGTTCGACTCGGCTCGCGCCGTCCAGATCCGGCTCCGTGCATTCGATCAGGGACGCCTGGTCGCGGTGGGGAAGCGCATCCGTGACCTTTACCCGACGAAGCACCCGGACCGGATCGCGGCCAAAGTTGGCGACGGGGCGGTCGAGGCGCTTGCGCGAGCGGTTGCCGGGCAGCTCGGCGGCAAGGTCGGCATCGCTCCGCGGCTGTTTCTGAAGAAGCTCGTCGCCGTCCTGGATCGAGTCGAGGAACACCCGACGTACGACCCCATGCCTCAGGATAGGGACAGCCAGCTCGCCCCTACGGATATGAACGCCGACGAGCGGGATGCGGCGGGCATCCAACGTTCAGTCGACGACATCAAGCTGGACCTCGGCGAGTGACCGCGTTCGACCAGCTGAGCCCGGCGCTGCAGTACCAGATAGTCAACACGCTGGGGTTCTCCGAATTGCGTCCCGTGCAGGAAGTGGCTGTCGGGCCGATCCTGGACGGCAAGAATGTCGTAGTGCTGGCTCCGACGGCGGGGGGGAAGACGGAGGCGGCGTTCTTCCCGCTGCTCTCGCAGATGGACCGGGAGGACTGGCGGCCGGTATCGGTCATCTACGTGGCGCCGATTCGCGCGTTGCTGAACAACCAGGAGGCGCGCATCGAGCGTTATGCCGCCATGGTCGGTCGGCGCGCATTCAAGTGGCACGGGGACGTAACAGATTCGCGGAAGAGCGCCTTTCTGGCCGATCCCGCGGACATCCTGCTGACCACCCCCGAATCGCTGGAGGTGATGCTGATGAGCAGGCGTGTGCCCACCCAGCGGGTGTTTGCCGGCCTTCGCGCGGTCGTCATCGATGAAATCCACGCCTTCGTCGCGGATGACCGCGGCGGACACTTGTCGGCGGTGCTGGAAAGGCTCAGCCGGTTTTGTGGCAAGGATGTCCAGCGGATAGGCCTTTCGGCAACGGTGGGCAACCCGGAGGCCATCCTGGAATGGGCGGCGGGCAGCTCGCAGCGTTCCGGCGAAGTGCTGAAGGCGACCGGGATGAATCGAGAGCCCAAGCTGGACCTCGACTACGTCGGCAGCGAAGAGAACGCTGCCAAGGTCGTTGCTGCCCTTCACCCGGGTAAGAAGCGACTGGTGTTCGTGGATAGCCGCCGCGGGGTCGAGGCGATGGGGCGAAACCTGCGAGCGTTAGGTGTGGAAGCCTTCGTAACCCACTCATCCCTCTCACTGGACGAGCGACACACTGCCGAGACCGCGTTTGAGCACGGCAAGGACTGCGTCATCGTCGCCACGAGTGCCCTCGAGCTGGGCATCGACATCGGGGACCTCGATCACGTCCTGCAGGTAAATGCGCCGACGACCGTCGCTGGGTTCTTGCAGAGAATGGGGCGCACGGGCCGGCGCGGCGGCACCCAACCGAACTGCACCTTCCTGGCCGTCGATGACGAATCGCTCTGGCGGGCGGCTGCCATCATCCGGCTACATCGGCGCGGGTTCGTCGAGCCGCTGAAGGTGCGCCAGCGAGGCGCCCATCTGCTGGCACACCAGATCCTCGCCCTCACCATCCAGGAGGAGGGCATCCCTTCCAGCGACTGGTGGGCCTGGGTGGCCCACGCGACGCCCTTCCGTGGGCTGGGGGCCGAAAGCCGGGAGGCGCAGGTCGGCCACATGCTTGCCCAGGGCATCCTCCACCAGGACGGCGGGCGGCTATCGCTCGGCGAGAGGGGCGAGCGCCTGTACGGCTTCCGGAACTTCGCCGAACTCTATACGGTCTTCTCGACGCCACAGATGATGACGGTCCTGTGGGGCGCACAGGAAATAGGCGCCGTGGACACGTCGTTCGTCGAGCACGAGGAGCTGACTGAACTGACCTTCACCCTGGCGGCGCGCGCTTGGCGGGTGAAGGACATCGACTGGAAGCGCGCTCTGCTGCACGTTGAGCCAATATCAGACGCGGGCCTCGCCCGGTGGTTCGGCAGCCCCCACCTGCTCGGCCGCGAGCTCTGTCAGGCAATGCGGGAGCTGGTGTCGCCCGGGACCGAGGACCCGTCCTGGAGCCAGCGCGCTCGCGACCGCAT
>JANPFD010000181.1:0-12468 GCA_031423255.1 Myxococcales bacterium | reverse complement strand
CGGCATCAGTACGAGCAGGACCGGGTGCATATGGAGCGGCGCCTCCGCGAAATAAAGAGCGAAAAGGAGGTTCAGCCCCGCGAGCTGGAAGGCCTGTACCGCGTGGTGCTGCGCCGCCTGGAGCCGGTGGGTCTGGTGTATCTGTGGCCGGCGACAAGGTAGGGGTGGTCGTGTACGACGCTGATACAGAATTCCACAAGGCCTGGCTCGGGATGGTGCAGCCCACCGAGGGCCTGGTCGTGTCGATTCCGGTCCTGGTCGAGCGCGCCGCCGGCTACCGCCTTGCCGACGGCGCCCAGAAACAACACCGCCTCCGCGACTTGGCCCCTCCTACTCCCTCGCCCAGTCCGCTGGGAGAGGGTCGGGGTGAGGGCCGTCGCATCACCGACCTCGACGCCTTCCTCGCCGAGATCCTCGCCCTCACCCCCGATCTGTTCGATCGTGGCGCGGCCCTGCTGCCCGATCTCCGCATCTGGGTCCACGAGGGCCGCCAGGACATTCGCCCCACGCTCGCCCTTCGTAAGCAGGCGGCGCACGCCACCGACGGCATCGGCACCACCGGCGCCACGCTTCTCCCCGACGACTCGACCCCGGAAAGCCGCGCCGGCGAGCCCTACGTCGCCCTGGTATGGGATCTCCCCCCGGGTCTCGCGCTCGACAAGCCCGAAACCGTGACCGGCCCGTGGGACTACCCGCCCGCCGCGAAGTTCGACCGCCTCCTGCGCGCCTGCCGCGTCCCGATCGGCCTGCTCACGAACCGCGAGGTCGTGCGCCTAGTGTACGCGCCCCACGGCGAGGCCACCGGCACCATTACCTTCCGCCTCGACGCCATGTCTGAGCCCGGCGGCCGGCCGATCCTCGACGCCTTCGCCACGCTGCTCTCGGCAAATCGTTTCTTCGCCGTAGCCGCCGAGCGCCAGTTGCCCGCGATCCTGGCGGAGAGCCGGCGTCGCCAGGCGAACGTGACCAACGCGCTGGCGGATCAGGTCCTCGAAGCGCTGGCGATCTTGCTCGCGGGGTTCGAGGCGGCGGCCGACCGCGACGGCGACGCGGGCCGGATGTCTCTCGACGAAGCCCTCGCCCGCGACGCCAACGGCGATCACATCTACGGCGGCCTCTTGACCGTACTCCTGCGCCTGGTCTTCCTCCTCTACGCCGAGGATCGCGGGTTGCTGCCGGTCGGGCACGCGCACTACGCCCGCCACCTGTCGGTGCTGGACCTGTTCGAGCGGCTCCAGGAAGACCACGGCGCCTTCCCGGACAGCATGTCGCGCCGATTCGGCGCGTGGCCGCGCCTGCTGGCTCTGTTCCGCGCAGTGTTCCTGGGCATCGACCACGGCAGCCTGTCCATGCCCGCGCGCCGTGGCGACCTTTTCAACCCCGAGCGCTACCCGTTTCTCGAAGGCTGGACGGCGACCGGCGGCGCGCCCGTCTCTGCCGAGGATCTCGCGGTGGTCCGTGTCCCGTCCATCGACGACGAGACCGTCTACACGGTTCTGCACAAGCTGCTGCTGCTCGAAGGCCAGCGGCTGTCGTACCGGGCGCTGGATGTCGAGCAGATCGGCAGCGTCTACGAAGCGCTCATGGGCTACCACGTGCGCCGCATGCCGACGCCGGCGGTATGCCTGCGTCCAGGGCGGGTGTGGATCTCGGGCGACGAGGTCCTGGAGGTGGCCGCTGACCGGCGCGGCGCCTGGTTGAAGGAGGCGGCCGATCTCGACAACGCGGCGGTCAAGAAGCTGGCGCCCGGGCTGAAGGCGGCGGAGTCGGAGGCGGCGATCCTGGACGTCCTTGAAACCCAGCAGGCCAGCGGAACCACCCGCGCGCGCCCGATGCAGCTCGTCCTGCAGCCGGGGGCCGAGCGGCGCCGCACCAGCTCGCACTACACGCCGCGCTCGCTGTCCGAGCCGATCGTCCGACGCACGTTGGAGCCGCTGCTTGGGGCAATGGGGGGCACGCCGTCTTCGGACCGGCTCCTCGATCTCAAGATCTGTGACCCGGCCATGGGCTCGGGCGCGTTCCTGGTCGAAGCGTGTCGGTTTCTCGGGGACCAGGTCGTCGCCGCGTGGACACGCGAAGGCCGCGTCGACAAGATCGCGGCGGCTGGCGAAGACGTGGTCACCAAGGCGCGTCGCCTGGTCTCCCAGCGGTGTTTGTATGGCGTGGACAAGAACCCCTTCGCGGTCAATTTGGCGAAGCTATCGTTGTGGTTGGTCACGCTGGCGAAGGAGGAGCCGTTCACGTTCGTCGACCACGCGCTCCGCCACGGCGACTCGTTGGTCGGGCTGTCCATCGACCAGGTTCGCGGCTTCCACTGGGAGCCGAGTGGGCAGATAGATTTTCTCAACAAAGAGATCGACACCGCGGTCGATGAGGCTCTGGGTCTGCGCAGGCGGATCCTGGAGCTTGCCGCCGAGCACGGACCCGAGGTCATCAGGGAGAAGGAGCAGCTCCTGTGGCAGGCCGAGGACCAGCTTGCGCTCGCGCGGCGCCTGGGCGATCTGGTGATCGGCGCCTGGTTCTCGGGGGAGACCGGCAAGGCGCGCGAGGCGGAGCGGGTGCGGCGGCTGGATCGCGTCGTGGCGTTGTTGCGCGACACCGGCGAGCTTGATGACGAGATGAAGGCGCTGGCCGACGAGACGCGCACGAAGCTGGCGCCGTTTCACTGGATGATCGAGTTCACCGAGGTGTTCCACGGCACGCGAGCTGATCCGCTGGACGCGGATCGCGTGAACCGGGTCGCGTGGATGGACGCGTTCGTGGGGAACCCGCCGTTCGCGGGCAAGAACGGGATCAGTGACGCGGGTGGTGTGTGCTACCTGCCGTGGCTTCAGCAAGTCCACGAGGGTGCCCACGGGAACGCCGATCTGTGCGCGCACTTCTTCCGCCGCGCCGAGTACCTGCTCGGCCCCCACGGCACCGTGGGCCTCATCGCGACAAACACGATCGCCCAGGGCGACACGCGCGCGACGGGCTTGCAGCACCTCGTTTCTTCCGGGGGTGACACGCGGGGAGAGGGGCCATGCGTGATCTACGAAGCCACGCGCAGCATGCCCTGGCCCGGCGAGGCCAGCGTCGCGGTGTCGGTCGTCCATCTCGCCAAGGGGCACCTGGCCAGGCTGCCCGGCTTGCGGCGCCGCCTCGACGGCCGCTTGGTGGAGGCGGTCAACTCCCGCCTTCGGCCAAAGCCAGAGCGGCCGGATCCCGCGCCGCTCAAAGCCAACGAGGGGCTGAGCTACCAGGGCAGCATCGTTCTCGGTATGGGCTTCACGTTGACGCCGGAAGAGCGCGAGGCCCTGGTGAAGAAGGATCAGCGCAACGCAGAGCGAATCTTCCCGTATCTCGGCGGCGAAGAGGTCAACACGAGCCCGACGCAGAGCTTCGATCGCTACGTCATCAACTTCGGCGACATGCCACTGGAAGACGCCGAGCGGTGGCCGGACCTGATCGCGATCGTGCGGGAGAAGGTGAAGCCGGAGCGGGACAAGAACAACCGGGATACGTATCGGAAGAACTGGTGGCATTTCGGCGAGAAACGCCCGGCACTGGAGGCGGCGCTGGCGACCAAGAAGCGGTGCCTGGTCACCGCACGCGTGACCAAGCATCTGTGTTTTTCGTTCCAGCCGACAGACCGGGTTCTGAACGAGAAGATCATCGTTCTCCTGATCGAGGACTCGGCTCAATTCGGGCTCCTTCAGTCCCGCGTCCATGGTTCGTGGACCTGGCTCCTTTCTTCGACGATGAAGACGGACCTCAACTACGCGCCGTCGGACTGCTTCGACACCTTCCCGTTCCCACCCGCCGTGGTCCAAACCCTCGGCGCCTCCCTCGCAGAGATCGGCACTCGCCTCTACGAGATCCGCGCCACCCTGATGGTCGAGCGCAACCAGGGCCTGACCGAAACCTACAATCAGCTCAAGGACCCGCGCTACGACGATCCCTCCGGCATCGCCGACATCCTGGCCCTCCGCCGCCTCCACGAAGACCTCGACCGCGCCGTCCTCGCCGCCTACGGCTGGTCCGACATCCCCGTCCCCCCCTTCGAAACCCCGACCACCGGCCCCGCCCGCAAAGCCCTCGAAACCTTCGAAGACGAGATCATCGACCGCCTCTTCGCCCTCAACGCCGAACGCGCCGAACAAGAACGCCTGTCGGGCGCCAGCACCAAGACGCGGAAGGGGAAAGCCCAGGGGAAGGCCGCTTCGCTTTCAGCACCCGACGCGCAACTCGAACTTGGGCCTGGCGTTCGGGGTCGCCAGTGAGCGTCGCTTTCAAGAAGGTGGAGGAACTCCGCGCCATCATGGTGGAGGTCGCGACCGCGAGCAGCTACAGGGACCAGGGTCGCTACCAAATGCTCCGCGGCGACCTGCTCGCCGATCCGCGAACGCGAGGTCGGTTGCCGCGGTTCGTGACGCGTGCCCGAACGCCGGACGATTTCTGGGCATTCATCAAGGCCAAGTTCGGCACCTATGCGGAACGTCGGGCGTTCCTGCTCGATGAATTTGATCCTCTACTGACCTATCTCGAACAGGGCGAGAAGCCTGCGCTGCCGATCCAGCTTGGATCTCTCGACGCCGAGCACGTCGAGGACCTGTGGCGTCGTTGCAATGAACGTGCGGAAACCGACCCTGCCGGCGCCATCACCGCGGCGCGGTCGCTGATCGAGTCGGTCTGCAAGCTGATCCTCGACGACGCCAGCGTGGCATACGGTCGTGCCGACGATCTGGAGAAGCTTTACAAGTCGGCGGCCCGCCGCATGAACCTGGCGCCCGAACAGCACTCGGAACAATCGTTCAAGCAGATCCTCCAGGGGTGCATCTCGGTTGTTATCGGACTCGCCGGTCTGCGCGGATCTCTCGGCGATGCTCACGGAAAGGGACGCCGCGCTGTTCGTCCCTTGCGGCGTCACGCAGAGCTGGCGGTTGATCTTGCCGGCGCCATGTCACGGTTCCTCGCCGCGACATGGGCAGACCGAGGCAGTCGAGCCGAGGTTGCCGGCAACCCTGGCGCGCCTTGATCACGCCTGCACGACGCCAGGATCTCCAGCATTCCGTTGCCGTGACACCACGCTCGTTTAGACTCGCCCTCGTGACCTTGCATGGTTGACCTGGCACAGAGGGATGGCGTGGAGGAGCCTCTGAAAGAAACTACGACAGGTGCGGCCGGCAAGCCGCGTGTCTTTGTCTCATCAACGGTGCGGGACATGGGCGACCTGCGATCCGCCCTCAAATGGTGGTTCGAGCAGAATGGCTACGATGCACAGCTCTCCGAGTACAACGACTTCGAGAAGCCGCTGATTCAGCACTCGTACCAGGCCTGTATCGATGCCATCCAGAACGCGGACTATTTCGTGTTGCTGATCGGCTCTCGCGTCGGGGGCTGGCTGGATCGAGACGCGAAGGTGAGCATCACGCGTGCCGAGTACCGGAAGGCATACGAGCTCTTTCGAACGAATGGGAAGCCGGTGCCAATCACGTTCGTGCGTCGCGCGATCCTCGATGTGCGGGAGGATCGCCGAGGCTTGGAGCGGTTGCTGTCTGCGGAGTACTCGGACCGACCCGATCTCTCGGAGGAAGATCGCGCGAAATTGGTGGCGCACCCGAGCAAGCTGCTCGAGGACGCAGACGCCATTCTCTCGTTTGTGGACGAGGTGAGCCGGGCGGCCGAGGCGGAACGTGCGCGGCTCGGTGGGCTGCCGTTTCCAGTTGCGAATTGGATACACGCATTCGATCGCTTTTCGGAACTAGTGAGCGTGTTCGAGCGTGAGCTGCGGGTTCGGCCGGTGCGGGGTGCTTCTCTAGCCGCGAATGTTCGGGCGGACCTAGACGTGATCGCGCGGGAACTCTGCATGCCGGACAAGAAGTCGAAGCGAGGACTCATCGCCGCGTACAACTACGTGGCGCCGTTCCGTACGAGGCTGAGCGGCGACTTGACTGCGTCCGTCGAGGTCGAGCTCTCCGGCGAGGAGCTGGCTTCAGTGGGGGCGTTCCTCACAATGTTTCGGAACATCGGTGCGTGGCTTCCGAAGCGTGCGGTTAGAGAAGCAGTCGACTCCGGTGAGTTTTTGGAATGGGTGCCCGAGGTGCACGGCTATCGTCCGACCGCAGTGCACGCGATGCTGCGGCGCCTGGAGCGCGAACTGGTACTACTGGAGCGCTGTGCAGGTGATTCGCCGAGGCTCGATGAGCTGGTGAAGCACTGGACTCGGCCGGGCTGGAGGAAATCGAAGACCGAACGAGTGCGAACAGATCTGATTGATCTCCTACCGGCGGCTCACCTGCACGACCGTCACCAGAACGTCCTCGACCTAGCCGCAGCGCTCTACTCGGTCCTGCTGAGCGGCGACCTGGAGGCGCATGGCCGGCTTTCGCTCTGGGAAGGTGTGTCGACGAGGGCGAAGAGGAAGGGCTTCGCCGAGTGGCCGCCAGCCGAGCGAGACGGCGGTTCCTTCCTCCTGTGGAGAGCCAGTGCGATTGCAAAGGGACCCACCGACAAGAAGAAGATCGAAAAAGCACGAAAGGCGGACAATCCCGAGAAGGCGCGCACGAAACGGCCGAAGAAGTCGTGAGCTGGGGGCCTCCGGTACGGTGTGGAAAAAATCGGCTAGCGGTTATGGCTGACTGTCAGTCGCCAGGCACATGGGGCCAGCGACGGACGTTTTCGCCAGGATGATGGGGCCACCGAGGGTCATGGGGCCAGGGTCGCGGGTGATCGGCCCGCGGTCCTCCGGGAGCTGGCCGAGAAGGTTGGCCTCGATCGCTGCGCCGACGCCCGGTTCGCGGAACTGCGAGCGTTGCTGCGGAGTTGGTTTCTCGCGTAGTGAACGCCAGTGCCAGTTGTCGCTCAAACCAGCCGCCCCTGGAGCACCCGCGGCGGCCAGAATACTCCCAGCACGAGCCAGGTGTTGTACGGGAATCGCGTCCCCATGAAGAACCGCGTGTCCTTGTCGGCGCGGCAAAGCTCACCCAGGAACTTCGCCTTCACGCTGTCGGCGGCCTTGCGTTCGTCGCCCAGCCGGGCGGCCTCATTCAGGAACAGGACGCCAAGTTCCCAGTCCTCGATCATGGCGCGGTGAGGCTTGGCGCTGTCCTCGCACTCGAAGACGTAGCTGAACTTGAAGGGGAGCTTGCGAAGTGGCTTTGCCGGCGCCTCGAACAGGTGGAGTTGCTTGAACAAGGCGTCCCACTCGGGCTTCCAGCCCGGGTCGGCCGCCTCGACGGTGAGGTCGAGGACACGCTTTGGCCGGACGACGCCAAGGGATGTCTTGTCGTCGTCATAGAGTTTCTGCCACTGGTGCAGCGTGCGCACCGGCAGGCGATCGATGACTTCGCGCCGCGCGCGCCAGTTGTCGTCGGAACCCAGCGGCGGCCCCTCGATCTGGATGGACGCGAGGTCGGGCTTGCGGCTTTCCTTCCGGTTGTCGTTCCCACTGCCGCGCGGGGCGAGGCCAACCTGGATCCATTGGTACTTGTGGAAGCGCTGCGATGGCATGCGGTACCTGTAGTCGACAGGGTAGAGCCGCACCCAATCGCCGCTGTCGGTGACGCCCGCGGTGCAGACCAACTCCTTGTGCTTCACCGACGGGTGCGGGTACGTCATCACGGTGATGAGCACCCGGGTGCTCTCGACCGCCTCCGTCATCGCGGCCAGCCCAGGTCCACCACGGGCAGCATCGCTTGGGTGGCAACCGCCCGAGCGAGGTGGGCGCGATGGCAGCGGCTGGGGTCGGACTCCTGGCACAGGAGGGCGGTCGGGCCTTCGGTCATCATGTTCGCGACCCGGGTCACGGCGCCTTGGCCGCTCTTCAACGTGGTGTCGCGATACCCGTCGAACAGCCGTGCGCGATCAGCGTCCCCTTGCAATTCCGACCGCGCCTCGCTGGGGATACCAAGTTCCGGGACATGCACGTACTCGATTGCAACGTGGCCGCAGTGCCGCGCCAGCGTGCTCTTGTGGAAGCCGAACCGCCGAGAAACCGGGTTCGCCCGCACGTCGATGAGACGTTGGATCCCGGCGCGCAGCAGCAGATCCAGTAGCCCTTCGAGCGAAAGTCCCTCGTACCCGATGGTGTGAACGGCGATCTGGCCGGAAGGTCGCTGCTCTCGGCGCCTGTCCACCCGCTGAGCATTCACCGTGAACCAGGGATGGCGCGTGTATACGTGGTCGACCAGGTCAGACACGCGGCAGTCTTTCCAGCGGCGGCCGATGGCTTGGACATCGCCCGCCACCGCGCCGGTCACGGTGGCGGCGGTCGCGGTTCCTGCAGGCGTGAGCGCCCACGTATGTTCGTCGGGCGCGGTCACCAATCCCAGGGTCGCGAGAATGTCGACATCGCGAACGAGAGTGAAGGAGTACGGGCCGAACTTGTACGGCACGAAGTTGTAGAACGTGTCACCGCCTTGAGAGGAAGTCTCATGCGCCAGAACGAAGCCCAGCTTCACAAGCTGGAGCCGCGACACCGACCCGCCGCAGGCCCGGGCAAGCGCGAGCAGGATCTTTTGTCGCTGGAAGATCATCGAAACTTCGACCTCGTCCCTCTTGTAACAAGCATGCGTGAAGCCCGCCAAGAAATGGTCTGGCCGATCACCCTGCCAACGCAAGACATGGCAGCGAGAAGTCGTTCCGAAGACCCAGGGCGACCTGCGTATCAGCTTCTCGAACCAGGATCTCGCGCGCCGGGAACGGAAGAGCCGATGGTGTCGATGAGGGGCAGCCCATATTCTTCCGGCCGCACCAGATCCCTCGCCTTCATGTCCTCCAGGAAGCGCGCCAACCGCGCGTATTCGGGCTGGCTTTCGAAGCGACGCTTCTCGGTTTCGACGACTTCCTGCAACTCTTGGGTCAGCGACATGGTTGACTCGGTGAGGACATCGTTGTAGCCCCGCCTGAGGACATTGCGCGCCGTCGGCAGCGAGACCCATGACCAAGCCCCGGCGCAGCAAGACTGAACCGCCGAACACTCGACCGAGCCTCGATCATCGCCTCCCCAGCACGAACCGCGCCCCCTCTGCCCGGAGCATCTCGTACGGCGTCACGCATTTCACGCCGAGGCCGATGCACACGTCCGGGATCTTGACCTTCCGAATAGCCTGCGGCGCCGGCACCTCGTGCGTAACCACCGTGCGCTTGTCCGCCAGCGCCTGCGCCACCAGATAGTAGTCGGCGACCTGCAGAAAAGGTACTGACCGCGGCCGGGGCGTAGTTCGCTTGCGACGTGACCCAGACGCTGACGCTCGACAACGCCGGAAGGGTCTCGGCACGCGGCGGCACGAAAAAGCCAGTGCCCCGCGCTGCGGCCCAGGTGGACAGGTCGTCGGCGGCGCCTTGGATCTCGTCACCGACTTTCTCGATGCTGTGGACCAGCCCTGCAGCGTTCTCGCGGATGAGCCATTCCCAGAACGCCGGGCAGAAGTCGAACCCGTAGTGCAGGTTCTTCGCCTGAATGAAGACGTTGGCGTCGAGGAGATAGGCCATCAGGTCACAGCACGCCGAGGCTCCGGCCGAGCGCCTGGAACGTCCCGGCCTTCGAGATGCCCAGCATCCGGAAGGCGTCGCGGAACAGGGTCTGACCCTCAAGCGTGCTGGCCACGAGCGCGCGCGTGAACCGCTTGCTGGTCCGCGCCGCCTGCGTCAGGTAGAAATTTCCGCCACTGCCCTTGTCGATGGCGCGAAGCCGGTCCAACTCGGCGTCGTAGTCCCGGAAGAAAGCTGCCTTCGATAGCGCGCCCGCATCGTGCATGCGCCGAAGGATGACCAGAGTCCCGACCTTGAACCGTCTCGCGAGGCGGGCGACCTCTGCTTCCGTGGCGGGAGCCTTCCGAATCTCCCCACGAAGTACGTCCAGCGGCACGAGGAACTCGGCGGCGACGTGGTTACACCATTTCTCCACGTTCTGATCCGGCAACGACCTGATGGTGGTGTCCGACACCGCCGACTGGCCAAGCCACAGGTGTGCCAGTTCGTGAGCCAGGGTGAACATCTGCGCCGACTTCGTGTCGGCCCCGTTGATGAATACGAGCGGCGCATACCCGTCTGCGATCGCGAAGCCGCGGAACTCGTCCGGATCGAGTGGACGGTGGGTGTTGTTCATCACGACGCCGCTGCACATGACCAGGACGCCGACCTTCTCTGCGTCACCGATGAACATGCGAAGGGCCTCGACCCAGGTCGGGCAATCCCGGCGGGCATCGAGGTCGAACCCCATCTCCCTCCGCATGGATTCGGCGACCTGCGCGACGTCCGCGCTCGTGGTCACCGAGCCGACGAAGGCGCGCTCGTTCTCGCCCACCGATCGGGCGAAATCGCGGTACCACGACTGCCGCTCCTGACACGCGTAGACGGTATCGAGGAGATTCGGGCTCGGGCGGTGCGGGGGCGCATCCCCGATTGTTCGGAAGTCCGGCAGAGGGAGTTTCTCAACCGGTGGTTCTGGCAGGAAGAAGTACCCGACAGGTGTGTGGGTGGCTTTCGCCAGCGCCTCGACCTGCTTGATGGTCGGGCGCATCTCGCCCCGCTCCCACTTGGCGAAGCCTGGAAAGTCACGCGCGAGTTTCGCGACCGGCAGGCGCGCCCGCTCGCGCGCCCAGCCGAGCACTTTGGCGCTCACCTCGACCCGGGTCACCATAAGCCAGTCATCCTAGTCGTCTTGGTTCGAGCGTCGAGATTTTCGCCCGCCCTCGTGGGACCCGAACCGCGAGTCACCCGAGTGTCGGATCCTTGACGACCGCGCCCGCCTGCTTGAGAGCGTGGTACTCGTCCCTCGAGAGGAGCATGGACACCCTTGTGCTGGTGGATCTCGCTACCCATGGTTCGGCGGCTGCCGCCCTCGCCGATCGCTGCGCGACATCGAGCGAAGCGGCTACCATGCCCTGCCGACGGACGAGAATGACCTCGCCAGCACTGGGCGTGCGCATGGTTCCCAAAATCGTCTCTACTGATCTCATGGACATGCTGTTCACGAACACGAGCCGACCGGCGCGCCACGGCCGTGGCAGGTCGAGGGCGTCGGGAACGAGGCGCAGGTCGAAGCCCTGCTCGAACGGATGACCCGGCACGCCTCGAAACCGCTCGGAGAACGTCTCGGCGTAGCAGTGCTTGCACCCGGGCGAAACCTTGGTGCACCCCCGGACGGGGGTCCAGGTGGCGTCGGTCCATTCGATGTCGCTGCGGTCGCTCACCCGGGGTTTGCTCGGTACTGAACCATTGTATAGTGGTCGCCCGCCGTCAAGATGGAGGGCCATGATCATCTCACCGCTCGTGCTCGCCCTACGCCTCAGACAAGCGCGTGAGTCGTGCGGCCTGTCGCAAGACGCTGTGGCCCAGACCATCGGTGTGTCTCGGCCGGCTCTCGTCGAGATCGAGCAGGGCAGCCGCAGCGTCACCAGACTGGAACTCGCCAAGCTCGCGTTCCTTTTCGCCCGCGACATGCGCGATTTCTTTCGCGAGCAGTTTCCCGCCGAGGATGCTTTCATCGCCCTGGTCGGGGCCGAGATCGACGCCACCGACCACGGCGCCGTTCAACAGCGTCTGCGGGAGCGCGTCGCACTCGCCCACGAATTGGCCAATCTCAAGCGCCTCCTCGGGATCGCGGAGGGCGATGGCGACCCCGACGAGGCCGGCCGGCGGCTCATCGGCCTCGGACTCGATGCGCATCGCCGGGAACTCATCACCGGCGGAAAACTCCGCCAGCTCGGATCGATGGCGGGACTGGACCCGGACGCCCTCGACCAACTCATCGCGAGCGCGAAGCAGCACCACGACGACGCCGACGGTGCGCCGCCGGCTCTCCTGCCGGGCCTGTGAACGACCGCCACTGGCGAAGCGTTTCGGCCGGCATCACGCTTGCGGTATTCGCGAATCACGAATATCGTACGTCCTAACCAGTTGATTCTCCTTCGCCCTCAGGACGTCCTCATCCTAGCGCGCCTCGCCACACAGCCACAGGCCGCGTGGACCTACGCATCCCTCGCCGCCGCAGTCCGGATGAGCGCCTCCGAGGTTCACGCGGCCGTCCGCCGCGCGACCGCCGCCGCCCTGATGGACGCCCAGACCAGGCGCCCGATCGCGCGCAACCTGATCGAGTTTCTGGTGCACGGGATCCGCTTCGTCTTCGTCGCCGAACGAAGCGCGCTCACGCGCGGAGTGCCCACGGCGCACTCGGCTCCACCGCTGAGCGCGCAGATCGGAGCTGGCAGTGAACCGCCCCTGGTCTGGCCGCACCCTTCCGGTTCTGTACGCGGTGAAAGCCTGGAGCCGCTGTGCCGTGGTGCCGTGGAGGCCGCGCTCGCCGATCGCGACCTGTACGAGATCTTGGCGCTGATCGATGCTGTGCGCGTGGGGAACGCCCGGGAACGGACCCTGGCTGCCGACCATCTGCGAAAGCGGTTGTCGAGACGCCAGGGCCTGACCACCTCGCTGACGTGCACGCGGTCCTGGGGCTCGACGCCGAGCGCCTCGGCGATCTCCGCG
>JANPFD010000180.1:0-2523 GCA_031423255.1 Myxococcales bacterium | reverse complement strand
GCGGGATTCTTCTTCATCTGGGTAGATGAAGATCCCCGATTCTCACCAAGTCAACCTTTTTATTTTGCGGCTGTCACTTAGGTGCCTGGTTCGCCGGGCGCCGCACCTCCTCTTGGTGGAGCAGCCCTCAGGCCGCCTGGTCCTTGGCGCTTGGCTTGGCCGGCTCGGTGGTCGTTGCGTGCTCGGCCGGCGACGGCCACGGCTGCACCGCCCTGAGCGATCTGACGGCGTCGGCGGTCTGGCCGGGGATCAAGTGGCCGTAATGCAATTCGCACACGCGCACGCTGTTGCCGAGAAGAGCGGCCACCTTCCGCAGCGGAACGCCGGCCGTGATCAGGTCGGCCGAAAACGTGTGCCTGGTCGAGTACATCGAGAGCCCCTTGCGATCCAAGCCCGCGGCTCGCAAGGCGCGCGCGAACCGGCCGCCCGAACCTTCGAGCCGCGAGATCGGCGCGCCATGGGCGTTGGCGATGAGGCGCGCATCGTCGGAGCGGCCCTTGGTCAGCCGGCGCAGAATCGGCAGCAGGTCGGCGCAGATGTCGACCCCGCGAAAAGTGCCGGTCTTCGAGATCCACTTGCCGTCCGGGCAGAGGGCACAGGGGCACGCCTGCACCCAGACCTTCTTCTGCCTGAAGTCCACCCAATCCACGCGAGCGTGGAACAGCTCGGCTGGCCGCAGACCGAGCATGCGCGAGATCTCGAACGCGTCGGCCACGTCGCGCTCGCAGTATCTCAAGAACCGCACCCGCTCTTCGGGGAGGAAGTAGCGGAGCGGCTTCTCTGCGCCCGGGGCCGCACCCTTGATCGTCAAGAGTTGGATCCGCGGCGGCGTGCCGAGGATCCGCGTCTTCTTGTAGGCGTGGTTCAGGACCTCGCGCAGGCGCCGCAGCCTCTCGTTAAGACCGGCGTCGGTGAGCAGGCGGGGTTTGCGCTTCTGCGTCCGGCCGAGGCGATCCTTCTCAGCACGGTAGCGCACGCCCTCGTTGCGCCAGGCCTCGACGAGGGCGTCAACCCGGTGCTCTACTTCATCGAGGCGAACGCCCGCGAGATCCTCCGCCAGCACCATGATCGCGCTCGCTCTCGCTCGAAGCGTCCGCTCGCCGTGAGTCTGCCGGAACCACGGCAGGTAGTGGCGTTCCAAGTAGGTCGGAAAGTCGGGCGCGCTGCCCGGGATCGAGGGTGAATCGACCCGGAGGCCGCGCGCTCGCGCCTGGCGGATCAGGTCGCGTTCCTGGAACCACGCCAGCGCCTGCGCCTCGAATGACCGCTCTTGTTCCTGCGCGGCCGGTAGACCTGCGACTCGCTTGCACAGGCGCAGCGCTTTCCCTTCGAGGGGATCGGCGCGAGAAATCTGAACCGTGAAGTGACCTCTTTTGAATTCGTGCAGAGCCATTGGCGAGACCTCCGTTTGGTTGGGCGGCACGAGCGCCGCTTCGAGATAGCGACGCGATCACCTCCGCCGGAATGAACATCCACGCACGCCCGACCCTGACGGCAGGGATCCGACCGGTGCGTGCCCAGCGGACCAGGGTCTCGGGCGCGACCACCCCCTCGAGCTGCGCGGCCAAGGCCATCGCGGTGACCGGGCCGGCCGGTAACGGGACGGGCGCGTGCTGTGGATGATGAGGTAGATGATGCTGATCAGGACGCACCGCGGCTCGTTCTGATTCGGTATGGTTCTGAGATAAGTGCTCGTTCCAGCTCGGGTTTTCGCGCAACGAGTCTAGCGGGAGGGGAAGCGGCCGGGGGGTGACTCGCTGCGCTGTGGGTGCGCCAGCGGCGGCCGGATGGCCCGTTGGTGTTGTGGTAGTGGGCGCGGGCTGTGCGGCCTCGATGGGCGCCGCCACGGTCGTGTGCCCCTGGGCGGTACCCAGCGTGGCGATCGCGGCAAGCGGAACGTGCCAGTGGCCGCCGGCGCTCCGCTTGGCGGTCGTGATCTCACCGGCCTCGGCCATCTTCCGCACCAGGTAGGGGCTGAGCCCGGTCAAGCGCGCGACCGCGGCTGGCGAGAGCCACCTGTCAGCCGACATTCCGGCCTCCGCGGCGGAGCAAGCCGGCTACATGATGAACGGCTGGGTCTGGTTCACTGTCGCCGCCGCCAGGATCACCGCCGCCCCGCCCAGCGCCGGCGCGACGAGCAGCACGACGATGACCGGCGCGGGTGCGTGGTCGGCGGCCCGCGCAGCCGTAGCGGCGTCGGGCAAGCTGCAGCTGAGTCGCCCGGCGCCACATTGTCTTCACGGCTCGGACGTCCGCGCGCGATGGTCGGACGTCGTCGAGCGCGATCCGCGTGCCGTCGGCAAGCTCGAGAACCCGGCCACCGTGAGCCGAGGAATCGGAAGCGGCTCTCGTGCTCATTCGTCGCCCCCATGAGGTTGTGGCGGGGCGTCGAGCAGGGCGCGAATCGCGGCACCCACGGGTTCGGCACGCGCACGGAGGTCGTGTCGGTAGGTAGCGGCCACCGCGGGGGCGCCATCCGTCGGGCGACGATGGCCAGCCGCCATCGAGAGCCGCTCGAGCGGC
>JANPFD010000179.1:0-1158 GCA_031423255.1 Myxococcales bacterium | reverse complement strand
CGACTTCAAGGGCTTCCGGGTGCTGGGCGAGCACCCCAGCCAGTCGACGCAGATCCAGATGGGTGGCGGCGGCAGCTTCATGCAGACCGTGTACAGCTGGCGCTACGAGTTGCAGCCGATCGAGAAAGGCACCTTCGCCATAGCGCCCGCCCGCGTGCGCGCCGACGGCAAGGAGATCAAGACCGCTGCGATCACCATCGTGGTCGGCGAGCAGGCCGCCGCCGGCGCGCGCGCGGTCAAGCCACGCGGCGGCGTACGACCGTTCCCGCAGGGCTTTCCGTTCGGCGGTGCCGATCCGGATCCGCCCCCGCAGGCACAGGCACAGGACCAATCGCAACCCGAGGGTCACAGCGGCAACTTCATTCGCGCCATGCCCGATCGGACCTCCGCGTACGTCGGCGAGCAGATAACCGTGCAGTGGTTTCTTTACCTGACCGAGCGGCAGGACAAGTACCAGACCGTCACCGAACCGCGCGCCGACGGCTTCTGGTCGGAAGATCTGCCGATACCGAACAGCGGCCGCGGCATGTCCCTGACCCCGCAGATCCACGAGGGTCGCACCTACCTTGTCGCGCCGTTGCTCAAGAAGGGCCTGTTCCCGTTGCGGCCAGGCAAGCTCACCATCACGCCGATCGAGTCCGAGGTGTCCCAGGTCGACTTCTTCGGCTCGGTCGCGCGCAACGAAAAGGTGCAGGCGTTGCCCATCGTCATCGAGGCGTTGCCGCTGCCGGCCGAGGGGCGTCCGCCCGGGTTCGATGCCGCCAGCGTGGGGCGTTTCCAGATCGCCGCGCGCCTGGACCGCGATCGCGTGTCGGTCGGCGAAGCGGTTACCCTCACCGTGACCGTCAGCGGACGCGGCAACTTGCGCAACCTTGCGCCACCAAAGCTGGGTCAGCTCGACGGCTGGAAAACCTACGAGCCCAAGGTCTTGGTCGACGTCGCGCCGGTCGAGAACGACGTCATTGCCGGCAAGAAGAGCGTGGAGTATTTGCTATTGCCCGAGCGCGCGGGCGTGACCAGCGTGCCGCCGTTCGAGCTGCCGTTCTTCGACCCCGCTGCCAAGGTCTATCTGGTCGAGAAATCCTCGCCCCTGCGCATCGAGGTGGTTGGTGAAACGTCCTCAGTCGCGGGTGGCAAGGGCGGCGCGGCGGGACCCGG
>JANPFD010000178.1:0-106154 GCA_031423255.1 Myxococcales bacterium | reverse complement strand
GTCCCGGGGTAGACGGCGATCAGGCTCATCAGGCGAGTGTGGTCTCGCGGCGATAGAACGACAGGCCCGTATCGCCGTAATAACGCCGGTCCGTCAGGTAGAGCGAACCCGCCGACTCGGGCGGTTCGTGCCGCTTGTCGTGCTCGACGATGATCACCGCGCCGCTCGCCAGCAGGGGCGAACCGCACAGCATCTCCATGACCGGCACCACCTCGCCCGCGGCGTAGGGAGGATCCATGAACACCCAGCCGAAGCGCACCGTATCGGCCGACAGCTGCTTGATCGCCTGACGGACCGTGGCGCCGATCACGCGGGCGCGATCGTGAAGGCCCATCTCGCGCAGGTTTCGCTGCAGCGCCGCCAGGGCGCGGCCGTCCCGCTCGACGAAGGTGACGGCGTGAGCGCCGCGCGACAGGGCCTCCATTCCCAGCGCGCCGGTGCCGGCGAACAGGTCCAGCACGGCGACGGTGTCGTCGGTCAGAGGGCCGAGGATGTTGAAGATCGCCTCGCGGACCTTCGCGCCGGTCGGCCGGGTGGTCGCCCCACGGGGGGCGCGCAGCTTGCGGCCTCGATCCAGACCGCCGGTGAGGCGCATGAGCCCGACTCCTACCTCGGGGCGCAGGGCGAGTCAACGTGTGCCCAGATGCGCTAATCTGCGTGAATGATTGAGTTGACGCCCGCGGTCACGAAGCTGATCGAGCTGGCTCTGGAGGAAGATCTGGGCCACGGCGACGTCACGAGCGAAGCGGTCATCGAGCCCACGAAGGAGGCGGAGGCGGACATCGTGGCCCGCGAGCCTCTGGTGGTCTCCTGCCTGGAGGTCGCCCAGGCCGTGTTCCGGCGGGTCGACCCTGGACTGACCCTGACCCTCCACGTCGCCAACGGCGCCCGGGTCGAGGAGGGCGCCAAGGTCATGACCATCTGGGGGCGGGCGCGCAGCATCCTGGCGGCCGAGCGGACTGCGCTGAACTTCCTGCAGCGGCTGTGCGGCGTGGCGACGCTGACGCGCGCCTATGTGGAGGCCGTGCGCAACGCACCTCTGAAGGTATGCGACACGCGCAAGACGACTCCGGGGTTCCGGCTGCTCGAGAAGTGGGCCGTCAGCGACGGCGGTGGCTCCAACCACCGGTTCGACCTGGGCTCGGGCGTGCTGATCAAGGACAACCACATCGCGGCTGCAGGCTCGATCGCCCGGGCCATAGAGGAGGCGCGCGCGGGGGCCCCGCACGGGCTGAAGATCGAGGTCGAGGTCGACACGCTCGAGCAGCTCGACGAGGCGCTGGCCGCGGGCGCCGAGATCGTGATGCTCGACAACTTCTCCGACGCGCGCATCGAGCAAGCGATGGCGCATGTGGGCGCCTGCAAGCCGCGCCCGCTGGTCGAGGTGTCGGGCGGCATCACCCTCGAACGACTTCCGGGTCTGGCCCAGCTGGGTGTGGACGTCGTCTCGGTCGGGGCGCTCACGCACTCGGCGCCGGCCGTCGATCTGTCCCTCGATCTACATGAAATGAAATGAAATGAAATGAAATGAGACGCCTCCACCTGGCGACCTGCGGGTCGACCAACGACATTGCCGCGGCGGAAGCTGGCGAGGTGGTCGTCGTCGCCGACGTCCAGACGGGCGGTCGTGGCCGCCTCGGGCGGACCTGGCATTCGCCCCCCGGCACGAACCTCACCTTTTCCATCCGACTCTGCCCTCCGTTGCGGCCGGTCCAGGTGCCGCCGATCACGTTGCTGACCGGCGCCGTGCTGGCCGAGGTGCTGGCCACCGAAGGCGCCGAGCCGCGCCTCAAGTGGCCCAACGACGTCCTGCTCGGTGGAAGGAAGGTCGCCGGCATCCTCACGGAGATGGCCAGCGAGCGCGATCGGGTGCGGCACGTGGTGGTGGGCGTCGGCCTCAACGTGAACGGGACCGAGTTCCCGGCCGAGCTGGCGGAACGGGCCACCTCGCTCCGGCTGGCGCTGGGACGAACCTTCGATCGCGACGTGCTGCTGGAAAAGATCCTGGCCGCGTTCGCGCCTGCGTTCGCGCGCTTCGTGACCGAGGGCCTCGCCGAGACCGTGGCCCGCTGGCGCGTGCACGGCAACCTCGGCATCCGTTGCAGCGTGGACGGAATCGACGGCACGGCGCTCGACCTCGATGATTCCGGAGCGCTGCTCGTGCGTGACGACACAGGCCGGGTTCACCGGATCGTGTCGGGAGAAGTCGTTTAGTCTAGCGGTGATGTTACTCTCCGCGCGGTCGTGACGCTGCTCGAGGCCGCCGTTCTCGGCATCATCCAGGGAGTGACGGAGTTCCTGCCGATCTCCTCGACGGCGCACCTGCGGATCGTGCCGGCTCTGTTCGGCTGGGCGGACGCCGGCGCGGGGTACACGGCGGTGTTGCAACTCGGATCGCTGGTGGCTGTGCTCAGCTTCTTCCTGCGCGACCTCCTGGGCATGCTTCGCGCGCTGCTGGATCCCGCGCGCCGCCGCAGCCACGAGGCACGCATGCTCCTCTATCTGGTCGCGGGCACCATCCCGGTGGGTGTCGCCGGATTGCTGCTGAAAAAGCAGATCGAGGGGCCTCTGCGATCGCTGGCCGTCATCGGCACATCCCTCATCGTCATCGGCGTCGTCATGGCAGTGGTCGAGCGCCGGGCGCGCCACGAACGCGACATCGAGCAGATCACGCTTCGGGACGCGCTGCTGGTCGGCCTCGGGCAGGCGCTGGCGCTGGTGCCGGGCGTGTCGCGCTCGGGGATCACACTGGTCTGCGCGATGGCGCTGGGTATGCGCCGGGATGCCGCCGCGCGCTTCTCGTTCTTGCTGTCGGTGCCCGCGGTCGCCGCTGCCGGCATCTACGAACTGCCGAAAGTGCTGAAGACCCCGAACCTCGCCGGGCCGCCTCTGGTGGTGGGACTGGTCCTGGCCGCCATCTCGGGCTACTTCAGCATCGCCTGGCTGCTGCGTTTTCTACGCACGCGCACCACGTTCCCGTTCGTGATCTACCGGATCCTCGTCGGCGCCGCGCTGCTCGTCGCTGTCGCGACGGGATGGAGCTAAACACCTACCTGGACACCGGCCATACGCCCGGGTAGTATTCCTGTTCCTTGTTCACGGCAGTCGAGTGGCAGCAGCACAATGCTGGGCCCATAGCTCAGCGGTCAGAGCTGGCGGCTCATAACCGCCTGGTCCCTGGTTCGAATCCAGGTGGGCCCACTCGAGGACAGCCGGAGTTCATCGCACGGAGGCCGAGTTGCGCGACCAGCTGAAGCGTTTGGAAGAGCTACAAAGATTCGACGCTCAGATCCAGGAGCTGCAGGCCACCCTGAAAGCGATACCCGCCAAGCTCGAGGCGACGCAGCACGACCTGGCGCGGGTCGAGGGACTCCTGGCCACGGAACGCACCGGGCTGGCCGAGACGCAGCGCTATTACAACGAGCAGAAGAGTCTGCTCGAGGCCGACGAGACACACGTCAGCGGCGCCAAGCACAAGCTGGGGCAGGCCAAGAACTCGAAGGAGTACGTCGCGGCCCAGAAGGAGATGGACACCACGCGCGAGAGCGTGGCCAACCGCCAGATCGAGGTGGCCAAGCTGGTCGAAGCGATCCAGGCCAAGGAGAAGCTTCTGGCCGAGCGCGACAACGACGTGAAGGCATTGCGCGAATCGATCAGCAAGGACGACGAGGTGGTCAAGGCGCGCAGCTCCGAGATCGACGGCAAGATCGCCGCGCTCAAGGTCGAGCGCGACAAGCTGGTCGCCGGCGTGCGGCAGGACTACATGAAGAAATACAGCGCCATCCGCATGCGGCGCGGCCTGGCCGTGGTCTGCGTACGCAACGGCACCTGCACCGGCTGCAACATGAACATACCGCCGCAGCTGTTCAACATGCTCCAGCGGGCCACCTCTCTCGAGACCTGCCCGTACTGCCATCGCATCGTCTACTGGGACGAGCTGATGAAGGACGAGGCGCCGCAAGACAAAGCGAAGTCCTCCGAGCACAGCGCCGCGCCCTCCGGTTCGTAGACTCAGAACAGCCTCCGAGGCGGAGGCGAAGGAGCACGAGATGTTACGGATGCGTGCGTTCCTCCTCCTGGTGACGGCAGGGTGCAATGGCGGTGGCTCGTCCTCGCCACACGTGATGGACCGGGACGCAGCCGTGGAGGCGGACGCCGGCGAGACGCCGCGGCCCGATCGGCCCGGCGACTCGCGGGTCCCGGACGCGCCGGCAATCGATCGCGGCACCGCAGATCGAGCGTCCTACGAGGCGCCTGCGCCGTATGACGGCGGCACCGGGCCCGACCGACCGATCAACGTCGACCGGACCAATCCGCGACTCTTCAACCTGACCGTGAAGCCGGTCGAGGCCGATCCGGGCGCGGACAAGTGGCTGTTCGACCAGTACGCCTACCTGGACACCAGGGTCGCGCCGCGCGGGCAGCTGGTGGTCTACCTGGGAGGCGCGGGAAGCATGCCGTCGCGCGGGCCGCTGGCCTACCTGGCCCCGCTGGGGTTCCACACCCTGTCGCCGGCGTACGCGAACGATTACGGCGTGGACACCGGTTGCGCCTCGCGCGATCGCGACTGCACCCGCAAGAAGCGCATGGAAGCGCTCGAGGGCATCGACCACAGCCCGCTCATCGACGTGACCCCGCCCAACGCCATCGAGACGCGCGTGGCGAGGATGCTCGTGGTGCTGCAGCAGCGGAACCCGCAGGGCGACTGGGCCTACTTCCTGGCGGGCGATCGGCCGGCGTGGGACCGGATCATCATCGCCGGGCACTCGCACGGGGCCAGCTCAGCGGGCCTCATCGGGAAAGTGCGGCGCGTGGTCCGGGCCATCTCGCTGTCAGGGCCGTTCGACCAGACCGGTACCGTTGCCGACACCTGGCAATCGCTGCCGTCGCTGACCCCGGTGGACCGCTTCTGGGGATTCACGCATACCGGCGAGGACCAGCACGTCGGCCACCTCCGGTCGTTCGAGGCGATGATGATGCCGGGCATGCCGACCAGCGTCGACGGGGCCGCCATGCCGCCTTACGGCGGGTCGCATCGCCTGATCACCTCGTTCGCTGTGCCCGTCGGCAGCGAGCACGGCTCGACCTCGCTCGGGAGCGCGGCCGCGAAGCTCGGCGACGGCTCGCTGGCCTTCGCCCCCGTCTGGCGCCTGATGTTCGGGCTGTAGGGGCTATACTAGCCAGGCTTCCTGCCGGAGCCTGGTGGGTGGTCGCGTCGGGGCCCGCAAGGGTCGCCGCCGAGGAAAGTCCGGGCTCCCAGGGCCGATGGTGCTGGCTAACGGCCAGTCGAGGTGACTCGAAGGACAGTGCAACAGAAAACAAACCGCCGGGGCAACCCGGTAAGGGTGAAACGGTGCGGTAAGAGCGCACCGCCCTCCCGGTGACGGGAGGGGCAAGGCAAACCCCACCTGGAGCAAGACCAAACAGGGATCGCGACGAAAGTCGCCGGCGTGGCCCCGCCGATTCGATTCCGAGTAGGTCGCACGAGCCGTCCGGCAACGGGCGGCCCAGAGGAATGACCACCACCCGCCCGAGGCAACGAAGGCGGGAACAGAACCCGGCTTATAGCCAGGCTCCGACAGGAAGTTTTCATTTTATCGGGGACCCTCAAAGGGTCCCCGTGCCCCCCCGCGACGGGCTACGGCGAGCGAAGCTCGCCTGCGCCCACGCGATCGGGGGACCGAGTGCGACGTCGCTTGAGGAGTTTGGCGAGGAACTGGCCGGTGTAGGAACGTTCGATCTGGGCGACCTCCTCGGGGGTGCCGGTGGCGATGATCTCGCCGCCGCGGGCGCCGCCTTCGGGGCCGAGGTCGATGACGTGGTCGGCGCACTTGATGACGTCGAGGTTGTGCTCGATGACCAGCACCGTGTTGCCCGACTCGACCAGGCGGTGGAGCACGAACAGCAGGCGGCGCACGTCCTCGAAGTGCAGGCCGGTCGTGGGCTCGTCCAGGATGTAGAAGGTCTTGCCGGTGTCGCGCTTGGCCAGCTCGCGCGACAGCTTCACCCGCTGGGCCTCGCCGCCCGACAGCGTCGTCGCCGGCTGCCCCAGGGCGATGTAGCCCAGGCCCACGTCGTCCAGAGTCCGCAGGATGTGCGACAGCCCGCGGTGGTGGGCGAACAGCGCCAGAGCATCGGTCACGCAGGTCTCCAGCACCTGGGAGATCGACAGCCCCTTCCACTTCACCCGCAGCGTCGCCTCGTTGTAGCGCTTGCCCTTGCAGACCTCGCAGGTGACGAAGACGTCGGCCAGAAAGTGCATCTCGACCTTGCGGACGCCGTCGCCCTCGCAGGCCTCGCAACGGCCGCCCTTGACGTTGAACGAGAAACGCCCCGGCGCGTACCCGGACGCCTTGGCCTCGGGCGTCTCGGCGAAGATGTCGCGGATGAAGTCGAACGCCTTGGTGTAGGTCGCCGGGTTCGAGCGCGGCGTGCGGCCGATTGGTTTCTGGTCGATGTCGATCACCTTGTCGACCGCCTCGATCCCCTCGAGCGACTTGAAGTGGCCGACAGGTTCATAGCCGCCCAGCAGCTTCCGGCGCAGCGCCGGGTGCAAGATGCCGTTGATGAGCGACGACTTCCCCGCGCCCGAGACGCCGGTGACCGCGATGAGCGAGCCCAGCGGGAAACGGGCATCGACGTCCTTGAGATTGTGCGCGCGCGCGCCGCGCAGGGTGATCCAGCCGTTCGCGGGCCGGCGCTTGGCGGGAACCTCGATCCGCTCTTCGCCCGACAGGAACTTGCCCGTCAGGGACTTCGGATGGGCGCGTACCTCGTCGGGCGTGCCCGCCGCCACCACCAGGCCGCCCTTGCGCCCGGCGCCCGGGCCGAAGTCGACGACATAGTCCGCGGCCTCGATGGTCTCGGCGTCATGCTCGACGACGATGACGCTGTTGCCCAGATCGCGCAGCCGCTGGAGCGTGGCGATGAGGCGCAGGTTGTCCCGCTGGTGCAGCCCGATCGACGGCTCGTCCAGCACGTACATCACGCCCGAAAGCTCCGAGCCGAGCTGTGACGCCAGGCGGATCCGCTGCGCCTCGCCGCCCGACAGGGTCGCCGCCGAGCGATCGAGGGTCAGGTAGTCGAGGCCCACGTTCAGCAGGAAGCCGAGGCGGGTACGCACCTCCTTCAGGATCTCGGTGGCGATCTCGCCGCGAGAGCCGGGCAGCCGCATGGCCTCGAAATGCTGGGCGGCGCCGGAGACAGTCATGGCCGTCACCTCGACGATGCTCTTGCCGTCGACGAACACCGACCGCGACTCGGGGCGCAGGCGCATGCCTTTGCAGGCGCGGCAGCTCGTCTCGCGAAAATACTTGCCGTAGTGCGCGCGCATCGTCTCCGAATGCGCCTCCTCCATGCGCTTCTTGATGGTGCCAACGACGCCAGCCCAGCGCACCGCCCATGAGCCACCGCCGTGCCGCCCCTCCCAGGTCACGGTGACACGCTTCTCGCCGGTGCCGAACAGCACCATCTCGCGCTGCCGTGGGGACAGCTGCTTCCAGGGCCTGTCGAGAGGGATGCCCAGTTCCTTCTTCAGAGCGGCCAGGATCTGCGAGGTCCAGCCCCGGCTGTCGCCCGAACGATCGCCCCAGGGCTCGATGGCGCCCTCGGCAATCGTCAGCTCCGGGTCGGGGACGATCAGCTCGGCGTCCACCTCCATGCTCGATCCGAGGCCGTTGCAGTCGATGCACATGCCGAGCGGGCCGTTGAACGAGAACGACGCCGGTGACAGCTCGGGCAGGCCCACACCGCAATTCGGGCAGGCGCGCGCCTCGCTGTAGGCACGCTCGCGCGCCTCGCCCTCGACCAGCGCCAGGATGTTGCCGCCACCAGCGCGCAGCGCGGTCTCGACCGAGTCAGTCAGACGCGCCCTCTCGGCTGGGTCGAGCACCAGCCGATCGACCACAATCTGAACCGTATGCTTCTTCTTCTTGTCGAGCGCGGTGACGTCCTCGAGGCGCTGGATGAGGCCGTTGATGCGAACACGGGCGAAGCCAGCCTTGCGCGCCTCGTCCAGCACCTCACGGAACTCGCCCTTGCGGTTCTCGGCCTTGGGGGCCAGCAGCATCACCTTCGTCTTCGCGGGGAGTTGCAACAGCTCGTCGACGATCTCGGCCGCCGAGCGCGCGGAAACGGCCCCGCCGCACAGGTGGCAGCGCTGGTCGCCGGCGCGCGCGTAGAGCACCCGGAGGTAATCGTAGATCTCGGTGACGGTGCCGACGGTCGAGCGCGGGTTCGACGACGCCGACTTCTGCTCGATGGCGATGGTGGGCGACAGGCCGCGGATCTGATCGTACTTCGGCTTCTCCATCTGGCCCAGGAACTGACGGGCGTACGACGACAGCGACTCGACGTAGCGGCGCTGCCCCTCGGCGTAGAGCGTATCGAAGGCGAGCGAGGATTTTCCCGAGCCCGAGACACCCGTGAACACCACGAGCTGGCGCTTGGGGACGCGCAGCTCGTGAATGTCCAGGTTGTGCTCGCGGGCTCCGCGAACGACGATGAAGTTGGGCTCGTCGGCGCTACGCGCGGTGCTGCGATTCACCGCCGAACCATAGCAGGGCCTACTGGAAGTAGTAGTGGATGCCGATGGTGCCGAAGATGCCGGCGGTGCCGGTCGGCGACTGGCCACCGAGCTGCCAGGCATCGGCGTCACCGGTGACGATCGACAGGCCGCTGGCGGCGCTGAGCGCCACATTCGAGACGATGAAGGCGCGGATCTGGGCGCCAGCGTCGATGTTGACGATATCGGTGTTCTTGGTGATGTGCATGAACCCGATGCCGCCGCCGACGGACAGGTCCGCGGCCGAGGCCGAGAACAGGTGCCACCAGAACCGCAGGCCCAGCCCGTAGCTGGCGGGCGTCGGACCCAGGTCGCGCGCGAACAGCATCGAATCGATGTGGAACTGCCCGGCGTCGTAGGCCACGGAGACGCCCGCCGGCCCGCCGAACATCATCGATCCCCAGCCGACGCCGAGACCTCGTCCCGTCATGCTGGAGGGGGCCGCCGAGGGGGCACCCAGGGACGGCGGCACCTCGGTTACCTGGGCCGTGGCCGAGCGCGCGCCGAGCCAGAGGAACGTCACCATGAAAACGGAGAGAATGAACGTACGCATGACGCGCACGTTAACGCCGACGGGATGCCGAGGTCAACGCGTTACGCCGTTTTTTTGACGAGGGGCGCCAGCTCGCCGCGCGAGTGCAGCTCGCGGACAATGTCGCAACCGCCAACCAGCTTCCCGTCGACGTACAGCTGGGGAAAGGTCGGCCAGCGCGAGTACTCCTTCAGCCCCTCCCTCACGTCGGCGTCGGCCAGGATGTTGAAGGAGCCGAACGGCGCGCCCAGCTCCTTCAGGATCCCGACCACCGCGGCGGAGAACCCGCACTGGGGCATGGCCGGGTTCCCCTTCATGAACAGCATCACCCGGTCCTGGGCGATGGTCTTCTCGATACGGGCCTTCAGATCGTCAGTCATGGTCGTTTCTTCTCCTCGGGGGTCAAGGTCGTCAGCGCCAGTGCGTGGATGTCCGTGCGCATCGACTCGCCGAGCGCGTCGTAAACGAGCCGGTGGCGGTCGATGAGGCCGAGCCCCTCGAAGCGCGCGGAGACCACGCGAGCGTCGAAGTGGTCGCCGCCCCCGGTCGTGTCGCGCACCTCGATCTCGCTGGCTGGAAAGGCCGTCATCAACTTGCTGCGGATCGTCTCCAGGCTCACGGGGCTACATTATGCACGGTGAGGCGCCTCCCGGCAGGGTTTGAACCGCAACTGGCTTCGCTCGTCAAGGCGCCGCCCGAGGGGGACGCGTGGCTGCACGAGCTGAAGTACGACGGGTACCGCATCGGCTGCCGGATCGACGGCGACGACGTCCGGCTCTTCAGCCGGCGCGGCAAGGAGTGGACCGACTCCTTCCCCGAGGTGCGCGACGCCGTCCGCGCGCTGAAGGTGAAGCGCGCGCTGCTGGATGGCGAGGTGGCCATCGTGCTGCCCGATGGCAAGACCAGCTTCCAGGCCCTGCAGAACTCGTTCAGCGGAGGCACCCGAGGCGGGCTGACGTACTTCCTGTTCGATCTGCTCCACATCGACGGCGACGACCTGGCGCTCCGGCCACTGGACGAGCGCAAGGCGCGCCTGCAGAAACTGCTCGGCAAGCGCGACAGGTCGATCCTCCGCTACTCCGACCACGTCATCGGAAGCGGCAAGGCGTTCTTCGGGCAGGCGTGCAAGGCGGGCCTCGAGGGGATCGTGTCGAAGCAGCGCGCCCTGCCCTACCAGCCGGGCCGCAACGCCGGGTGGGTGAAATCCAAGTGCATCAAGCGGCAGGAGTTCGTCATCGGCGGGTTCACCGATCCCGAGGGCTCGCGGCAAGGCCTCGGTGCCCTGCTCGTCGGCACCTACGAGGGATCGAAGCTTCGTTTCGCCGGCAAGGTCGGCACAGGCTTCACGCACAAGAGCGTGGTCGAGTTGCGGCGGCGCCTCGATCCACTCGAACAGAAGAACTGTCCGTTCGATTCGCGGCCCCCCTTCAAGGCGCACTGGGTGAATCCGGTGCTCGTGGCAGAGGTCGCCTATGGCGAGCGGACCGACGACGGCATGGTCCGTCACTCCTCGTTCCAGGGATTGCGCGAGGACAAACCGGCGAACGAAGTGGTGCCAGAGGTCGCCCTGACCCATCCCGAACGCGTGCTGTATCCCGAAGCGGGCATCACCAAGCTGGATCTCGCCCGCTACTACGAGTCCATCGCCGACTGGATCCTGCCGCACGTGAAGGGACGGCCCCTGACGCTGGTGCGCTGTCCGGACGGACTGGCCAAGGACTGTTTTTACATGAAGCACTCGGGCGTCTGGGCCCCGCCGGCGCTCAAGCGCGTGCCGATCAAGGAGAAGACGAAAACCGGCACCTACCTGATCATCGAGAACCTGCCAGGGATCATCTCGCTCGTGCAGATGAGCGTGCTCGAGATCCACACCTGGAATTCGACCATGGCCGATGTGGAGAAACCGGATCGGATCGTCTTCGATCTCGATCCGGGGCCGGCCGTGAAGTTCGCGCAAGTGATCGCGGGTGCGCAGCTGCTCCGGCAGGCGCTGAACACGCTCGGGCTCGAGAGCTTCGTCAAGAACACCGGCAGCAAGGGCCTGCACGTCGTCGTGCCGCTGGCGCCCGTGCATGACCACGCCGATTGCCTGGCGTTCTCGCGCCAACTGGCGACCACCATCGCCCGCCACGATCCGAAGCAGTACACCGTCGCGATGCCGAAACTCGGGCGCGAAAAGAAGATCCTCATCGACTACCTCCGGAACAACCGCGGCAGCACGTCGGTGGCGGCTTTCTCGGCGCGCGCGAGACCCCAGGCGCCGGTGTCCGTGCCGCTGGCCTGGGACGAGCTCTCGCCCGACCTGCCGTCGGACCACTTCACGGTGAAGACCCTTCCCGAGCGCCTCGCCCGGCTGCGGCGCAACCCCTGGGCACGCTTCTGGGCCTGCCACCAGCGGCTACCTCTATAATCCGACGGCTATGAAACTGGGGCCGCGCGTGGCGCTGGTGACGACCCTGACCGTGGCCGGGGTGCTGGCCGCTGCCACCGGGGCGATGCTGCACTTGCGGCGCGCCGATCTGGAAGCCGACCTGCGCCGCCAGATGCGCGACATGGCCGACACGCTGGCCGCCAGCATAGAGCCACTGCCGCCCGAGGGCGCGCGCGAGGCGCTGGAAAAACGCGTCTCGCTGACCAAGACCGGCGCCTTCCGCCTGGAGATGGTCGCAAGCCAGGGCCAGCGCCCGACGAACCCCTGGGCGCCGCTGGTCGAGGAGGCCACCTTGGCCGACGCGCCCGCCGGGCGCCTGTTCGAGGGCGAGGCGCCCTTCTACGCCATCGCCATCCCGATCCACAGCGACCCGCCGGGCGAACCAAGGCGGCACGTCGTGGCGTTCCTGGGGCTGGTGCGCGACTGCTCTTACCTGAACGACGACGTGTTCGTGACCGCGCGCCGGCTCGCGCCGTGGCTGAGCCTGGCGGTGCTCGGCTTCGGGCTGGTGATCTACCTGGTGCTGATGGGCAGCGTCGTCAAACCGCTGCGCCGCCTGGTCGACGGCATCGACGCCGTCGCCAAGGGCGATCTGTCGCGCGCTCTTCTGCCCCAGCGCGAGGACGAGATCGGCTCGCTGGCCGGCCGCTTCAACGCGATGACGAACTACCTGCGCCAGGCCCGCGAGGAAGAGGCGGGCGCCAAGGCCGCGCGCGTGGAGGTCGAGGAACGCCTGCGCCATTCGGAGAAGCTGGCCACCGTCGGCCAGATGGCGGCCGAGATCGCCCACGAGGTCGGCACACCGCTCAACGTGATCGGCGGCCGCGCCAAATCGCTGGCCAAACGCGCCGGCGATCCAGCCGAGGTGCGAAAAAACGCGGAGATCATCGCAGCGCAGGTCGACCGCTTGACCAAGATCATCCGACAGGTGCTGGATTTCTCGCGCAAGAGCCGCCCCACCATGACCCAGGTCGACCTGGCGCGCGCCGTGGACGAGGCGATCTCCTTCGTCGACGAGAGGCTGAAGCGGCAGCGCATCCGATCGGAGGTGCAGCGACAAGCCGACCTGCCGCTGGTTCCCGGCAACCCCGACGAGATCCAGCAAGTGGTGCTGAACCTGGTGACCAATGCCATCCACGCCATGCCCGACGGAGGCCGCCTGAACGTGGTCGTCCAGCAGGTCATCCGCCGCAAGGAGGGGCTGGCGCTGTCGTCGCCTGCTCCCTACCTGATGCTGGAGGTGAGCGACACCGGCGCCGGGGTTCCTCACGGCGACCGCGAACGCATCTTCGAGGCGTTCTTCACCACCAAGGACGTCGGCGAGGGGACGGGCCTCGGGCTGGCGGTGAGCAACGGAATCGTCAAAGATCACGACGGCTGGATGGAGCTGGGCGACCCGCCTCAGGGGGCGCTGTTCCGCGTCTTCCTTCCGGTTTCCGCGCCGGCCGACGACGACGATCCACTCAGCACATCGCCGGGCTTGCCGAAAAAGTCCGAATCAGCAACGATCGATTGAAATGGAAACCCTGAAAGGGTTCCCAAACCCTCCCGCGACGAGCTTCGGCGAGCAAAGCTCGCCTGCGCTCAACGCGAGGCCTGCATGAGCGCCGCGCAGCGCGCCGTCATCCTGATCGTCGACGACGATGCGGCCATGTGTGAGTTCCTGAAGGAGGAACTGGAGCGTGAATCGTTCACCGTCGAGGTGGCGCGCGGCGGTCGGGCCGGGGTCGAACGGGTCAAGCAGGGCGGCATCGACGTCGTGGTCTCGGACGTGAAGATGCCGGATCTCGACGGGCTGGACCTGCTGCGCGAGGTGCGCGCGGTCGAGCCTTCGCCCTACGTCATCACCATCACCGCCTTCGGATCGATCGACACCGCCATCCGCGCCGTGAAGCTGGGCGCCTACGACTACATCACCAAGCCGTTCGAGGTGGACCAGCTGCTGTTGACCATCGACAAGGCCCTGTCCGAGCGCGAGCTGCGCTCCGAGGTGGCGCGCCTGCGCGAGGAGGTCGCCGGGCGCGAGCGGCTCGACAACCTGATTGGCCGGTCGGCGGCGATGCGCGAGATCTTCGGGGTGGTGCGCCGGGTGAGCCCCTCGCCCGCGAACGTGCTGATCACCGGGGAGTCGGGCACCGGCAAAGAGCTGGTGGCGCGCGCGCTGCACGTGGGCAGCCCCCGCAAGGGACAGCCTTTCATCGCGGTGAACTGCGCCGCCATCCCCGACACGCTGCTGGAGGCCGATCTCTTCGGCTACAAGCGCGGCGCCTTCACCGATGCGCGCAGCGACCACGCCGGGCTGTTCGTGACCGCGAACGGAGGCACCATCTTCCTGGACGAGATCGCCGAGATGCCGCTGGCGTTGCAACCAAAGCTGCTGCGGGTCCTGCAGGAGCGCGAGGTGCGCCCGCTCGGCGCGAACAAGGCCGAGTTGGTGGACGTGCGGGTGATCGCCGCGACCAACCGGGACATCGAGGCGTGTCTGCGCGAGGGCACCTTTCGCGAGGACCTGTATTACCGCCTGAACGTCATCCAGATCCAGATCCCGCCCTTGCGCGGGCGCCCCGAGGACATCCTGCCGCTGGCCGAGCACTTCCTCGTCCGTTCGGCGCAGCGGGCGGGCAAGACCCTGCGCGGGATCAACGAGGCCGCCCGCAAGCTGCTGCTCGGCTATCACTGGCCCGGCAACGTGCGCGAGGTGGAGAACGTCATCGAGCGCGCCGTGGCCCTGTGCGAGGGCGCGATCATCGGCGCCGACGACCTGCCCCCGGCCGTGCGCGAGCGTCGCAACCAGGACCGCCTGGCCTCCGCGGTCGCGCAGGGGTTGACCCTCGACGAGCTGGAACGCGAGTACATCGAACGAGTGCTGGAGGCCGAGGGAGGCAACAAGACCCGCGCCGCCCTGCGCCTGGGCCTCGACCGAAAGACGCTGTACCGGAAGCTGGAGGAGTACGCAGGATCGCCTCGACCGACGACCCCGCCCGGGGAGAGGCTTTCATGAAGGCGCTGACGAGCGGGACAACCACGCTGCACGGAACCGCGGCGGCGCCGGGCGAGCTCTTGCGGGCGCCGGCCTCGGGCGTCCCCTGCGCCCACTGGCGGCTGCGGATCGTCGAGCAGGTGGCCCCGCGGCTCGAGTTCGTGCACGAGGTGGTGTCTCCCGAGCCGCTGGAGATCCTCTGGCAGCCCGATCCGTCGTGCGCGCCGACGCGCGTGCGGGTCGCCGCCGAGCACGCCCAGTTGCAGGCAGCGCCAGCGGTGTTCCGCCCCGGGAGCCCCGGCGCCCTGGCCGTGGCCGAACAGTTCGGCCTGCGGGGCGCGGTGCTGGTCGAGGAAGTGGTGATCAAGCACGGCGAGGCGCTGGAGGCCGAAGGGATGCTGACGGATCCCGCGACGGCGCTGTCCCGTGGCCCGTTCCGGAGCGTCGATCTGCCGCCGGAGCTGCTCGAGCCGGTGATCCGCCTGGGCTCGGCGCTGAGCCTGCGTCCGGTGATCCTGCCCTGGGCGCTCGGCACGGCGGCCGCGCTCCTCGGCAGCGTGGGCGTCGGGGCGGCGGTGGCGCACTGGTGGAAGGGCCCTCTCGTGCATCCTGGAAGCCTGCCGATCCCGGCGGAGATCGGCGCCCGGCCGATCCCGCACCGTCACTGGCCCTGAGCGTCGGCCTCACTCGGCCCTGTGGTAAGACTCGGGCCATGCTGAACAGCTTCGGCACCCGCGCCACGCTCACCGTCGGCGGCCGCCCCCTCGAGATCCACAAGCTCGCGGTCCTGGACAAGGCCGGCTTCAAGGTGAACCGGCTCCCTTTCACGCACCGGGTGTTGCTGGAGATGCTGCTGCGGACCGAGGACAGCCGCACCGTCTCGGCCGCGCACATCGATGCGCTCGGGCAGTGGGACCCGCAGGCGATCCCGTCGACCGAGATCGCCTTCATGCCGGCGCGGGTGATCATGCAGGACTTCACCGGCGTCCCCGCGGTCGTCGACCTGGGGGCGATGCGCGACGCCATGAAACGCATGGGCGGCGACCCGAACCGCGTGAACCCGCTCCTGCCCGCCGAACTCGTGATCGACCACTCGGTGCAGATCGACGAGTTCGGCCACGCGCAGGCGCTGACCCTGAACAGCCAGATCGAGTTCTCGCGCAACAAGGAACGCTATGCCTTCCTGCGCTGGGGCCAGCAGGCATTCCGCAACTTCAGCGTGGTCCCGCCGGACACCGGCATCGTCCACCAGGTGAACCTCGAGTACCTCGCGCGCGTGGTGTTCACGGCGCAGGCCCCCGACCGCCCGGGCATCACCCAGGCCTACCCGGACACGCTGGTCGGCACCGACTCGCACACCACCATGGTCAACGGCCTGGGCGTGCTCGGCTGGGGCGTGGGCGGCATCGAGGCCGAGGCGGCGATGCTGGGCCAGCCGATGCCGATGCTGATCCCGCAGGTGGTCGGCTTCCGCCTGGACGGGACCCTGCGCGAAGGCGCCACCGCCACCGATCTGGTGCTGATGGTGACCGAGATCCTGCGCAAGAAGGGCGTGGTCGGGAAGTTCGTCGAGTTCTTCGGCGCGGGCCTGGACGCGCTGTCGCTCGCCGACCGAGCCACCATCGCCAACATGGCACCCGAGTACGGCGCCACCTGCGGCATCTTCCCGGTCGACGAGGAGACCCTACGTTACCTGCGGCTGACCGGCCGCTCGGACGAGCAGATCGCGATCGTCGAGGCCTACTGCAAGGAGCAGGGGATGTTCGCCGGGAAGGACTCGCCCGAGGCCGTCTATTCAGAGGTGGCGAAGCTCGATCTCGCCAGCATCGAGCCGAGCGTGGCAGGTCCGAAGCGGCCGCAGGATCGCGTCCCGCTGTTCAAGACCAAGGCGAACTTCGAGGGTGCGTTGCCGTCGCTGGCCAGGCCGAAGAAGGCCGGACAGGCGACGGCGCCGGTCAGCGGCACCGCCGATCCGGACGTCAAGAACGGCTCGGTGGTCATCGCGGCCATCACCAGTTGCACCAACACCTCGAACCCGTCGGTGATGGTGGCCGCGGGCCTCCTCGCGAAGAAGGCGGTCGAGCGCGGGCTGCAGACGAAACCCTGGGTGAAGAGCTCGCTGGCGCCCGGCTCGCAGGTGGTGACCGAGTACCTGCGCGAGGCGGGCCTGCAACCGGCGCTCGACGCGCTGAAGTTCCAGGTCGTCGCCTACGGCTGCACCACCTGCATCGGCAACTCGGGCCCCCTGCCCGCCCCCGTGTCGCAGGCGATCGAGGAGCGTGACCTGGTCGTCAGCTCGGTGCTGTCCGGCAACCGCAACTTCGAGGGGCGCATCAACCCCGAGGTGCGCGCCAACTACCTGATGTCGCCGCCGCTGGTGGTGGCCTTCGCGCTGGCCGGCCGGATCGACATCGACCTCGGCAAGGAGCCGCTCGGCACCGACCCGGCGGGCAAGCCGGTCTTCCTGCGGGACATCTGGCCGACCACGAAGGAGATCGGCGAGGTCGTCGCGCGCGCGGTGCGGCCGCAAATGTTCAAGCAGGTGTACGACCACGTGTTCGAGGGAGACGCCAGCTGGCGCGGCCTTCCGGTGCCGAAGGGCGCCACCTACGTCTGGGACGAATCGTCGACGTACATCAAGCATCCGCCCTACTTCGAGGGGATGCCGGCGACGCCGGGTCCCGTCGGTGAGATCGCCGGCGCGCGCGTGCTGGCCCTGCTGGGCGACTCGATCACCACCGATCACATCTCGCCCGCGGGCGCGATCAAGAAGGATGGCCCCGCGGGCAAGTACCTCATCAGCCTCGGCGTCGATCAGAAGGACTTCAACTCGTTCGGCGCCCGGCGTGGCAACCACGAGGTGATGGTACGCGGCACCTTCGCCAACACGCGCATCAAGAACCTGCTGGCGCCGGGTACCGAGGGAGGCGTCACGCGCCACTTGCCCGACGGCGCACCGATGTCGATCTACGACGCGGCGATGAAGTACGCGGCCGAAAAAGTGCCACTGCTCGTGCTGGCCGGCAAGGAGTACGGCAGCGGCTCGTCACGTGACTGGGCGGCCAAGGGCACGAAGCTCCTCGGCGTACGTGCGGTGATCGCCGAGAGCTACGAGCGCATCCACAGGTCGAACCTGGTCGGCATGGGCGTGGTGCCGCTCGAGTTCCTGCCTGGCGACGGCATCGCCAAGCTGGGCCTGACCGGCGAGGAGGTGTTCGAGACCGTCGGCCTGCCGAAGCTCGGGAGCGAACTCGGCATCGCCTTTCGGCGCCCCGATGGCAGCAAGGGCGAGTTCGGGGTGCGCGTGCGCATCGACACGCCGCAGGAGGCGGCCTACTACCAGCATGGCGGCATCCTGCCGTTCGTGCTGCGGCAACTTCTGTCGGCGAGCCGCATCGGCCTCGAGCCCACCGCCCCGCCGGTCGCCTAGATGCTGACCCTCCTGTTCCTGGCGGCAGCGCCCAACGTCGTCTTCATTCTCACCGACGACCAGGGCTACGGGGACGTCTCCCGTCACGGCAACCCGGTGCTGAAGACCCCGAACATCGATCGCTTGCACGACGAAGGGGTGCGCTTCACCGATTTCCAGGTGAGCCCCACCTGCAGCCCGACGCGCAGCGCGCTCTTCACGGGCCGCCATGAGTTCAAGAACGGCATCACCCACACCATCCTGGAACGCGAGCGATTGACTCTGAAGGCAACCACCCTGGCCCAGTCACTCAAAGGCGCGGGATACACGACCGGCGTGTTCGGCAAGTGGCACCTCGGCGACGCCGCGCCCTATCAGCCCGACCGCCGCGGCTTCGACGAGGTGTACATCCACGGCTGCGGCGGCATCGGCCAGACGTACGAAGGCACCTGCGCGGATGTGCCTGGAAACATGTACGTCGATCCGACGCTGATGCACAACGGGAAGTTCGTGAAGACCAAGGGCTACTGCACCGATCTGTTTTTCGCCCAGGCGGGCAAGTGGATCGAAGCCGCCAGGAAGCCCTTCTTCGCGTACATCGCCACGAACGCGCCCCACACCCCCCTGCAGGTCCGGCCCGAGGACGAGGTGCGCTACGCCGGCAAGGTCGACGCCAACACCGCCAAGTTCTTCGGCATGGTGGCGAACATCGACGACAACATCGGGCGCCTGCTGGCCTTCCTGGACGAAAAGAAGCTGGCGAAGAACACGCTGGTCGTCTTCATGAACGACAACGGCGGCACGGGCGGCGTGAAGATCTGGAACGCCGGGATGCGCGGAAAGAAGGGCGAGGCCTATCGGGGAGGGGTGCGGGCATCGTCCCTGTGGCGATGGCCGGGCACCCTGAAACCGGCCGACGTCGACACGCTCGCGGCGCACATCGATTTCTTCCCCACCATCGCCGAACTCGCGGGCGCGAAGCTGCCGACGAACCAGGTCGAGGGGCGTAGCCTGGTCCCCCTGCTGAAGAACGCGCGCGGAAAATGGCCCGATCGGAACCTGTTCACGCACACAGGTCGCTGGCCCAAGGGTACCGACCCCGATGAGTGGAAGTACCGCAGCTGCAGCGTCCGCAATTCCCGCTGGCACCTGGTCTCGGCCAAGGGGGGCAAGACGCCCGCTTGGGAGCTGTTCGACCTGACGGCGGATCCAGGCGAATCGAAGGACGTCGCGACCGACCACCCCCTCGTGATGAAGGACATGACCGCCGCCTATGAAACCTGGTGGTCGGAGGCTCGGCCGATGATGGTGAACGAGGCCGCCACCGGCCCGGCCGTCCCGCCGTACGTCGAGCTCTACCGCACGCAGTTCGCGAACTGACTGTTGCCTTTGCGCGTCGCTTGCTCGGGGGCGGTCCGCGTCCAGTCTTGGTGCATGCCCAATTTCACGAATTCGGTCTGGACCGAGGACAGCGGCGTCGCGCCGCGGCACCCTCGGCTCGAGGGGGAGCGCAGGGTGGATGTCGCCGTCATCGGCGCCGGTATCACCGGGATCACAGCCGCCTGCATGCTGAAACGCGCCGGCAAGACCGTGGCCGTTCTCGAGGATCGGCGCGTCGGCAAGGGCGAGACTGGAAAGACGACCGCCCATCTGACCGAGGCGCTCGACGCCCGCTACGAGCACCTGATCACGAACTTCGGTGAGGACGGCGCGCGGCTGGCCAACCGTTCGCAGCGCGAAGCGATCGAGCGCATAGCCTCCTTCGTCAGCGACCTGAGCATTCCGTGTGACTTCGAACGCCTCCCGGGATTTCTGTACACCGAAAACAAGGAACAGGTCGACGCCATCGAGGCCGAGGCCGCAGCCTGCGAGCGTCTGGGCATGACCGCTCGTCTCACCGACAGCGTGCCGCTCCCCTTTCCCGTGCTTCGGGGCCTCCGCTTCGAGAACCAGGCCCAGTTCCAGCCGCGCGCCTATGTGCTGGGGCTTGCGGCGACCCTCGGCGACGCCATCTTCGAGGACACCCACGTCCTCGAGGTACACGAGGACGTGCCCTGCCGCGTCGTCACGGACCACGGCACCGTGATCGCCGACGACGTGGTCGTCGCGGCCCACGTCCCGATCTCGAACAAGCTGTTCCTGCACACCAAGCTCGCGCCGTACCGCACCTACGTGGTCGGCGCGTACCTCGATGCTCCTCATCCCGCAGGGCTTTTCTGGGACGCGGACGATCCGTATCACTACATCCGCAGTCACCGCCTGCACCAGGGGACGCCGGTGCTGATCGTCGGCGGCGAGGACCACAAAGTCGGTCAGGAAGCCGACACCCACACGCCGTTTCACCACCTGGAGGAGTACGTCCGCCGTCACTTCCCATCAGCGGCGATCGGGTTCCACTGGGCGGGGCAGATCATCGAGCCCGTCGATGGCCTGGCCTACATCGGCAGGAACACGAACTCCGAGCACGTCTACGTGGCGACCGGATACTCCGGTCAGGGGCTGACGACGGGTACCGTCGCGGCACAGCTGCTGTCGGATCTGATCCTGGGCGTCCCCAACCCCTACGCCGAGCTGTACGACGCCACCCGGATCAAGCCTCTGGCCTCGGCCAAGGAGTTCGTCCGGGAGAACGTCGACTTTCCCGCGCATCTGCTGCGGGACCGGTTCCGACGCCACGGAGAGCCCGAACTGGCGACTCTGCCGGCGGGCGAAGGCGCGGTGATGACCGTCGCGGGCAAGCGTCTGGCCGTCTACCGGAACCATGCCGGTGAACTGAGCGCGCTGTCACCGGTGTGCACCCATCTTGGATGCCACGTGAACTGGAACGGCACCGAGAAGAGCTGGGACTGCCCCTGCCACGGCAGCCGCTTCGAGCCGACCGGACGCGTCCTCAACGGCCCCGCGGTGATGCCGCTGGAAGCGCAGGAGATCCCGCAGCCGCAGGAGCAGGAGAGCGAGGACGAGGACCGAGCCCCTGTGATCGAGCCCGGACTCCAGCCCGCGTAGTCTATATTTGCCGCGGCCCATGCTGCGGTCGAGCACCCACCCGGACTGGTTCGCGGCCAGCCGACGCGATCTGGCGGCGTTGCTGTCGGATCATCTGCACTGCGAGAGGAAAGCGGCGGAGAACGCCCTGTCGCTGGTACGGCGCTACTCCGGAGACCAGAAGCTCGTCGATCGCCTGACGCGGCTGGCGCACGAAGAAACCAGCCACTTGGTCCAGGTTTCGGTGCTCATCGCCGACAGGGGCCTCGTCTTGCGCCCCGACACGCCCAACAACTACGCGCGGGCGCTCCTCGCCGAGGTGCGGGCGAACGAGCCGGAGCGTCGCGTGGACGCCCTGCTGGTGGCCGCGCTCATCGAGGCGCGCTCGCACGAGCGCCTGACGCTCCTGGCGCAGGGCTTCGCTGCGGAGGGGGACGAATCCTTGGCCGCCCTCTACCGTGCGCTCGGCGACGCGGAGGACCGCCATGCCGAGCTCTACCGCGAGCTGGCCGGCGACGACGTGCGACTGGACGAGCTGGCCTGCCGCGAGGCGGAGATCGTGGGCGCGCTACCGCACGCCTGCCGGATTCACTGATATCGGCCCAAGGACGTGCGCTCCATCGTCGTGAACGGCGGCGACGACATCAGCGCCAGCAGCACGACGGCCAGCTCCGGGCGCGTGAGCCACCCCTGGATGGCCCGCGGGATCTCCAGCAGCGTGTCCTCCGGCAGGCCACCGCAGATGGAGATCCCTGCGCGCGAACCATCCTTCTCCACGCGGTCGAGGACGTACTGGCAGTAGAAGACATCTTCCAGCCTGCGGGCCTGGGCGATCGCGATCGACCCGCGCAGCGCCTCGGCCGTGATCTGGAAGTGCACGCGCGAGGCGTTCCAGGTCCCCTCGATGGTCATCGTGTCGGGGCCATCGATGATGTCGATGGACACCTGCCCAGCCGGGCCGGTCCCCACGATCCCGTCGGCGCCCATCTTCAGGTTGACCGGACGGCCATCGATGATCCCGTTGAACTCGCCGCGTTTCAGCTTCAGATTCACCCGCGGGCCGATGACGTACGGAGGCCGGACGGTCAGGGTCGACCAAGCGGAGCCACGGCGCAGGCCGAGCTCGATGCCACCCTGGATCTCGGGCAGCCCCTCGAAGGACTTGCAGCCCACCAGGAAAGCACATAGGACCACGGCCGTGGCTGCCCTGAGCATGAGGCCGTATGTTATCGCGCTGGCCGTCAGCGCGCTGGGAGGATCCGCCTTGGGTGAAAAACAGAGCGCGTTTCCCTTCCCGGTCGTGGACAGGACCCTGCCCAATGGCCTGCGCACGCTGGTGGTTCCTACCGACTCGCCCGGGCTGGTGGCTTACCACTCGGTGGTGCGGACCGGCAGCCGGAACGAGGTCGAGCCCGGCAAGTCGGGTTTCGCCCACTTCTTCGAGCACATGATGTTCCGCGGAACCCCACGCTTCCCGACGAACAAGTACAACGACGTCCTCAAGGCCATGGGCGCCGACTCGAACGCCTTCACCTCGGACGACCTGACCGTGTACCACATCCTGGCCGGCAAGGAGGCGCTCCCCCGGATCGTGGACATCGAGGCGGATCGGTTCCAGCACCTGCAGTACAAGGAGGCGGACTTCCAGAAGGAGGCCCGCGCCGTCCTGGGCGAATACAACAAGAGCGCGTCCGACCCGATGCAGAAGATGTTCGAGGCGCTGTACGACAACGCGTTTTCGGCCCACACCTACAAGCACACCACCATCGGCTTTCTGCGGGACATCGAGAACATGCCGAAGGAGTTCGCCTACTCACGGCAGTTCTTCGACCGCTACTACCGGCCCGACAACGTCGTTCTCCTCGTCGTGGGTGACGTGAAGCCCGACGACGTCTTTCCGCTGATCGAGAAGCACTACGGAGCCTGGAAGAAGGGGCCGCCGCGGCCCGAGGTTCCCGCCGAGCCCCCGCAGAAGAAGGAGAAGCGCGCCGAGGTGAAATGGACTGGCTCGACGCTGCCGATCCTGCTGATGGGCTTTCACGCGCCGGCCTTCTCGACGACGAACGTGGACGTGCCGGCGCTCGAGGTGCTGGCCGAGCTGGTGTTCTCCGAGCGGGCAGCCCTTTACAAACGCCTGGTCCTCGAGGAGCAGAAGGTCGAGGCTCTGTCGGGCGGTTTCGACCGCCACATCGATCCCAACCTGTTCACCGTCTACGCGCGCCTGAAGAAGCCGGCCGATCTCGCCTACGTCGAGAAGGCCGTGACCGAGGAGATTGCCCGCGTCGCGCAGAAGGGCGTCGACGACAAGCAACTGCGCGAGGTGGTCTCCCACGCGAAATATGCCTTCGCGGGGCGCCTCGACACCGCTGACAGCATCGCACTCACGGGCGCCGAGTTCATCGCGCTCACCGGGAGGCTGTCCTCGATCGACGAGTACTTCGCGCTTCTGGGAAAGGTGAACGCGGTGGACGTCCAGCGCGTGGCGAAGGCCACCTTCACGCCCGCGAACCGCACCGTGGTGACGTTGCAGGCGGCCAGGCCGTGACACTGCTGATGCTGCTGACTGTGACCATGAACCCGGTTCTGCTTCCCTCGCCGGACAACCCGCTGGTGGCCATCCGCCTCTACTTCAAGGTGGGCGCCGCCGACGATCCCAGGGGCAAGGAGGGACTGGCCTCGCTCACCGCCGCGATGCTGGGGGAAGGGGCAACGAAGAAGCGCAGCTGGTCCGAGGTGCTGGATGCCCTCTACCCCATGGCGGCGCGCATCCGTTACTACGGCGACAAGGACGGCTTCGTGTTCGAGGGAACCGTGCACCGGGACAACCTGGCCGCCTACGCCGACCTGCTGGCGCAGCAGGTCCTCGAGCCACGTTTCGCCCTCGAGGATTTCACCCGCAACCGGCAGGACGCCCTCGACTACCTGTCGAAGACCCTGCGCGGGAACGACGACGAGAACCTGGGCAAGCAGTCGCTGGGGCAGATCCTGTACAGGAACCATCCGTACGGGCACCCGACGGCGGGAACCATCGCCGGCCTTTCCGCCATCACGCTCGACGACGTGAAGGGCTTCTACAAGGCGTACTTCACGCGGGATCGACTCATCGTGGGCGTTGGTGGGGGCTACCCGGAAGCGTTTGCCAGCACATTCCCCGCCCGCTTCGACGCCCTCCCCGCGCGCGGCAAACCGACCGCGAAGCTACCGCCGCCACGCAAGGGCACCGGGGGGCTGGACGTTCTGATAGTCGAGAAGGAGGCGCGCGCGAACGCCATCTCCCTTGCACACCCGCTGCGCCTGACCCGCGCAGACGCGGACTTCTACCCGCTGACCGTCGCCCGGTCGTACCTGGGCGAACACCGCACCTTCAACGGCGTCCTGATGATCAACATGCGGCAGCTGCGTGGGTTGAACTACGGCGACTACGCCTACGTCGAGAACTTCATCCAGGACGGATGGGGCACCTTTCCACTCCCCAACATCCCCCGCCGCCAGCAGCACTTCGAGATCTGGATCCGCCCGGTCGCGCCTCAGAACACCCTGTTCGCGATCCGGCAGGCGGTCCACGAGACGGCCAAGCTGATCCGCGAGGGCATCCCGGCCGAAGGCTTCGAGACGACGCGGACGTTTCTGCTGAGCTACTGCAACCTCTGGGCGCAGGACGTCTCCCGCCGGCTGGGTTTCGCCATCGACGCCCGGGTCTACGGAAAGGATCTGGTGGCCGAGCTGAAGGCACGCCTGCCGAGGATGAAGAAGGCCGAGGTCGACCGGGCGATCCGCAAGCACCTCGACGTCAAGAACCTGGCGATCGCCATCGTCAGCGACAAGGCGGCCGCCGTGAAGGAGGCGCTGCTTTCCGGGAAACCGACGCCGATCGTCTACGACACCAGTGACACGCCGCCCGAGGTGATCGCGGAGGACAAGGTCATCGAAAAGGTCCCGCTGGCAGTCACGCCGGAACGCACCAGGATCGTGCCGGTCGACGACATGTTCGAGCGCTGAGGCGTTATGATGGCGCGCGCAGGATGCCGCACGCCGGACGCTACACCATCCGTCGGAAGATCGCCGACGGCGGCATGGCCGAGATCTTCCTGGCCACGCAGCACGGGGCCGAGAGGTTCGAGCGCCCGGTCGTCCTGAAGCGCATTCTGCAGGCGCTGGTGGCGGACCCCCAGTTCCGCAACATGATGATCGACGAGGCTCACGTCGCGATGAGCCTCAACCACAGCAACATCGTCCAGGTGCTGGACCTCGGCCAGGCGAAGGGCCGCTACTTCCTGGTGCTGGAACTGGTCGACGGCTGGGACCTGAACCAGCTGCTCCACAGGGTCAAGAACACCGGCCTCGAGCTGCCGCCCGAGCTGGCGCTGTACTTCGCCGCCGAGGTCTGCCGCGCGCTCGGCTATGCCCACCACAAGAACCGCGACGGCAAGCCGCTGGGGATCGTCCACCGCGACGTCAGCCCACACAACGTGCTGGTCAGCGATCAGGGCGAGGTGAAGCTGACCGACTTCGGCATCGCCAAGGCGCTCGGCCGCCGCGAGCGCACGGGCCAGGGGATCATCAAGGGCAAGCTGGCCTTCATGTCGCCCGAGCAGGCCTCGGGGTCGGTGCTGGACGCGCGCTCGGACCTGTTCTCCGTCGGGACGATGCTGTACCTGATGGCGACCGGAAAGCGGCCGTTCGAGGCCCCCACCGATCTCGAGGGAATCCTGCGCGTGCGGCAGTGCGACTTTCCGCCGGCCCAGAGCGCCAAGCCCGACATCGTGCCCGAACTGGCGGCGGTGATCGCCAAGGCGATGATGCTGGCCCCATCCGAGCGCTACCAGAGCGCCGAGGAGATGCTCGAGGCGATTGAAAAGGTTCAGCGGACGTCTTTCAAGGCAGCCGGCCAGACCGAGCTGAAACGCTGGCTCGCGGATCTGGGCCATCGCGACCATGTGCCCACCATCAGCAAGGCGCCCGCACCGCAGAGCACGGGCGAGCCCGAAACCCTGGATCTGATCGAGGGCGAGGATCTGGTCTTCGATGACTCGAAGCTGGCGGACGCGTCCGAGCTGGGGTTGGCGCCGGTCAGGCCCCCGCCGACTCCTCCCGAATCCATGCCTGCCAGGCCGCGCCGGAGCCGAGGACGCGGGCTTCTGTGGCTGCTGGTCATCGGAGGCAGCGCCGCCGGTTACTTTTATTTCCAGCGCGCGGCGCCCGTGCACGTGGAGGAGCCACCGAGGCTGGACGCCAGACCGAAGGTTGCGATGGCAGTGCCAGAGCCGCCTGCCGATGCGGCGCCGGCTCTGGCGATTGCGCCCGACGCCGCAGCGCCCGACGACGAGGAGAACGCGCTGCTACAAAAGGCCGAGCCCGATGCCGAGGAGACCGTCATCGGCGAGGAGAGCGCACCGCCCAGCAGCAAGAAGAAGGCAAGCGCACCCGCACCAGCCGCGCGCGAGGAGGTCTCGGTACGCGTCACCAGCCGCCCGGATGGCGCCGTCATCAAGATCGGCAACCGCGTTTTCGGTCGCGCTCCGATGAACCTGCGCTTCCGCTCGGGCATCACCTACGACCTGTCATTCGTGAAGTCCGGCTACGCCACCACCACCAAGCGGTTCACCGTCACCAAGCGCAAGAACCAGGCGGTCACGGCGACCCTGAAGAAGAAGGCCGCGACCAAGAAGAGCTTCTTCCGCCGCCTCTTCGGCCGCTAGGGCTGCCAGGCCACGGACAAGTAGAAATCGTTCCCGCCAGACGTGCGATAATCGCCCGTGGTGGGACGATGGCTTCGCCTCGGCGCCAGCTGGGCCGCGATCATCGTGGCGATCGTGGTGGGCGTCCGCGCCCCCAGGCAGCGGCCCGAGCTGACGGCCCAGGTCGGGCAAATCCTCGCTGCACGTTGCGTGCGATGCCACGGGGCTCTCAAGGTATCGGGAGGACTGCGCGTCGACACCGTCGAAGCCCTGCTCCGTGGCGGTGACAGCGGGCCGGCGATCGTTCCGGGGCGTCCGCGAGCCAGCCTGCTCCTGGCCCGCGTGGCGGCGCACGAGATGCCCAAGGACGGCGTGCCGCTGTCCGACGGTGAGGTGGCGCTGCTGGACGAATGGATCGACCTGGCGGCGGCGCCGCGTCCCGACGGGCGCCTGGCCGTCCACTGGGCCTTCGAGCCCCAGCGCCTGCCCGCTTTGCCCGCGACCGGGCACCCGATCGACGCATTCGTGGACCAGCAACTGCGGACGGCGAAGATCCGCTGCCGGGCGCCCCCCGCCGAACGGCGCTTGCTCCTTCGCCGGCTGTCGCTCGATCTGACCGGGCTCCCACCCACCGAGGACGAGTACCGGCGTCTGATGGACGACGCGGCCGCCGACTCCTACGAGCGCGCGGTGGACCGCCTGCTCGCCAGTCCCCGCTACGGCGAGCGTTGGGGACGGCACTTCATGGACTTGTGGCGCTACTCCAGCCACGAGCATCGCGTGGACAGCAAGAACAAGGCTCTGCACAGCAGCCCACACATCTGGCGCTGGCGCGACTACCTGATCCGGGCGCTGCAAGAGGACCGCGGGCTGGATCGCATGATCGTGGAGATGTTCGCCGGCGACCAGCGGCGCGACGCGCCAGATGACGCGCTGGCCGCCACCGGCTATCTAGTGCGCAGCCAGAACACCATCGACCGCGACAGCTGGCTGACGAACGTCGTGGACCACGCAGGGCGCGCCTTCTTGGGTCTCAGCCTCGGCTGCGCCCGCTGCCACGACCACAAGTTCGATCCGATCTCGCAGAAGGAGTTCTACCAGCTGCGGTCGTATTTCGAGCCCTACGTCGTCCAGACCGACGGGGACGTCGCTCACGCGGTCGACGGGCCGGTGGTCCCCACGCACCTTTTCCTGCGCGGCGATCCGCGCGCGCCCGATCCCAGCGTGGCGATCCAGCCCCAGGTCCCCGCGGTGCCGGGGCACGTCGCCTGCTGCGACCACCTACCGGCTCCGTCGACGGGCCGGCGGCTGGCGCTGGCGCGGTGGCTGGTGTCCGACACCAACCCGCTGGTGGCCCGGGTGCTGGTCAATCACGTGTGGCTCCGCCACTTCGGGCGCGGGCTGGTCGAGGTGCCCGACGAGTTCGGCGTGCGCAGCCGGCCGCCGACGCACCCGGAACTGCTCGATTGGCTGGCGGTCGAGTGGCGCAAGCACGGCTGGAGCCTGAAGTGGCTGCATCGAACCATCGTCACTTCGGCCGCGTACCGGCGGTCGTCGTCGTCGGCTGGACTCGACGCCTGCGTGACAAAGGACCCCCAGGTCCGGCTCTACTGGCGCTTTCCCACCCGCCGCGCCGAAGCGGAGGTGATCCGCGATTCGTTGCTCCATCTGGCGGGTGCGCTGGATCCGACGATCGGCGGCCCGGAAGAGGCGACCGAGCGGGCCGACGACAGCCCGCGCCGCAGCCTCTACTTCCGCACCTCGCGCCGAGAGCGGGTCCCGTTCCTGGACGTCTTCGACGCCGCCCGTGTCGAGGAGTGCTACCGGCGCAGCGAGACGATCGTGCCGCAGCAGAGCCTGGCCCTGCTTAACAGCCCGTTCGTGTGGCGCCAGGCGCGCCTCATCGCTGATCGCCACGGGGGCGATCACGACTTCGTGCCGCGCATGTTCGCTCTGGTGCTGGGTCGCGAGGCCGAACCCGCCGAGGCGGCCCTGGGCAGCGCCTTCCTGGCGCAGCAGGAGCTGCTGCTGGGCAATCCGGCACAGGCGCGCGCTTACCTGGTCCATGGCCTCCTCAATCACAACGATTTCGTGACCATTCGATGAAACGTCGGCATTTCCTGGGCGACATGGGCCTCGGGTTCACCGGGCTGGCCTTGCACGACCTCCTGGCCGCAGGTGGCGCGCGTGCCGCCGCCCGCGCCGACAGCGTCATCTGGCTGTTCATGATGGGTGGCGTCAGCCATGTCGAGGGGTTCGATCCCAAGCCGGCGCTGAATCGGCATGCCGGGAAACGGATCAACGAGCTCGGGGCCTCCACGCTCAGTGAGGATCGCCTGACGTTGCAGGAGGTGGGCCCGCAGCTGCACCACGAGACGAAGATCCTGCCCCTCCAGGTCGGCTTCGGGAGACGGGGCGCGGCGGGGGTCGAGGTGAGCGACTGGTGGCCGGAAGTCGGCGGCTGCGTCGACGATCTGGCGATCGTCCGCTCGATGTACACCACGGACACGGAGCACTCGGCGGTCTTCCAGTTCCACACCGGCCGCTCGCAGCGTGACGCCCCGCAGCCCAGCCTCGGCGCATGGGTCAGCTACGGTCTCGGGTCGCGCAACGAGAACTTGCCGCGCTTCGTGGTCATGGGGACGCCGCCGTCCAGCCATCAGGGCGGCCTGGGCAGCCACCAGGCGCTGTACCTGGGGCCGTCGCACGACGGGGTGGCGATCAACCCCGATCCCAGGGCCGTGCTCCCCTTCCGCGCCGACGCCGTTCATCCCTCGCCCGAGGCGCAGCGGCGTGAGCTGGATTTCATCCGGCGCCTCGACCAGATGGCGGGCGTTCGCTACCCCGACGATCAGGCGCTGAAGGCGCGCATCCGCGCCTACGAAATTGGGTACGGTATGCAGTCGGCGCTGCCGGACGCGGTCGACCTCGGCAAGGAGACACCGGAGACGCAACGCCTGTACGGCCTCGATCGTCCCGTGACCCGGCCGTTCGGCCAGCAATGCCTGGTCGCGCGCCGGCTGGTCGAGAAGGGCGTGCGCTTCGTGCAGCTGTACCACGGCGGTAACCCGGACAACGACAGCGGTGACTGGGACTCGCACGAGAAATTGCGCGAGAAGCACGCGGCGATGACCGCCCAGGTCGATCGCCCGATCGCCGGGTTGCTCAAGGACCTCAAGCGCCGTGGAATGCTCGACCGCACGCTGGTGGCATGGGTGACCGAGTTCGGGCGTACGCCCAACGTCGACGCCCGCACGCCTTGCGGCCCCCCGGACGAAAACGTGCGCACCGGGCGCGACCACCACATCTACGGCTTCTCGATCTGGCTGGCCGGAGCCGGCATCAAGAAGGGAGTCGTGCACGGCGCTACCGACGAGCTCGGCTTCCACGCCGTCGAGCACCGACACTACGTCACCGACGTGCACGCGACGGTGCTGCACCTCCTGGGTCTGGAGCCACAGCGGCTCGGGTATCCGGGACAGCAGCGGCTGGCGCTCGACCGAGGCAGGGTCATCCGGGAGATCCTCGCGTAGCCCGACCGGTGAGCGTGCACGGTCGCCCGGAGGTTCGAGGAAATGCAGATAGCGTGCGCCTCGCCCACGGGCCAGGACCTCGTGTGGATAGGCAGTTTAAGCCGCTTATCGCAAGAGCGACTTCCATTTGCTGTCGCGTCATACCGTTCATCTCATCACCACGACTTCGGCCGCTAAGGCGCCGGACAGGCCCACTTCGGGTCGGTCGTCCCCTCGATGGGCACAAACGCGTTCGGGGTGCTGGCGAGGTTGATCTGCGAGGGCTTCGCCATCGCCTGGTCGACGCGCTTGCCGTCGTCGGGCGCGTTCGGCGGCTGCGGCAGGCGCGGCACGACGGGCGGGGCCGGGATCGACGGACAGACGCCCTTCAGGTTCTTGTCGACCCACGGCAGACGCAGGTGCAGCCAGTACTTCAGGTAGGCGATCTCGTTCTCCCAGGTCGCGCCGATGTAGTTGTTCGGCCAGACGTACAGACCGACGTTCTTCCAGCGCGCCATGTCGCGCGTCTTCGCCGCCTTGATGTGCGCCGCGAAGGCGTCGATCTTTGCCTCGATCCGCTGCAGGTCCAGCGGTCCGCCGTCCTTGCGCAGATCGTGCCAGCGGCAGCGCATGTCGTTCTGAAACTGCGGATCGACCAGCGCCACATTGAAAGTCGACGGCGGCGTCAGGACGGTGTTGGTCGCGCAGTACTTCTTGCCGTAGTTGGCGTTGCCGTAGGCCAGGTCGTAGTCCCAGATCGGACCCATGAAGAACTTGCCGCCCGCCCCCTCGGGCGTCTTGTAGAAAAACCAGCTCCGGAAAAATGTGTCCACGTTGTTGGAGAACTCCGACAGGAGGAAGTAGTCGAACCAGCTCTGGGCGTCGATCTTCGATCGCCAGTCCCCCCTGGCCACCAGGGTGTCCTGCAAGGCGGTGAAGGCCGTCGAGATGTACGCCTTCTGCTCGGGGCTGACCAGGTGCCAGCTGGGCGTCCGGTGCTTCCAGCGCCGGTTGATCCGCATGTCGAACCACTCGCGCTGCTCGACCAGTTTGTTGTAACTGAAGGTGCCCATGTCCCCGTCGGCTGACCACATGTGACCGCCGGTGACGTCGCCCAGGTTCGCGTTCAACGCCGCGGGCTTGATGTTCACCCGCCCCTTGTCCGCCTTCGGCTTCTCGACGACGAGGTACAGGCCCTGGTACTGCCCGTCGACGTTCACTTCGGCCCACCGCGTGCGCGGCGCCCAGCGACCGGCGGCGGCTCCGGCCTCGCGGCCAATCGCATAAGTGAGGGCGTTGCGCAGACAGGTCTTGTCCGAGTAGCACGAACTCAGGACCCAGTCGCTCTCCTTGGGCATGTCCAGGAGGGGCGCCGCCTTGTCCAGGCCCATGTCGTCCACGAGCTCGATGCTGTAAGGCTTCTGCGCGTAGTAATTGCTCGAGCTCTGGCCACGTAACGCCATCGTCACCTTGGTCTCGAGGGTCGGTGGCTGGCCTTCCTGCTCGACCACCTTCAGCACGCCCGGCGTCGCCGGCTCCCTGACGATCGGCTTGCCGCCGATGGTAAATGACAGGACGGGAACCGGCTTCTTCAGGTACGCGAGTTCGTCGACAGGAGCCGAAGCGTCAGGCGGCGCCGTCTCCATCTGCTCGACACACCCGGCGAGCAACACGACGGACCACGCCCGGAACCGACACATCCTTGTCGATACTACATGAGGGAATCGACAGTCCTCCCTGATGTTCCTCAGGTGGGCCCGAGGCGTCCGTGTTCCAGGCGGCAGGTTCGTGCTTGCAGCGCCTGCGTGAAGGGGACGTCATGCGTCACCGTCACCAGCGACAGGCCCCGCCCCACCAGATCGCGCAGCAGCGCCGCCAGGCTTTCGGTGCGCGCCGGATCGAGAGCGCTGGTCGGCTCGTCGAGCAGCAGGATCTCGGGCTGCATGGCCAGGGCGCGCGCGATCGCCCCGCGCTGCTGCTCGCCGCCCGACAGCTCGCGCGGCAGCGCCTGCGCCCGGTGGGCGATGCCGACGATCTCCAGCAGCCCCTGCGCCCGCTCGCGCGCGGCTGCCGAAGCCTCGCCCCGCACGTGCACCGGTCCCTCCATGACGTTCGCCAGGACCGTCCGGTGCGAGAAGAGGTGGCAGCCCTGGAACACGAAGCCGACCCGCTGGCGGACCTGGCGCGCCGTGACGGCGAAGCGGTCCGCGCGCTCACCGGCGGCGAGGCGGTCGCTGCCCACGAGCACCACGCCCTCGTCGGCGCGCTCGAGGCCGTTGAGGCAACGCAGGAGGGTCGTCTTGCCCGACCCCGAGGGACCAGCGATCGCCAGCACTTCCTGCGCTTCCAGACGCAGCGAAACCTCGGCGAAGATGGCGCGTCCGCGGAACGACTTCCCCAGCCGCTGCGTCTCGAGCAGGCTCAAGTCGATCCTCCTTGCAGGTGCGCTTCCAGCCGGCGCGCCAGCCGCGACAGCGGGTAGCTCATCGCGAAGTACAGCAGCGCACACAGGGCCCCCGGCACCAGCCAGCTGCCGAAGTCCACGGCGGCGATGGTCATCCGCTTGGTCAGCTCGACCACCGTGATGACCGACACCAGAGAGGTGTCCTTGAGCAGCGCGATGAAGTCGTTGGCCATGCCCGGCAGCGAGAAGCGCAACGCCTGCGGCAGCACCACGCGCCGGAACGTCAGCGGCCCGCTCATCCCCAGCGCCAGCCCGGCCTCGATCTCGCCGCGCGGGACCGCCTGGATGCCGGCGCGGTAGATCTCCGCCTCGTAGGCCGCGTAGTTCATGCCGAGCCCGATCACCGCCGCGACCATGGGGTGCAAAGCCAGCACCGGCGCCAGGCCGTAATACAGCACGTACAGTTGCAGCAAGACCGGTGTGCCGCGGAACAGCTCGACGTAGGCCGTCGCCATACCGCCGGCGATCCGCCGGGCGCGAGACGGTGACGGCAGCCGGGCCATGGCCAGCAGCAGTCCCCCGAGAACCGCCAGGGCCATGGCGGCCGTCGAGATGGCGATGGTGACGACCGCGCCCTCGAAGAACAGCGCGATGGTGCGCGCGTCGAGGCGTCGGCGAATCTGCACGCCGTCGAACGGCGGCGCCACCGCGGTGGCCAGCGTCGCCTGGCGAGCTCCGTCCAGCTTCCAGCGCTCCAGGATCTTCCGCAGCTCCCCCGACTGGGCCAGCCGCCCCAGCGCCTGGTCGAGCGCACGCCACAGGTCTTCGTCCGCGGGGCGCACGCCGAGGGCGTACTGCCCTTCCGCCACGTCGCCGACCACGACCAGGCCCGGCTTGCGGCCGTACCGATCGACGATGATGTCGTCCATCAGCACCGCGTCGATCCGCCCCTGCGCCAGATCAATGAACGGTTCCTCCACGCCCTCGTAGGGAACACGCTTGGCGCTGGCCAGCATCTCCCAGGCCTGGGTGTTCGCCAGGGTGCCGACACGCAGATCGCCCAGCGTGTTGAGGCTGCGCACCCGGGAGTCACCTTCGCGGGCCACCAGCCGCTCGCTGAAGATGAAGTACGGGCGCGTGAAGCGGATGCGCCTGGCCCGCGCCGGCGTCACCTCCAGCCCGTTCATGATGACGTCGAAGGTCCCGCGTTCCAGCGACGGCACCAGCGTCGACCAGTCGTTCTGCACCATCTCGGCGCGAACGCCCAGCTCGCGCGCCAGCGCCTCGGCGATCTCCACCTCGAATCCCGTCAACTTGCCGGCCACCTCGAATGCGTAGGGTTCACCGCCCTGGACGTCCGCGCCCCAGCGCAGGACGCCGGCCCCGCGCACGCGCGACAGGGCCCCGTCGGTCTCTATCTCACGGCACCCACCGGCCAGCGCCGCCACGATGAGGATCCAGGACGCGCGATCACAGGTCATGGTGGGTGACGTACGAGACGGCCAGCGGATGGGCGTCGCGGATCTCGACGCGCAGGAGAACCTGGTACGCGCCGGGATGCGCGGCCCCACCCGTCTGCTGGCGGCAGGACTGGAGCTTGGCCCCCAGCTCGGCCAGATACCCGGGCCTGGTCAGATATTCGGCGGCGCCCTGCGTGGCCCAGGTGGTACGCCCGGACATCACCAGGATGCGGCGGCCCGGCGTCTTGCCCGGCCACAGGGTGATGGTGGCGTAGTCGACGTCGTCCTTCGTGTAGTAGGCGGCGGCCTCGCCAGCAAGCGGCTTGTTGTTGACGATGCGCCCCCGGTTCTCGGACTCGAAGACGAAGTGGCTGGGGTACCCGAGTTCCTGCGCGAACGTGCGGTACCGCATCGACGTCACCAGCACGACGTGGGCATCCTTGATGTCCTGCCACGCGAGATTGCGGCCGCGCAGCACACGCAGCTCGCGTCCGTGCCGCGCAAACAGCTGCGCCACGTAGACGGCTCCGTACGTCTCGCCGATGCCGGTGTAGAGCTCCGTCGGCTCGAGCTCCGTGCCCAGCGCCTCGCCCAGCGCCTTCATGCGTGCAGCACCAGCGTCCGCCGTCGAGTTGACCTCGATGTCGCGTACGAACACCCCGCGTCCCGCGAAGAACTGCGGCGCGCCGATGGCCAGGATGGTCGGCAGGTCGTCGTCCAGGAAGCCTTGCCACACCGCGGGCGTGCTCGGCGGCGACTCGCCGCGGGCCAGTGCCAGCGCGACCAGAAGCCCGCCGACGATGGCGCCTCCAACGGCGAATCCGACCGCACGCCGGCGCGAGGGACCCACCGCCGGTGGCGCCGCAGCCCGGAACGTCGGCACGTAGCCACCCTTGGGGATCTCGATCACCAACGGGTCGCCCCGGCCCTCGTCGGCGTAGTAGGCGGCCAGCTTCTTGCGCAGGAGCCCCGCCTGTACCCGGACCACCCCGTCGGCCTTGGGGTCGAAGTCCACCGGGCGGCCCAGGGCCTCCACGGCGATGGAGTACTCCTTGATGCCGTCCTGCTCGCCCGCGAGCGTGCGCGTCACCACGAAGCGGAGGAAGGCGACCAGGCTGCGGGAACCGGCCAGCGCGCGACTGGCCAGCACCTTTTCGAGCGCGATGTCCACCTGCGGCCGGTCCACGTAACCAGCGGACTCTACCGTCTTTTCACCGTTAAGCGGCCCCCGCTTTACCCCCTCCGGCCGCGTGTGGGCCGTAGGGTAGCCGCATGAAGCTCGTTCTGCCTCTCCTGCCCCTGCTGCTCCACTGCGCGACGCCCGGCCGCCACACCGAGACCTACGACATCGTCATCTACGGCGGCACGCCGGCGGCGGTCACGGCGGCGATCCAGGCGCGACGGATGAACCGGTCCGTGGTGCTCATCCAGCCCGAGCGCCACCTGGGCGGACTGACCACAGGGGGGCTCGGCGCCACCGACATCGGCAACAAGGGGGCCGTGGGCGGCCTGGCCCGCACCTTCTACGAGCGCATCCATGCCCACTACGCCGACGCCGCCGCCTGGGTGCAGGAGAGCCGCGAGGAGTTCCTGACGCGTGCCGGCCACGGCAAATCCGCCGACCCGATCGCCGTCCACACCGGACGCCAGACCATGTGGACCTTCGAGCCCCGCGTCGCAGAAGCGCTCCTCGTCGACATGCTGGAGACGGCCCACGTGCCGCTGCGCCTGGGCGAGCAACTGGCCACCGTCGACAAGCAGGGCACCCGCATCGCCTCCCTCACCACCTCCACCGGCATCACCTTCCGGGGCGCGCAGTTCATCGATGCCACCTACGAGGGCGACCTGCTGGCCGCCGCCGGCGTGTCGTATCACGTCGGCCGCGAGGCGAACGCGCAATACGGCGAGACGCTGAACGGTGTGCAGACGACAAACGCGCGCAACCACCAGTTCAAGAACAAGATCGATCCCTACGTGATTCCCGGCCAGCCCGGCAGCGGCCTGCTGTACGGCGTCCACGCAGGTCAGCCCGGCGAGGAAGGCTCGGGCGACGACCGCGTGCAGGCCTACAACTTCCGCATGACCCTCACCGACGCACCCGGCAACCGCCTGCCCATCGGCAAGCCCGCCGGATACGACCCGCAGCGTTACGAACTTCTGCGACGGTACATCGACAGCGGGATCTTCGACGCCATCGACCTGAACACGCCGATGCCCAACCGGAAGACGGACATCAACAACAAGGGCGCCTTCTCGTCCGACCACATCGGCGCCAACTACGACTTCGCGCGCGCCGACGCGGCCACGCGCGAGCGCATCTACCGTGACCACGTCGACTACGTGAAGGGCCTCTGGTACTTCATCCAGAACGATCCGCGACTCCCGGCGGCGGTGCGCGAGAAAGCGGGACGCTGGGGCCTGTGCAAGGACGAGTTCGCCGACAGCGAGCACTGGCCGCGCGCTCTGTACGTGCGCGAGGCCCGCCGCATGGTCGGCGAGTACGTCATGACCGAGAACGACTGCCGCGCCAACCGCAAGGCGGAGGATCCCGTCGGTCTCGGCGCGTACAACATGTACTCGCACAACGTGCAGCGCTACGTGAAGGAGGGCGCCGCCGTGAACGAGGGAAACATCGAGGTCCCCGTCCGCCCCTACCCCATTTCCTACCGGTCGTTGTTGCCGAAGCGCGCGGAGGCCACGAACCTCCTGGTTCCCGTGGCGCTCTCGAGCACCCACATCGCCTACGGCTCGATCCGCATGGAGCCGGTGTTCATGGTGCTGGGGCAGTCGGCGGCGACAGCAGCCGTTCTCGCCCTCGACGGCAAGACGACGCTGCACGACCTGCCGTACGGCAAGCTGCGCGAACGCCTCGTCGCGGACCAGCAGGTCCTGGAGTGGCTAGTCCCCGCCGGGGTTGTACACGCCCGGTAGCCGCGGCCCGCGCTTCTCGTCGCGCTGCCGGTGATGCTGCTGCCGGTCGCGATCGCGCTCGCCGCGCCGCTTGCGCCGCTTGCCCGCCCGGTCGTTGCCGGGGCGTCCACCCTTGTTGCCACCACCACCACCACCAGGACGGAACCCCTGCGGCCGCGGCTGCTGGTACTGCGGCTGTGCGCCCGGCCGTGCCTGGGCGACGGGCAGCGAGAACGGAGCCGGCTCCACCCACTCGACGTACGGACGGATCGCGGCGTCCCGCACCGCCGCCCACTCGTCCGTGAAGTCCGCGCCGCCGGCAGCCATCGCAGCCTCGGGCGTCCAGCCCTGGCGCTCCTCGGCCTCGACGACGATCTCTCCAGCAATCTCCGCCTCGGCCACCTCGCGCCAGATCCCCTCGTCGAAACTCTGCTCGCTCTCGGCCGACACCGGCGTCGCCATCGGCGGCAACGGAGGCAACATCTCGGGGATCTGCGTATCGAACATCACCGGGCGCTGCGCCATCGGTTGCGTGGGCTGCTGCATCGGCTGATCGCCGCGGCCTCGCTTGCGCCTGCGCTTGCGCCCGCCGTGGAAGTCGGTCGCCGCGTGCAGCCCGTGCCGGTGGTCGTCCTCCCCGGGATCGAACATCTCGCTGTCGAGGCCGGCGCACGAGTCGCACAGGCCGCACTTGTCGCCCTCGGGCTCACCGAAGTAGGCGCGCAGCATCTGCACGCGGCAGATCTGCGTGTTCATGTACTTCAGTAACTCCATCAGCCGTCGCCGATCGGAGATGCGCCGGGCCTCGAAAACCGAGGAGGCCTTGTCGAGCTGCTCGCGTGTCGGCCTGGGCTCGACGCCCGCCCAGCGCGCAGCCTTCACTTCCTTGGCCACGCCCATCCCCTCGAGCACCGAGAGGATGACGCGCACCCGCCGCTCGGGCAGCGCCAGCGACATGGCCAGATCCCTCACCGACACTTCCTTGCCCTCGTCGCTCCAGGCGTAGAGCCCCTCGGCCACGGAACGGGCCTGGTACTTGGTCGGATGCGCCTCCTTGAGGAAGTGCTCCTGGATGGCGATGTCGTCCGGCTGAAACAGCAGCACGCAGCGTGCGGGCTTGCCGTCTCGCCCCGAGCGCCCCGCTTCCTGCGCGTACGACTCGGGCGAGCCGGGCATCTGGTAGTGGATGATGTAGCGGATGTCCGGTTTGTCGACGCCGAGGCCGAAGGCGTTGGTGGCGATCATCACCACCTTGCGGCCTGGTTCCATGAACGACGCCTGCGCCTTCTCGCGCTCGTCGGTGCTCATCTTGCCGTTGTAGCGCTCGACCGGCATCTTCGCGGACTTCAGCGCCACGTAGAGGTCGTCCACCGCGCGCACGGTGGCGCAGTAGATGATGCCGGGGCGACGCAGGCGGGTCAGCAGCTTGCCCAGCACGCGCAGCTTGTCACCCTCGCCGGCGACCTTCCGGACGTCGAAGGCGAGATTCGGACGGTGGAACGAGACGCGGCAGACGTTCGCGTCCTTCATCCCCATCTGGACGAGCACGTCGGCGCCGATGGCCGGCGTCGCCGTGGCGGTCAGCCCGAGAATCGGCGGTCGCCCCAGCACCTGAGCCGCGCGCCGCAGCCCCAGGTAGGAAGGCCGGAAGTCGTGTCCCCACTGCGACACGCAGTGAGCCTCGTCCACCGCGAACAGCGAGAACTTCACCCCCTCGAGCTGTTCCTGCACGATGGGCGAGTTCACCGACTCGGGCGTGATCATGACGAGCTTGATCTTCCCCTCGCGGACCGCCACGAGGTCCGCGGCCCGCTCCTTGGCGGTGCGGGTCGAATCGATGCGCGCCACGGGCACGCCTGCCGCCTTCATCTTGAGGACCTGATCCTCGATCAGCGCCAGCAGCGGCGAGACGACGATGGTCGGCCCGTCCAGCACCAGGGAAGGCAGCTGATAGGTCAGCGATTTGCCGCTGCCGGTCGGCATGATCGCCAGCGTGTCGCGACCGGCCAGAACCGACTCCATGATCTCGGCCTGGCCGGGGCGCAGGTCCCGGATGCGGAACAGCTGCCGCGCCTTCTCGAGGCCCTCCTTGAGCCGGGGAGACAGCTCGACGGGCGGCAGGCTGACCTGGGGCACCACCGTCACCATGTGGGCGGCGAGCGATGGCGGGTCCGCCCTCAGTCGTTCTTCGGGATCCTCGGATCGCCGAATGACTATGGTTGGCTCGTCTACTTCATCTGTGGCGGGCGGTTTGTCCGCCTCTGATTCGGAACTCAGTCGAAACTCCTGTGAGTGATCCGGGTGGCGACCTGCGGACCCCCCGGAACCATCATCCCCGCGAGACAGTCTCGGGCTTGGGATGGATTCGGTCCAAAACCGAATCAGCGTCAGCTCGGGGCCCCGTGGCCCGGCTAGCAGGAACGCGAGAGCAACCGTATCACGCACTTCAGGAAAGGCTAGAAAAAACGACGCGGGTCGCCGCGGATGGTCAGACGTGGCACAGGCCCTGCTGTGTCCGTGGCCATGTCCGCCCTGCTGTCCTGGATCCCGGACGAACGGCCTCGAGAACGGCTGGCCGCGCAGGGGCCGTCCGGCCTGTCGGACGCCGAGCTGCTCGCCCTCCTGCTCGGCACCGGCCGCCGTGGAGAGAACGTCGTCCAGCTGGCCAGCCGCCTCCTGGCGCGCTTCGGCGACCTGCGCGGCCTGGCCGAGGCGACGGGCAGCGAGCTGGGCCGGGTGCCGGGCATCGGCCCCGCCCGCAGCGCCAGCCTCCGAGCGGCGCTCGAGCTCGGCCGCCGCGTCGTCGGAGCGCGCCCCCGCCGTGGCCAGCGCCTTGGGTCCGCCACCGAGGTCTGGGCCCACCTTCGGGCCCGGCTCGCCGTGACCCCGGTCGAGGAGTTCTGGGCGCTGGCCCTCGATGTTCGTCACCGGCTGGTGTTCGAGGCCTGCGTCGCCCGGGGCTGCCTGACCGGCGTGGACGTCCACCCCCGCGACGTGTTCCGGCCGCTGATCCGCGGCTCGGCCGCCGCCGTGATCTTCTGCCACAACCACCCATCGGGCGACCCGTCCCCCTCCCGCCAGGACATCGAGCTGACCACCCGCCTGCGCGAGGTGGGCGACCTCGTCGGCATCACCGTGCTCGACCACGTCATCGTCGCCGCCGAAGGCTTCACCAGCCTGGCCGAGCGCGGTTGGCTGTGATCGCGTGGGATATACTGCACAGATGCTCCGCCGCGTCATCGCGCTCGCCTGTCTGTGCGCGAGCGGCTGCGGCGAGGGTGGGACGGTCCATGACGCCGCGGCGCCGACGGACGACGACGGTGGCACACGTCCGGACGCGCGACCGCTGGACGGCAACAAGGCCACCCGGCTGCACGTGAGGGTGGTCGAGGCGCAGACGCGCGCGCCGCTGCCGGCGATGGTGGCGCTGTTCCCGGCGGCGGGGGGCGAGCGCCTCCGCTTCGGGCGCTTCATGGACGACGGCAAGGCGGGCATGACCAGCGAGACCACGGTCGAGGCCGGGATCGGGGGCGCGATGCTCAACTGGCACGGCATCGCCGTCTGGCGGGGCGAGGCGTCGGTCCCGGTCGGTGTCAACCTGGTGACCGGCGCTGGCGTGATGGATCGCCAGATCCCGTACGGCCGCTACCGGCTGGTGGCCAACCGCGGACTCGAGTACGACCTGGCCGAGGCGACGGTCGACCTGCCCAGAGACGCCGGCGAGGTGTTCGTCGAGCTCCGGCTGCCGCGCACCGTGGACACCTCCGGCTATCTGGCCGCGGACATGCACGTGCACTCGAAGAAAGGCATGAGCGACTCGGGCCTGGAAGCCGAGGATCGCCTCAAGACCATGACCGTCGCCGGCATCGAGGTGGTCGTCGCCACCGACCACGACTACAACGTCGACTACGCAGACGAGATCCGGAAGCTGTGGCCGGCCGCCGGCGCGGCGCCACCGCTGGTGAGCGTGCCCGGCAACGAGGCCTCGGGCGCCGATGGGCACTTCAACGTGTTCCCCGTGGTGGTGGACCGCACCAGGCCGAGAGGCGGTTCCCTGGTGGCCCAGCAAGCGTGGACCTCGCAACAGTTCATGGACGCCGTCCGCGCCCTGCCCGGCCGACCGTTCCTGCAGATGAACCACACCCGCGGCTGGGCCGGCTACTTCGAGCTGGCCAACCGCTGCGGCGGCAATGGCCCCTGGCGGGACCGCAGCCGACTGCCCACCTGCTCGGTCGACTTCGACGGCATGGAGGTGCTGATCGGCTACCTGGTCTGCGGCACCAAGATCGAAGAACAGCTCGCCGACTGGTATGCCCTGCTCGGCTTCGGCGTGGTGACCACCGCGACCGGCAACTCGGACACGCACGGCAGCTCCCAGCTCCTCGGCGGCTTCCCGCGCAGCTACGTCCGCCTCCCCGACGATCGGGTCGAGGCGTTCCGCCAGGAGGACTTCACCGAGGCGCTGCGCCAGCACCGGGTCATCGCCACCAGCGGGCCATTCCTCACGCTTCGCGTGAATGGTGGCACGGAAGAAGGCGCACTTGTTACGCAAACCGACGGCAAGGTGAGCGTCAGCTTCCGCATGCAGGCAGCCTCGTGGGTGGTCGTCGACGAGGTCCGTCTGAAGGTGAACGGCGCCGTGGTGAAGACCTGGCAGGTTCCCCGCGTCGGCGAGGCGACGCCCCTTCTCGAACAGAGCAGCGAGCCTGTCGAGGTGACGGGCGACTCGTTCATCACGGTGGAGGCCGCCGGCAAGAAGGCGCTGCCGGCACATGTCGTGGGCGACTGGACGGCGCAGAACCCCGCCGCCTGTCCGGCCTCCCCGGGGGCCGAGCAGGGCATGGCGGTGTTCGCGGTGACGAACCCGGTGTTCGTGGACGTGGACGGCGACGGCCGGTACCGTGGGCCGCGCCAGCCCGCCGTGTTTCCCGTGCCCACGCGCTAGCCTTTTTTCGGCGTTCGAATCGGACCGGCTAGACTGCCAGACACATGCGCGCAGTCTGCCTGGCGACGTTCCTGGTGACCGTGGTTTCCCTGCCCGCGGCGCAAGCCGATGCCCCCGTCCTTCCCGGGGTGCGCCCGCTCGGCATGGGCGGCGCCCTGCGCGCAGCCGCCACCGGCGACGCCGCCCTGGTGTTGAACCCGTCGGGAATGTCCGCGGTTCGCACCTACGTCATCGAGGGCGCGTACATGTACACGAGCCCAGGTGCCGAGCACGACGCGCACGTTTCAATCGTCGATTCGACCTCCGCCTTCAACATCTCGGGCGGCCTCTACTACACCTATCTGTCCGCGCAGCCCGGGACCGACGTCAGTCGCTCGGGGCACGAAGGCGGCGTGGCTCTCTCGCTGCCGATCGGTCAAAAGGTGTTCATCGGCGGCACGGGGAAGTACTTCCGCCTGGACACCGATACGCCGGCCGGATCGAGCCAGCTCAAGGGAATCACCTTCGACGCCGGGCTCACCCTGCGCCCCATCCCCATGTTCAGCATGGGCCTCGTCGCCTACAACCTGCGGAACCTGAGGGACCCGCGGGCGCCCCAGGCCTTCGGCGCCGGCGTGGGCATCTCCACCCCTGGCGGGGTGCTGGTCACCCTGGACGGCGTCTACGATCTGACGTCCTGGGACGACACACGAGGCAACGTGGTGCACCTCATGGGCGGGGCCGAGTATGTGCTCGGGAACTCGTTCGCCCTGCGCGTGGGCGGCGGCCGGCGCGGCGACAGCAAGCACGGGTTCGTCAGTGGCGGCATCTCCTTCCTGTCGGACGCGGGTGCCATCGACGCAGGGTTCCAGCAGGACGTCAGCGGTGACAACAAGGCGACGATCCTGGGGATCGCCGCCCGCCTCTTCATCCCGGCCATTTGATCTGTGGAACTTTTCGTGCCGCGTCGCTGTCAATGATCCTGTGGAAGCCGCGTTTACGCGAACCCGGCCGCTCGCTTCCATGAGCCTGCCCGAGAGCGTCCTGGTCACGCGGCTGCGCGAGCGCGACGAGCAAGCCTTCAACGAGGTGGTCCGCCTGTACGGCGACAAGGTGTTCAACCTGGTGCTGCGCATGGTGGGGACGCGCGCCGAGGCCGAGGACATCGCCCAGGAGGTGTTCGTCACCGTCTTCAAGAGCATCGACTCCTTCCGGGGCGAGTCGAAGTTCCTCACCTGGCTCCTGCGCATCGCGGCCAACCACTCGAAGAACCGCATCAAGTACCTGGCGCGCCGCCCGACGACGGCGGAGTCCCCGGAGAGCGCGTCGCCCCACGGCGGGCCAGACGTCCTGCTGGAGGCCGCCGAGACCGAGAACTTGATGCAACAGGCGATTGCCACGCTGGACGAGGACCACCGCTTGCTGGTCGTCCTGCGCGACATCGAGGAGCTGTCCTACGAGGAGATCTGCGAGATCACCGGCCTGCCCGACGGCACCGTGAAGTCGCGCCTGCACCGCGCGCGGATGGCGCTCAAGGAGCGGGTGGAGTCGAAGGTCAAATGACGTCGCACGAGCAGGCAAACGAACGGTTCTCCGCCTATCTCGACGGCGAGCTACGGGACGCCGAGAAGACGACCCTCGAGGAGCACCTGGCGACTTGCATCCAGTGCCGGACGACCCTCGAGCGGCTGCGGAGCACCCTGGGTGGCCTGTCGCGCATGAAGGTGAAGGCGCCGCCCAGCTTCCTCGGCGACATCCAGCGGCAGATCAACACCCGCTCGCGCGGGCGCTTCTTCGGCAAGCGCTGGATGCTGTTCGGGCGCGTCCCCTTCGAGTGGGTGTCGCTGGTGATGATCCTGGCGATGCTCGTCTACTACATCGTCATGATGCAGAGCTCACCGACGGGCGTCTCGCCAGCGCCCTAGACGACATAAATCGCGTCGGGCGCAGGCGAGCTTCGCTCGCCGAAGCCCATCGCGGGGGGTGTGGGACCCTTTCAGGGTCCCACGTAAACAAAAAGCACCTTGAGGTACTGCCCTTCGGAAAAGCCGGCGGGCAGCGGGTGGTCGGGGCCGGTGCTGCCGCGTTCCAGGATGCGCACCGTGCGCCCGGCCTGCTTGGCGTCGGCGGCGACGACGCGCTCGAAGTCCTCGGCGCTGACGTTCTGCGAGCAAGAGCAGCTGACCAGCAGCGCGCCCTCGGCGCACGCGGTGAGCGCCAGGGCGTTCAGGCGCTCGTAACCCTTGCGGGCGGCCTCCAGATCCTTGCGGGCCCGTGCGAACTTCGGCGGATCGATCACCACCAGATCGAAGGACCGCGGCGTGGCGGTCTCGAGGAACCGGAACGCGTCCGCCTCGACAGCGCGCAGGTCGACCCCGTTGGCCTTGGCGTGCTCCTCGATGCGGGCGACGGCGCGCGCCGAGCTGTCGACCGCGGTCACTTCCTTGGCCCCCCCGCGCGCCGCCTGCAGGGCGAACCCGCCCGCATAGGCGTAGACGTCGAGGACACGGGCACCCCGCGCGAGCTGCCCGACGCGGATCCTGTTCGGCCGCTGATCGAGGAAGAGGCCGGTCTTCTGCCCGACCAGCGGCTCGGCCTCGAGCTTGATCCCGTCCTCGAGGCAGGGGATTCGGGTGCGCGAGTCGCCCTGGACGACGCGGGTCTGGGCGGCGAACCCCTCCAGCTCGGCGTAGCTGGCGGCGGCGACCTCGTAAAGGCTCTTCGGTGCCAGTTCAGCTTCGAGGGCGGCGAAAATCTCCGCCCGGCGCAGCGCCATCCCCAGCGTGGTCACCTGCACGGCGGCCGCGTCCCCGAACACGTCGACGATCAGCCCGGGCAGGTCGTCGCCCTCGCTGTTCACCAGCCGGTAGGCGGTGGTCGCGGCCGAGGGAAACCCGAGGCGTTGGCGAAGGGACCGCGCCTGGGCGATCCGGCGGCGAAAGAAGGCGCCGTCGATGGACTCCTCCACCCGGGTGACCAGCCGCACCGGGATCTGGGAACGGGGGTTGAAGATGCCGCGCCCCATGAACCGCCCGTCGTGGTCGTGCAGGCTCACCACGGCACCGGGCTCGGCCTCACCCTCGACCCGCGCCACGGCGTTCGCATAGACCCAGGGGTGCCCGAACCAGAGTGGCCGCGCGCGTCCACGGTGCAGCACGACCTTGGCCGTGGAATCGGCCGGGGCGGCGCTCTCCGTCGTTGCTCGCGCTCGGGACATCGACGCAATATAGCCGGCGGTGTTCGCCGTCGTACCAATATTGATTTTGCTCGCGCAAGCCGAGCCGGCGCCGACAGCGCGCCCAGCGCCCCCACCTACCGCCGTCGGGTTCGCCGCCGGGGCTGGATACCGGTTGTCGTCGTCCGACGCGGGCCCCGCAGCCGGTCTGTCGATGACCACGCTCATGAGCTACCGGTACGCCTGGCTTGCCGATCGCTTCGGCCTGGGCGTCACGGCCAGCTTCGCCTTCGAACGCTACGCGACGACGGTGACCGCCTTCAAGGAAGTGAGCCCCGGCCAGCTGGTCTCGTACAAGGGGACACGCGAGTTGCAGCTGCTGGATTTCATCGTGCTGCAGACGGCCAGCGTGGCGCTGGGGCGCGTGCAGCCCTGGGTGGCCCTGGGCGGAGGGCTGGGCATGGGTCGTTTCTCGAGTCCCGAGGCGATGTACGCGCCCGGCGAGTCGCGGCCAACGATGCTGGTGGTGCAGGCCGCGGCGGGCGTGGCGGTCAACGTGACCGGTCCCACCGACGTCGAGTTGCGGATCGAGCACACCCGGCCGATCCGCGCGCCGAGGTTCGACACCGAGACCGGTGCCAGGCTGCACCTGTTCCAGGGCCGGATCGCCGCACGCCTCGGCGTCCAGTACCGCTTCTGATGAACCTCTTCCAGCGCCGGTTCCTCATTCTCTCGGGCAAGGGCGGCGTCGGGCGCACCACCGTGGCTGCCGCCCTGGCGCGCGCGGCGGTCCAGGCGGGACGGCGGGTGCTGCTGGCACAGATGGACTCGGCGGATCGCCTGGCGCGCCTGCTCGGTCATCCGCGGCCGATCGGTCCCGAGATTGCCGCGGTGGCGGAGGGCCTGGATGCCGTCAACATGACAGCGCACGATGCCCTCCATCAGTACGGGCTGATGGTCCTGAAGCTCGAGTCGCTGTATCGGGTGGTGTTCGAGAACCGCGCCATGCAGAGCTTCCTGGGCGCGATCCCCGGGCTCGACGCCTACGCCATGCTGGGCAAGGCCTGGTGGCACACGACCGAGGCCGCCGGCGCGCGCACGAAGTACGATCTGGTGATCCTGGACGGACCCGCGTCGGGACACGCGGTGACGATGCTGAAGATCCCGGGCGCCATCATCGAGGCGATGCCCAAGGGGCCGCTGGCACGCGACGCCACCGCGATGCAGGCGATGCTGGCGGACCAGGCCCACGCGGCCTTCGTGATCGTCACGCTGCCGGAGGAGCTGGTGGCGCGCGAGACGGTCGACCTGGCCCGCACCGCCCGCGACCTGCTCCGTCTTCCGCTCGGGCCCCTGATCGTCAACGGCGTCCCGCCGGCCGTGGCGCCCGAGATCGACCCGTTGCTGGCCCTCCTGCCCACCGGCGATGCCGCGCTGGATGCGACGCTGGCCGGAGCGGCCATGCTGCGCGAGCGTCGTCGCGAGGCCGAGGAGGTGCTCGGACGGCTGCGCCAGGATCCCGGACTGCCGCTGGTCGAGTTGCCCCGGCTGCCTTCGAATGACCTCGGCCCCGCGGAGGTCGATCAGCTGGCCGACACGCTTTACTCCAGACTCACCAGCTCCTGATTGGCCTCGACGTTGGCGCCCTCGGCGCAGCGGATCTCCTTCACGATCCCCGCGCGCGGCGACCGGATCTCGTTTTCCATCTTCATCGCCTCGACCACCGCCAACGGGCGGCCTGCGACAACCGCCTCGCCAAGCTTCACCAGGATCTTGGCGACGCGTCCGGGGATCGGCGACCGCACCGTGAGCGGACCGACCGCTTGCGGACGCTCACGCGCCACCGCCGCAAGCGCCTGCGATCGCGCGTCCTCGATCTGGACGGGAACGGTGATGCCTCTCAGGCTGACCGTCCCGCGGTCGACCACGGCATGCACGACCCGCGTCCCGTCGAACCAGGTCAGGCCCCCGTTCGCCTCGCGCACCTCGAGCGTGCGTTCCTTGCCGTCGACCGCCACGCGCGCACGGCCGTCGAGATCTTCGATCTCCACGGCGCGAGCCTTGCCCGCCACCGTGACCGAAAACCTCCGGATCATCCCTCGATGAACGACTTCAGGCGCTTGCTGCGCGACGGGTGGCGCAGCTTGCGCAGGGCCTTGGCCTCGATCTGGCGGATACGCTCCCGCGTGACCTCGAAGTCCTGGCCCACCTCTTCGAGCGTGTGGTCCGACTTCTCGCCGATGCCGAAGCGCATGCGCAGGACCTTCTCCTCGCGCGGCGTCAGCGTGGCCAGGACCTTGCGGGTCTGCTCGGCCAGGTTCATGGAAATGACCGCCTCCGACGGCGACACCACGCTCTTGTCCTCGATGAAGTCGCCGAGGTGCGAGTCCTCTTCCTCGCCGATCGGCGTCTCCAGCGAGATCGGCTCCTTGGCGATCTTCAGGACCTTCCGGACCTTGTCCAGAGGCAGCTCCATCTTGTCGGCAATCTCTTCGGGCGTCGGCTCACGTCCCAGCTCCTGCACCAGGTAGCGGCTGGTGCGGATCAGCTTGTTGATCGTCTCGATCATGTGGACCGGGATGCGGATGGTCCGCGCCTGATCGGCGATGGCCCGTGTGATCGCCTGCCGGATCCACCACGTCGCATAGGTCGAGAACTTGTAGCCACGCTTGTACTCGAACTTGTCGACCGCCTTCATGAGGCCGATGTTTCCCTCCTGGATGAGGTCCAGGAACTGCAGCCCGCGGTTGGTGTACTTCTTGGCGATCGACACCACGAGGCGCAGGTTGGCCTCGACCAGCTCGGCCTTGGCGATTTCCGCGTTGTGCTCCCCGTCCTGGATCTCCCGCACGGTGTCGCGCAGCGTGGACTCGGACAGGTTCGCCTCGCCCTCGACGATCTTGATCTTCTTCTGGGCGTTGGCGATGACCTTGGCCAGATCTTCGAGCTCCTCGGCCCGGATCCCCAGCTTCTTGGCCACGGCCTTCTGGCGCAGCGGCGACGAGCGGATCTCCCGCAGCGTCTTGCGGAAGTCCTTGAGCGAAAGGCCCGCCTTGTTCTCGCACTCGCCGATCTCGTGGTGCGCGGCCTCGATGCGCGAGACCAGATCCTTGAGCAGCAGAACGACGCGGTCGATCTGCTTCTTGTGCATGCGCAGCTCTTGCAGCGCATGGAACATCTCCTGCTTGAGGCCGGCAATGGCCGAGCGGTTCTTCTTGCGTGAGCTTTCGGAGGCCCCGACCTTGTCGATTTTTTCTTGGAACTTCAGCACCTCCTTGTGGAGGCGGCGGACCTTGTCGACCACCTTGCAGACGCGGTCGACGTGAAACTGCTCGTCGTAATCCTCGGCGTCCTCGTCGGCGTCCTTGACGACCTCCTTGACGCGCATCTTGCCCTTGCGCAGCCGATCGCCGAGGTCGAGGATCTCCTCGATGGCGACGTTGCAGTTCAGCACCACCTGCAGCACGCGCCGCTCGCCGTCCTCGATGCGTTTGGCGATCTCGACCTCGCCCTCGCGGGTGAGCAGCGAGACCGACCCCATCTTCCGGAGGTACATCCGGACGGGATCGTTGGTCTTGGAGTAACCGTCCTCCTCCTGCTCCTTCTCTTCCTTCTCTGCCTTCTCGGTCTCGGCTTCCTCGGCTTCCTCCTCGGCCTCGGCGGCGGCGGCGGCACCCTTGTCGGGGACCGCCTTCACCTTGTTCTCACCGTCGACCACCTCGATCCCTTCACCCCCGAGGGTGGACAGCCATTCGTCGATGGCGTCGGACGAGACGATGTTCTCGGGCATGGCGTCGTTGACCTCGTCGTAGGTCAGGAACCCCTTCGCCTTGCCCTTGGTGATGAGGTCGCGCTTCTTGCGCTCGGTGTCCTTGAGGGCGGCGGCGGCGCGCTTCCCGGCGGCACGCGCCTCGTTGGCGGCCTCCATGTCGTCGTCGTCGTCGCGGTCGTCGCTAAGCTGCTCGTCGTCGATCATTGTCGTCTTCCTATGGCCTCGCCAGGGCGTTCGATAGCCCTTGTTGGGTCCTGATGAGCTCGAAATGCGTCTTGTCGATCTCTCTCACGCGCGCTTGATCTCCCGCCTCCATCGCCGCCTGGCGCTCCCGCTTTACCCTTTCAATCTCGTCCGATACGCGTGAAAGCCTGAGGCGCGCCAGCAGCGCGCGGAGCCCTCGCTCGGCGCCGTCGGCGGCGTTGTAGCGCCCGTCCATCACCGCTGCGCCCAGAGCTTCCCGGATGTCCGCCGGGGCCGCGTCCAGCCAGGCGGGCACATCCGGCCGTTCGCCACGGCGAAGAGCCTCCAGCGCAATCCGGTAAATCTGATTCATGCCCGGGTCGGTCAGCAGCGCGGAAATGTCCTCGGCCTCGGTGAGTGGTCCGAGTTCGGGGTGCGTCACCAACAAGACGAACGCCTCGATTTCCTGTCTGGGAGGCTCGCGGCGCGGCGGAGGTGGCGCGGCGCTCGCCGTGACCACGGGCCGCGACGGGCCTGACACGCTGCGCAGCGCCCGGGCCACGTCGTTCGGCGATACCTCGAGCATCTTCGCCAGACGCCCCGCGTACAGCTGCCGCATGGTCGGGTTGCGGATGCCGGCGATGACGGGCGCGGCCTTCTCGAGCACGTGGATGCGTTCGGGCACGGTGGCGTCCCGCGCCTCGCGCGACAGGTCGTCGATGAACTGATCGACCACCGGCCGGGCGTTGGCCACCAGCTTGCGGAAGGCATCCGCGCCCTCCTTCCGGACGAAGTCGTCGGGGTCGACATCCTTGGGCATGCGGGCGATACGCCCGTCGACGTCCGCCTCGACGAAGATCGGGATCACCTTCTTCGAGGCGCGCTCGCCCGCCTCGTCTCCGTCGAACACCAGCACCACCGTCCGCGCCAGCTTTCCCAGCATCGCGACCTGCTCCCCGGTCAGCGCCGTCCCCATGGGCGCCACGGCCTCCTCGATGCCCGCCTCGTGCAGCGACATCACGTCGAAGTTCCCCTCGACGACGATCGCCAGGCCGGCCTTGCGGATGGCGTCCAGTGCCGCGTGCAGGCCGTACAGGTTCTCTTTTTTGTGGAAGAGCGGCGAGTCCGGCGAGTTGACGTACTTGCGGTCCTTGGCCTCGGGGTCGAGCAGACGCGACGAGTAGCCGACCGGGCGCTTCTGGCGATCGAGCACCGGCAGCATCACCCGGTCGCGGAAGAAGTCGTAGCGGCCGCGCTCGTTCACGCCGACGAGGCCCAGACGTTCCCCGACTGTCGGCGGAATCTGCTTATCCGCCAGGTGGTTCTGCATGACGTCCCAGCCCGGAGGCGCATAGCCGACGCGAAACTTCTTCTGGATGCCGTCCGAGATGCCGCGCTTGCCGAGATACTCGCGCGCCGCCGCTCCCACGGGGTTCTGCAGCTGGGCCTCGAAAAAGGCAGTCGCCAACTCCATGGTCCGCATCATCCGCTCGCGCTCGGATTCGGCCTCGGCCAGCGCCTTGCGCTCGGCGGGCGACATCTGCTTCTCCGGCAGCTCGACGCCTGCGGAGCCGGCCAGGTCGCGCAGCACCTCGACGAAGGAGCGCTGTTCGATCTTGGTCAGGAACGTGAACACATCGCCTTTTTCACCGCAGCCGAAGCAGTGGAAGAACTGCCTTTGCTCGTGGACGTGGAAGGAAGGAGTTTTCTCGGCATGAAAGGGGCACAGCCCCTTCCAGCTCCCCGTCCCCGCCCGCTTGAGTTCCACATGTTTTTTGACGACATCGACGATGTTCGTCCTGTCGCGAACGTCGTCTATTTTTCCCCGTGAAATCAAAGCCAAACCGGAAACCCGCGGCGCCACAAAAGGCGGGAACTTAATAGCTCAGCGGGGGCCCGAGTCAAGCGAAAGCTCCTGGAGTGACTCGCCGCGTCTTTGGCCTAGAGCGGCTCGTCGGAACGCTTGAGGATGATGAACTCGACGCGTCGGTTCTGGCTCCAGCAGTCCTCGTTGTGGGCGTTGCAGATCGGCTTGGTCTCACCATAGCCCTTGGCGCGCAGCCGCTCGGCTTCGACGCCCCGGTCCTCGGTCAGCGCCCTCATGACCGAGTGCGCCCGGCGATCGGTGAGGTCGAGGTTGTGGACGTCGGAGCCGCGCTCATCGGCGTGGCCCTGGATCTCCAGCATCTGCAACTGGGGGTTGCCCTTGATCGTCGCCGCGATGGCGTCGAGCAGCGGGAAGGAGATCGACTTGATGACGTCCTTGTCGGTCTCGAAGTAGATCTTGTCCAGGATCTCGAGCTTGCCCTTGCGGACGATGACCTTGCCCTTGTCGGGGCAGCCGTCGTCGTCGTCGACCCCGTTGTACGTCTCGGGCTCGTTCGGGCACTTGTCGTTGACGTCGAGGATCCGGTCCTTGTCGTTGTCGGGATCCGGGCAGCCGTCCTTGTCCTCGAAGCCGTCCTTGTCTTCAGGATCGTTGGGGCAAAGGTCGTCGACGTCGAGGATGCCGTCCTTGTCGTTGTCGGGATCCGGGCAGCCGTCCTCGTCCTCGAAGTTGTCCTTGTCCTCGGGATCGTCGGGGCACTTGTCGACGTTGTCGGGGATGCCGTCGCCGTCGCGGTCGTTCTCGGTCGAGTCGGGGCAGCCATCCTCGTCCTGGTAGCCGTTCCTGGTCTCGGGATCGTTGGGGCACTTGTCGTCGACATCGAGGATGCCATCCTTGTCGTTGTCCGGCTCGGGGCAGCCGTCCTCGTCCTCGAAATCATCGAAGTCCTCGGGGTCGTCGGGACACAGGTCGACGTCGTCCTTGAACCCGTCGCCGTCCCGATCTCCGATTGATGGCTCGAAGATGAAGCCCAAAAAGACGCGCGGCTTGGTGGTGCCGTACTCCGTCGGCAGGACGCCGTATCCGCCGCCGAGCATGAAGAAGGAGTTGCGGGCCAGGTACAGCTTGATGCCAGCCACCGCCTCGCCGCCCGGGCCGAACTTGCCCGCCAGGGCGCCGTTCTCGATCTTTCTCGAGTCGAGGCCGATGAAGGAATAGAACTCGGCCACGAAGTCGAACCGCTGCGGGAAGATGCCCCAGGAGAGGCCGACACCGCCCAGCGCCTCGTTGCCGACGCTGACCCCGCGAAGGGTGTTGCGGGGCATGCCGGCGACGGTGTGATTGAAGGTCATCCCGTCGTCGATGAACTGCGACTTGCTGCCGCGGATGCGCATGCCCGCGTTGAGGCCAAGGCGGAAGACGCCGGGGGCGCCGATCTCCCAGTCCAGCGCCACGGTGGGCTGGAAGATGGTCTTGCCCTCGCCCAGGAACACCTTCTTGTTCCCGGTCGCGAAAACGATGCTGGGAATGATGGCAAAGCCGACCTTGTTCCGGCTGGCGTTGGAGAGGCGGATCTTCGGGTGCAGGACGATGTCACCCAGGCCCTGGCCGTCGAAGGCGTAGTCGATGTCGTCGTTGGGGCCAGCCATGCCGCCGGGATCGTCCGGCGCCGCCTTGCCGTTCATGACGCCGACCGGGACCACGATCCCCAGCTCGATGCCGAACTGCCGGCGTCCGAAGAGGCCGACGGCGGCCTGGAACGACGGGGTGATCAGGTGGTTGACATTGAAGGTCGACGTATCCCCACCGACCGGCGCGGAAAGCTGCAGCGGCTTGAAGGCCCAGGTGCTGACGAGGCCGAACGAGAAGTCACCCGGCGCCAGGATCTGGGAGGCGTTCAGGGTGATGAAGCCCTTCGAGTCCATCGCCGGCCGGAACACCTGCAGCTCGAGCGGTGCGGCCTGCACCCCTTTTTTCTGGGCACGCGCCGCGGAAGCGGAGAGGGCGATGAGCGTCAGGGCGAGCGCGATCCGGCGACACGGCGTCAACATGTGGGGTTCCCCCCCGAGCTTTTAACGGTTTGGGCGTCCTCTTTCAACTCCCCTGCACTATCATCCGCGCGCGGTGATCCTCTGCGCGAGTGCCCTCCGCCCGCCCATGGCCTCCGGCCCCACGGCGCTCGTCCGCCTGGCCAGCGACGCCGGGTGCTCGGGGCTGGCCATCGACGGCGGCTGCGTGCTGGGGTTGTTGCCGCTGGTGGCGGCGGAGAGCCTGCGCGCGGGCCTGCCGGTGGTGTCGGTGCGCGCGCCGATGCCCGAGATGAAGCTGGGCGCCGACAAACGCCTGCCCTACCTGGCGTCGGTGGACGACGGCGACGAGCGGCTGGCTGCGGTGCGGCTGGTGACGGCGACGATCGAGGCCGCCCACCACGTCGGCAGCACCATCTTCCCCCTGGCCTTCGGGCGGGTGACGCTGGCCGTGCCGGAGCCGCTGGTGCGCGCGCACTTTGCTCGCCGCGAACTGGACGAGGGTGAGCCCGGCGCCGCGGCGCTGGCAGCCGCGGTTTCACATCGAAAGACACTGGCGCCGGCGCTGATGGATGCCTGCCGGGTGTCGATCGAGCGGCTGGTCCGTGTGGCGGAACGCAATGGGGTGCGGATGGCCATCTTCCCAGCGGCGACGCCCTGGGGCGCGCCGGGCCCGCGTGAGACGCTGGAGTTGCTGCGTGAGTTCGCGGGCGCACCACTGGGCACCGTCTACAGCCCGGCGCGCCTGGCGGTGATGGGTGCGCTTGGCATGCCGGTCACCGATGACCGCCAGGAGGCGTTGCGGAAGGCAGCGGTGATCATCGACGGCAGCGACGCCGTCGGGCTGGATCATTCCTTGCTGGCGGGCACCGGCGAGGTTTCCTCACCTGCAGCCGACGCGCCCGTGGTGCTCACGGGCCCGACCGACACCTCAGCCGACGCGCTTCGAGAGGCGATCGACCTCTTCTCGCGACAGCCCTGACGACGCCAGGATCTGCTTGGAGGTCGCCTTGCCGGTGAGGGTCTCGGTGGCGTCGACCGAGAGGATCCCGTCGGCGTCCATGGTGAAGCTGACCTCGACCTGGACCTGCTCGGCGCGCGCCTTGGGCAGATCACCCAGCACGAAGCGGCCGAGCAGCCGGTTGCCGTGAATGGACGGGTGCTCGCCCTGGTACACCTCGACGGTCGCCGAATCCTGGTTGTCGATGGTGGTCACGAAGATCTTCGTCTCCCGGACCGGGATCATCGAGTTACGCGGGATGATGGTGACGACCTTCTCGCCCTCGACCCGGAGGCCCAGCGAGTGCGACGTCACGTCGAGGAGGATGACCTTCAACTCGCCCTTCATGATGGCGGTCCGCGCGGCCGCGCCCACCGCCACGATCTCGTCGGGGTTGACGTCCCGGCCCGGCTCCTTGCCGAAGATCCTCCGGACTGCGTCACCGATCGCCGGCATCCGGGTCATGCCGCCGACCAGGATCACCTGGTCGATCTCGGCCGCGGTGAGCTTCGCGTCCTCGAGCGCGCGCCGGCACGGCACCTCGGCCCGGTCGACCAGCTTCTTGGTCAGCGCCTCCAGGCGGGATCGCTTGAGCTCCTTGATCAGGTGGACCGGTCCCTGCGGTCCGGCAGCGAAGAAAGGCAGGTTCACCTCCGTCACCAGCTGGCTGCTCAGCTCGTGCCGGGCGCTCTCCACCGCGCTCTTGAGGCGCTGCAGCACCGCCGGGTCACGCGAGACGTCGACCTCGTTCTCGCGCTGGAACTCGGCCAGGTGCGCGTCCATCAGGCAGCGATCGAAGTCCTCGCCGCCCAGGAAGGTGTCGCCGCTGGTCGACAGGACCTCGAAGACGCCGCCCTCCTCGATCCGCAGGATCGAGATGTCGAAAGTGCCACCCCCGAAATCGAAGACCGCGACCAGGCCGGCCATCTTCTCGAGGCCATAGGCCAGCGCGGCGGCGGTCGGCTCGTTGAGGATGGCGCGCACCTCGAGGCCGGCGATCTCGCCCGCGTCCTTGGTCGCCTGTCTTTGCGCATCGTCGAAGTAGGCGGGCACCGTGACGATCGCCTCGTCGACCGGTTCGCCCAGGTAGTCCTCGGCAGCTTTCTTCAGGTAGCGCAGGATGTGGGCCGAGACCTCGGGCGGGCTCACCTGCTTGCCGCCCAGACTCACCCAGGCGTCGCCGTTCGGAGCCTTGACGATCTCGTAAGGCATCGTGCGACGGAGCTCGCTCACCGCGGGGGAGTCGAACTTCCGCCCGATGAGCCGCTTGACGCCGAAGATGGTCTCCCGGGGATTGGTGATCGCCTGGCGCCTGGCAGCCGTGCCGACGAGGATGGTCCCATCCTCCTTGTAGGCGACGACCGACGGTGTCGTACGCGCGCCGAGGTCGTTGTGGATCACCTTGCCCTCCCCCGCCTCCATGATCGCGACGCAGGAGTTGGTGGTGCCCAGGTCGATCCCGACAATCCTGCCCATGCGAATCCTCTCCTCTACCTGTTCCCGAAGAACTTCGAGAGTCCCTTGCGCGGCGCCTGGCGCTGTTTGATGCGGATCTCGCGCAATAGATCGATGGCCTGCGTGAACTTCGGATCCCGGGCCACAGCCTCGGTCAGGGTGGCCACGGCGGCGTCGTGGTCGCCGGCTTGGATCGCTTCGTGGGCACAGACCCAGGTGTACCGCCTCCGGATGCCCACGTTCTCCTGGTCGCGCGCCAGCGCACGTCCGAATGCGGCCCGCGCCAGGTCGAGTTTCCCCGATTTCATGTATGTGTCGCCCAGGATGATGTCCCGGTTGTTGTGAGATGTCTCCTGCGGGCGGCCGGCGACGGGGCTGGCGCTGTCATGGGGTGCAGAAGCCGCGGACTCGTCCCGGGAGACCACCCAGGTGTCGTCCTTGGTATCGTCCTTGGTCTTGTCCGTGGACTTGTCCGCGCTCGACTCCGGGGAGGGCGCCACCCGCGCGCGGTAGGCCTTGTTCTTTGCCGGATTGTTCAGCGTCTCGTAGGCCTTCTTGATGACGATGAAGATCTCGGCGGCCAGCGTTCGCGCCTCGCGCGAGTCGAGGCCGAACTGGTCGGGGTGCCACTTGCGAACCATCTTGAGGAACGAGGCGCGCGCGTCCGCGGGTGTCGAATCGGCCGGCAGCTCGAGCACCTTGTAGAAATCGAGTTCCTTGAATTCGGCGAGCTGGGCGCGGAGGTTGGCCACCAGGGCCGACGGCTCTTCCGCCTTCGGGGCGGGCGTCGGCTCGGACGGCGGGCCCGTCGGCTCGCTGCTCAGGGCGGCGAGCTGAGCCTTCTGCTCGGCCGTCGGGCCGACGAAACGAATGCCCGCGCCGGGGCGCTTCCCCGAAATCAGCTGCTGCTCGGGCGCGACCACGTGCGCCACCTCGGCGGCCAGCTCCAGCACGTAGCCGCCGGGCATCGGGATCCGGACGCTCATCGCCGTGCCGACCGCCGGGGGCCGGACCATGCGGATGAACAGGCCGCCGGAACTGATGTCGTCGGCGTAGACCTGCACGTAGTGCTCCCACCCGTCGACCCTCACGCTTACCGGCGTCGTCAACGACTGCCGCGTCTCCCGCCGATATTCCCCTTCGATCATGGCGTGATCGTCACCGCATCTTACACCGCCTCAGGTCAGGAGGTCAGTCAGCTGCTTGGTGATCCCGGCCTTGATGGCCCCGGACAGCGCGCTCATCAGCATGCCGAGTTCGAGGTCGACGTGAATGAGGGTCGGCTCGATGCGCACCGTGGCGTCGAGGCCCTTGCGCGCCACCACCATCTGGTCGCCCTTCCAGGTGCAGGTCGCGCCGTAGTCCGCCTCCAGCTTACCTCGGGCCTTGTCGAGGCGAGCGCGCACCTCTTCGGGGGTCAGGGTGTGGGGGATATCGAGGTCGTACTTCGCCATCGCTGGATGACTATCAGGCCTGCAGGCGTCGGGCGAGAGCTTCCGGCAACTTCGTGACTTTGCCGTCGAAGTCGATGCAGGCGTGGACGGTGTGTCCCGTGACGAGGACCTCCTCGTCGCGCAACACCCGGTAGTCGAAGCGCGCCGAGGCCCGCCCCACCTTGGACAGCGCCGTCTCGATCACCAGCAGGTCATCGTAACGCGCGGGGTGCTTGTAGTTGGCCTGAGCCTCGACGACCGGCAGGTGCACCTGGTGCTCGCGTTCGACGTCGCGGTAGCGGGCGCCCTTGGCGCGGAGGTACTCGTTGCGGCCCGCCTCGAAGAACCGGAGGTAGTTGGCATAGTAGACGAACCCCATCTGGTCCGTGTCGCCGTAGATGACACGGACCTCTGTCGTTACCATCGGCGGAGCGTAACACTGGTGGTATAGAAGCGGCATGCCGCTCGTGTTCGAAGAGATCCACGCCGCCCCCGACGCCAAACGCATCAACGAGGAATACTTCGTCCTCACCAACAAGGGGCCGACCGCCGTCAGCACCGCCGGCCTGAACGTCGTCGTCAGCCGTCCCGGCAAGCGCGGCTCGGTGCTGGGTCAGATCGATCCCGGCTTCCTGTTGCAGCCTGGCGAGAAGATCCTGGTGGTCACCGGCATGCCGGGAAAGAAGTCCCAGGGCGAGCCGCCCGTCCGCGACGGCATGCGCGTCTATCACCTGCTCCAGCGTGAGGGCCTCCTCAAGGGGAGTGGCACCGTCATCCGCTTCGCGCTCAACCAGATCGACGTCGTCAAGGTGACGTATGACAAGGAAGCCCCGAACGGCATCGCCGCATGAGATGAAGCACCTGGCCGCGCTCTGTCTGCTGGTGACGGCCTGCGCGCATCGGAGCACGCTGGCGCCGCCTCCCTCTGCGGGGGCGATGTCGAAATACGTCTACAAGACCGCCGCCCAGGGACCGCTGGAGATGACCCTCCACTTCCCGGCGGGCTGGAGGGCGCGTGACCGCCGCCCAGCCATCGTCTTTTTCTTCGGGGGCGGCTGGCAGAACGGCGACATCAAGCAGTTCGCCACCCAGGCCGCCTATCTCGCCGGCCGGGGCATGGTCGCGGCCCGTGCCGACTACCGCGTGAAGGCCAGGCAGAACACCACACCGATAGAAGCGGTGGAGGACGCCAAGAGCGCCATCCGCTGGCTGCGTGCGCACGCCGCCGACCTGGGGATCGATGCGCACCGGATCGTCGGTGCGGGTGGTTCAGCCGGCGGCCACCTCGCCGCCTGTGCGGCGCTCTGTGACGGCTTCGAGGCCCCCGGCGAGGACAAGGCGATCTCGTCCCGTCCCGATCTGCTCGTGCTGTTCAATCCGGTGCTGGACCTGCCGAGGCAGCCGGAGCTCGCGCGCGTCATCTCGCCCCTGGCCTCGCTTCGCGCAGGGACGCCGGCAACGGTGATGTTCTACGGCACGGCCGACCCCTACTTCGAACCGGTGCCTGCCTACCGGAAAAAGGCACGCGACCTCGGCGTCACAGTCGAGCTCTACACCGCCGCCGACCAGCCGCACTCGTTCTTCAACCGCGCGCCGTGGCAACTGGCCACGCTGCTGCAAGCCGATCATTTCCTGGTCAGCCAGGGATATCTCCAGGGGCCGCCCACGCTGGGGCCGCAAGAACCGCTCGCGCGCGAGCCGTGAGGCTCAGACTTCCATGATCTCGGCTTCTTTTTTCTCCACCAGCTTGTCCACGATGGCGACCGAAGCGTCCGTCGTGTCCTGAACCTTCTTCAGGCCCTGTTTCTCCTCGTCCTCGGTGATGTCCTTGTCCTTGAGGAGCTCCTTCAACATCTCGTTGGCGTCACGGCGCGCGGCCCGCAGGGCGACCTTCGCCTCCTCCGCGGTCTTCTTCACCATCTTCACCAGATCCTTGCGGCGCTCCTCGGTCAGCGCCGGGATGGGCAGGCGGACGATCTCGCCGTCGGAGGCGGGGTTCAGCCCGATCTGAGCGATGCGAATGGACTTTTCAATTTCAGGGATCAGCGACTTCTCCCAGGGCTTGATGGTGATGAGGCGCGCGTCGGGCACGTTCACCGAGGCCACCTGGTTCAGCGGAGTCGGGGTGCCGTAGTAGTCGACGCGGATCCCGTCGAGGATGGCCACGTTGGCCCGCCCGGTGCGCACCTTGCCGAGGTCGCGCTTGAACGCCTCGATGGCCTTTTCCAGGGAGCCCTGCAGGTCCTTGATGACGTCATTTGTCACGGCCATGGCGGCGATCCTCCTCGGGGTGGGGTTTGGCGGAAACGGACATGCGCGGCTCGCGCCGCTCGTCGATGACCAGGGTTCCGAGCGGCTCGTTCAACACCACCCGCCGGATGTTCCCTGGCTTGGTCATGTTGAAGACGAGAATCGGCAGCTTGTTGTCACGGCAGAGCGAGATGGCGGTCGAGTCCATCACCTCGAGGTTCCGGTTCAAGACGTCCAGGTAGGACAACCTCCGGAACATCCGCGCGTCCTTGTGCTTGTGCGGATCCTTGTCGTACACACCGTCGACCTTCGTCGCCTTCATGACGATGTCGGCGCCGATCTCCATCGCGCGCAGCGAGGCGGCGGTGTCGGTGGTGAAGAACGGATTGCCGGTGCCGGCGGCGAAGATCACCAGCCGCCCCTTCTCGAGGTGGCGGATGGCCCGCCGCCGGATGTACGGCTCGGCCACGCGCTCCATCTCGATGGCCGAGAGCACCCTCGTCCGCGATCCGCGCGCCTCCAGCGCGTCCTGCAGCGCCAGGGCGTTGATGATGGTCGCCAGCATCCCCATGTAGTCGGCCATCGCCCGGTCCATGCCGGTCGACGCGCCGGACACGCCGCGGAAGATGTTGCCGCCGCCGATCACCATGGCGATCTCGACGCCCAGGCTCTGCACGTCGATCACCTCGTCGGCGATCTGCGACAGCATGGCGGCGTCGATGCCATAGCCGGCCTTGCCCATCAGGGCCTCGCCGGACAGCTTCAGCAGGATGCGGCGGTACTTCACCCCCGGCGCCAGGGGCGGCTTCGGGTAGTCGCCCAGCGCGCGCACGTCGCCGGCTGGCACGAGCGCGACCGGAGCGCGGCCCTCGCCGTGCGCCCTGGCCTTGCGCGCGCCCTTTTTCTTCGAGGCAGGCACGGCCCTAGGCCAGACCCGCCTGCTTCTTCACCTCGGCAGCGAAGTCGTCGGTCGCCCGCTTCTCCAGGCCCTCACCGACCTCGAAGCGCTGAAACCGCCGCACCTTCACGTTCTCGCCGGTCCTGGCAACCAGATCCGTCAGCAAGCTGCCGATGGTCTTCTTCCCCTCGGCGTCCTTCATCCAGACCTGGTCGAGAAGGCAGATCTCCTTCTTCCACTTGGCCAGCTGGCCCTCGACGATCTTCGGCCAGACCGCCTCGGGCTTGCCGGAGGTCCTCGCCTGCTCCAGACGGATACCCTTCTCGCGCTCGAGGACATCCGCGGGGATGTCCTTCTCCTCGATGTACTGGGCGTTGAGCGCGGCGACCTGCATGGCCACCTCGCGGGCAAAACCCACGAATTCAGGGTTGCGGGCCACGAAGTCGGTCTCGCAGTTCACCTCGACGATCACGCCAATGCGTGTGCCGTGCAGGTACTGGGCGATCGTGCCCTCGGCGGCGACGCGCGTCGCCTTCTTGGCGGCCGATGCGATCCCCTTCTTGCGAAGGTAATCGACCGCCTTCTCCATGTCGGCGGCGCACTCGGTGAGCGCCTTCTTGCAATCGGACATGCCGGCGCCGGTGCGCTCGCGCAGATCCTTGATCATCTGGGCGCTGATCTCGGCCATGGCCTTACTCCGCCTCGTCCTGGGGAGTCGCCGCCGCCTCGGGGGCGGGCATGTCGGCGCCACGACGGCGCGACACCACCTCGACACGCGGGCCCTCACCGCCGGAGGAGACGCGGATGGTCTGCGCCGCGCTGTCGCCCTCGGCCGGCGCCTGGCTTGCGCGCTCGCGCTGCAGCTTCTGGCCGAGCGTGCAGGCGTCGGCGACCTTGTTGGCGAACAGACGGATCGACCGGATGGCGTCGTCGTTGCCGGGGATGGCGTAGTCGATCACGTCCGGATCGCAGTTGGTGTCGACCACCGCCACGATCGGGATCTCCAGACGCCGCGCCTCGGTGACGGCGATGTGCTCCTTGACCACGTCGATGATGAACACCGCGCCCGGGAGCTCCTTCATGTTCTTGATGCCGCCGAGCGCCTTCTCCAGTTTCTCGCGCTCGCGGGAGATCTGGATGACCTCTTTCTTCGTCAGGCGCTCGAAGGTGCCGTCGGTGGCCATCTTCTCGATCTCGTGCAGCCGCTCGATCGAGCCGCGCACGGTGTGGAAGTTGGTGAGCGTGCCGCCCAGCCAGCGGTTGGTGACGAAGTACTGGCCGCAACGGCTGGCCTCGTCGCGCACGATGTCCTGCGCCTGTTTCTTGGTGCCGACGAACAGCACCGGGCGGTTGTCGCCCACGGTTTTCACCAGGAAGTCGAAGGCGCGGCGGAACGCCTTGACCGAGTGCTGCAGGTCGATGATGTGGATGCCGTTGCGGGCGCCGTAGATGTACTGCTTCATCTTCGGGTTCCAGCGCTTGGTCTGGTGGCCGAAGTGAACGCCTGCCTCCATCATCTCCCGCATCGTCAGCGGGGTGTCGAGGGAGGGCATCTCGGTCATCGGCGGTGTCTCGGTCGGGGTCTCGGTCTGGGTTTCCATGTTCGTTCCTTTCGCGTTGTTTTCCTCCGCCGGCTTCATCGAGGGCCGCAACCGGAACCCATGTTCGCGGCACGCGCGGCCCCCTCGGTCGGCGTGTGGTGTTGTGTCAAGAAGGGTCAGGTTTTTACCACAATTCCGACAGCGGCGAAGCGAAAGCGGTGATATTCCTTGGGCGCGCGGTGCGGCGCACGTCTTGCTTCACGCCGGCACGGATCCACCTAAAGGAACACTTCAATGCCACTCGTCAAATCTGGTCTCCCGGTCGACATCAAGGCTCCTACTGGAAAGCTCGGCATCTTGATGCCGGGAATGGGGGCAGTCGCCACCACGTTCATGGCCGGGGTCGAGGCGATTCGCCGCGGGATGGCCAAGCCGATCGGCTCGCTGACGCAGATGGGCACGATTCGCCTCGGCAAGCGGACGGACAACAAGGCGCCGCTCATCAAGGAGTTCGTGCCGCTGGCCAAGCTGGACGACATCGTCTTCGGCGGCTGGGACCTGTTCCCCGATGACGCCCACCAGGCGGCCACCAAGGCCGGCGTGCTGACCAAGGAGCACATCGCCCAGCACAAGGAGTTCCTCTCCAGCATCAAGCCGATGCCGGCGGTGTTCGAGCAGGAGTGGGTCAAGCGGCTCACGGCCACGCACCAGAAGAAGGGCAAGTCCAAGATGGACCTGGCCGAGCAGGTGATCGCCGACATCGAAGCTTTCAGGAAACGCGAGAACTGCGAGCGTCTGGTAATGATCTGGTGCGGGTCGACAGAGATCTACCGGGAGGCGGCGCCGGTCCACGCCTCGCTGGCGACGTTCGAGAAGGGGCTTCGCGAGAACGACCCCGAGATCGCGCCGTCGCAGATCTACGCCTATGCCGGCCTCAAGCTGGGCATCCCCTACGCCAACGGCGCGCCGAACCTGACGCTGGACACGCCGGCGCTGCTGGAGCTGGCGAAGAAGAACAACGTGCCGATCACCGGCAAGGACTTCAAGACCGGCCAGACCTTCATGAAGACGGTGCTGGCGCCGGGGTTCAAGGCCAAGCTCCTGGGCGTGCGGGGCTGGTACTCGACGAACATCCTCGGCAACCGCGACGGCGAGGTGCTGGACGACCCGGACAACTTCAAGACGAAGGAGGTCTCGAAGCTGGGCGTGCTCGAGCACATCTTGCAACCCCACCTCTACCCGGATCTCTACGGCGACCTGTACCACGCCGTGCGCATCAACTACTACCCTCCGCGCGGCGACAACAAGGAGAGCTGGGACAACATCGACATCTTCGGGTGGATGGGCTACCAGATGCAGATCAAGGTCAACTTCCTGTGCCGCGATTCCATCCTGGCCGCGCCGGTGGTTCTGGATCTGGCGCTGTTCATGGATCTGGCCTCGCGCTGCGGGATGACGGGCATCCAGGAGTGGCTGTCCTTCTACTGGAAGTCACCGATGACTCCTGCGGGCCTCTACGCAGAGAACGACGTGTTCATCCAGTTGATGAAGCTGAAGAACACGCTTCGCTACCTGCGCGGAGAGGCCCTCATCACCCACCTCGGCGCCGAGTACTACGACTAGGGCCTCGCCGGCTTGACCGGCGGGCGTGACGCGGTGTAGGGGGGACGGATGAAGACGCTCACCCTCGCTGCGTGCATCGCCATCACCACCTCGTGCGCCACGGCGCCGTCCACGCCCGCAGGGCCCATCGAGCTGGACGGGACCAAGTGGAAGCTGCTGGTCATCGCCGGCTCCATCGACGGCCGCGTGGTCCAGTTCAAGAGGAAGGGCAAGGGCGCCTACGTGGGTAACCTCGTGGAGCTGGGCAACAAGCTGCGCAACGCGGTCGGAATTCACGAAGGCATGGAGGTCTTCAGTCTTCGCGAGAAGGCGACGAACCAGTACGAGGGGGTCTACAAGGCGGTCTCGGGCTCGGGGGACATCGCCGAGAAAGAGGTGGTGGTGTTCTTCAAGCACGACTCATTCACCTGGAATCAGGAAAACGCGCAGTGGGAAAGGCAGTGACCCGGGTCGCGACACTCGTCATCTTCTTCGTCGTCTTCGTCGCCACGCTGTCCGGCCGCGCGGCCTGGGCTGATCCTGCGAACCTGCTTGCGCCGCGGATCCAGGAGGAGGCGCCCCTCCCGCCAGGCGTCGCCCTTTCCCAGCCTGCGGCGGCCGAGCCGAAGTCCAGCGGTGGCCTCCTGACGAAATGGTGGTTCTGGGCCGGCGTCGGCGTGGTCGCCGCCGCTGCGATCGGGGTGACGGTCTTCGCGGTCACGACCAGCGGGTCGTCGTCCGGCCCCCCTTCGTCGACGCTGGGGAACATGAACGTGTTCGGAGGCAAGTGAACCGCATCGCGCTGGTCTCGGTGCTGCTCGCCGCCGGATGTTCGTCCTCCAGCAAGCTGTATGCGCTGGTGTCGGTAACGACGAGCTCCGGCGAACTGGACGTCGCGAAGCTCAGCGTGCAGGTCCAGAACGGATCGTTCGTGGAGACCCTGACCTACCCGGTGCCCGGAGCGGCGCTGAAGTTGAACGAGACGATGGCGGTGTCCTTCTCGGTCGGTTACGGCAACGGACACCGGGGACAGTTGCAGGTACGGGTGACCGCGCTCGGCACGGACGATCTGCCGAGCGGCTACGGCGAAGGCATGGCGGCGATCCGGTCAGAGCACGTCACGGAGGTCGCCGTGCAGGTGACCCCGGGTCGCTTGCCGCCGGGGCGCACCGACGGCGGGGTGCGCGTGGACGCGCCGACGCTCGCCTGTGAGCCCACGGCTCCCGCAGCGAAGTGCGGCGGTGGCGAGACGTGCTCCGTCGGCTGCCGCGTGGACGGCACACCCACGGGCCGCTGCACCATGGCGGGCCCCAAGAAACCGGGCGAGGCGTGCTCGGAGACCGTCCGCTGCGAGCCCGGCTCGCAGTGCCTCGACTACGGCTGCAACGGTGTCCAGCTGTGTCGCAATTTCTGCAACAACGACTCGGACTGCGGCCAGGGCAAGTGCGCGACCAACCTCCCGTGCATGAAGAACCCCACCGGGTTCCGCATCTGCACCCAGCCGTGCGATCCAACCGGCACGGCGACGGACGGATGCGCAGCGGGGCTCAGCTGCTTCCTTTTCGAGGGGGAAACGACGACCTGCGAGTGCCGGGCCGCATCCCGCATAGGCGGCGACGCAGCCGAATGTGCGGATACCGAGGACTGCCAGCCAGGATTCGTCTGCGTGCGCATGGGAGCACGGCGCGCGTGCCGGGCCCTGTGCAAGCTGGCGGCACCGAGCTGTACCTCGGGCACGTGCACCAAGCTGGTCGATCCCGATTTCAAGGTTTACGGGGGGTGTCTGCCTTGACCGGTGGCACCCAGGGCTGAACGCCCACCTTCTTCGCCCAGGCATCCCACTTCGCCGTCAGCTCCTTGACCCGCGCCGGCTGCTGCGCCGCCAGATCGTGCAGTTCGGTGCGATCGGTCCGCATGTCGTACAGCTCCCACGGCTGCTCGTGGCGCGCGACGAGCTTCCACTGGCCGACGCGCACGGCGCGGTTCCCCTCGTGCTCCCAGTAAAGGGCGTCGCGCGCGATCGGCTTGTTCGCGAACGCCGGCAGCAAGCTCTTGCCCTCGAGTGGAACGAGCTTCTTGCCAGCAAAGGTCGACGCGCGCTTCACGCCGGCGGCGTCGAGCGCGGTCGGCAGCAGATCGATGACATGGCCGACCTGCGAGCGGAGCTGGCCGCCGGTGCGGATGCGCGCAGGCCAGTGGGCGATGAGCGGCGTCGAGATGCCACCCTCGTGGACGTAGTGCTTGAACAGACGGAACGGCACGTTGCTGACGTTCGCCCACGACGACGGATAGGTCAGGTAGGACCCCGGCTGGTCGACCGGGACGGGGCCGTTGTTCGGGGGGCCGTGTGGCCCGCCCTCGCCGTTGGCGCCGTTGTCCGACAGAAAAAAGATGAGCGTGTTGTCGAGTTGCCCGGTCGACTCGAGCTTGGCGACGAGGCGGCCCACGCTCTGGTCCACGGAGTCGACGAGCGCGGCGTAGACGGACATGCGCAGACTGGTCTCGGCGCGGACGGGTGGCGGCTCGTCGGCCCAGGGCTTCGAGTTGCCGTCGCGCGGTGACAGTGCCCAGCCCTTGTCGATGATCCCCAGGTCGAGCAAGCGTTTGTAGCGGGCGTCGCGGGCCTTGTCCCAGCCCCCGTCGTAGCGACCGCGGTACTTGTCGATGTCAGCCTTCTTGGCCTGGAGGGGAAAGTGCGGGGCGACATGGGCCATGTAAAGGAAGAAGGGAGCCTTTTTCGTGTGAGCTTCGTCGATGAAGCGCAGAGCATTGTCGGTGACGGCGTCGGTGAAGTACCAGTCGTCGGGGACGTCCTTGGGTTCGATGATCTGGTCGTCGATGACCAGGCGAGTCTCGGTGCGCTTCTCGAAATTCGGCTTGTAGTACGCGGCGCCCGTGGTCAGGCCGTAGTAGCGATCGAAGCCGCGCTTGCGAGGGAGCTGGCTGGGTGCCGTGCCGACGTGCCACTTGCCGGCGATGGCGGTGAAATAGCCCGCGGGCTTCAAGGCCTCGGCGATCGTCACCACGCGGTCGTTCAGGAAGCCGCGGTAGGAGGGGTGACCGGTGTCCGCGGTCATGTGCCCGATGCCAGCCTGGTGCGAGTAGACGCCGGTCAAGAGCGACGCGCGTGTCGGGCAACAGCGAGCGGTGTTGTAGAACTGCGTGAAGCGCAACCCGTTCTTCGCCAGGCGGTCGAGATTCGGCGTGGCGATCTCGCCGCCGTAAGGACCGATGTCCGAGTAGCCGAGATCGTCGGCGAGGATGACGATGACGTTGGGACGGGCGGCCTGGGCACGGCCGGCTGCCAGCAGCAGGAACAGGACCAGAAGCTTCATCGCGGGCGATGTTACCGGAAGTCGCGCGTGCCGCCGCTCTCCGGTTTCGCCGCGATGTCGGGGAGCCAGAGCGTATCGGCCACGATGTGGACCACGCCGTCCTGCTTCTGCAGCTTGCCGGTGACGCCCAGGAACGCCTGCGTGCGGGCCAGGACGGCGTGGCTCTCGAACACCCGCTTCCACAGGACCAGGTTCACGAAGCCGGTCTCGTCCTCGAGGGTCATGAAGGTCACGCCCGCCGCGGTCGCGGGGTGCTGGCGGCAGATCACCATGCCCGCGTAACGGACGCGCCGGCCGTCACCAAGCCCAGCGACGGTCCGGGCATCGGGGAGCCCGCGCGCGCTCAGCGCCTGCCGCAGCGGCGCCAGCGGATGGCCCCGCGGGCTGTGGCCGGTCTGCCGGTAATCCCAGTTGATGGTCTCGAAGGGGGTGAGCGGGGTGAACTCCGGAGCCGCCTCGCCGTCTACCGCCAGCGGCACCGGCTCGGATCGTGCCAGGCCCAGCGCGCTCCAGAGCGAGCCGCGGCGATCGTCCCCGAAGGCGCCAGCCTGGGCCAGCGCCGTCAGCTTCCGCTCGTCCAGCTCAGTCCGGCGGGCAAAGTCGTCGAGGGAGGTGAACGGCCTGGTTTCCTCGATCCGTTTGCCGTCGGACTCGCCCAGGCCTTTCACGTACCGGAGTCCCATGCGCAGCGCGCCCTCCTCGATGGTGCAGTGCCAGTCGCTGGCGACGATGTCGATAGGGCGTACCTCGACACCGTGGCGCTTGGCGTCCTCCACGATCGTCGACGGCGCGTAAAAGCCCATCGGCTGGGCGTTGAGCAGTCCGCAGGTGAAGGCCGCCGGGTAATGACACTTGAGGTAGAGGCCGGCGTAGGCGATGAGGGCGAAGCTGGCGGCGTGGCTCTCGGGGAAGCCGTACTCGCCGAAGCCGCAGATCTGCTTGAACACCCGCTCGGCGAACTCGAGCGCGATCCCCTTGGCGCGCATGCGGGTGATGAAGCGCTCGCGGTGCTGCTCGATGCGTCCGCCGCGCCTCCAGGCGGCCATGTCGCGCCTCAGCTGATCAGCCTCGCCAGGCGTGTAGTCGGCGGCGACCACCGCCAGCGCCATCACCTGCTCCTGGAACATCGGGACGCCCAGCGTCTTCTTCAGCACGGGGATGAGACAGGGGTGGGCGTAGTCCACCACCTCCTGCTTGTTGCGGCGGCGCAGGTAGGGATGGACCATTCCGCCGGTGATCGGGCCCGGGCGCACGATGCTGACCTGGACCACCAGGTCGTAATATTTTTCCGGCCGCAGGCGCGGGAGCATCGACATCTGGGCGCGGCTCTCGATCTGGAACACGCCGACGGTGTCGGCCCGGCAGGCCATCTCGAAGGTCGGTTTATCGTCGGCGGGGATGGTGGCCAGCGACAGCGTCTCGCCGTGGTGCCTGGCGATCAGATCGAAGCAGAGGTGCAGGTGCGTGAGCGCCCCCAGGCCGAGCAGATCGACCTTGAACAGCCCCAGCGCCTCCACGTCGTCCTTGTCCCACTGGATGACCGTGCGGTCGGCCATGGTGGCGTTCTCGATGGGAACCAGCGTCGGAATTGGCTCGTGGCCCAGGAGAAAGCCCCCAGGATGAATGGACAGGTGGCGGGGAAAATCGAGGATCTCGGTCGCCAGGCGCTGCAGATGGCCGTGTCCGACGGTGATCTCCTCGTCGTATGCCCCGAGCCGCTTGGCCATGCGATGCAGTTCGGTCTCGGGCAGGCCCAGGGCCTTGCCGACGTCGCGCAGGGCGGATCGCGCGCGGTAGCGGATGACGTTCGCCACCATGGCGGCGTGCGTGCGGCCGTACCTGGCGTAGACGTGCTGGATCACCTCCTCGCGCCGGTCGTGCTCGATGTCGAGATCGATGTCGGGGGGCTCGGCGCGCTCCTTGGAGATGAAGCGCTCGAACAGCAGGCCCATCCGCACCGGATCGATGGCGGTGATGCCCAGGCAGTAGCAGACGGCCGAGTTGGCCGCCGAGCCACGGCCCTGGCAAAGAATGTTCTGCCGGCGGCAGTACTCGACCACCTCCTTCATGGTCAGGAAGTAACCGCAGTAGTCGAGCTCGTCGATCACCAGCAGCTCCTTGCCCAGCTGCGCGCTGACCGCCGTGGGGATGTCGCCGCCGTAACGAGCGGCCGCGCCGTCGAAGGTGAGCCGGCGCAGCCACGCCGACGACGTCATACCGTCGGGCAGCTGCTCGGAGGGATAGCGGTAGCGCAGCTCGGCCATGCCGAACGTGCACCGCGCCGCCACTTCGAGGGTGCGCGCCACCGCCGCCGGATCGTCGGCGAACAGCGCCGCGAAGGCAGACGGCGGCTTCAGATCGTGCTCGGCGTTCGGCTTGATGAGGCGGCCCGCGCCGAACAGGGTCACCCCGTGGCGGATGCAGGTCAGCACGTCCTGCAGCGGCCGGCGCTGGCGCGTGTGGTACAGCACCTCGTTGCCTGCGACAACAGGCAGCCCCAGCGCGCGCACATTCGCCTCCTGGTCGACCTCTTCGGCGCGTCGGTGCCGGACCACCAGCGCGTACAGCCGGTCCCCGAACGCCTCGCGCAAGGTGTCCGGCTCGTCCCGTACCAGCGCAATCAGATCGGTGGCGTGCCGGCAGACGTCGTCCCGGATGACGATCGATTGCCCCTTGGGAGCGCGCAGCCGCCCCGTCGTGAGCAACTGGCACAGGTTGCCGTAACCGGCGCGGCTCTGCGCCAGCAGCACGACATTCGCGCCGTTCTCGATCGTCACGTCCGCACCGACGATCAGCCGGATGCCCAGCTCCCTGGCCTTGACGTGCGCCTTGACGATTCCGTAGACACCGTCACGATCGGTGAGCGCGATGGCGCCGAGGCCCAGCCGGTGCGCCTCCTCCACCAGTTCTTCTGGATGGCTCGCCCCCTCGAGGAACGAGAAGTTGCTCTTGCACCACAGCGGGGCGTAGCTCACCCCACCCTCCCCTGCAGGAACCAGCGCCGACGACGGTGGTCGTAATAGATCCAGAGCCATTCGCCGGTGTCACTGGCGACGAAGTAGTAGTCGCGCTGCACCTCTGCACGCCACCAGCCGCCCGAGATGACGTAGGGACCGCGGCTCGACTCGGCCGGCGGAGGGACGCTCTGCGGGCGCAGCAGGCGCCGCACCAGCGGGCGCCGCTCGACCTTGCGAGGCCGGGGCGCCACCAGCTCGTCCAGCGGTTCCCAGACCAGCCCCGCCTCGGGAAGGTGCGCCTCGCGCAACCGGGCGCGCACGACGGCGTCCGCGCCGTACACCGCCCGCAGCCGGGCAAACGCCCGCGCCGCCGCCTCGGCATCCCGCCGCGCCTTGGCCGCGAACAGAGCCAGCTGGGCCGCCGCGCTCTCGACCCCGCGCACGACGAGCTCGATCCGCTTCACGCCGGCGGACAGCGCCAGCGTTTCAAGGCGCAGCCGCACCAGACCCAGCAGCTGCACACCATCCAGCGTCGGGACCGCGGGACGCAGGCGTTCCTCGCGCGCATCCAGCCGCAAGACGATCTCCTCGAGCTCCTCGCCCCGGCTGGCCAGCTTCCCGAGCAGCGGATCGAGGAGCCGCTTGAAGAAGAACAACAGGCTGTCGACGTCAGCGTCCGCATCGTCCAGATCGAGGCTGCTCTCCAGCGGGTCGACTGCCGCACGGGGCTGCAGCGGATCCCACAGCTCGCCGGCCGCCAGGCGACGCAGGCGCAGCGCCTTTTCCCCGAAGCGCCGGGCGACGCCGGCCGGTGGCAGCCGCACGAAGCCGCCCACGGTGCGCACCGCCAGCTTGGCCAGCGCCAGGCAGACGTCGTGGTCCAGCCCCACGCGATCCAGCGGCACCCGCGCCGCGGTCGCATCCTCCGTCGACTCATCCTCGAAGATGGTGACTTGCGCCTCGACGGCCTTCGCCACCGCGAAGGTGGCGAAGCGGCGGAAGCCGACCACGATGACGGATTGCAGCCGCGCCTGCGCCACCACCAGCCGGACCGCCTGCGCCCACGCGGCCAGCGACGGATACAGGCGCCCCAGCCCCGAGGCGTCCAGCCAGAACACACCCGGCTCGTCGACGTACGGCTCGACGTGGGGCGTGCAGTTCCGCAGCGCCGCGGTCAGCGCCTCGATCTCCCCTGCGACGGCAGCCGGCGAGACGATGCCGCCCCGCAACTCGGCGGCCAGCGCCAGCCCCTGGGCGTAACGCTGCCCGGGCCGGATGCCGAGAGCCCACGCGGCCTCGTTCACCCACTGGATCAGCCCCTGGGGACGGTCCTCCTCGACGACGGCCACCGGCTGCGCGCGCCAGTCCGGGTGTTCCCGGAGCAACAACTGCAGCGGGAGCGCCGGGACGTCAACGCAGGCCAGCCGGTCCACGGCAGGCCTCTTCGTGCGTCCAGCCCGGTGAACGGCGCTTGTCCTTGAGGATGCGCAGCGTACAGACGAAGACGCCCACCTCGCGACGACTCTGCTGCGTCTCACCACGTAGCGAGATCAGCGACCCCAGCGAGGGCGCCTCGCTCGACTTCTGGGTCAGAAAAACCACGGCGGCGTCATGCTTCTGCGCCAGCCCCAGGAGCCGCCCTTGCAGCGCATCGGGAACCTGCGTGCCTCGCGGCAGATCCAGCACCACCAGCCCGAACGCGCCTGAACGCACCAGTTCGCTCGCGGCGCGGGGAATCGCCGCCGCGTCGCGGACGCGCACCACCACGAGGGCATCCAGATCCACCCCGCCCTCGGCCGCATCGGGCGCGAAAAAAGCACTCTGCCGGCCGGTGACCCAGGCAACCGGTTCGCCCCGTTCCTGGGCCTCCAGCACCAGGCCGAAGGCCAGCGTCAGCGTCGCCTCCCCGCCCAGTTCGGTGAGCCGCCCGACCAGCTCAGCCAGGTTCCAGATTGGCTCCGGGGCCTGAGCCCGGCGCAGATCCTCGAGACGAAGCAGCGTCAGCCCCATACTGAACATTAGTATAGTACACAGGGCGCACCTCGAAACCAGTCCCTTTTGAATGAACGGCCATCGCTACATCGCTACTTGGGGGCGATCCGCGCGGCGACCTTGACCGGCGCCTGGCGCGCCAGCTCGGTCCCCTTGGTCGTCACCCAGTACTTGGCGAGCATGTTCGCCTTCTCCCAGGCCGGCAGTGTCTTCGGCTGCTTCAAGTACCCGAAGAACTTCCGAGCCACCTGGGCGAAGTGCTCCTCGTGGCTGACCCGGAACTTGTCGGGGATCACGACGCGCAGCTCGGTCGGCCGTTCCTCGATGTCGAGGCCGGGATACTCCGCCGCCAGCGACGACAGCTTCCTGCCGGCCGCCACCATCACCTCGCGCTTCTTGGAAACGTCCGCCGGCACGATGTACAGCTCGACGCGGCCCTTCTCGGCCTTGCCCTGCCGCACCTCGATCTTCGCCTTGGTGCCCCGGTAAAAAGCGAAGTGGGTGTCGCCCGCGCCCGGCGCCGGCTCCCAGTCCCAGATCACGTTCAGCTTGGTGTGGACGCCGCGCACCTTGTAGTCGACCAGCGTGTTGCAGAAGTATTCGAGCGAGCCGTTCTTCACGCTGTCGCCGAGGTACGCCGGATACGCCGCCTCGCCGGTGACCTTCTGGAAATTCGCCAGGGTCATCATCGTGGGCCAGCGGGACGCCGACAGCACCTCGATCTCCTTCTGGTGGTCGATCGCCTTGTCCGGGAACAGCGTCCACTGCACGAGATCCACCAGATGCGTCCCGACATCGTTCAGCCCCTCGCCCTGCTGCAGGCGATCGAAGAACCAGGCCGGCCGGATGTTGGGCGCGCCCGCCACCATCTTCATCAGGAAGTGGACGCTCTCCATGTAGACGCCCGGCTTGTCCGGTGTGCCCGGCACCATCTCACCGAACACATCGGGATCGTTGACCAGCTCGCGCTGGAGAATCGAGGTCACCTCGAACCGTTCGGTCATGATGTCGTAGGCGATGCGGCCCTTCTTGTCGGCCAGATCCAGGGTGTCTTTCAGCTTCTTGAAATCCGAGGGCTCGAGGATCCACGGCTTGTCGGACAGCACGTGGAAGCCGGCACCGACCGATCCACTGATGTAGTCGATCTTCCCCTTGTTGCGGCCGGCCGTGACCATCACGTTGCCGGCCTTCTCCTTCTTCATGCGCTCGAAGAAATCGGGCCCGGCGTGGACCTCCATGCGCCAGCTGGTCGGGTTGTCGGCGCGCCCGTTGAAGCGAGCGACGCGCTTCAGGTGCTCGATCAGATCCATGCCGAAGGGCGCGTACGTATGCACCGTCGGCGAGGCGCCGGCGAACATCTCGCGCTGGACCAGGGCAGCATGGAAATGCCCCGGGTCGAGGGTCACGAGCTTGATTTCGTCCTTGCTGGCGGCAGTGGCCATGCTGATTCCCCCGACGGTGACGGCTACCAGAAAAAGAATGCGGCGCACGCGCCGGAATGTACTACGAGCCACCGGCAGCGGCGTAGAAAGCTTCGGCAACGTTTGCAGCCGTTCCCCACACGCGCTTGCGCCACTTGTTCTCGAACGGGATCAAAATCGAGATCACGTTGCGCATCTGGCGGAGCGCGATCGGCCGCTCGCCGGACAGATTCGTCTTCTCCGTCGGGTCGCGAATCTCGTCGTACAGCTCGAGGCGGCTCGACCCTGCGTGGATCAAACGGTAGCGCCCGACCTTGATGCCGCGGCTGATGCCCGTGTTCTGGGTCATCGCCACCCGCGGGACGCTCGACACCTCGTCGTGGGCCAGCGCCAACAGCGAGCTGCCCTGCGACTCGACGGGCGGCGTCAGCCCCGCCAGCTCCAACATCGTCGGCGCCAGATCCATCGCCTCGACGTCGGCGTCCACCACCTTGCCGGTCGGGAACACACCGGGCGCGCGGATGATGAGCGGCACGTGCACCAGCTCCTGGTGCACCGACTGCGCGTGGCCCACGTCGCCGTGATCCCAGAACTCGTCGCCGTGATCGGAGATGACGATGACCGCCGTCGTGTCGTAGGTACCGGCGGCCTTGAGATCGGCGATGAAGGCACCGAAGGCGGCGTCGCTCTGGGTGATCTCGGCGTTGTGCAGGGCCTCGATGTACGCCTTGTCGTTGTCGTCGATCTTCAGCTTGCCTTGCTTTATCTGGCCCAGCTGGATGCCGGTCATGGCCGGCTTGATCTTCCCCGTGTACGGCTTGTTCCAGTAACGGGCCAGGAACTCCTTCTTCGGGTTGTAGATGACGTGCGGCTCGACCGTCGCCAGGTAGATGAACTGCGGCTTGGTCTTGTTGGCCTCGATCCAGGTCTTGGCCGTCTTCCACAGATACTCGGCGCCGTTCGGCAGCGACTCGCGGATGAAGTTGCGGTTCTCGTCCCAACCTCTGTCGAAGCCCCACTTGCCCGACACGTAGCCGTTCGACGAGAAGATGGCCGTGCGGTAGCCGGCCTTCTTCACCAGCTCGGCGACGAAGGGCACCTCGCGCGACAGGCGGGCCTCGTGAGCCGTTGCCTTGTGTACCGTCGGGTAGACGCCGGTCAGAATCGAGGCGTGCGAGGGCAGCGACCAGGTGCCGGGCACGTGGGCCCAGGCGAATCGGGTGGCATCGGCGGCGAAGGCGTCGTAGTTCGGCGTCTGGACGATCGTCTTCGGGTTGTAGACGCGGACCTTGTCGGCGCGCAGCGTGTCCACCATCCAGACGTAGATGCGGTCGAACGTGCGGGCCACGGCGGCTGGCGGCTCGGGCGCCCTGACGACGATGCGCGGCGCTGCCCAGGCCACACTCTTGCCGCGCGAGATCAGATCGAGACGCACCGCCTCGCCGGCATAGGCACCGAGATCCCAGGCGGCGTCGGTCCAGGTGGTCGGCGTCGCTCCCGTCGACAGGATGGTGGCCGGGCCGCCGTCCCGGACCACGCGCACCACAGCCGTCCCGCCCTCGGCAGCGCCGTAGCTGAGCGACAGCTTCGCATTCGCGGGGATCTGCAAATAGAACGAGAGCCGTGACGTGTCCGCCACCACGAAGGCGCGGCGGGTCTGGCCACCGATGCCCGCGTCGACCACGAGCGGCCTATCCGAGGGTGTCGAAGCCGGTCGAGGCGGACCTATCTCCACGCGCTGGATCGCGGCAGCGCTGCGCTTGCCACCCTTGATGGCGCCGGCGCTCCGGAAGGTGAGGCGGATCCGGTTCTCGCCCAGCACGAGCGCATGGGCCGGCACCTTCACCTCGACCGGGGCGTAAGCGTCGGGCACCTCGACCGTCCCCACGGCCTTCTCGTTCACGAACACCGACACCCGTTGCTTCGGCACCACCGAACGCATGGTCAGGCGCATCAGCACATCGGCCAGCGGCGTGCCCCCGATGCCGTCGCCGTCCGCATCGATCGGAACGAACATCGTGGACGACAGGCCCGACACGAAGGCAACCGGGATGTCTCCGTCCTTCTCGCCGAGGATCCACGAGCTCTTCCACCCGCCGTCGACCAGCTTCAAGAACTCGAGGTCGCCGGCGTTCACCACCAGCATCCCGGAGTGGTGGGAGAAGGCGTGGACCCGGTTGGCCAAGAGGTCGAAGCTGGTCCGGTAGCCGGCGAGATCAACCGACGGCCCAGGGGTCGGAGCGGCGGAGGCGGTCTTTTCGGCGGTGGGAACCGCGGGGCGGTCTCCGCAGGCGATGAAGGCAATGGCGAGCGCGAGCGCGATCTGTCTACCCATGGGCCGCCCGAATATGCCCGAGAACTTGGTCGCGGGGGAACCCCCGTGCTAACGGTTCTGGAGACGATGAAGCTTCCGTTCTCCTGGCCGGTCGCGGCTTCCGTCTTTGCCGGCCTGCTCGCGGCGGGCGTCATGGAAGGAGCGTGGGTTCTGACCCACGGCGGCGGTGCCGGAGTGCTGGGCCTGGCCATCGGCCTCTACGGCGTGGCAGGGATGACAGCGGCGGTGCTCGCGGGCTGGGCGGTGGCCACTGTCCTCGACGCTCTCGCCGACGACACCCGTGACGCGGCCGCCATCCTGGCGGGACTGGTGGGTGCGGCGGCGATGGGACTGGCGCTCGCCGCCGCCCAGGCGGTGTTCGTGGGTTCGATGGCCAGCCGCAAGCTGGCGGTGATCGCCACCTTCGGGCTGACCCTGGTGCTGGCGCCGATCGCCGTGGTCGTCGCGCTCCAGGTGCGTCGTGTCGCGCTGCGGGTGGCGGAGCGCCTGCCGCGACCACGGACCGCCGTCGTGCTGGGGACACTGGCCGCCGGCGGCGTCCTCCTGGGCATCGTTGCGTTGTCACGCGCGGACTGGCGCGTGCTGGACCTCGGACCGGTGGGCGCGGCGGCGTTGGCCGTCGTCTTCGGGAGCGCGCATGGCCTCTTCTGGTACCGGACTGCGGTCGGGCACCGGTTACACCCGCGCCTGCCGCTGCGAACGCTGCGGGGCGCGGCGGTGATCCTGGCTGTCGGCATGTGGGTGATCGGCGCTCGCATCCCCGAGACCTCTCCCGCGTACGAGGCGATCACCGAACACGGCCTCGGACTGCGTCTGGGCCTGAAGCTGGCGCGCGGTCTCGCCGACAGGGACGGCGACGGGTTCTCGGCACGCTTCGGCGGTGGCGACTGCGACGATCGCCGCGCCGACACCTACCCCGGCGCCGACGACACGCCGGGTGACGGCATCGACCAGAACTGCGTGGGCGGCGACGCCGCGGCAGTGACCATCACCGCGCCTGAATCCACCCCCACGGCGAAGCCCGCCGCGGGTGCCTTCACCGGCAACATCCTCATCATCACTGTCGATGCCCTGCGCGCCGACCGCCTGGGCGTGACCGGGTATGGGCGGCCCGAGGGCAAATCGCTGACGCCGACCCTGGACGCCCTGGCGAAGCGAGGCGCCTACTTCCGCCGCGTCTGGTCCCACGCGCCGAACACGCCGCGGTCGTTCCCGGCGCTGCTCACCTCGCGCTACCCGTCGGAGATCGCCTGGCAGCAGCGGTCGCTCAACTACTCACCCATCCTCCCGTCGAACGAGACCTTCTTCGAGCCGCTGGCGCGCGCGGGATGGAAGGCGATCGGGATCTTCTCGCACTTCTACTTCACGGCCGATCGCGGGCTGTCCCAGGGCTTCGCCGAGTGGAGCAACGACGGCGCCGGCACCATCGCCGAGTCCAACAAGGACATCGCCGCGCCGCGAATCGTCCCCAAGGTGATCGATCGCCTGAAGCGCGCCGCAGCCGCCAACGAGCGCTTCGTGCTGTGGACGCACCTGTTCGAGCCGCACTCGAGCTACATGGAGCACCGCGAGTTCCCCACCAAGGAGAAGGGCGTCACCGGCCTCGAGGAGAAGTACGACTACGAGATCGCCTTCGTCGACGGCTGGATCGGCAAGATCGTCGCCGCCCTCGAAGAGAGTGGGCTGGCCAAGACCACCGCGGTGGTGGTGGCCGCCGACCACGGCGAAGCCTGGGGCGAGCACAAGCGCTACTTCCACGGCCAGGACCTGACGGAGGAGCAGCTGCGCGTCCCGCTGATCGTGGCCGTCCCCGGACGGGCGCCCGCGGTGCTCGACAACGAGGCGGCGCTGGTGGACGTGGGGCCGACGATCCTGGATCTGGTCGGCCTGCCGGCGCCCGCCGCCTTCCGCGGCCGAAGCTTGTTACCGCTCGTGGACGGCAAGCCCTTGGCCCCTCGCCCCGTCTTCGCCGAGCTGCTTCCTGCGACCGCCTGGCCCAAGCACGAGGTGATGATGGTCGAGGGCGGCAAGAAGCTGACCCACCGGATCACCGATCGTAGATTCGACCTGCACGACCTGGCGTCGGACCCGAGGCAGCAGAAGAACCTCGTCGACGACCCTGCTCACGCCGCCACCCTCGACGCGTTGAAGGCCAAGCTCCTCGGTTTCGAGGAAGGCCGCCGCTGAAGCCAGCAAAGACACCGGCGGGGTGTGCCGCTCACGGCCGCGTCGTGATCTCGCTCGAAGTGGCGGCGGAGCCGTCACGACCGATCGGCGCCAGGAGAATTTCACAGCGCCGTGAAGAAGCGCCAGAAAGCGGGCGCCGCGAATGCGTCCTGACGTGAATGGCCCTGCCCGGTGGTGGCGCACCAGTCGACCGGGTGACGCGCGGAACACCCCGGATAACGCACACACGGGGCGGGCCCGTTCGGCTGGGGGGTGGCGGCCGCGTCGCACATGTTCTGCCGGAGGAGGCGATCACGCACGCGCATCGATCCGGCGATGGCGTTGCTGGGGTCGCCCTCGTCGTGGACGAAGATCTGTGGGAATGGCCCCGTGCAGTTGGTGGCGCCGGCAGGCTGGCCTCCCGCCACCGTGCCCGCACCGCGCAGGACGTTGGCGCGCGAACAGTTGAGGAGCGCGATCAACCAGGCGCCGCTGCTGTACCCGACCGCGAATCGCCGCGACCTGTCCATGCAGTAGTCGGCCTCGACCGCCCGGACCATCTCGTCGAAGAAGGCGATGTCGGGGCCGTTCGGCGTGTAGTTCCAGCAACGATCCACGGCGATGCCGCGCACCAGGATGGCGTCCTCACGGGATGCCGTCTGCATCTGGACGTTGTTGTTCTCGCGGCCGACGTCCCCGCAGCCGTGGAACAGGTAGATCGTCGGGTAGGCGCGCCTGGGATCATAATTGCGCGGCAGGTAGGTCCACATGGTGCGGGTCAAACCGGCGGCGGTCACCGTGCGCACCACCCACTGCGCGCTCGCCTGGATGGCCGCCTTGCCACAACCGGCGCTGGGATCGCCGACCGCCGCCGACCCGTCGGTGGTCGGCCTGGCGTCGGCGATCGGTCGTTCGATTCCACCTTCTTGCGCACCATTCCTGGGCACGCCATCGCTCGAGTCGGCCGCCCGGCTGTCCCTCGTTCCGTCGGCGGGCCCACCGCCGCTACCGCCACCTCCGTCGACCTCGCCTCCGTCGGCGGGTCGGCCCATGCGGCCTTCACCCTGGCACGAACAGCACAACCACACGGCGACCAGACCCGGGACGATGCGTACAGCTTGCATCGCCAACCAGTATCGCCTGGCCCCGCTAGTAAGTGTCGTACTTCTGGATGATCGGCCCGTAGGTCTCGGCGCGGCCGGCCTCGAAGTAGAGGATCACCATCCGCCCGCAGGCCGGGGCGCCGTCGCCCTTGCACAGCTTGTCGAGCGTCTGCGCCATTCGCTTGCGATCGTTCTTTGACGCCCACTTCGTGGCCACGACCGGCGGCGGGGGCATTCCGCCCGAGGTGTAGACCCACGCCAGATCGGTCTTGTTCTCGATGCGCGCCTTCAGCGGCTGGAAATCGCGCTCGTGGACCAGCGCCAGATCGGCTTTCTTCGCCAGCACCGTCGAGACCGTCTCCTCGGCCGTGGACACCTCGACCAGCTGGAAGTGCTCCCGCACGTTCACGTTCGCCTCGAACAGCACTTTCAACCACTGCAGATCGTACGTCTCCGTCGTCGCCAGCCGTAGCCCTGCCCGGTTCTCCACGTTCGCGTAGGTGCGCGGCTCGTTCCGGGTGACGCCCCAGTAAGCGATTTGCTTGCCCTCGGGGCCGACCGCGCGGCCCAGCACCTCGAGGCCCAGTTCCTTGCGCCCCTCGACGAACTGGTGGACCGGCAGGATGGCGAACGGAACCTTGTGCTCGCGGATGTACGCAAGGGCGTCCCGCGGCCGCGAGAACGCCTTGCCGCTGAATGTCCCCTTGCGGAAGCCGCCGACCTCCTCGACCCGCCGCGCGAACGTCTGGACGTTCGTCGGAGCGAACTTCGGATCCAGCGCCTCACTGGCGACCACGATCTCGCTGCCCACGAACAGGCCGACCAGGGCCAGAGAAAGCATGGGCGCGTAGTCTAGCTTATGAAGGTCGCCTGCTTGGCGGTCTCGATGCAGCGCTGGGCCTCGGCCTCGGTCAGGAGCCCGGCCTCGAGCAGCAGGTCGTACTCCTGGCGCAGGTGGGTGTCCAGCAGGTACGGGCCGTCGGTGTTGATGGTGAATCGCACGCCGTGGTCGCCCAGTTGCCGCAGCACGCGGCCCAGGCCCGGCAGCCCGGCGACCGACTTGGTCCGTAGGTTCGAGCTGGGACAGATCTCCAGCACCACGCCGCGCTCGACCAGCTTGCGCATCACCTCTTCGCTCTCCGCAGCCGCGACACCGTGGCCGATGCGCGCCGGCCGCCACTTCTCCAGCACCGCCAGCATCCCGGACGCGGCCGTCAGCGGCGTCTCGCCGGTATGGACCGTCACCCCCAGGCCGCCGCTGCGCGCGTGCTCGAACAGCTCCTCGTACGCGTCCACGGCCGGTCCCAGCTCCACGGCGAACCTTTCCGGGCCCGCCAGGTCGACGCCGACGACGCCACGCGACCGGTACTTGATCGCCTTGCGCACCAGGATCTCGTTGTGCTCGATCGGAAACTCACGCGCCAGGCAGAACACCAGGCCCACGCGGGTGCCGTACTCGAGCTGCGCGCGATCCATCCCGCGCAGCGCTGCATGGATGATGTGGTCGAGGTCCCGCTCACCACCCAGATTCCGCTTCATCGGGTTGAAGCGCAGCTCCAGCAGCGTCACCCGGCTGGACCGGAACTCCTTGCCGATGATGGCGTGGACCGACCGCTCGATCGCCGCCGGCGACGACTGGATCTTCTCGGTCCACTTGTGGAGGATGTCGAGGTAATCGTCCTGCGAGCCGACCTTGTCGGGCCGCGCCGTGACCAGGTCGCAGAACTCCCAGTAGTTGTGAACCGGCAGCTTGAAGCCCTGTTCGTGCGCGATCGACCAGAGGATGTGGGGCGCCACGGCGCCGCCGACATGGATGTGCAGATCCCCTAGCTCGGTGGTCGGATCCAGCATGCTCTATTGTAGCGCTGGATCGGCAGTCTAGCCGCTGCTGCGGGCAGGCAGCCGCGGCATCTCGTTGAGCAGACGCCGCAGGTCCTGGCTGGGCGCGAAGCCCACCGTGGTCTGGGTGGGGATGGTGATGGGCGTGCCGTTCTGGGGGTTGCGCACCATGCGTGGACCGCGGCGCCGCTTGGTGAAGGTGCCGAACCCGGGATAGTTCAGCCGGGCCGGGTTGGCGCGGCTGACGCGCGCACGGATGAAGTAGTCGCCGATCTCGGTGAAGACAGCATCGATGATCTGCGCGACTGCCTTCTTCGTCAGGTCACGGGACAGGTCCTTGCGAGACGACACGCGCTCTATCAGTTCGGCCTTGGTCATTTTCCCCCGCGGACCGACAAGCCTACGCAATCGCGAATCGAGGTGTCAATCGAGGAGAACGCGATCTCGCACAGGACCACGAAGGCCACTAAGGGATTGACTGGAGGCGTTCGTCGTAGATCTCGTCGACGATCAGACGATCGGTTACCTCCCGCGTCGGTGAACGCGCACGTTGTCGATGAACAAGACGTCGGCGCGCAGGCCCTCCACCCGCACCTTCAGCCAGTCGACGGCCATGCCCGCGTCGGGCTTCGCCCCGGGCGGCAGCAGCGGCTTGCTGGCGAAATCCACGCGGCCAGTGGGCTGGCGCGGAAACGGATCGTGCAACGCATTCAGGTCGATGGTGACGCTGGTCCAGTGCACGGCCACCGGCGTAGGCGCCGGCACCTCGTACTCGCGGTTCCGCTTCTTGCTGTGGATGGCGACGATCATCTGCGGCGGATCGCCGCTCCAGTCACCCAGCCAGTACTCGAAGCTGAGCACCAGATCTCTGTCGTACGGGAACAGCCCCGGCGGGTGCATGATGCGTACGCCGAACGAGTTCTGATCGGGATTGTAGGGCACGCCGGCCAGCGCCCTGCGGCCGAGCGGCCCATCGGCCAGGCGGCCCTCTACGGAGGAGAGCTGCCCGAGCGTGGCAAAGTCCAGGGTGTAGACGAGCTCGCCGAGCGGCAGGACCAGCGGGAGCGGCGGAGCCGGCGGCTGGGTGAACACGGCCGTCGGAACAGGCGCCTGCGCCTTCGGCGCCTGCGCGACCGGCTGTGGCTCCGGGCGGAGCAGGGCGAAGACCGCGATCGCCGCCGCCGCCATCCCCACGAACCAGACCCAGCGCCACCGCGCCACGAGCCGCTTCTCGACGAGCGGCACGAACCGGCGCTCGTCGTCTTCGAGGGCCAGCCGTTCGAGGAACTTCTGGGCAAACGGCGGATGGTCCCCGTTCACCGTCCGCAACAGGCCATCGATCTCGTCGTCGTCGAGCAGCCGCGCCAGCAGCTCGGGTTGCTTCTGGAGAGCATCCGCCAGCCGCGCCAGATCCGCCTCGGGCAACTGCCCGTCGGTGAGGTAGCGGCCCCAGATCTCGTCGAGTTCGGCGTCTCCGGTCAGCGTCATGCGCTCCCCTCCGCGGTCCTCTGCTCCACGCACTGACGGAGCGCCTGCCGCACGCGCATCAACATCATGCGCACGGCGCTCTCCTTCTTGCCGCCGTCGCGCGCGATCTCGGCCAGGCTCTTGCCGTCGACGTAATGCGCGCGGACCACACCGGCGCTTCCCGGCGGCAGCCGCTCGACGCAGCGGCGCAACTGTTCGACCTGACGGTCGCGGTCGGTCAGGCGCTCGGCCTCGGCCGCCACGCGCTCGAGGCGCCCCTCGAACAGGAGCTCCTCGAAGAAGGAGCGCTTGCGGCCGTCGCTGCGCAGGTGGCGCAGCACCCGGTGGCGCGCGATGCCCAGAAGCCACAACTTGAACGGAGCCGCACCATCGTAGTCGCCCATGGATCGGAAGGCCGCCAGAAACGCCTCCTGCGCGACGTCGTCCACCAGATCGGACCACTTCAGGTAACAGCCGATGTAGGCGCGCACCCGACCCTGGTGCAGGGTGACCAGCCGGGCAAAGGCCTGGCGGTCGCCGCCCCGGGACCGGGTGATGAGGTGGGGTTCCTGGTCGTCGTCGTTCACTTCGTCTCCAGAGCGCACCAGCGCGGAGATCGTCACATCGCTCCCGGCGCTTGATGCGTCAAATGTGACGGTCGGACTTCCGGGGCGCTCTGCCACCAATGACGGGCGTCCTGGTCCTCTTCTTGGTGCAGACCATCGACTTTGCGAGCCAGGTCTGGCCAGTGCTCGAACAGAAGTGCGTCCGCTGCCACGGCCCCGAAAAGCAGAAGGCCAAGCTGCGACTCGATTTGCCCGAGGCTTTGCTGAAAAAGGTGGTGATCCCGGGCGACGCCAAGGGGAGTCCGCTCTTCCAGAGGGTATCGCTGCCCTCCGACGACGCCGATGCGATGCCCCCCGAGGGCGAAGGCCACCCGCTGAGCCGCGAGGAGCAGGAGCGGCTGCGCGCGTGGATCGACGGCAAGGCCGTCTTCGGGACCTGGACGGGCGTTCGAGCGGTGGCCGAACCGATGCCGGACGGAAAAGCGATCGAGGCCCTGCGGGCGTTCGGCGCCGTGGTGACTCCGCTGTTCGAGGGCAGCGCTCTGCTGGCGGTGGATTTCGCGCCGGTGGCCGAGCGGACCCGAGACGCCGACCTGACGCTGTTGCAGCCGCTGGCCTCTCACGTCAGCTGGCTGAGCCTGGCGCGCACCAAGATCAGCGACGCGGGCGTGGGCCGCTTGGTGGCGCTGGGCCGCCTGGAGCGGCTGCACCTCGAGCAGACCCAGATCGGCGACGGCGGCGTCGCCCAACTCGGCGGACGCGAGTTCCAGTACCTGAATCTCTTCGGCACGAAGGTGACCGAGGATGCCCTTTGCCAGCTCAACGCTCGGCGCCTGGTGACGCCGTGAAAAAGTTGCTCGTGACCCTCATGTCGATCGCGGCGACAGCGCACGCCGACCGGGAGATCACCGACACGGACCGTCAGTTCTGGTCGTTCAAGAAACCCGTGCGGGCGCCCCTGCCCGCGGTAACCCAGAAAGCGCGCGTGCGCACGCCCATCGACGCCTTCGTGCTGGCGAAGCTGGAAGCGCAGGGACAAGCGTTCAAGCCCGACACCGACCGCAACACCCTCATCCGGCGGCTCTCCTTCGACATGCTGGGCCTGCCGCCCTCGCCGGGGGAGGTGCAGGCCTTCGTGCGCGATCGCGGGCCCGACGCCTACGAGCGCCTGGTCGACCGCATGCTCGCCTCGCCCCGGTACGGCGAGCGCTGGGGCCGCCACTGGCTGGACGTGGTCGGCTTCTCGGAGTCGAGTCTGTTCCTGCAGGACAAGCTGCGCCCGCAGTCGTGGCGCTTCCGCGACTACGTCATCAAGGCGATGAACGCCGACAAGCCGTTCGACCAGTTCATCGAGGAGCAACTGGCGGGCGACGAGATGGTGAACTGGCGAGACGCGCCTCGCCCTTTCACACAGGACATCCAGGAGAAACTGGTGGCCACCGGTTTTCTGCGCTGCGCCCCCGATGGCACCGACAACCAGCCGATCGAGCAGCGAGACAAGCGATTCGCCACCCAGCAGGCCACGCTGGAATTGACGGCGAAGGCGCTGATGGGGCTGACGCTGAACTGCGTCCGCTGCCACGCCCACAAGTACGATCCGATCCGGCACGAGGACTACTACCGGATGGCGGCACTTTTCCAGCCGGCGCTGGATCCGGAGAGCTGGATCGCGGGCAACACCTACGAGGGCGGCGAGGTGCGCTGGATCCTGAACATGACGCCCGAGGAGGAGGCCGCCTACCACCGCGACGTGGCCGAGGGCTACAAGAACGAGAAGACGCGCCGGAAGCACGTCTACCCGTCGGCGATGATCTGGGCGCTGTGGGACGTGTCGACGACACCCTCGCCCACGCACCTGCTCGAGCGCGGGAGCTTCGAGACTCCGGGCAAGGTGGTGATCCCCGGGGTGCTCACCGTGGTCGACGATCCGGTGCGGCCGTTCACGGTACCGGCGCGGCTGGAGGAGAACCCACACACCACCGGGCGGCGGCTGGCCTTCGCGCGCTGGCTGACCCGCACCGACAACCCCCTGACCGCGCGGGTGTTCGTCAACCGTGTCTGGCAGTACCACTTCGGCACCGGGATCGTCGCCACCACCGACGACTTCGGGGCTCGAGGCGCGCGGCCCACCCACCCCGAGTTGCTGGACTGGCTGGCCCTGGAGTTCGCCGAAGGCGGCTGGAGCATGAAGCGGCTGCATCGACAGATCCTGCTGTCGACGACGTACCGGCAGCGCCGCGCTCCGCGCCGGCTGGAGGCCGAGGCGGTGCGCGACGCCATGCTCGCGGTCAGCGGCGATCTGGATCAGCGCCTCTACGGCGAGTCGGTGAAGGTGGCGACCGTCGACGGAGAGGTGGTCGTCGATCCCAAGGATCCGGCGCGCAACCGCCGCAGCGTCTACATCGTCAACTGGCGCACGCAGATCCCCAACTTCCTCAAGGCGTTCGATGCGCCGGTCGTCGAGACCAACGTCCCCAAGCGCGGGCAGTCGGTGATCCCACAGCAGGCGCTGGCCCTGATGAACAGCGCCTTCATGCACGAGCGGGTGGCCTCGTTCGCATCACGCACGCGGACCATCGACCGTGCCTATCTGGCAGCCTTCGCGCGGCTGCCCGAACGGGCGGAGACAGCGCAAATCCAGGCTTACCTGCGCAAGACCGGGGGCGATTGGGCCGGCGTCTGCCACTCCCTGCTGAGCAGCAACGAGTTCCTGTACGTCGACTGAAAGGATCCCATGAACCGGAGAGATTTCATGCTCGGTGGCCTGGGCACGGCGATGGCCTCGCGCGCGCTGGCGAACGCGCCCACGCTGGACGCGCGACCGCCGCACCACAAGCCCAAGGCCCGGTCGGTGATTTTCCTGTTCATGATGGGCGGCCCCAGTCACATGGATCTGTTCGATCCCAAGCCGGTGCTGAACAAGTACGACGGCCAGCCGATCCCGCTGAAGATCAACCAGCGGGCGCTGGAGGGGTCGACGAAGATCCTGGCCAGCCCCTACAAGTTCAAGAAGCACGGTCAGTCGGGGACCGACGTGTCCGAGCTCCTGCCCCACACGGCAAAGATGGTCGACGACCTGGCGGTGATCCGTTCGATGCACTCGACGCGCAACGATCATGACGAGGCGTCGTTCATCCTCCAAAGTGGGCGGCCGCTGGGCGGGTTCCCGTCGCTCGGATCGTGGTTGACGTATGGCCTCGGCACCACCAACCGGAGCATGCCCGGCTACGTCGTGGTCCCCACGGCCGACCTGCCGCCAGCGCCGAACCGCTTCTGGACCTCGGGCTTCCTGCCGCCGGTCTACCAGGGGACTCCGTTCAATCCGACGGGCGTGCCGATCAACAACCTGCAGCGGCCCGGCAACGTGACGGCAGCCCGCCAGCGCCAGTACCTGGACCTGACGCAGTCATTGAACCGTCGTCATCTGAACAAGCGTGGCTCCGATCAGGAACTGGACGCGCGCATCTCCAACATCGAACTGGCGGACCGGATGCAGGTGGAGGCGATGAAGCGCGTCGACCTCGGCGACGAGCCCGAGCACGTCAAACGCCTCTACGGCATCGACGACAAGGAGACGCGCGAGTTCGGCCTGTCGTGCCTGATGGCGCGGCGGCTGGTCGAGGCGGGCGTGCGCTTCGTGCAGGTGATGAAGGGGCAGTGGGACCACCACGGCAAGATCTTCCAGAACTTGCCCAAGTCCTGCCGCGAGACCGACAAGCCGGTCGCGGGCCTGCTGGCCGACCTCAAGCAGCGCGGTCTGCTCGACGAGACGCTGGTGTTCTGGGGCGGCGAGTTCGGTCGGCTGCCGGTGGCCGAGAAGGCGGATGGGCGCGACCACAACCCGCACGGATTCACCGTCTGGCTGGCAGGCGGCGGCGTGAAGGGCGGCACGGTGCACGGCGCGACCGACGACTTCGGGTATGCTGCCGTCGACCAGAAAGTCTCGGTCACGGACCTGCACGCCACCATGCTCCACCTCCTCGGCCTCGAGCACGACAAGCTCTCCTACGAATTCGAGGGCCGCGACGAGACCTTGAGCGGCGTCGAGCCGGCCAGGGTCGTCGATGCGGTGATCGCGTGATCGCTCTCTTGTTGTTCGCGGTGCAGACCGCGCGCCTGATGACCATCGGCGCCGACGGGAGCGACCCGAAGCTGGTCCACGAGACGACCGAGCACATCGAGGCGCCGAACTGGTCGCCCGACGGCAAGTGGCTGGTGTTCAACGCCGGCGGGAAGCTTTTCCGCATCGCCGTGGCGGGGGGCAAGCCCGAAGAGATCGACACCGGCGGTATCGGTGGCGCCAACAACGACCACGTCATCCGCGGCAAGGAGGTGTTCTTCTCGGCCAAGGGACACATCTATGTGGTGCCGACAGCGGGCGGGACCGCCAGGAAGATCTCCAACGACGGTGGACTGACCTACTGGTTGCACGGCATCTCACCCGACGGAAAGACCGCCGCCTTCTGCGGGATGGGCGCCGACAAGAACAAGGACATCTGGACCATCCCCACGGCCGGCGGCAAGGACGTACGGATGACCGAGGATGCCGCCGAAGACGACGGTCCCGATTACTCGCCCGACGGCAAGTGGCTCTACTTCAACTCGGCGCGCGGCGGACAGAACCAGATCTGGAAGATGCCGGCCAAGGGCGGCAAGGCGACGCAGCTCACGAAGGACGACCGCGCCAACTGGTTCCCGCACCCCTCGCCTGACGGAAAATGGCTGGTGTACATCAGCTTCCCGCCGGGGACCGAGGGGCACCCCCGGGACAAGCCGGTGATCCTGCGGCGCATGAAACCAGATGGCACCCAGCAGCGCGATCTCCACCCAATGTTCGGTGGCCAGGGGACGATGAACGTGCCGTCGTGGTCGCCCGACAGCCGGCGCTTCGCCTTCGTCGAGTACAGCGCGCCCTAGCCTTGCCGCGACCTGTCTTGGCGCATACGCTGAGACCATGGCCGAGGCCAAGGTTGATTCGAAGATCACTTACGCCACTCTGACGGCGGACAACCAGGAACTGCACGCGCAGTTCGACCTTGCAATCGCCACGGTGCGGGCGTCGCTGGGCAAGACGTACCCGCTCTACATTGCCGGAAACCCACGTTCGACGAAGGCCACCGACGAGAGCCGCAGCCCCACGGACACGCGCGTCGTCGTGGCCAAGGTGGCGCGCGGTTCGCTGGAAGACATGCGCGATGCGGTGGCCGCGGCCAAGGCGGCCTACCCGACCTGGCGGGCGATGCCGTGGCAGAAGCGCGCAGAGGTCCTCGGACGCGCCGCCAGGCTGGTGCGAGAGCGGCGGCTGGAACTGTCGGCCTGGATGATCCTGGAAATGGGGAAGAACCGGATCGAGGCCCTGGGCGAGATCGAGGAGACGGCCGATCTGTACGAGTACTACATCGAGCAGATGCGCCTCAACGACGGCTACGTGCGCCCGATGGCGGCGCTTTCGCCCGCCGACACCAACACCAGCGTGCTGCGGCCGTACGGCGTCTGGGCGGTGATCGCGCCCTGGAACTTCCCGTATGCGCTGATCGGAGCCCCGATCGCGGCGGCGCTCCTCGCGGGGAACACCGTCGTCGCCAAGCCCTCGCACGAGACGCCGCTGTCCGGGCTGTTGCTGGCCGAGATCTTTCACGAGGCCGGACTGCCACCGGGCACGCTCAGCATGCTGACCGGCGAAGGGCAGTCGCTGGGCGGCGCGATGGTCGACCACCCCGACGTTGCGGGGGTCACCTTCACCGGCTCGTACGAGGTCGGGTTCAAACACATCTACGGCAAGTTCGCCAAGGAGTTCCCCAAGCCAGCCATCGTCGAGATGGGCGGCAAGAACCCGGCGATCGTCATGAACAGCGCCGATCTGGATCGCGCGGCGATGGGCGTTTACCGATCCGCGTTCGGGATGAACGGTCACAAGTGCTCGGCCTGCTCGCGCGTCTACGTTCACGAGTCGGTGGCGGCGGACTTCCTGTCGCGTCTGGAGAAGCTGGTGGCGGCCATCAAGATAGGCGACCCGCTGGACAGGGACGTGTTCCTCGGTCCGGTCGCCACCAAGACGAGCCACGAGGATTTCCAGCGCTACGCCGCCATGGCAAAGTCGGCCGGCAAGATCCGGATCGGCGGCGAATTGCTCAAAGGCGGGATCTACGATCATGGCTACTTCGTGCAGCCGACCATCGTCACCGACCTGCCCGACAACCACGAGCTGTGGAAGAAGGAGCTGTTCGTCCCCATCGTCGCCGTGCGGACGGTGAAGACGTTGCCCGAGGCGCTGGCGCTGGCGAACGACACCCGGTTCGGGCTGACGGCCGGGTTCTTCTCTGAAAAGCCATCCGAGATCGACACCTTCCTCGATCGGATCGAGGCCGGCGTCGTCTACGTGAACCGGGCGGCGGGCGCCACCACCGGCGCCTGGCCGGGCGTACAGCCGTTCGGCGGCTGGAAGGGAAGCGGATCGACGGGGAAGAACATCGGCGGGCTCTATACCCTGCCCTGTTACCTTCGCGAGCAGAGCAGGACCGTGGTCGCGTGAAGATCGTCACCGAGCTGCCCGGACCGAAAGCGAGGGAGATCATCGCCCGGGACGAGCGTGTGGTCTCGCCATCGCTGATCTACGTCTACCCGCTCGTGGTGAAGCGCGCCTCGGGCTGCACGGTCGAGGACGTCGACGGCAACGTCTTCCTCGACTGCCAGGCTGGCGTGGCCACGGCGTCGACGGGGCATTGTCACCCGAAGGTGGCGCAGGCGATCCGCGAGCAGGCCGAGACGCTGATCCACATCTGCGGCACCGACTTTCACTACCCCGGTTACGGCGCGCTTGCGGAAAAGCTCCAGGAGCTGGCCGGCAAGCGCCTCGGCGGTGAGGGCTGGCAGACGTTCCTCACCAACTCGGGCACCGAGGGTGTCGAGGCGGCGATAAAGATCGCGCGGCATCACACCAGGCGCAGCCACCTCATCGCCTTTCGCGGGGGCTTCCACGGCCGCAGCCTGGGCGCCCTGTCTCTGACCGCCTCGAAGATCAAGTACCGGAAGCACTTTGGGCCGCTGTTGCCCGGCGTGCATCACGCCGAGTACGGAAACCTCTCCAGCATCGAACGCGATCTTTTCCCCCGCACCGTCTCGCCCGAGGAAGTGGCCGCGATCGTCGTCGAGCCGGTGCTGGGCGAAGGCGGCTACATCGTCCCCTCGCGCGAATTCCTGGCCGGCCTGCGGGCGCTGTGCGACAAGCACGGCATCCTGCTGGTGTTCGACGAGGTTCAATCGGGCATGGGCCGCACCGGCAAGATGTTCGCCGCCGAGCACTTCGGTGTGGTGCCGGACGTCATCGTGCTGGCCAAGGGCCTGGCGTCGGGCATGCCCCTCGGGGCGATGATGGCGCAAAAGCGCTTCATGACCTGGCCCTCGGGTTCGCACGGCTCGACTTGCGGCGGCAATCCCGTCTGCATTGCTGCGGCGCTAGCAACAATCGACCTGATGGAAAACGAGCTGGTCCACAACGCGGCGACCGTCGGGGCTCACCTGATGGACAGGCTGCGCACGGGGCTGAAGGGGGTTCCCGGCGTGCAGGAGGTGCGCGGCCTCGGCCTGATGATCGGCATCGAGATGGCGACGCACGAAAAGGCCGACGCCGTGGCGCAGGCGTGCTACCGGCGCGGCCTTCTGGTGCTCGAGTGTGGTGACAAGGCGATCCGCATGTCGCCGCCGCTGGTGATCACCAGGGCCGAAGCGGACGAAGCGGCCGCCGTCTTCATCGACGTATGCAAGAAGGCGTAGACCCGTTCTTCTTCACCTGGACGGCGCAGAACCAGGCGGCGCCGATCGAGATCGTCTCGGGCGAGGGCGCGTGCTTCACGACGTCGGACGGCGCGCGCTGGCTGGATCTCGGGAGCATGGTCTGGAACGCCAACCTCGGACACGGGCACCCGGGGATGAAGCGCGCCATGGTGGCGGCGGCGGAGCGGAATCTGCTGGCCCAACCGTCGTCGGTGTTTCCCGAAAAGGTGGAAGCCGCCCGGCGTCTGCTGGCGGTGGCGCCGCCGGGACTGCGCGACGGCAAGGTTTTCCTCTGCCTGTCGGGCGCCGAGGCGAACGAGAACGCGATCAAGATGGCGCGCCTTTTCACCGGGCGGCGCAAGGTGGTCTACCGGAGCCGCAGCTACCATGGCGCCACGCTTGGGATGCTCTCTTTCTCGGGAGACGCACGCCGCAAGCCGTTCGATCCGGGGCTCCCAGACGGGATCTGCTGGGATGACCACTACTCGGCGACCCCGGATCTCGAGCCGTTGCTGCGTGCGGGAGACGTCGCCGCCGTGCTGCTGGAAGGGATCGTGGGTCCGAACGGCGTCTATGTCCCGCCGCGGGGGTACTACCAGGAGATCCGCCGGACGTGCGACCGCCACGGGACGTTGTTCATCGCCGACGAGGTGCTGTCCGGCTTCGGACGCACCGGCCGCTGGTTCGCCGTCGACCACGACGGCGTGTCGCCGGATCTGCTCACCTGCGCCAAGGGGTTGACCGCCGGTTACGCTCCCGGCGGCGCCGTCATCGCCAGCGGGAAGGTGGCGCACCACTTCGACGACCATGTGCTGTCGTGCGGACTCACCACCTACGGGCACCCGCTGACCTGCGCCGCCATCGTGGGCGCGATCGACGCGTACGAGCGCGAAGGGCTCATTGAACGCGCGGCGCGGCTGGGCGCCTGGCTCGAGCCGCGGATCCGGAAACTGGGACGGGACGTGCGCGGCCTCGGCCTGCTGTGGGCGATCGAGTTCGAGCCGGCGCGCACGCAGCAAGTGGCGGCCGAACTGCGCAGGCGCCACGTTCACGCGTTCAAACGCGAGGGGATGCTGTTCCTGGCGCCACCCCTGGTGATCGACGAGCCAACGCTGGAGGAGGCGCTCTCCATCGTCGGCGACGCGCTGGACGCCACATGAAGGTGTGCGCGAACGCGACGGAAGCGCTGGCAGGACTGCGCGACGGCATGCGGATCATGGCGGGCGGCTTCGGCCTGTGCGGCAACGCCGAGCATTGCATCGCCGAGATCGCCCGCCGGGGCGTCAAGGACCTGACCATCATCAGCAACAACTGCGGCAACCAGGGTCAGGGCCTGGCGGTGCTGCTCAAGCAGCGGCAGGTTTCCCACGTCGTGTGCAGCTTCATCGGCGGCAATCCGGATCTGGCCGAGCAGTACGCGGCGGGCACCGTGAAGGTCGAACTGAACCCCCAGGGCACGCTGGCCGAACGGATCCGCGCCGGGGGCGCCGGCATCGGCGGCTTTTTCACACCGACCGGCGTCGGCACCGTCGTCGCCGAGGGCAAGGAGGTGCGCGAGATCGACGGACGCCGCTACGTGCTCGAGAAACCCCTGCGGGCGGACTACGCCATCGTGCGCGCCGCCGTGGGCGACGTCGACGGCAACCTGCGCTTCTACCGGACCGCGCGCAACTTCAACCCTCTCGTGGCCATGGCCGCCGAGGTCACCGTCGCCGAGGTCGACCGCCTGGTCGGCCGCGGAGACCTCGACCCCGACGACATCCACCTCCCCGGCATCTTCGTGAAGCACGTCTTCGAGGCGCGCGAGCACAAGAACGTCATCGAGCACAGGACCACCCGATGAGCTGGTCGAAGGACGACATGGTCCGGCGCGCGGCCGCCGAGCTGAAGGACGGCCAGTACGTCAACCTCGGCATCGGCATGCCCACGGAAGTGGCGAACCACATCTCGGCGGCGGTTGTCCTGCACTCGGAGAACGGCCTGCTCGGTATGGGGCCTTTTCCTCGCGACGACGAGGTCGACCCCCAGGTGATCAACGCCGGCAAGCAGACCGTCACCGTGCTCCCCGGGGGCAGCGTCTTCGACTCGGCGCTCTCCTTCGCCATGATCCGCGGCGGGCACGTCGACGTCTGCGTGCTGGGCGGTCTGGAGGTCGCCTGCACGGGCGATCTGGCCAACTGGACGGTGCCCGGCAAGATGACCACCGGGATGGGCGGCGCGATGGACCTGGCTGCAGGCGCCCGCCGGGTGGTGGTGCTGCAAACCCATGTCGCCAAGGACGGCAAACCGAAGCTGGTCGAACGTCTCGCCCTGCCGGCGACGGCACTCGGCTGCACGAACCGGGTGATCACCGAGCTGGGCGTGTTCGATCCGGCTGGCGACCACTTCCGCTGCGTGGAGCGCGCGCCCGGGATCGACGAGGTGCAGATCCGGCAGTCCACCGGGGCGAAGGTGGTATTCACCCCCTCGACGTGATGGTCAGTCGGGCCGTTGCGTTCGGTGTAGACTGACGGCCCTTTCACGACAGGAGATGACGCGATGAGCGCGAAGTACCCGAAGGATCAGTACAGCCCCAAGTCCGAGCACAAGTTCACCTGGGGGCTCTGGACGGTCGGGAACCGCGGCCGCGACCCGTTCGGCGACGCCGTCCGCGCCACCATCCCGGCGCCGCGGATCGTCGAGAAGCTGGCGGAGCTCGGCGCTCACGGCGTCAACCTGCACGACAACGATCTCATCCCCTTCGACGCCTCGCCGTCCGAGCGCGAGAAGATCCTGAAGGACTTCAAGAAGGCGCTGGCAGACACCGGCATGAAGGTGCCGATGGCGACGACCAATCTGTTCTACGACGCCGCCTTCAAGGAGGGTGCCTTCACCAGCAACGACGCGCGCGTGCGGCAGTTCGCGCTGCAAAAGACGATGCGTTCCATGGATCTCGGGGTGGAGCTGGGCGCGAAGATCTACGTGTTCTGGGGCGGGCGAGAGGGCGTCGAGACCAACGCCTCGAAGTCGCCGCAGGAGGCGCTCAAGCGCTTCCGCGACTGCCTGAACTTCCTGTGCGAGTACGCCCGGGATCAGAAGTACGACCTGAAGTTCGCGCTCGAGGCCAAGCCGAACGAGCCGCGCGGTGACATCTGGCTGCCGACCAGCGGCCACATGCTGGCGTTCATCTACACGCTCGATCACCCGGAGATGGTCGGCCTCAACCCCGAGGTGGCCCACGAGCAGATGCCGGGGCTCGATTTTTCGCACGTGGTCGGCCAGGCGCTGGAGGCCGACAAGCTGTTCCACATCGATCTGAACGGCCAGAAACCGGGCCGCTACGACCAGGACCTGCGCTTCGGTTCCGAAGATCAGAAGGGCGCCTTCTTCCTGGTGAAGCTGCTCGAGGACGCAAAGTGGCAGGGCATGCGCCACTTCGACAGCCACGCCTACCGCACCGAGGACGAGGAGGGCGTCTGGGACTTCGCCCACTATTCGATGCGCACCTACAACATCCTCAAGGAGAAGGCCGAGCGCTGGAGCAAGGACAAGGAGATCCAGCAGATCATGGCCGACCTCAAGGTGCTGGACCAGAAGGTGGTCGTCGACACCGGCAAGAACCTGAAGTACAGCCCGGCGCTGGGCAAGCAGCTGAAGGCCGCCACCTTCGACATCGCCGCGCTCCGTGCCCAGGGCTACCAGTACGAGCGCCTGGATCAGCTGACGAACGAAGTCCTGATGGGCATCCGCTGACCCGCCTCGTCACCTTCGTCTCTCTGGCCGCGTTTCTGGGCTGCGGTGGCGGGACAGCGTCGTCGTTGGACGCTGCCGTTCCGGACACCGCGCCTGATCGAATGGTCATCGCCATCCCGGATACGCCCGCGGGCATGCAACTGGGATGGCTGCTGGGGCTGCTGAACGGGCCGCCGGAGGCGATCACCACAGCGGAGGTGCGGCCTCACTTCGCGGCGAGCTTCCTCCTGCAGGTGCCGGCGGGGACCGTCGTCGCCCTGCTGTCGCAGTTTGCGCGCGATCAGGCTCCGCTGTCGGTCGTTGGCCTCACGGAGACGCCCACGTCCGTGACGGCGGTCGTGGAGACGCGCAAGCAGACCCGGTTCCGCATCGCGCTCCAGGTGACGACGCCGCCGCTCATCAGTGGCCTCCTGTTCTCGGGGCCCGCGCCCGACGACGATCCGGCGGTGAAGACCTGGGAGCAACTCGGGCCTCGCTTGTCGGCCGTGGCTCCGCGCGTGCGAGCGGTCATCGCCGAACTGGACGGTGACCGCTGCCGCCCGGTGCATGCGCTCGGCGCGGACGAGGCGATGCCGTTGGGCTCGGCCTTCAAGCTGTACGTGCTGGGCGCGCTGGCCGAGAAGATCCGTCGGGGGGAAGCCGGCTGGGACGACCTGCTGGCCATTGCCGACGAGAGGAAGAGCCTTCCCTCGGGCGTCCTGCAGAACCGCACCGCCGGTGAGACGCTGAGCCTGCGCGCTTTCGCCACGAACATGATCTCCATCAGCGATAACACGGCCACGGATCACCTCCTGCACTTCGTCGGACGGCAGGCCGTGGAGACGCAGCAAGCCGCGTTCGGGCATGGACGCCCGACGTTGAACATCCCGTTTCTCACCACCCGCGAGCTGTTCATCTTGAAGCTCGGGGCCAGCGATCGGGAACGAGCGGCCTATGTCACCGCGGGGCCGGATGAACGACGCCGCTTGCTGGCAGATGACTATGCGACGCGGCCTCTGCCGTCGCTTGCCTCGGCGATTGCCTGGGAAGCTCCTCGCGCCATCGCCGACCTCGAGTGGTTCGCCTCGCCGATGGATCTGTGCCGCGCGCACCGGGGCTTGCGCGCGTTCGGGGAGACGGTCCTGTCGGTGCTGTCGATGAACCCGGGCCTGGTGGTCGACAAGAAGATGTTCCCCTTCGTCGGCTTCAAGGGCGGGTCCGAGCCTGGGGTGCTGGTGCTCTCCTGGCTGCTCCGTCGCGCGGACGACCGCTGGTTCGCGGTGTCGATCGGATTCGCCGACGAGCAGAAGGCGATAGACCCGGACGGCGCGCTCTATCTGTCTTTGGCGACCGTGCAGCTCACCGGCCGGGTGCCGTAGCGAAACCGTTTCACGCCTTGACGACGCCGGGACGACCGTTCTCGACGACGAGACTGGCGACCGTGGAGATCGGCGCCCCGGGCCTCGTCACGAAGGGGAGCACACGAAAGTCCGTCTGCCATTTTTCGGGCGTCAGGGTGCAGCGAACGTAGCCGCGGCGGCCGTTGTAGAACTTGATGTGTGGGTTGCTGTCCAGCTGGAACTGGATGCGCGGGCTCACCCCGTCGGCCCCGTCGGCGCCCGAACTGATCGAGGTGCCGATGAACTCGGTCCCCAGCGTCGGGGACTGGGGATCGTCGAAACTGGCCTTGAGATCCACGGCCCAGTTGTTGTGGACGTCGCCGGTGATCACCACCGGATTGGTGGGGCGGCGCTCTTGCAGAAAACCGAGCAGCCGACGCCGCGCCGCCGGATAGCCGTCCCAAGCGTCGATGCTGACGTTGTGGGCGGGCGCCGGCACGTTCGCGACCTCCGTCTTCGGCGGCAAGAATCTCTGTCCGACGAAGACCCCCTGCGCCAGCGCGTTCCAGCGCGCGTGCGAGGCCGACAAGCCCTCGAACAACCACTTCTCTTGTCGCGCGCCGATCATCGACGGGGCGGTGCCGTCGTCGGGTTGCACCGGCGGCGGGCCCTCGATGCCGGGAAGGCCGCTCCGGTACTGCCGGGTGTCCAGCACGTTCAGCTCGAGCAGATCGCCGAACACCAGGCGGCGGTAGAGCAGCATGTCCGCGCCCGAAGGCCGCGCCGTCAGCCGCAGCGGCATGTGCTCGTAGTAGGCCTGGTAGGCGGCGGCGCGCCGGAGCAGGAACAGCTGCGGGTCGTCCTTGTTCTCCGAGCGCTGCCCGGCGTAGTTGTTCTCCAGCTCGTGATCGTCCCAGGTGACGACGAAGGGGAACGCCCGGTGAGCCGCCTGCAGGTCCCGATCGGTCTTGTAAAGGGCGTGGCGGTTACGGTACTGCGGCAAGGTAAACACCTCCGACCCGTCGTGGCGCCGGATGGTGGCGGCGTCTTCTCTTTGGCCGCCCTCATAGATGTAGTCGCCCAGGAAGGCCACGAAGTCGATGTCCTCCTGGATCATGTGCTTGTAGGCGTCGAAGTAGCCAGCCTGGTAGCTGTGGCACGAGGCGAAGGCGAAGCGCACTTGATCGACGTGCGCCGTGGCGGCAGGCGCGGTGCGCGCGCGGCCTATGGGGCTCTCCTGGCCCCGGACGCGGAAGCGGTACCAGTAGTGCGTCGCCGGCTCGAGATCCTCGACCTCGACGTGGACCGAGTGCGCCAGTTCGGGCGTGGCCACGGCGTTGCCGGCGCGTATGACGTCGCTCATGCCTTCGTCCGTGGCGACTTCCCAGGTCACCAGCACGGAGTTCGGCGGCATGCCCCCGCCGTGGATCGGGTCCGGCGCCAACCGCGTCCACAGGACGAAGCCGTCCGGCGACGGCTCCCCGGAGGCGACCCCCAGCTTGAACACGTCCTTCGGGATCTGGGTCGTCACCAGATAGTCCGACGGCGTGCTGAGACGCGCGCGCAGCGAACAGCCGGCGAAAGCGGCGGCGGCGGCGCCGAGGAGGCCGCGGCGACCAAGCATCGCCAAGTGGTCCTTGTCGAGCATGTCGGCAGGCTAACACGGGCGTGCTAGCTTCCGCGCCCATGGCGATGGACCACGATCACGATCATTTCCTCGGCCTCGACATCGGAACCAGCGGCGTCAAGGCGATCCTGGTCGACCGGGACGGTGACGTGGCAGCGGCAGTCACCGTCGCCCATCCGCTATCGACGCCCGAGCCTGGCTGGGCCGAACAGCGCCCCGAGGACTGGTGGCGGGCCACGACGACCGCCATCAAGCAGGTGATGAAGAAGGCGCGTGTCTCCGCCAGGCGGATCGCGTCCGTCGGTATCTCGGGCCAGATGCACTCGTCGGTCTTTCTCGACGGCGGGGGCAAGGTGATCCGCCCCGCCCTGCTCTGGTGCGACGGACGCACGACCGAGGAGTGCCGCGAAGTGACCGCGCGTGTGGGCGAGGCGCAGCTGCGCAAGTGGTGCTCGAACCCGTGCCTCGAGGGCTTCACGCTGCCGAAGGTGCTGTGGCTGCGCAAGCACGAGCCGGCGGCGTTCCGGCGGCTGGCGAAGGTGATCCTGCCGAAGGACTACATCCGCTTGCAGCTGACCGACGCCATCACCACGGATCCGTCGGACGCGTCGGCGACCCTCATGTACGACACCGCCCGCCTGCGGTGGAGCGAGCCGCTGATGAAGGCGATGAAGCTCCCGATGTCGCTCCTGCCCGAGGTCGGCGGCTCGGCCGAGGTGTTGAGCTGGATCAGCGCGGGGGCCGCGAAAGCCACCGGCCTTCTGGCGGGCACGCCCGTCGCGGGCGGCGGCGCCGACAACGCCTGCGGGGCAGTCGGCGTCGGCGTGGTGACGGCGGGCGAGGCGGTGGCGAGCTGGGGCACGTCGGGAACCGTGCTGGCGCCGACCGCCCGGCCGAATGTCGACCCACGCTTGCGCGCGCACACCTTCTGCCACGTGGTTCCGGACACCTGGTACGTCATGGGTGTGATGCTCACGGCGGGAGGCGCCTTCGCCTGGTTCCGCGACAACGCCGCGCCCGATCTTGCCGGGCACCCAGACGCGAACCTGCGTTTGAATGCCGAGGCAGCGCGTGTGCCGATCGGCGCCCTGGGGCTGACCTTCCTGCCGTATCTCCAGGGCGAGCGCACGCCTCACCGGGACGCGGCCGCGCGCGGAGCGTTCGTGGGTCTGTCGCTGGCGCACCGGCGCGAGCACCTGACGCGCGCCGTGCTGGAGGGGATCACCTTCGGGATGCGCGACTCGGTCACCATTCTGCGCGAGCTGGGCATGCCGCTCGCGAAGATGCTGGTCACGGGCGGCGGCGCGCAGAGTGCGTTCCTGCGCCAGTTGCAGGCGGACGTGTACGGGCTGCCGATCGTCCGGGTCAACCGCGAGGAGGGTCCGGGCTACGGCGCGGCGCTTTTGGGCGCCGTCGGCGCGGGCGCTTGGTCGAGCGTGCCCGCCGCCTGCCGCGCGACGCTGAAACGCCTGCCGGGCGAGAGGCCGGACCGCGCCAACCACCGCGCCTTCGAGGCGCCGTATCAGAAGTACCGAGCACTTTACCCGGTCCTCCGCGGACGCTTCTAGCGGAACAGCAACACGGCTGCCCCGGTCGTCAGGCCCAGCACCGCCACTTCGAAGATCCCCTGTGGCAGCCGCTTGATCGCCACCCGGCCCAGCACTGCCCCACCGGCGACGAGCGGCAGCATGCACAGGTCGTACACCAGCGAGGGCGCGGTGATCATCCCCCGCACCCCGTAAAACGGAAGCTTGCTCAGGTTCACCAGGAAGAAGAACCAGGCGCCGGCGGCGACGAACTCTTCCTTCGGAAGGCGCTTCGACAGCAGATAGACGTTCATCACCGGGCCGGCGGCGTTGGCCACCATGGTGGCGAAGCCGGCGACGGTTCCGAACGCGGCGCTGTGAACGGCGCCCCCGACAATCCGAGCGCCCCGCCGTTTGCGCCAGACATGCGCCGCCACCATGAACAGGACGATCGTGCCCACGATCGGACGGAGCACGTCGTCGCGCAGGCCGAGCGCCAGCCAACCCACGGTCATGCCTCCGATCACCCAGGGGGCGAGTCCGAACAGGCGGCGCGCCTGCACGTGCCGCCGGTAATAGACGATCGCGAAGATGTCCGCGACACACAGGATCGGCAACAGCCAGCCGGCGGAGGCGCGCGCGTCGCCGACAACGAAAACCATCAGGGGGATCGCCAGGATCCCGAAACCGGGGACTCCTGTCTTGGCCACGCCGACGCCGGCGGCGCACAGCGCGCCCAGGACCCATTGCCACGCCTCGAGCGAAGGCATCGTGGCGGCAGTTTGCGGTAAAGTCCGGTCATGCAAAAGCGGCGTCTGGGCGACAGCGATCTGGAGATCACGCCGGTCATCTTGGGCGCCTGGGCCATCGGGGGATCGATGTGGGGCGGCCAGGACGACAAGGACGCCATCGCCGCCATCCACGCCAGCATCGACGCAGGCGTCAACATGATCGACACAGCCGCGGTATACGGCCTCGGCAAGAGCGAGGAACTGGTGGGCAAGGCGATGCGCGGGCGGCGTGGGCGCGCGTACCTCGCCACCAAGTGCGGCCTGACCTGGGACACCACAGAGGGCGCGTTCAAGTTCACGATGATCGACGTCGACGAAAGGCGCCGGGCGATCCACCACGATCTGCGGCCCTCAGCCGTGCGCCGTGGCTGCGAGGCGAGCCTGCGGCGGCTGGGCACCGACTGCATCGATCTGTACCAGATCCACTGGCCCGACCCGAACTTGCCGACGGAAGACAGCTTTGGCGAGCTCCTGCGGTTGCGCGAGGAGGGGAAGATCCGCTGGATCGGCGTCAGCAACTTCTCGGTCGAGCAGCTGAACGCCGGAAAGAAGGTGGCGGGGATCATCAGCACCCAGCCGCAGTACAGTTTGGTCGCCCGGACGGTCGAGGAGAACGTGCTGCCGTGGTGCCGCCAGCAGAACGTGGGGGTCATCGCTTACAGCCCGATCGGGCGCGGGTTGCTGTCGGGCAAGTTCGGCGCCGACCACCAGTTCCCGGTGACCGATCACCGCAGCGCCGTGTGGTTGTTCCAGCCGTCCTTGCGGCAACGGGTGCTGGCGGCTCTGGAGAAGGCGCGGCCGATGGCCAAGACCCTGGGCGTGTCCCTGGCGAACCTGGCCGTGGCCTGGGTGACCAGCACGCCGGGGATCACCGCGGCCATCGTCGGAGCCCGAAACGCCGCCCAGGCGATCGAGAACGCGCGGGCTGGGCGTCTCGTCCTTGGCGAGATGGACCGGGCTACGCTGGCGCGCTGGTTCGAGGGTTGAACCGGGTCACCGAAAAAGGCGTCAGGTCGACACTCGGCTCGTCGCCGGTCACCAGCTCGGCGATCAGCTGTGCGGTGATCGGCGTCAGCAGGATGCCGTACCGGTGATGGCCGGTCGCCAGCACCAGGCCGGCGATCTCCGTGCGGCCGAGCACCGGCAGCTGGTCGTCGGTGTAGGGACGGAAGTTCGACCAGGTCTCGACGACGGGCGCGTGGTCGAGATCGGGGACGAGGGCGCGGGTCATGGCCAGGATGTCGGCGAGGCCGGCGACGGTGACCTCCTTGCGGAAGCCGACCATCTCCAGCGTGCTGCCCGCGAGCACCGTTCCATCGAGGCGCGGCACCAGGTATCCACGCCCGTAGGCGGCGATGACGTGACGGAAAAGCGGGGGCCTCACCTCGATGGCCACCATCTGGCCGCGCGCTGGCTTCACGATCGGCGGGGGCACGCCACCACCCTCGACCAGGCTCGACCAGCTCCCCGCCGCCAGCACCACCGTCCCGGCCGAGATTCGCTCGCTGTCGAGTTCGACGCCCGTGACACGCCCACCTTCGGACAGCACGCGGCGCACGTGACGCCCTTGCACGAAGCGCGCGCCTGCGATGGCCGCCGCCTGCGACAGCGCGCGAGACAGCGATCGCGCGTTGACGTGTCCCTCGTCGACCAGACGCAGCGCCATCCGGATCCGCGACGAGAGCCGCGGCTCGAGGGCCCGCAAATCGACACCCGAGACAATCTCGGCGGACAGCCCGCGGGCGACCTGCCACGCCTGCCGCGCCTTCAACGCGTCCTCGTGAGCGTCGTCGAGGGGCACCTCCAGCAGACCAGAACGCGCGTGGCCGATGTCGATGCCCGAGAGATCACGCAACTCGGCGGCGAACGACGGATAGAGCGCGCGGCTGCGCAGCCCGAGATCGAGCGACGGCCCGGGCGCGTCCGCCTCCCATTGCGGACCGAGGATGCCCGCGGCGGCGCTCGACGCCTCGGCGCCCGGAATGCCGCGCTCGATGATCGTCACCGCCAGCCCGCGCTGGGCCAGGCGCAGAGCGACCGCGCAGCCCATGACCCCCGCGCCGACGACGACGGCATCCGACATGCGCCGAGAGTATAGTCGGCCCGTGCGCCGTCTGATGTTCGCACTGCTGCTCGCCGCCTGCATGCGCACCAGCCCACGAGCGGTCGATGGTGCCGCCCGGGCCGCCGACGCGGCGTCGCCCCACGTCATCGTCAAGCGCCGCAAGTGCATGGGGACCGTCTGCGAGTTCCAGGCCTTCGCCATCGACGACGCCAAGGTCGAGGCGGCCTTCTCGCGCGGCCTCGACGAGTTCGATCGGCTGGAGGCGTTGATGACCAGCTGGCGGCCGAACTCGGAGGTGTCGCGCGTGAACGACGCCGCCGGCAAGGAAGCGGTGAAGGTGTCGCCCGACACCCTGGCGGTGATTCGCAAGGCGCAGTGGGTCTCGAAGCTGACGGACGGCGCCTTCGACATCACCGTCGGCGTCTACAAGGGTCTGTGGAAGTTCGACGAGGACAACGACGGCACCGTGCCCGCCCGCAAGGACGTCGAGCGCCGGCGCAAGCTGGTGAACTGGCAGGACGTCATCGTCGACGAGGCGGCAGGCACGGTGATGCTGCGCAGAGCGGGCCAGCGCATGAATCTCGAAGGCCTCGCCAAGGGCTACGCCGTCGACGCCGCCGTGAAGGCGATTCGCGACGCGGGGGTGCGTGATTTCATCGTTCACGCGGGAGGCGATCTCTTCGCCGCCGGACGCCGCGGCACGCGCGCCTGGCGCGTCGGCATCCAGGACCCACGGGGCCCTCATGGCAAGATCATCTACGAGCTGTCGCTGTCCGATCAGGCGTTCAACACCTCGGGCGACTACGAGCGCTTCGTGATCAAGGACGGGGTTCGTTACCACCACATCCTGGACGCACGGACCGGCTTTCCTGCGCGAGGCATGCGCGCCATCACCGTGCTGGCCAGCGACGCGTTCACGGCCGACACCCTGGACACCGCGCTTTTCGCCGTGGGTCCGGAGCGGGCTCTGAAGATCGCCGAGTCGTTGTCGGGGGTCGAGGTGGTGATCATCGACGCGAAAAACAGCGTACTCATCTCCACGGGCCTGCAGACCACCATCGTCAAACGCGGCGACCCGACGCCCGGAGGGTGAACACCGCCAATTCTCGTGGCCGGCGTTCCCGTGTACGCGATCGATTCACGGGGGCGGCCCCTGTTCCACCCGGTGATCGCGACCCTTTGCTGGCGCAGCTGTCGGCCGTGTCGCTGCGCCGCCTGGTCGCCCCTGGCCCGCGGCCAGCTCGCCCGGTCCGACGCCTCGGGCACGGCCCCCTTCCCTCCGCCCGAATCCTGGGAAAGCACGTGGCGCGCCCACCGCTTTCCGCGGAACGCCTCACCGAACTGCCTGCCCTTGCGTCCAGCACCTCGATTCTTGCGACGTCGGGTCCTTGTTTTCCCCCGGGCAACGGGGACATCGTGACGGGGTAGATACCCAGCTTGAATTTCCTGTGCACTCGTCGTGGCGGAGCGGACGATCACCTGTACAGGAGGTACCGTTCGCGCCGGGCCAGGAACTCCTTGAGCTCGGGCTCCCAGGAACGGCGGATCTCCTCCAGCGTCTTGCCGGCGCGGATCGCCTCGATGGTCGGCGGGTGGCCGAGCAGGCGATCGAACTTCGTGACGTCGAACTCATTCGGGTAGAGCCGGTGCATGGTGATGGCGATGGCCAGGCCGACGGCCACCGCGTCCAGGCGCTGCCGATCGACGAGGCTGATGCGGATGCCGCTGCACGGCGTGTCCTTGAACTTGCTGGCGACGGGGGTGAAGCGCACCGGGGTGAAGCGCACGCCCGGCAGGCCCATGCGCCCCAACTCGGCCGCCAGCCGCACGTCGTCGACATAGGGCGCGCCCACCACCTCGAATGGCGTGTCGGTGCCCCGGCCGACGGAGAGTGCGGTGGTCTCGAGCAGACCGACGCCCGGGTAGAAGGCGGCGGCGGTCAGGGTGCGCATGTTCGGCGAGGGGTTGGTCCAGGGCAGCCCGGTCTCGTCGAACCAGGCGGCGCGGCGCCACCCGTCCACTTTGATCACCGTCAGGTCGACCTTGAAGCCGCGCTCCTCGTTGTACATCTGGGCCAGCTCGCCGATGGTCATGCCCGGGCGTACGGCGACGGGATGGAAGCCGGTGAAGTTCGAGGGCGCCTGGCGCACGGGGCCCTGCACCGCCACGCCGCCGATCGGCAGCGGGCGATCGAGGACGAAGAACTTCAGGCGCGCCTTGCCGGCGGCCTCCATCGACAGGCCCAGCGTGCTCCCGTAAGTGTAGAAGCGGCATCCGATATCCTGGATGTCGAACACCAGGGCGTCGAGGTCCTTCAGATGTTCGGGCCTGGGCTGGCGTGTCTCGCCGTACAGGCTGTAGACCGGCAGCCCTGTCTGTTCGTCGACGCTGTCCGCGACCTTGCTGTCGAAGGAGCCCCGGATGCCGTGCTCGGGACCGAACAGCGCCGCGAGCTTCACGCCCGGGGCGCGGAACAGCAGGTCCACGGTCGGGTTGCGGGTGCGATCGTGACCGGTGTGGTTGGTGATCAGGCCGACGCGCAGCCCGCGCAGCGGGGCGAAGCCGTCCCGGACCAGGACGTCGATTCCGCTCTGCGCCGGCTCGCTGCCATCGGCAGCGCCCTCGGCCGGGACCGCCGGCGGTAGGCCGCGCACGACGGTGAAGTCGAAGCCGGTGGCCTCCGCGGCCAGCGTCGCCAGCTCGTGGCGCAGGGGTTTGACGGCACCGGCCTCGCTCGGATGGTTGCGGTTGGACAGGATGACCAGGAAGGTGTGGGAGAACGGGTCGATCCAGATCGAGGTGCCGGTCCAACCGGTGTGGCCGTAGGAGCCGATCGGGAAATGGCGGCCGCGTGGTCCGGCGTGGCTGGAGTCGATGTCCCAGCCGAGGCCGCGGCGGTCGGTGACCTGCGGCGGGCTCTGGACACTGGTCATGAGGCGCACCGTCCCGGGCGCGAACACCCGGACGCCCTCCAGGGTCCCCTCGCCGAGCAGCATTCGGGCGAAGCGCGCCAGATCGGCGGCGGTGGTGAACAGACCGGCGTGGCCAGCGACGCCTCCCATCTGGCGCGCCAACGGATCGTGGACCACGCCGCGGAACACCTGGTCGCCCACCCGCTCGGTCGGGGCGATGCGTCCCAGCTTCGCCCTGGGTGGCAGGTATCCGGTGTCGTTCATCTTCAGCGGGCCGTGCACCTCGGCGGCGACGAAGTCCGCCAGGCTGCGGCCGCTCACCGCCCGGACGATCTCGCCGAGGAGGACGAAGTTCACGTCGGTGTAGCGGAAGGTCTCGCCCGGAGGCTGCGTCGGCGGCTTCTCGCAGGCGACGCGGATGGCGGCCTCGTGACCCTGCCATTTCGGGGAGGCGGCGAACGGGCTCAGTCCCGAGCTGTGAGTGAGCAGATGCCGCACCGTCACCGCCGCCTTGTCCTCGACGTCGCAGGCGGCGACATAGCGGCCGATCGGGGCGTCGAGGTCGACCTGGCCGCCCTCGATCAGCTTCATCACCGCCGGTGTCGTGGCGATCACCTTGGTCAGTGAAGCGGCGTCGAAGATGGTGTCCTCGGACATCCGTTCGCCGGCGGGGAACACCGCCCGCTGCCCATAGGCGCGGTGGTAGCTGCGCCCGTCGCGTTCCAGCCAGACCACGGCGCCCGGCAGCTTCTGCCCGGCGATCGCCTGATCGATCGCTCCGTCCATCCGCGTGAGCTTGTCGGAGCGGAAGCCGGCGGTGCCGCAACCGGCGGTGACGAGGACGGTCAGAAGAACAGATCGCATCAGTCTCGTCATGATCGTACTTCGCCAGCCAGCGCCTTGGCGAGCCGGTAGAGAAACAGGCGCGACTGGTAGAACTGGCGGACGCCGATCCGTTCGTCGCGGCCGTGGGCGCGCACGTCGTTCATCTCGTGGAACAGGCCGGAGACTCCGTAGGCGGGGATCCCCCCGGCCCGCCAGATCTCCGAGGTGATCCGCTCGATCACCCGAAGCACCGACGGGCCGAGCCGGGTGGCAGGGCCGGGCATGGGGCGCTCCTTGGCACTCAGGGAGATCCGCGGGTCGGCCAGCGCGCCAGCCAGGGTCTGCTGGACGTCGGTGGCGGATTCGCCGGGAAGCAGCCGGCAGTTCACCGTCGCCCGAACCGTCTGCGGCAGGGCGTTGTCGGCGTGGCCCGCTTCCATGCGGGTGGGGACGCAGGTGGTCCGCATCTGGGCGTTGAAGAACGGGTCTTGCGAGAGGCGCTGCACGGCAGCGGTGGCGCCGGTGCGGGCCACGGCCTTCATGTCCGCGGCCACGCGACCGTTCTCGATCCGGTCTCCGGCCCCGAAGAAGGCGCGGGTGGTGTCGTTCAGACGCACCGAAAAGCGGTGACGGGACAGCCGTTGGAGCGCGGCGGCCATCCGGTAGATCGGGTTCTCGGCGCGGGGCACGGCGCTGTGGCCGCCCCGGTCGGTGGTCTCGAGCAAGAAGCTGACGTAGGTCTTCTCCGTGGTCTGGACGGCGTTGTACAGGTAGCGCCCGTTGCGGATCCGGCCGCCGCCACCCTCGTTGATCACCATGTCGGCGGCGATCAGCTCGGGGCGATGAGCGAATAGCCAGGCGACCCCGTTGTCGGCCTCGTTCTCTTCGTCGGCGGTCAGGGCCACCACGATGTCGCGGTCGGGGCGCAGCCCTTCACGCCGGTACTGGATCAACGAGGCGAGGAAGATGGCCGCCATCGACTTGTCGTCGGCGGTGCCGCGTCCATAGAAGAAGCCGTCCTTTTCCAGGAGGCGGAACGGGTCGATGGACCAGTCCTCGCGGCGCGCCTCGACGACGTCGAGGTGGGCCAGCAGCAGCACCGGGTTGCCGGGGCCTCGGCCGCGCAGCCGGGCCACCAGGTTCATCTTGTCCGGCTTGGGACCGACCACCTGGACATCCTCCGCCGGGAAGCCGGCGGCCATCAGGAGCCGGGCCCCCGACTCGGCGGCGCGTGTGCTCTCGTGGCGGGTATCGATCTCGATCAGCTCCTGGAAGATCGCCCGCGCCAGACGGTAGGGCTGCGCCTCGGTGGCGGCGATGAGAAGCAGAAATCCTGACGCGAATGGCTGCACGTCTCGTCCTCCCTGGAGAGAAGGACGGACGCCGGCGCAAAGCCCGACATCTCAGGCCGGGCGGACGTAGTCGCCACGGGCATAGCCCGAGTCGCGGGG
>JANPFD010000177.1:0-108434 GCA_031423255.1 Myxococcales bacterium | reverse complement strand
CCGCGGATGGCGTGATCGTCGCCCTGCACGCGGGTGGACCGCGTGCGCAGGTTGGAGGTGATCCGGAGCAAGAGGTCGATGTGCGCCGGCAGCATGGGGTAGATCTCGACAAAATCTTCTTCCGAGATGGTCTCGCACCCGTAGCCGCACAGCTTCAGCTCGGGGCGGTGCTTGCCGAACAGCTCGCGCAGGATCGGGTCCTTGGCGGGCGCCTTCTTGAGGAGGCGCTTGTGGACGACGTCGCGGATGTTGGCGACGCCCAGGTGGACGCGCAGGCTGGGCGGGAAGCGGCCCTTGAGCTTGCCGATGTTGTCGGCGTCGGCGGCGTCCTCCAGCTTCTGCTGCCCGGTGGCCAAGAGCCAGACCCGGCCCTTGAGCCGCTGCCCCAGATCGGAGACGAAGCTCTGCAGCTTCAGCATCCGGTTCTCGTCCTGGTGGATGTACTGGCTGACCTCGTCGACCACGACGAACAGCGTCTTGCCCGGGGCGCGGAGGTCGAGGATGAACGCCAGCGTCTCCACCACCTCCTGCACCGAGCTGCCGACGGTGTGGCGCCCGCCGACGTGGCTGTCGACCCAGCTCATCGGCTCGCGGTAGCGCTCGGGATGCAGGACGTGCAGGGCGTGAGAGAAGACGTCCTCGACGAAGGCCTCTTCCTTCGCCTTCGCCCAGGGCTTGCCGGCGGCCTTCTGGACGGCGGCCTCGAACGCGGGCCAGGCGCCTTCACGCTCGATCTCGATCTCGCTGCTGGCGACCAGCCGGTTGCGGCGGCAGTAGCCGAGCTGCGCCTGCACCTGGCGCAGCACCGCCACGTGGATGTGCTCGTTGTCCTGGGCGACGGCCCCGATGTCGAAGACGACCGAGATCGGTTGCAGCTTGGTGACCAGGGCCGACCAGGCGTCTTCCAGCTCCTTGGCGCGCGGGGAGTCGTCGCGGCGGATGAGCGCCCTGGACAGCGCGGTACCGTCGGGCAGCGCCAGACCATTGAGGGCGAGCCCGAGCAGCTTGGCGAAGCTGGACTTGCCCGAGCCGTAAAAGCCGGAGATCCAGGATGCCGGGAGCGCGGTGCCGCCCTTTTTGTCCAGCTCGGTCCGGATGTTCCGGAGCAGCCGCACGAACTCTTCGTGGATGCCGTTTGCCACGCGGCGGGCGCGCGTGTCGCCCTCGGGGTAACCGCCGGTGATGATGTACTCGGACACCTCGGCGGCGACCTTCTCGGGGCTCTGCTCGTGGAAGTAGACCACGGGCGGGATGTCGCGGGTGACGTCGGCCTCGAACAGATCGCGAATTTTCATGGGTAGATCCGGGGGCGGTAGTCGCGATCGGCGGGGAGTTGCCCCATGAACGAGAGGCCCGTGTCATCGCGCCGCTCGCCGGGGTACAGCAGCACCACGGGCAGGTTTCGGGTCTTGCCGTCGATGTGCTTGAGCAGCGCGGATGACCGGTGGAAGGGGTAAAGGGCGCCGGCGCGCTCGATGAAGATGACCGAGCGTTGCGCCTGCTCGGGATGGGCGTCGGCGAACTCGATGATCAGCTTGACCACGTCGGCAGCAATGCCGTCCGGCCCCTCGATGAGACCGGTGATGGTCTCTTGCAAGTATGACAGGGCGCGCTCGGGGTCGCGCTGGGCGAGGCGCTTTTCGCGAGCGACCAGCGCCTCGACCGCCGCCGGGCCTTGAGCGCGGAGGCGAGTGAGCAACAGGCGCTGCAAGGAGATGGCAAGGACGCCCCAGCCGGCGCCACGCAACTCCGAGACGATCTGACGCATGCGCGCCCTCAGCTTGAACTCCTGCGAGGGCGGGTACGGCAGGATGGCGAAGCGGTAGTTCCGCATGGTGCTGATGCGCGGGCCCCCGTCGGCGAGGAGGTCGGCCCTCAGCGCCACCAGTCCCGCCTCCATGTCGCTCACGCCTGTCCCTCCGCGGGCACGAAGCGGTCGGCCCAGGTGGCGAGATCGGGGCACTGCCACTCGACATCCAGGAGGTCGCCCATCCGACCGACGGACAGACCGGGCACGGTGGCGAGGCGGCGGTCGGCGGCGTCGATGCCGCAGGACAGGAGGTAAGGGTTGTCGAGCAGCGTCCCCTCGAAGTGCACGGAACGCAGGAGGTAAAGGAGGTAGGACAGGGCGAGATCGGGGACGCGCGGCAGGAGCAGCTTGCGGGGATCCTTCCTGGGCGAGACGAGGCCGGCTTCGGAGGCGGCCGAGAGGAGCTTGCTGGCGAACTGGATGCAGGTCGCGGCCGACCAGCGATCCGGGAACTCCCGCTGCACCCAGCGCAGCACGACGCTTCGATCGAGATCGGCGCCTGACTGCTGGCGGCGTTCCACCAGGAACTGCCCGGTGAAGCGCCGGTAGATCGGATCGGAAAGCTGCAGGTGCCAGTGACAGATGACCTGCCGGGTGGCGGGATCCATGGCCGGCCAGCGGTGCAGCACCGTCAGGGCGTCGGGGAACTGATCGTAACGGGCGGCGAGGTTGCCCAGCACGAACCGAATGCGCGCCGGCGTCTTGGCGCCGAACCAACGCTGTTCGAGGGCGATGACGGCGCGCTGGGTGGCGGCGGCGGGGAGAGTGGCGGGATCGGCGTGCTCCCAGTAGGCGCGCGATTCTTCGATTCCCAGCGCCAGGCGGAGGATGCCCGTGTGGAGATCGGTCGTCTCGGCGGAGGGGGCAGGCCGGCGGCCGGTCGCGAGGGCGATGGGCTGGTTCAGAGGTGCTTCCTTCATGCCAGCCTGAAGAACGGCATCGGGTAGGGTCTGGTCAGCGGCACCAGGGCGGCGGCCAGGAGCTCGGCCGAACGCAGGGGCGATTCGGGGAGCGCGCCGCGGAGCTGGCGGCCTGCGGGGGTGACCGTGAAGAGCTTGGCGTCGGTGGTGGACGACAGGGTGCCTGCCAGGGCCTTGTCGTCTAGCTGGCCCGTGGGTGACACCAGGAACCGGAGCGCATCGGCCGGCGCTGTGCCGCTGGTCTTGAGCGCACGGAGGCGGTCATCGAGCTGCTCGTCGACTTCGAAGCCCAGGAAGAAGAGCGTGCGAACGCGGTCCGGATCGGGGAGGCCGCGTCGCAGCTTGGCGTCGGTGCGAGTCGCGGCTTCCCTGGCCGCCTCGAGTCCTGCCCACACGGCAGTCCCGGGGAGCAAGCGCGTCCACAAGTCCCCGCCGCCGGCCGGGTCGACCACGTCCGTCTCCCACCACCCGAGCCTGGCCGGCTCGCAGCGTCCCTCACCCGCCCAGGCGATCATGAGCTGAAGCGCGAGGATCGAATCGAGCGCGCTGCTTTCAAGAGGAGCCGCCATCAACGCCGCCCGCAGCATAGCCCTCGTGGCATGGCCACGGGAAGGTCAGAGCGGAATGCAGACACGATCGGCGCGACAATTTTGGAGGTGGGTGTGCGCTCGTGTCGGTCACGCCCGCTCTCTCTTGCCACCGGTGGCTGGTCAGCGGTTGGCGACACGCAACATGAAAGGCTATCCTTCCGAAAAGCGGCGCATGGCTACTTGGGATGACGTCCTGGTCGTGATCAGCGGGAAGACGGATGCTGTGCGCGAGGAGATGTCGCGCGGGTTCGCCGACCTTCACGGGAAGACGGATGCTGTGCGCGAGGAGACGGCGCGCGGGTTCGTCGAGGTGTCGCGCGGGTTCGCCGACGTGTCGCGCGGGTTCGCCGAGGTGACGCGCGGGTTTGCCGAAGTGACGCGCGGGTTCGCGGAGGTTCGCGGCGACATCGCCTCGCTCAGGCACCTCACCATGGTCGGGTTCGACCGTGAGGTGGAGACGCGGCTGAACACGGCCGAGATCGTCGCACGCCTCGTCGTGGTCGAAGGCAAGCTCGGGATCCGCCGGACGGGCTGACCGTCAGAGGCCGTTGTGGCGCAGCAACGCCTCGACGCGTGGGGCGCGGCCGCGGAACTGCTCGAACACCTCCGAGGGGTGGCGGCTGCCGCCGAGGGCCAGGACGGTGTCGCGAAATCGCCGGCCGGTGACGGCGAGCGCCGCCGGATCGCCCAGGCCCGCCTCCTCGAAAGCGCCGAAGGCGTCGGCGGACAGCACCTCGGCCCACTTGTAGCTGTAGTAACCGGCGGCGTACCCGCCGGCGAAGATGTGCGTGAAACTGCACAGAAAGCGATCCTCGGGCAGCGGGTGTAGCACGGTGTTCTCGGCGGCCACGCGCGCGACCAGCTCGGCGAGGGACTGGGTGTCGGGATCGAAGCGGTGATGCAGTTCCAGATCCAGGGTGCCGAAGTAAAGCTGGCGCAGGAACTGCGAGCCGGCGCGGTAGGTGCGGGCGGCGTTGATCTTGTCGAAGAGATCACCCGGCAACTCGGCGCCGGTGTCGACGTGGCGAGCGAACCCCATCAGCGTGGGGCGGTGCAGGCACCAGTTCTCCATGAACTGACTCGGCAGCTCGACGGCGTCCCACTCGACGTTGTTGGTGCCGGCGGCCTCGGGCCAGTCGACGCGGGTCAGCATGTGCTGGAGCGCGTGGCCGAACTCGTGGAACAGCGTCTCCACCTCGCGGAAGGTCATCAGCGACGGCTTGCCGGCATCCACGAGGGGCGGCGTCTGGTTACAGACCACGTACACCACGGGCAGGCGGACGCCGGTATCGCGGCGCCGTCTGTCGATGCAGCCGGAGACCCAGGCCCCTCCCCTCTTCTCCTCGGGGCGGCTGTAGGCGTCGAGGAAGAACGAAGCCAGCGGCTGTCCCTTCTCGTCGGCGACGCGGAAGTAACGGACATCGGGGTGCCAGACCGGGGTCTGGCCGTCGGCTGAAGTAATGGTCACGCCGAAGAGGCGGTTGGCGAGGGCGAACAGTCCTTCCAGGACCCGCGGCAGCGCGAAGTACGGACGCAGCGTCTCCTCGGCGTAGGCGTAGCGCTCCTCGCGCAGCCGCTCGGCCCAGAAGCCGACGTCCCAGTGCAAGAGGGTCAGCTGCGCGTCGCCGGTCTTCGTGCGGGCGAATGCAGTCAGGTCGGCGAACTCGGCCTCGGCGCGCGAACGGCTGGCGAGACGGAGCTGGTCGAGCAGCTCCTCGGCCTGCTCGACAGAGCGGGCCATCTTGCGGCGCATGGACATCTCGGCGTAGGTGGCGAAGCCGAGGAGACGCGCCTGCTCGCGCCGCAGCTTCAGGATCTTCAGCATCAGCGCGTGGTTGTCGAGCGCGCCGCCGGAGGCGCGGGTGATGTACGCGCGGTAGAGCTGCTCGCGGAGATCGCGGCGGCGGCCGTGCTCGAGGAACGGGCCGAACAGCGACGCTTCGAGGGTGATCCGCCAGGGGCCGCGCTCGGGCGTGGCGTCGGCGTGGCCTGCGCCGCGCGCCGACTGCGCGGCGGCGGCCAGCACGCTCGGTGGCAGGCCATCCACCTCCTCGGGCCCGGTCAGCACCAGCGCGAACGCCTTGGTGGCGTCGAGCACGTTGTTGGCGAAGCGGGTGGTCCCCTCGGCCATCTCCTCCTCGATCTGCTGGAAGCGCTGGCGCACCTCGCCGGTCAGGGCCACGCCGGCCAGTTCCGCCTCGCGGATGCTGGTCTCGACGATCCGCTTTTGCGTGGCATCGAGAGCGGCCGCGCGCATCGCCACGAAGCCGCGGTAGATCGCCTGGCTCTGCGCGAGCCGCAACGACGCGCCGACCACCTCGGGCTGGACTTCTTCCTGCGCCTTGCGCAGAGGATCGCTGTTCTTCACCGACAGCAGGTGGTGGACCAGGCCCCACGCGTAACCGAGCGGTTCGGTCAGCTCGGACAGGGGCTCGGCGAGATCCTTCCAGGTGGACCTGGGCTGGGCCTCGAGCGCTTCGCGTCCCTTGTCCTGGCGGGCGATCAGCTCGCGGATGGCGGCGACGATCTGGTCGGTCTGGATCTCGTCGAAGCGGGGCGGCGCCTCGTGGGCGAAGAGCGGGTTCTCCATGCCGCTAAGATAGTCGCTTCAGCGTCCCTTTGAGCGCGTAGCGGCCAGCTTTCCAGCGCGCGCCCAGGCGGTTCTGCTCCTGCAGGCACCAGAAGGCCTTCTCGGCCATGCGTTCGAGGGGCTGGATCACGCAGGAGACGGTGACTCCGGGCACGGGCGGCATCTCGTCGACGGCGGCCACGTGCACCGAGGCGCCGGCGCGCTCGCACAGGCGGCGGCCCACGGCGCCGTTGATGCACACGATGCCGTCGGGGAGGCGACGGCGGCCTTCGACCAGGGTGTCGAGCTGCGCTTCCCAGCGCCGGTGCTTGGACAGATGGAACACCTCGTCCGCGGGTCGGGCCAGCGCACGGAAGGCGGCCTCGCGCTCGGAGGTGCTGGAGAGCGGGACGTCGTCCCAGCCGAGGTAACCGAGACGACGGCAGCCCTGCGCGCGCAGATCAGCCACCAGCGCCCCGATGGCGTGGCGGTTGTCCAGCTGCACGCAGTCGGCGTAGGCCGTATCGATGAAGTGGTCGAAGAAGACCAGGTTCACGCGCAGGCCGCGCAGGCGCGGCAGGAGCTCCAGCGCCTCGAACCCGCGGCCCGGCCACAGCACGAAGTCGCGGATGCCTCGATCGAGGAAACGGCCGTAGAAATCGGCCGAGGCGACCTGGGACCGTTCGGGGTCCTGCTTGAACACCACCATGGTGCCGTTGCGGTCGGCGGCCTGCTCGAAGTGGTGGAAGAAGGCCGAGAAGAACGGATCGTAGACGGGAGCGACCAGCACGGCCACGTCGAGTGGGCCCGAGAAGCCGGCATGCCGCAACGTCACCACCGTGCCGCTGCCGCGCAGGCTGTTGATGATGCGCTCGTCTTTCAAGGCGGCCAGTGCCTTGCGCACGGTGACCCGCGAGACCCGGTGGCGGGCCGCCAGCGTCTCCTCGGGCGGGAGCGCGTCGCCGTCACGGTAGACGCCGGCCAGGATCTCGTCGCGGATCTGGTCGCGCAGCTTGACGAACTTGGGCTTGAGCGTTTCCGTTGACATCACCGGCTCAAGTTGTATTATCTATTGATACAACTTGTCGAGGGTTCACATCACGATGCCACGGCTCGCCGTCTTCCCGAAGGGCTTCTTCAATGACCTCTGCGACAAGAAGATGTCGGTGTGGCGGTGGATCGAACTCGCGTCCACCCTGGGCGTCGACGGGGTCGAGCTGTATCCGAATTTCCTCGAATCGCTGGAGACGCCGCACCTGAAGAAGGTGCGCGCGGCGGCGACCGAGCGTGGCCTCGAGATCCCGATGATGTGCAACTCGCCGGACTTCACCCAGCCCGAGCCCGGCAAGCGAGCCGCCGAGGTCGCGCGCACGCGGCGCATGCTGGAGGTGACCGGTGAGCTGGGGGGCAAGTACTGCCGGGTGCTGTCCGGGCAGAACCGCCCGGGTCTGGACGAGGGCGAGGCCTTGAAGTGGGTCGTCGACTGCCTGCACCAGCTGATCCCGCACGCCGAGAAGACCGGCATCACCATGTGCATCGAGAACCACTACAAGGACGGGCTGTGGCAGTACCCCGAGTGGGCGCAGGGCACGCGCCGTTACCTGGCGGTGCTGGACGGGGTGAAGTCGCCCTGGCTCTGTGCCCAGTACGATCCCTCGAACGCCATCGTCGCCGGTGACGATCAGTACGAGCTGCTCGGCAAGGTGTTGCCGCGGATGGCCACCATGCAGGCGTCGGATCGGTACCTGGACGGCGGCACCATCGCCGACCTCAAGACCAAGGACGCGGATCCGGCGCACGGCTACGCGAAGTTCGTCAAGCACGGGGTCATCGGAAACGGCCTGAACGACTACGACCGGATCTTCGGCATGATGTCCCGGGCCGGCTACGACGGATGGGTCAGCATCGAGGACGGGGAAGGCCCTACAATCGAGGAAGGGATGGCGAACTTGAAAGCCAGCGTGGAATTTCTGCGCGGCAAGCTCGCCCACTACTTCCGGAGTCCTGATGCAGCTCGAAGGTAAAGTCGCGATCATCACTGGCAGCACGCAGGGGCTGGGCGCCGCCATCGCCCGCCTCTATGTCAGCGAAGGGGCAAAGGTGGTGGTCACCGGCCGCAGCCGGGAGCAGGGCGAGGCCGTCGCCGCCAAGCTGGGCAAGGCGGCGATCTTCCAGCCGTCGGACCTGACGCGCGTCGAGGACTGCCACGCGCTGGTCGATGCCACCGTCAAGGCGTTCGGCGCCGTGGACATCCTCGTCAACAGCGCCGCCGACACTTCGCGGTCGAACCTGGAAACCTTCACGGTGGACCAGTTCGATCGCCTGTTTCACATCAACTTACGGGCGCCGCTGCTGATCGCCCAGCGCGCCCTGCCCCACCTGCGCAAGGACAACGGCGCCATCATCAACATCGGCAGCGTCAACTCGTACATGGGCCTGCCGAACCTGCTCATCTACTCGGCCACCAAGGGCGCCCTCATGGCGGTGACGAAGAACCTGTCGAATGCGCTCCAGCGCGCGCGCGTGCGGGTCTACGACCTGAACGTCGGGTGGATGGACACCGAGGGCGAACGCGCCATCCTGGCCAAGGAGGGCAAGCCCGGCGACTTCGTCGAGACGGCGGGCAAGGTGATGCCGCTCGGCCGCCTGCTGAAGCCCGAGGAGATCGCCGACGTCTGCCTGCTGCTGGCGTCGTCCAAGTCGGCGGCGTTCTCGGGCGCGGTGATCGATCTCGAACAATTTCCTGTCGGTGCCCCGTCGTACCCAACTGGACAAGGATAACGAAAAGGATAAGGAGACACAGTCATGTCCGAGACGATGCCCGCGGTGGTCCAATATTCGCTCGACAAGCATTCCGTCGAGCTGCGCGAGATGCCCAAGCCCACCTTTGGTGACAATGAGGTGCTGCTGAAGGTGAAGGGTGTCGGCGTCTGCGGCAGCGACGTGCACCAGTACCACGGCACGCAGTCCTGGAGCGTGCGCACGCCGGTGATCCTGGGGCACGAGTTCTGCGGCGTCGTCGCCGGCGTCGGCAAGGGCGTCAAGAGCTTCAAGGAGGGCGACCGCGTCGTCAGCGAGACCGCGGCCGAGATCGATCCGGACTCGCCGCTCACGCGCGCCGGTATGTACAACCTGGACATGACCCGGCGCGGGTTCGGTTACGACATCGACGGCGCCATGGCCGAGTGGGTGAAGGTGCCGGCCCGGCTGCTCCACGCCATCCCGAAGAACCTGTCCGACGAGCACGCGGCCATGACCGAGCCCTGCTGCGTCGCCTACCAGGCGACCGTGGCCAACGCCCGCATCCGCCCGGGCGATCTGGTGGTGGTGATAGGACCGGGTCCGATAGGGCTCCTGTGCGCGCAGATGGCGAAGATCGCCGGCGCGGGCAAGGTGCTGCTGGTCGGGACGACGCGCGACAAGGGCCGCCTGGAAGTCGGCAAGAAGATCGGCGCCACTCATACCGGCGACGTGCAGACCGACGACGTCGGGCAGATGGTGAAGGAACTGGGTGACGGCCTCGGCGCCGACGTGATCATCGATGCGGCGGGCGCCTCGGCTTCGCTGAAAGCCGCGCTGGACTGGGTGCGACCGGCCGGGCAGATTGCCAAGGTCGGCTGGGGGCCGCAGCCGCTCGACTTCAGCCTGGATCAACTGGTGCGCAAGGCGGTGACCCTGCAGGGCAGCTTCAGCCACAACTGGCCGGTGTGGGACCGCGTGCTGCAGATGCTGGCCTCGGGTCAGATCGACGTGAAGCCGGTGCTGAACAAGGTGGGGACGCTGGCCGACTGGAAGGCCTGCTTCGACGGCATGGCCGAGGGCGGGATCATCAAGGCCGTCCTCAAGCCATGACTCACGCGCGGGCCTCGCTGCTCGACGGCAAGCCGCGCGTGCAGCTGTCGCTGGACCTGCAGCGTCTCGACGAGGCGCTGCCGATCGCCGAGATCGCCGTGCGGGCGGGCGTCGACTGGCTCGAGGTGGGGACGCCGCTGATCCTGGGCGAAGGGGTACACGCGGTGCGCGCCCTGCACCAGAGGTTCCCCGAGCACCCGCTGGTCGCCGACATCAAGGCGATGGACGCCGGCTACCACGAGGCCGAGATGATGTACGAGGCGGGAGCCACCTTCGTGGTGGTGATGGGCGTGGCCCACGAGCACACCATCAAGGAGGCGGTGCGCGCCGCGCGAGCCAGCGACCGCTTCGTCATGGGCGACATCATGCTCCACCCGGACAAGGTGGCAATCGCCCGCAAGATGGAGAGCTGGGGCGTCGACGTCATCATCGTGCACACCGGCTTCGACGAGCGGCACATGGAGATCGGCAAATCGCCGCTCGACGACGTGAAGCTGGTGCGCCCCGCGGTGAAGGTGCCGCTGCAGGCGGTGGGCGGGCTGTCGGCCGCACAGGCGGCGCGCATGCCGGCACTGGGCGCCGAGCTGGTGGTGATCGGGGCGCCGCTCGCGGTGGCGGACTACGGCTTTGTGCCGAGCGGCGATCCTGCGCAGCTGTTCGAGGTGATTCGCAGCTTCGTCCGCCAGGTCAAGGGCTGACCGCGGGCGCAGACTTGGGCGGCGCCGTCGTCTTGCCGACCAGGTAGTCCATCATGTCGTTGACGTTCATGGTGGTGACGTTGGCGGCGGGCACGATCAGGATCTTCTTCTCAGCCAGCAGCTTGGCTATCTGCATCTTCACGTAGGAGTCGCCGCCCATCCGGTTCAAGGCCGCGGCCTCCTTGCGGGTGGCGTCCGTCTCGGCCTGCGCGCGAACCAGGATCGCCTTGGCCTCGTTGGTGCGCGTCTGGTAGTAGCCGTCGGCCTCGCTGCGCTTGCGGCCCGCCTGCCCCAGTGCGTCCTCTTTCTTCTTGTTCCACTCGGAGCGCTTGGCGTTCAGCTCCGACACCTTTTGCACCTCCATGTTCTTCTGCTGCTCGGCCAGGTTCTGCACGTCCGCCTCCGCCTGCTTCTGGGCGTTGATCGCCGCCTGATACGCCGGATCGAAGCGGTGCTCGTGCACCTGCAACATGTCGACGACCAGACCGAACGGCGCCAGCTCCTTGGCCAGCTCGGCGCGCGCCTTCTCGGCCATCTTGTTCTTCACGGTCACGTGGTAGTACTCCTCGCTCGTGATCTCGTTGAACACGTCGCGGATCACCGAGCGCGACATCGGCCGCACCACGCGCTCCTTGATCTCCTCCGCCGAGGCGCCCACGCGCGACAGGACCATCGCCGCCTGCTTGGGATCGATCCGCCACATGACGTTCACGTCCATGTGGATGTTGTTGCCGTCGCGGGTCTTGAAGGTGACGTCGTCGGCGACCGGGCGATCGCCCGATCCTCCCTCGTCGGTCATCAGCAAGTTCTGCTGCGAGACCGACAGCGTGTGCCAGGTGTTCACGAACGGCATGACGAAGTAGACGCCGCCGGGCGGGTACACCTGTTGATACCCACGCTTCTCGAGAAACCCGAACATGTTGGTGCGGATGCCGATCTCGGTCGACGACGTCCCCGAGCAACCACCGAGAGCCACCGCCAGCAAAAATAGGCGCTTCATCGCTTGCCTCCCCCCGACAGACCGACCAGCGACCACAGGTTGCGGATGAACGAGACGTACTGCTCGGGCGTCATCGCCGCGCCGCTGATGTTGTCGAACATCTTCGCCGTCTCCAGTGCCATGACGTAGCGCCCGCCGGTCTGGGTCAGCGCCTCCGCCCTCAGCCGCTTGCCTTCCGCCGACGCCAGGCCGAACTCGCGGTCCCCTTTCGCCTCGGTCTGTGAGGCATAGAGGTCGGCCTCGGCCTTGATCTTCGATATCTCGGCGTTCACCTGGGCCTCGGCGATGGTGATGCCCGCGTTCCCCTTGGACTCGATCTGCTGCAACTTCGCGCGCTCCTCGTTGGCCGCGCCCTCCTTGCGGTTCTTCTCGGTGAGCTGCACGGCCACCTTCTTGTCCTGCAGCGCTTTTTCGTAGTTGCGCACGTACTTGTAGTTGCGCATCAGCAGCTTGTCGACGCGGAAGCCGCGCTCGGCGAAGCGTGCGCGCATGGCGGTTTCTGCCTCGGAGACCGCCGCGACCCTTGCCACCTCGTCGTAGAACGATTCGGCGTTCATCTTCCCCAGGGTCGACAGCACGCCGTTGCGGAAGCTGTTCATCACGAAGGCATCGACGTACAAGGTGCCCCAGCCGAAATCCTTGGCCACCTTCAATGGATCGGAGATCGAATACAGCAGCGTGATGTCGGCGGAGACCGCGTAGCCATCCGACGTCTGGATGTTCAGCGCCGGGATCACCCGATGCGTGTCGCCCAGCACCTTGTCCCGGTGGTTGAAGTAGCGGTCGATCTCCTCACCAGCGCTGGGCCGCTTCTCCTTGGACTCCTCGCGGTCCATGGAGGCCTCCAGCACCTGCACCCCGCGCGGGAAGGTTTGCATGGTGACGCCCGGCAGGAGGAAGTAGAGCCCCGGGTCGTAAACCCGCTCGACGATGCCCGTCTTCAGCCCCAGCTTGCTCTGCTCGATGCCGAACTCGTTCGGCCCGACACGCGTGGTGCAGCTCTTGTAAAAGACGCCCATCACCACCAGGACGCCCAGCATCCCGATGAACTTCCGCTTGAGCTGCCCACGCAGCAGCGACAGGGCTTCCGTACTACCGGGAATGTGGACCATCGATTTTCTCCTCACGTAACAGATACGCCTCACGCAACCGCTCGAGCTCGCGCGCCGACCGCGCACTCAGCTCGTTCACCTCACGCCCGTAGCGACGAAAAGCAAGGTACCGCCGCGTCTCCGGTACGAACAGCCCGGCGATCGCGAACAGCCAGATCCATTCCTTCGACCACAGCGGGATGAACGGCGCCCAGACGACCAGCACGCCGACCAGCGTGCCGCCCCCCACGCACGCGATCCGTTCGAAAGCGCGGGTGGCCCCACGGGCCAGGAAAAAGTCGTTGCGCTCCCGGCCGGTGAACGGCGCCGCCAGACGCGCGTAGCCTGGCACCAGCACCCGGCGGACGAACTCGTCCACCTCCGTCTGCAGCGCCGTGCGATCCTCCTCGGACAGGTGCGGGTCCGCTTCCCGCAGAGCGGCGCGCAGACGGCTCCCCTCCTGGTCGTGAATGGAGGCGAAGAACGGTTCCGCGGCCTCCGCCGTCAGGGCCTGGTCCTTGAGGCCGAGCCGCCGGTCCTCGAATGACTGCAAGAGGGTGTCGATGAAGCGACCGAGTGGCGACAGCGACGGCGTCTGCTCGATCATGCGCAGGCCACCCATGTCCGGTCCAGGATTGTACACCCGACGTGATCGCGACATGTTTGTCGCGGGCCGGCGCTTCTGGTCGCCGCTGTGAGTGGTGATTGCTGGGTCGACGAAGCGGCGCAATTCTTGCTCCGGCGCAACGGACATGAAGGCCATCGCGATCGCCCTCGGACTCCTCGTCGCCCTCGCCTCCCCGGAGGTGCGGGCCTGCGGCGGCCTGTTCTGCAACCCGCCGCCATCGCCCACCGATCCGCCCCCGGTGGCCCAGACCGGCGAGAACGTCCTCTTCGCGGTGGATCCCGTCGTGGACGGCGCCAGCAACATGGAGGCGCACATCCAGATCTTCTACACCGGCCCTGCCGACCGCTTCTCCTGGGTCGTCCCCGTGGATGGCTTCCCCACGCTGGACGTCGGCTCGGACCGGGTGTTCGCGGTGCTCGACGCCGGCACCAGGCCGCGCTTCACCTTCACCCTGCACGACGAGGGCGTGTGCAAGGACGACAGAAGCACCTTCGGCGTGGGCTCGTCCGGCAGCGCCAAGAAGAACGACTCAGGGTCCGCCCAGGCGGGCGATCCTGCCGATGACGGCGTCACCGTCGCCTTCCGCGGCTCGGTCGGCCCCTTCGATGCCGCGGTCATCAAGGCAAACGATCCGGCCGCGCTCAAGGCGTGGCTGACGGACAACCGCTACTTCGTCTCCGAGAAGGCCGACAAGCTGATCGACGCGTACGTGCTGGAGGGCAAATCGTTCGTCGCCCTCAAGCTGCTCTCGGGCAAGGACGTCAAGGAGATCCAGCCCATCGTCCTGCGCTTCTCGGGCCCCGGACCTTGCGTGCCGTTGCGGCTGACGGCCATCGCCGCCACCGACGACCTGAAGGTGAATCTGTGGGTCCTCAGCCGCGCGCGCGTCGTGCCCAGCAATTACCTGGAGATGAAGCTGAACGAGGCGCGCATCGACTGGTTCCAGCAGGGGCGGAACTACGAGGCCCTGCTGAAGGAGGCCGCCGACGACGCGGGGGGCAACGCCTTCGCCGCCGAGTACGTGGGACCGAGCTCCATGCTCCAGCCGATGCTGCTGCCCGCGGGTGGTTATCCGCTGGACACCTTGAGGAAGGCGCCTTCGCCCCCGGAGGCCGTCGCGGAAGTCATCCGCATCCGGCTGCCGTTCGACGACACGCTCCTCGGCATCCTCGAAAGGCACATCCCCTTGCCTCAATCGCTCAAGGATCGCGGCGTGCAGCCCAGGGTCTTTTACGCTCAGTTCCGGTCCTTCTGGCCGACGATCTCGCAGGGGTATCCGCGCCTGGACGCCGCCGCGCTGGCGAAGGAGATCGACGCGGCGATCGTGCAACCCCTCGTCAGGGCCGAGGCTCTCTTCGGCCGCTACCCCAAGCTCACCCGGCTGGCGACGTTCATCTCGCCAAGTGAGATGAACGTGGATCCCGTGTTCGTCGAGAACCCGACGTTGCCCGACATCCCCACCGAACGGCACGCGGACGGCTACCGCGCGTGCGGCGCGCGGGCGTACAACCGCTGCGAGGCCCCGATCCGCATCGAGCTTCCCGACGGCAAGAGGGTCTGGTTCAAGGCGCCTGCCGAGGGCGGCTGGTGCGACGCGCCCAGCGTCGGATACGACCGCGACGCCGTCGACCAGACGCCGGCTCTCGCCATCGCCTGGCAGAGAGATCAATCGGGCGACGGCGTCGTCCGGATGGACAACAGCAGCAAGATCGCCAGCGGCATCGACGATCAGAACGACAGCGTCATTCCCGGATGCAGCTGCACCATCGGTAGCCGCTCCAGCACCGGGATGGCGCCCTTCGGCGCAGCGCTCGCCGTCGCCGCGTTCGTCCTGGTCAGGCGTCGCCGGCGTCGATGAGAGCGGTTCTCCTGGCGGCGGCCTGTTCCGCCGCCGGCTGCATGTCCTTCGTGACGCTCGATTCGGCGCGCACCGCGGGGCGAGGCGAGACCCAGGTCCTGTTCGCGCCCTCCATCTACGTGCACAACGACGACGCTCGGTTCATCGGCGCCGATCTGCTCGTCCGCCACGGCGTGGCCGACCGGGTCGACGTCGGCGTCCGCGTGCACCCGGCGGGAGTGATGGGCGACGTCAAGATCCAGCTTCGGCGATCGCGCGTCGACATCGCCCTCGCTCCGGCCGTCGGCTACGGCAGCGACGTCACCTGGGCCAAGGAGGACGAAGATCCGTCGAGCGGCTTCGAGGCGGCGCTGCCCCTGTCGATCGGCATCGACTTCGCGACCTATCAGCTGGTGCTGACCCCGCAGGTTCACTATCAGCGCGTGCCGTCGTTCCCGACCGGCATCCTCAGCCTCGGGGGCACGATCGCCGTGGGCAACACCACCGGCCCCGGTTTCCAGATGTACCCGGCGCTCGCGATCTGGAAGGCGACCGACCTGGCCAACTTCCGGAGGTCCGTCACCGGCCCGGGCGCGGTGGTGGTGCAGCCAGCGCTCGTCCTCAAATGGTGATCAGGCGTTGCTGTAGTACTGCCCGATCGTCGACCGGGTGAGGAGCGCGTGTTCCATGATCACACCTGCGGGAGCCGGCTCGCCATCCACGACCCGTATCGCCAGCGGCATCAGCTTGCGGCCGAAGTTCTCGGGGAAGTGCGCCACCGCCCCCCACATCGGGCTGCGCAACCGGCGCAACTCCTTGCGCACCGCCGGATCCGCGCCCTGGGCCAGGACCAGCCCATGGTCGCTCCGGTTGGCCTGCTCGAGCGCTCGCGCCGCTCCCAGGGCATTGCGATCGTTGTAGGACAGCACCACCAGCCGGCGCAGCCGCGGCTGACGCGCGAGCAACGCGGTCACCACGGCTTCGGGCGGGCTGCCAGTGCGATCGGAGTGCACGTGGGCCACCAGCTCGTCGCTGATCGGCACGACGGTGCGTAGGCCCTCCAGCATCCCGGTGATGCGCGCCTGCTGGGCGGGGCTGTTGCCCGGAATGTCGAACAGCAGCACCGACTCGAGCTTGCCCTGCCAGACCCGTTCGACCTGCCGTCCCACCGCCTCGCCACCGACGAACCCGGCCCGGTAGTTGTTGATGCCGACCAGACGCGCGCCCGGGATCGGGAAGGTGATGGAGACCACCGGGATACCCGCCTGCGCGCAGCGGTCCGCGATCAAGTGCGACAGCTCCTCGAGCGGGCTGTACACGATGATCAGATCGACCCCCGCCAGCACCAGCGAGTCCACGTTGGCCAACGTCCGCTTGGCGTCGCGCTGGTTCTCGGTCCAGACCAGGTCCACGCCTTGCCGCTGCGCCTCGGCCTCGATGCCGCGGTTCACTTCGACGACGAAGTCGGTGACGCTGTCGATGGTCGCCACCCCGATGCGGTACCGACGCCGCTTCCGGTACGAGGCGTCCTCGCCCCGGTCCAGATAGCCTTTTTTTTCCAGCGTGTAGAGAAGGCGGAACGCCGTGCTCTTGACCAGCCCCAGGCGATGCGACACCTCGGTGACGGTCAGCGAGCCGCGGCCGCCCCGGAACAGTTCGAGGACGTCCAGCGCCTTGGCGGCGGCCTCGATGATGTACGGATCAGCCCGGCGCGGCGGCACGCGGTTTCATTGTACGAAACATTCGGGTCACCCGCATGTGGCCAGGGACGAACGACGTCGCCACCAGCAGCACGGCCACGACGATGTTGTGGACCATGCTGGGCCCGCGCAGGAGCAACGCCGAGGCGAACATCCAGAAGCCCAGAGCGGCGTTGGCGTTGCGCGCCCAGTTGACCCCGGCGATGGAGGCGGCGCCGAACGAGGTCGCCAGCATCCCGACGATGGCCATGTTGGCGAACTGCGCCTGCGTATGCGGCCACAGGAACGCCGCCAGGAACAACCACCCACCCACGAACGTGTTCAGGACCCGGATCAGCATCGTTCCTCCCTCAAGCCCGCCACAGGTTCATGGCCCTTGTCGCGGCACGTAACACCCCCTGCCCCAGCACCCCATCCGCCTCCGCCGTCACCACGGGGATTGTGGGCACGCGCCCTGCGCTGAAAACGTTTCTCCGCGAAAACTCAGTCGATTCGCGGATCAACGGTTCCGGCGTCGGCGCGTATACGGTATAGATCGAGGTTTCTTGCTCACACGGGAGGATTGAATGCGCGCCGACATCAGCAGACGACAGATTCTGAAGGGTGCCGCGGCGGTCGCGGCTGCCACTCAACTGGGCCCGTTCTACCCGGGCCGCGTGCTCGGCGCCAACGACCGGGTGAACATGGCGATCGTCGGCATCCGCAGCCGCGGCGGCGCGCACATCTCCGGCTTCGCCCCGATCCCGGGCGTCAAAATCAAGACCTTCTGCGACATCGATCAGAACCTGTTTGGAAGCCGCATCAAGTCGTTCGAATCCAAGTTCAAGTACGCGCCTGGCACCGAAGTCGACATGCGCAAGGTGTTCGAGGACAAGGAGATCGACGCCGTGTCGTTCGCGACGCCGAACTACTGGCACGCGCTGGGCACCATCTGGGCCGCGTCCGCCAAGAAGCACGTGTACGTCGAGAAGCCCGCCTGCCACAACGTGTGGGAAGGCCGGCAGATGGTCGGCGCCGCGCGCAAGTACGGTGTGCTGGTCTCGGTCGGATTCCAGAACCGGTCGCGCAAGAACACCAGCGCCGCCATCAAGTTCATGCGCGACGGGAAGCTGGGCAAGGTGTACATGGCGCGCGGGCTCTGCTTCAAGCCGCGCCAGAACATCGGCGTGTACCCCGACGGCCCGATGGCGGAAGGCGCCAAGGCCCCGCCCATGGTCGGCGGCGATCAGCCGGCCTACACCGCGTCGTACCTGCAGAAGGTCGACTACGACAAGTGGATCGGCCCCGCCCAGGCGCGGCCGTTCAACCCGAACCGCTTCCACTACAACTGGCACTGGCAGTGGGAGTACGGCAACGGCGACACGGGCAACCAGGGCCCACACCAGTTCGACGTGGCGCGCTGGGGCCTGGGCAAGGATGACCTGCCGGTGAAGATCCGCTCCTTCGGCGGCCTTTACCTGTGGAAGGACACCCAGCAGGACACGCCCAACACGCAGACCTCGATCCTCGAGTACGCCGACGGGTCGATGCTGCAGTTCGACACCCGCGGCCTGCCGACCAACAAGGAAGGCAACGGCATGGACATCGCGGTCATCTGGTACGGCAGCGAGGGCCGGGTGGAGATGGACGCCGGCGGCAACTGGAAGTCGTACATGGGCCCCAAGAGCGAGCCCGGCCCGGACTCGAAGTCCATCAAGGAAGAGGACGGCGACGCGATGAACCTCGCGGGCGGCGGCGACTCCGGCCACTTCGGCAACTTCATCGCCGCGGTGAAAGCCGGCAAGCAGGAGATGCTGACCTGCGACGTCGAGGTGGGCGTTCGCTCGTCGGTACTGCCGATCATGGCCAACATCTCGTATCGTCTGAAGCGTGAGCTCAAGACGGACGGCAAGAAGGAGCTGTTCCTCGGCGACGCCGAAGCGAACAAGATGCTCACCCGCCAGTATCGCAAGCCGTACGTCGTTCCTTCGCTGGTCGGCTAGCGCAATCTGTCTCGTCACGGCGGCGGTTGCTCTCGGGCAGCCGCCGCCGTTTCCATTTCCCGGGCCCGCGCGTGTCATCGGAGGCCACTCGCTCGGTTGCCTCGCCGGAGCCGTTCCGTTGCCCAAGGACGGCCGGGGCTACAAGGCGGTGCGGCTGTCGCGCCACCGCTGGTTCGGGCACCCGCAGCTGGTCGACTTCATCACCACGCTGGGCGGGCAGATGCAGAAACGACGTCTGGGGATGCTGGTCGTGGGCGATCTCTCGCAACCACGTGGCGGACCGACACCGACGGGGCACCGCAGCCACCAGACCGGGCTCGACGTGGACCTCTGGTACGAGGCGCCGCCCCGCCTCGTCGACCGCGAGAATGCGGCGGCTCCGGTGGTCGTCGACCTGGCGAAGGAGAAGCTGACCCGGGCGTGGAACGCGCGGATGATCGATCGTCTGGCCCTGGCCAGCGCCGACCCGCGCGTGAACCGCATCTTCGTGAACCCGGTGGTGAAGCGGGAGCTGTGCGCCCGCCTGCCGGGCGCCGAGTGGCTGGCCAGGATCCGGCCCTGGTGGGGCCACCACGATCACTTCCACGTGCGGCTCGGCTGCCCCGCAGACAGCCCCGAGTGCGTGGCCCAGGACGTCCTGCCCCACGAACCCGACAAGGGCTGCGGCCCATCGCTGGCCTGGTGGTTCAGCGAGGAAGCCAGGACCGCGCGGCAGCTGCAGGCGTCGAACGACACCACCCCGACGCCGCTGCCGCCAGCGTGTCAGGCGTTGGTCACGGTGCCAGGCGAACCTCGTTGATCTGGTACTTGCAGGACGGAGCCGTGAAAGGCCCCAGAGGAAACGGCCCCAGCTCGGCGGTGACCGGCCGGCTCTCGCCCGCTCGGACCGGCCCGGTGTTCACGGTCTTCTTCCGCGGCACCGCCCCGGTCACCGTGACCGTGCACTCGACCTCGACCGGCACGTCCTCGACCTTCTTCCGGCCGCGGTTGGTCACGGTCAGCGCGAACCGCACCATCCCGCCCGCCCGGATCTCGACCGCAGGATCGTGGGCCTTCAGCTTGCCGACATAGCTCTTCGCGTTCGGAAACAGCTCGACCCATCCGAACTTGACCACAGCGGCGGCGACACCTGCCACGAGAGCGAGCTTGAAGACCCTCCCCATGGGCGCCGATCATACTGCAGCGCCAACCCGGTGACCCAGCTACGCCAGCAGGCGCTTCGGGATGGTCGCCTTCCCCTCGGGCCCGATCAGCCGCTGGTCGAGCCCCTGGAAAGGATAGTGCAGCTGCCAGGGATCGAGCCCCAGCAGGTGCAGCACCGTCGCCTGCAGGTCGTGGATGTGCAGCTTGTCCTTGACGATGTAGTAGCCCAGGTCGTCGGTCTCACCGATGGTCTGGCCCCCCTTGATGCCGCCGCCAGCCATCCAGACGGTGAACGCCTCCTTGTGGTGGTCGCGGCCAATGAAGGGCTGCTTCGGCCCGTTCTGCTGCATCGGCGTCCGCCCGAACTCGCTGGCCCACACGATCAGCGTCGAGTCGAAGAGGCCACGTTGCTTCAGGTCCTGGATGAGGCCGGTCATCGCCCGGTCGATCTGCTGCGCCTTGATCGGTAGCGTCTGGTCGATGCTCTCGCCCGGCGAGATGCCGTGGTGGTCCCAGCCCCAGTCGTACAGGTTCACGAAGCGCACGCCGCGCTCGACCAGCCGCCGCGCCAGCAGGCAGTTGTTGGCAAACGCGGCATCCGTCCCCTTGTACAGGGTGCGCGGATCGTCGGCGTCATCGGCCTCGGTGCGGAACCCCGGCATCGCGCCGTACATGTCCAGCACGTGCTTCGGCTCCCGCGAGATGTCCATCACCTCGGGCACCGACGCCTGCATCCGGTACGCCAGCTCGTACTGCGCCATCCGGGTCATCGTCTCGGGATCGCCGAGGGCGGCGAGATGCTGCTCGTTCACCGCCCTCAGCGCATCCAGCGTCTGGCGGCGGCCCGCGCGGTCCAGCCCCTTCGGGTTCGAGGCGTACAGCACGGGGTCGCCCTGGGTCCGGCACTGCACGCCTTGGTGGATCGACGGCAGGTACCCGCTGCTCCACAAGCTCTTGCCCGCGTCCGGCGTCTTGCTCCCCGACAGCAGGACGACGTATCCCGGCAGATTCTCGTTCTCGGAGCCGAGCCCGTACGTGGCCCACGATCCCACCGACGCCCCACCGAACCTCGGCGTGCCGGTCACCATGTACAGCTGCGCCGGCGCGTGGTTGAACTCGTCGGTGCTCATCGACTTGATGATGGCGACGTCGTCGATCACCTTGCGGAAATTCGGGAGCAGCTCGGAAAGCTCGGTGCCCGACTGCCCGTGCTTGCCGAACTTGAACATGGTGCCCAGCATGTTCGGCACGCCACGGATGAAGGCGAAGCGCTTGCCCTCCAGGAACTCCTTCGGACACGGCTTGCCGGTCAACTGCTGCAGCTTCGGCTTGTAGTCCCACAGATCCAGCTGCGACGGCGCGCCCGCCATGTGCAGCCAGATCACGTTCTTCGCCTTCGCCGGCTTCGGCGGCCGCTTCGGGGCCATCGGGTCTGTTCGTCCCGACGCGCGCGCGGCGCCCATCATCGTCGCCGCCGCGATCGCCCCTAGACCGCCGCCGCAGAAATGACGCCGGGTGATCGCCTTGCAGATCTCGTCTTTCATCTGATGATCACCCCTTCGTCAGGAACTCGTCCAGGTTCAGGATCACGTTGGCGACGGCGGTCATGGCCGCCGCCTCGATCGCATCCATGCCGTCCGGCAGCGCGCCGATCGGTTCGGTGGCCATGGCCTTTGCCTCGTCCGCATGCGCCCGGTAGTGCGCCTCGCGGGCGGCGTACAGCTCCAGCAACGGCTGCAACTCCTTTTCGGATGGTGATCGGGCAACGGCCAGCCGGAACCCATGAGCGATCCTCTGCCGCGCCGGCGCGTCCATCTCCTTCAGCATCCGTCGCGCCAGCCCTTGCGCCGCCTCGATGTAGACCGGGTCGTTCAGCGTCACCAGCGCCTGCAGCGGCGTGTTCGATCGGATCCGTCGCAGCGAGCAGAACTCGCGCGAGGGCGCGTCGAAGGTGATCATCGACGGATAGGGCGAGCTGCGCCGGATGAAGGTGTAGAGCCCGCGCCGGTAGCCGTCCTCGCCCCGGCTGGTCACCCAGCGCTCCACGCTGTAGACGGCGCTCCAGATGCCCTCGGGCTGCAGCGGCATCACCGATGGGCCGTGGACCTTGTGTGACAGCAGGCCGGCCGCAGCCAGCGCCGCGTCGCGCACCATCTCCGCCTCCATCCGGAAGCGCGGCCCGCGCGCGAGCCACTGGTTGAACCGATCCTTGGCGTGAAGCTCCGGTGTCACCCGCGCGCTCTGCCGGTAGGTCCCCGACATGACGATTGTCTTCGCCAGTTTCTTCAGCGACCAACCGTCGTCCACGAAGGTGGTCGCCAGCCAGTCCAAAAGCTCGCGATGGGTGGGCGGCGCGCCCTGCGTCCCGAAATCCTCCTCGGTCTCGACGATGCCGCTGCCGAAGAGTTGCGCCCACCACCGGTTCGCCGCCACCCGCGCCGTCAGAGGATTGCGTGGGTCGACCAGCCAGCGCGCCAGGCCCAGGCGCGTCGGCGGCGCGTCCGCAGGCAATGGCTGGAACACCGCCGGCACGCCCGGCTCGATCTTCTCGCCCTTCTCCAGGAAGTTGCCGCGCACGTGCAGAAACGTCGGCCGTCGCTTCTCCTGGGCCAGTTCCTTCATGATCGGGATCGACGGGAACCCCGCCTCCAGGTGCCGCTTGCCTTCCCGCGCGGCCTCCAGCGCCAGCACCTGCTCGCGCCCCTCGATGTGGTGGTCGCGCAGGAAGTGCTCCATGACCACCCGATCCTGCTTCTTCTGACTCTCCTTCTCCTTCTTTGACAGCAACGCCCGCGCCACCTCCAGCGGCTCGCCGCCCAGTTCCTCACCGTCCACCTTGAACAGGAACTCGCCGGTCGCCAGCTTCACCAGCAGCCGGTGCTCACCCGCTGCCAGCGCCACGGTCACGCTCGCCGTCTTTGCAGCGTGCGCCACCACCTTGCCGTCCACCCACACCGCCATCGTACCGTCGCTCACCACGGTGAAACGCAATGTGCGCGGGCCCGCGGCCTTGATCTGCCGTCCGAGAAAGATCACGCCGCGCTTCGCTTCGAGCAGATGCGCCAGATCGCCGTCTTTCACGGCGTCCCGCTCGACCCAGCGCAGGCCGCCGGTGAACGTCTGCTTGAAGTCCAGGGGGGTCTCTTCGGGTCCGAACAGCTCGGTCATCGCCGACCGCCCCGCGGGCACCGGGAACGGCCCGACCGTGTGCCATGGCCCCAGCTTCGACGGCTCGGCCGAAGTTTTGTGCCAGCGCGACCGCCACTGCCGTTCCCACTGCGCCCGCGCCTTCGCCGCGCGCGCGGCGACGGTGTCCAGCTGCTTGTCCAGCCCGGCGATCTCCTGACCCAGGCGCTCCTGCTCCCGCCGCTGCTCCGGCGTGGCCATGGGCATCCGCGGCTCGTCGCTCGACAGATCGGCGTCCGCCGTCTGGTTGAAGAAGGCGTACATCCGGTAGTACTCCTTCTGCGAGATCGGATCGTACTTGTGCTCGTGGCACTTGGCGCAGCCCATGGTCAGGCCCATCCACGTCTGGAGCGTGGTGTCCACGCGGTCCTTCACCGCCGCCACCCGGAACTCCTCGTCGTCGGTGCCGCCCTCGTCGTTGGTCAAGGTGTTGCGGTGGAACGCCGTCGCCAGGATCTGGTCCGGCCCGGCCTTCGGCAAGAGATCGCCGGCGATCTGTTCGAGGGTGAACTGCGGGTACGGCATGTCGCGGTTGAAGGCGTCGATCACCCAGTCCCGGTATCGCCACATCACCCGCGGCTTGTCCTTTTCGTAGCCCTTCGAATCGGCGTAACGGGCCAGGTCCAGCCAGACGCGCGCCCAGCGCTCGCCATACGCGGGCGTGGTGAGCAAACGGTCGACGAGCGCCTCGTATGCGCGGTCGCTCGGATCGCGCGCGAACGCCTCCGCCTCCTCGGGCGTGGCCGGCAGGCCCGTCAGGTCCAGCGACACCCGGCGCGCCAGCGTCACCGGATCGGCCTGCGGGGACGGCCGCAGCCCTTCCCGCGCCAGCTTGGCGTGCACGAAGTTGTCGACGGCGTTCTTCACCGGCCAGGTCGACGCAGGCACAGCGGGGCGCTTCACGGGAGTGAACGACCAGTGGTCCTCCCAGGGCGCGCCCTCCTCGATCCACGTGCCGACGAGCGCGATCTCCTGCGCTGATAGTTTCTTGCCAGTGTCAATCGGCGGCATCCTGTCGTCTGGATCCGTCGCGATGATGCGCCGCCAGGCCTCGCTGTCACCGCGCTTGCCCGGCACGACCGCGCGCGTGCCGTCGTGATCGGCGAAAGCGCCGTCGCGCAGATCGAGCCGCAGCCCGCCCTTGCGGCTCTTGTCGTCGTTGCCGTGACAGGCCAGGCAGTTCTTCGCCAGGATCGGGCGGATCTGCTGGGCGAAATCGACCGCCGCTGCCGACGCGAGACCGGGCCACGGCAACGCCAGCAGCCACAGCAGTTTCCGCATGTCCCTTTGTAGTCGGTGAGGGCCGATCCTGCCTACACGGCCCCCTGCCTAAGACCGATACTATTTTGACCTATACTCGGGGCCATGCGGGCGGCGTTCCAGAAGCTGACGTACGAGGGCCGCTTCTTCCGGCTCCTGCGCCGCGCCGATGCCGCCTTCGAGTTCTACTGGCACTACCACCCCGAGTACGAGCTGACGCTGATCACCGGCAGCCAGGGCCGCCGCTTCATCGGCGACCACATCGACAACTACGACTCGGGCGATCTGGTGTTGATGGGGCCAAACCTTCCGCACACCTGGTGCTCGAGCCCGGCGCCCGCCGGCACCAAGCACGAGGCCGTCGTGGTGCAGTTCGCCGAGGACTTCCTGGGTGCCGGGCGCCTCGACGCCACCGAACTCCACCCCGTGCGGGAGCTGCTCGACCGCAGCGCCCGCGGCATCCACTTCCGCGGCGTCCTGGTGCGCGAGGTGGGCGAGCGCATGACCCAGCTCCACCAGCGCTCGCCTCTGGCCCAGCTCGGCGAGCTGTTGCTCATCCTTGATCGACTCAGCCGCAGCGACGAGTGCGAGGGCCTCTCCAGCCGCACCTTCGTCCCGCAGCTCCGCCCCGACGTCGTGCACCCGATCGATCGTGTGTGCCGGTTCGTCAACGAACGTTTCTTGGAACCGGTGCCGCTGGGGCAGGCGGCGCGCGTGCTGGGGATGAGCCCGTCGTCCTTCAGCCGCTACTTCCGGCGGACGACGGGCAAAACCTTCACCGGCTACCTCAACGAGTTGCGCGTCGGGCACGCCTGCCGTCTCCTGATGGAGACCGAGCGCGGCATCGCCGACATCGCCGGCGCGTCAGGTTTTCCCAACCTCTCGCACTTCAACCGTTTCTTCCTGCGGCTCAAGAAAATGCGCCCCAGCGAGTACCGCCGCGAGGTGCGTCGCTACCAAAGGGTGCGCGGGGCCTGACCTTCTGTCATGCTGGTGGCCATGTTTGGCCTCGGCACGGGCGAGTTGATGTTGATTCTGCTGGTCGCGGTCGTCCTCTTCGGCGCCAACCGGTTGCCGCAGCTCGGCGACAGCCTCGGCAAGACGCTGCGCGGGTTCCAGAAGGCCGTGGGTGGCGTGCAAGACGAAGCCAAGAAGATTGCCGACGACGCCACGAAGCCGGCGGATGGATCTCGTCCGGATCAGCCGTGACCTCGGCCGGCAGGTCGACCGGCTGACCTTCGGCCCGCCGGTCACGCACGTCTACAACCCGCTGGTCTACGCCAGCGAACTGCACGAGGCGTATCTGAGGCGCTACGGCGCCGGCCCGAAACAGTTCCTGCTGCTCGGCATGAATCCCGGGCCCTTCGGGATGGCGCAGACCGGCGTGCCGTTCGGCGACGTCAGCCTCGTGCGCGGTTGGATGGGGCTCGAGGCGAAGGTCGGCCGGCCGGAGCGTGAGCATCCGAAGCGGCCCGTGCTGGGCCTCGGCTGTCCACGCGGCGAGGTGAGCGGTTCACGCCTGTGGGGCTGGGCCCGCGACCGCTTCGGCACGCCCGAGAAGTTCTTCGCGGAATTCTTCGTGGTCAACTACTGCCCGCTCGCCTTCATGGAAGCGAGCGGCCGCAATCTCACGCCCGACAAGCTGCCAGCGGGCGAGCAGACGGCGTTGTTCGAGGCCTGCGACGAGGCCCTGCGGAAAGTCGTGCGTGCACTGGCACCGCGCACCGTCGTCGGCGTCGGCGCGTTCGCGACGGCGCGCGCCCGCAAAGCGCTCGACGGCGTGGCGGTCGCGACGATGCTGCACCCCAGTCCCGCCAGTCCCCTGGCGAACCGCGACTGGGCGGGGACGGCGGAACGTCAGCTCGCGGCGTGCGGGGTCAGCTTCGCGACGCCGCGATGAGTTCGGCGGCCTGACGGCGCGGCGGGATCGCCCGCTCGCCCAGCCGTTTGATCAACACTGTCGCCGCAGTGCTGGCGATCGCCACCAGCAACTTCGCGCCGAAGTTGGGCTTGTCCCGCGCCACCCGCTCGGGATGGGCGACCATCCGTCCGAGCGCGGACCGCAGATGCCCCGCCTTCGTGCGGAGGCGCTTGCGCTCACGCCGATGGCGCACGCCCAGCCCGATCGCCAGCGCGACCGCGGCGCCGACCACCCCCGCTGCCACCGCCACCGGAACCATGTGCCGGCGCACCTGGTGCCCGATATCCCCGAGGTCGTGCCTGCGCCGACTGAGCTCGTCGAGGAGCACGCCCAGCCGATCCCGCGTGACGTCCAGCTCCTGCTCGACGACCCGCGGCGTCACCGTCTCTGTCACCAATTCCCCAGCCATGAATGCAACGTAAGCCCCGCCGGCGCCGCGGCTAGCACTTGCCTCGATGGGTCATCGACCGGGTGTAGTCTCCCGGGACCGTGCCCAGCCCCTACAAGACGATCATCGAGCCCCACCGCATCAAGGTGGTGGAGCCGATCCGCCTCACGACGCTCGACGAGCGGCAAGCCCTGCTGCGCGCGGCTGGCCACAACCTCTTCGGTCTGCGCGCCGACGACGTCATCATCGATCTGCTCACCGACAGCGGCACCAGCGCCATGAGCGCGGAGCAGTGGGCGGGGGTGATGCGCGCCGACGAGGCGTACGCCGGCAGCCGCAGCTGGTTCCGTTTCGAGGCGGCGGTGAAGGACATCTTCGGCCACCGCCACGTCATCCCGACCCATCAGGGACGCGCCGCCGAGCGGATCCTGTTCAGCAGCGCCGTGAAGAAGGGTCAAGTCGTGCCGTCGAACACCCACTTCGATACCACGCGCGCCAACATCGAATTCACCGGCGCCGAGGCGCTGGATCTGGTGATCCCGGAGGGCCGCGTGCCGTCGTCGCGGCATCCGTTCAAGGGCGACATGGATATCGGGCGCCTCGAGACCGTGCTGCAGGATCGCGAGGTCCCCCTGGTGATGCTGACGGTCACCAACAACTCGGGTGGCGGGCAGCCGGTGTCGCTGGCCAACATTCGCGCGGTGTCGAAACTGTGCCGCGAGCGCGGCGTCGCGTTCTATCTGGATGCCTGCCGCTTCGCCGAGAACGCCTTCCTCATCAAGCAGCGTGAGCCCGGCCAGGGCGATCGACCCGTCAGCGACATCGCCCGCGAGATGCTGCGCCTCGCGGACGGCTGCACGATGAGCGCGAAGAAGGACGGCCTCGCCAACACGGGAGGCTTCATCGCCGCCAACGACGACGCGCTCGCCGAGCGGATGCGCAACCTCTTGATCCTGACCGAGGGCTTCCCGACCTACGGCGGCCTCGCGGGACGCGACCTCGAGGCGATCGCACTCGGCCTCTACGAAGCACTCGACGAGGACTACCTGACCTACCGGATCCGTTCCGTCGCCTACCTGGGCGAGAAGATCGCTGCCGCCGGCGTCCCGATCGTCGAGCCGCCGGGGGGTCACGCCGTCTACATAGACGCCAAGGCCCTGCTGCCCCAGATCCCGGCGTCGCAGTACCCCGGCCAGGCGCTCGCCTGCGAGCTATACGTCGCCGGCGGGATCCGCAGTTGCGAGATCGGCTCGGTGATGCTGGGCGACGGAGCCCCGATGGAGCTGGTCCGCCTGGCGCTTCCCCGTCGCGTCTACACCCAGAGCCACGTCGACTATGTCGTCGAGGTGGTGGCCGACGTCTGCAGCCGCCGGGCCCAGCTCCGCGGTATGCGCATCGTCGAGCAACCGTCGGTGCTTCGGCACTTCACGGCGAGGTTCGCGCCCCTCACGGCTTAGCGGCGACGGCGGGCGCCTGGTCTCCACGACGACGGTTGTCGCGATCCTGCCGCTCCAGGTCGCGCAGCTTCTTCATGCGCTCCTCACCCAGCATCGCCTTGACCTGCTCCTCTGATCCGTCTTCCAGCTTGTCGATCTCGTCGTCCGCCTGGCGCGACGTCCTCTGCCCGGCCTTCATCTCCTCCAGCACATGGCGCCGCTGGGTCTGCAGGTTGGTGAACAGCGCCGCCAGCTTGTGCGTCTCCTCGCCGTTCAACGTGAGTCCCTTGGTGATCCGCTCCTTGAACCTCGCCTCGCGCCCCTCGTTCCTGTCGGCACGGCTCACCAGCGAATCCTGGCGTTTTTCCTCCTCGATGTGCGCCAGCGCGGCTTTGAGCTGTTCGCGGCCCTCGGGCGTGGCCAGGGCGTCGTGGAGCGTGACGACGGGCGCGGAGCTCGAAGGAGGTGGCGTCGATACGAACGCCGGAAGCGTGCGGGCCGGTTCACGGCGCGGCGCTGCCGGACGCGTCGCTGTCGTTCGAGGCGTCAGCGCCGGCTCCTCGGCCGATTCCGCCGTCGGCCGCGAAAGGACGTCGATCCGCCGCGACAGCTTCACCAGATAGGCTCCCTCACCGATGGCGCACAACGCCAGAACGAAGATCGCCAGGATGCCGAGGGTGCGCATGACTACCTCCTGTCGGTGCTTACATTTCTACCATGCCATCTCGTCCACAGAAGATAGGTGCCGCCCGTCTCGGAGACCTCGTGGCCGCCGCGTTCGATGAGGCGCTTGCCATCACCAAGGACCCAGCCCGGGCCGCGACTCTCGCCGCCGCTGCGGTGCGCAGGATCCTCGTGGCAAGCGGGGAGGTGCGCCTGATGCGGCTCCTCGCCACTTAGTAGCGGACAGAGGGTCACTTGGCGCAGGCGCGCTGGTTCTCGGGCAACCAGATCGTGGTCGCGTCGCCGCACGCCTTGGTCTGGCGGTCGACCAGGCGCTTGCCCCACTTGCTCGTCGGCGTCATCTTCATGGGCGGGCACTTGCGACCAGGATCGCAGGAGTAGGCGCCCCAGCCGGCGCCGTCCCCGATGCCGAAGGCAACGACGGTGACGGGGCCGATCGGGGCCATCAGCACCGCCAGCACGTACGACTTGCCCAGCGCCGGCAATCCGCTGGCCACGGCGGAGGCGGCACACTTGCGTGCCTCCTCGACGCTGACCTCCTTGGCCGGGTTGTCGGCGCCGCCGCGGTCGACGCAGGACTTGACCCCGTGCGAGGCCCAGCTCTCGAGGCCGAGCGCCTTGTCGACCGCCAGCACGGCGTCGGCCATCTCCTTGGCCAGGGGCGGCGCCAGGCGGCCGGAGGCGGCGGCCATCCACAGCGACAGCGTCAGGCTGAAGGTCGTCATGGCCGTCGAGCGTAGCCCGGTGTCATAATCCGCGCCAGGCGTGGCGCGGTTTTCACCCATCTGGTTGCTGGTACTCACCTGCCGAACGCCCGCGTCGCCCGTGGTCGCGGCCCCGGCGGCGGCGGTCTGTGTGGAAGCGCCCCGCCCTGCCTTCGTTCGGCAGCGTACGCCAGCGCCGACGATGAGTTACCGCGGCGCCGACTGGCTCACGCGGCCAGAGCGGATCGCCGAGGAGCAACCGGAAAAGATGATCGAAGCGCTCGGGCTGCGGCCTGGCATGACGGTCGCGGACATCGGCGCCGGTGTCGGCTATCACGTCTGGCGGATGGCGCCGCTGGTGAAGCCCGGGCGGGTCTACGCCACGGACATCCAGCCCGAGATGCTGCGAAGCCTCGAAGAGAACGTGCGCGAACGCGGCCTGGGCAACGTCACGACGGTCCTGTCATCGGACGAGGTGAGCGGTTTGCCCACGGGGGCGATCGACCTGGCGATGATGGTCGACGTGTACCACGAGCTGTCGAAGCCAGAGCGGTTCCTCGCCGACATCCGCCGGGCGCTCAAGCCGAAGGGGCGCCTCGTGCTCGTCGAGTTTCGCGGCGAGGACCAGAAGGTGCCGATCCGCCCCGAACACAAGATGACCATGGCCGAGGTGACGGACGAGCTGGCGGCCGTCGGCTTCTGCCTCAAGGAACAGGTCGACAGTCTGCCCTGGCAGCACCTGCTGGCCTTCGAGCGATGTGGCTGCATCAGCCCTTCAGCAGCTCGGCCGCTGCCTGCCGCACGGCCGGCGGCACGTCCGGTTCCTGCGCCATCTCCGTGAGCTCGGGGCGCAGCAGTAGCCGCACCAGAGGCAGCGCGACCTCGGGCGGCGTCGCGGGGTTGCGGATCAGCGCGCGACGCACGCGCGAGCGCAGCAGCCACTTCGGGTGACGGGCCACCGCGGCCAGAACCTCGGGCCGGCCGGGGCGGCGCGCGGCGATGCGGATCACGTCGTCCTCGGTCATGCGCGGGTTGGCCAGCAGCTGGGCTATCACCGTCGGGTTCGGGTCCAGCATCAGGATGTCGAGGGCGCGGCGTGACGGCTTCCGCGCCAGCGACTTCCGCTCGCCCAGCGACAGTGCCCGGCCGTTCTGGGTGGCAACGGGAGGATTGGGGTGTACGTCGATCTCCGCAGTGGGCGAGCGCCGCAACAGGCGGGTGAGCAGCGGCAAGCCATGGGATTGGGCAGCCAGGCGCAGCTCATCGACGCGGGCACCGAGTTGGCCCGCGGCCAGCACCGCGACCATCGTGGCCATCACCTCGCGGTCGAGGCGCTGGCCTCGCGCGGATGCGGCACAAATCTCCTCCAGCGCCGCCGCGACCTCGCCGGGGGCCCCGGTCAGAACCTCGTTGCGGGCGTACGCGACGCGCAGCAACACATCCGCGAGGGTGACGACCGAGCGGCGCCACCGCTGCGCCAGCTCCGACATGAGGTCCATCTTACGCGGAAAGAGCCCTTTTTAGGCCCGAGTAGCGCCTATAATCGCCGCTTCGCCATGGCGGACGGCAAGGAAGAGGATCGGCTGTTCGTGAAGGACGGCTTTCGCCACTACCGGCGGAAGTACTCCATCACGGAGGTGCGCTGGGGGCTGGCCTGCGGCGCGGTGATGCTGCTCATCACCGCCTGGGTGATGTGGAGGTCGCGCAACCCGCTGGACCCCGAACTGTTCGCTGACGGCGCCGAGTTGCTGAAAGTGGCGGTGGTGCCTGGCGCGGTCGCAGCCGGTGGCGCCGACCGTGGTCCGCTCCCGAAGGATCTGGCCGCCGCCGGTTGGCGCGAGGACAAGGTGGCGCAGTTCGACGCCGAGAACCTGTACGTCAAGATCAACGGCCGAGCCGACTACTTCAAGGGCTTCGGGTTCAAGCGCCTGTTCAACGTGGTGGTGCTGAACGAGAAGGACGCGCAGGTCACCGTCGACGTGGAGATGTACGACATGGGTGCCACGGCGAACGCGCTCGGTGCCTACAGCGGCGAGCGCGCGCCGACCATCAAGCCCGAGGTGACGGACACGGGGCTCCACCACTTCGATCGCAACGCGCTCTATCTGGCGCGCGGTCCCTACTACATCCGGGTCATCGGCTCGGACGAGGGCCCTGTGGTGACCGAGAAACTGCGGGGGCTCAAGGAGACCCTGGTGGCCGGGGTCAAGGGCGAGCCGTTGCCCTGGGCCTACGGACTGTTCGTGGGGCAGATGGGCATCGACCCGAGCAAGATCGCCTACTTCCCCGAGAACGCCTTCTCGCTGTCGTTCGCCCGCGACATGTGGACGGTGCGCCCACTCGGCAAGGACAGCGATCTGGAGCTTTTCATCAATGCCCAGCCGGACGCCGCCACGGCCAAGAAGACCGCGGAAAGATTACATAAATCGTTCAGTGAACTGGGTACACCCGGGGGCAAAGCAGACAAGATCACCCTGGTCAAAGACCAGTTCTTGGGCCTGTTCTCGGGCGTGGGGCCGGTCGACCGGTTCCTGATCGGCGTCCGGGGGGCCGCAAACAAGGAGATGGCGGCCGAGGAACTGGGTAAGCTGCGGGATGCGGTGGCGAAAGCTCCGCAAGATCTCAAGGATCGGGCTCGGCCGGCGGTAGGGGAGAAGGCGGCGGAAGAAGGAGGCTCGGATGTCCACTGACCACGACGCGCTGCGCGCGCAGGAAAGACGGCAGTTCCTGAAGCAGGCGGCGGTCGTCGGGGCGGCCACGGTGGGTGCTGGCTACGTCAGCATCGCGCCCGCGACCTGGCCGGGTTCGCTGAAGGATCTGGACGGCGAACGGGGCAAGCCGCAGACGCCCACCCTGCGGCTGCCGCAGAACGGGTATGCGGTCGCGGCCTCGACCGTGCTGCCGCACATGGGCGTGGCCCGCGGGACGCGCGTGGCGGCGATGGTGCGGGCGGCAGTGGATGCCATCGGCGGCATAGGAAGGTTCGTCCAGCGCGGCGACGTCGTGCTCATCAAGCCGAACGTCGCTTTCGAGCGGCCGGCCGTGCTGGGGGCGACCACGCACCCCGAGATATTGACGGCGCTAATCCATCTGGTGCGCGAAGGGGGCGCCTCCGAGATCCGCGTCGCCGACAACCCGATCGAGTCGCCGCAGAGCTGCTTCGTGCGCAGCGGCATCCAGCAGGCCGCGGTGACCGCGGGCGCGCGGGTCTACCTGCCCTCGCCGGGCGAGTTCCAGACGCTGAACGTGCCGGGCGCGACCTGGATCGAGAAGTGGCCGTTCTTCTGGCGGCCGTTCCAGGGCGTCAACAAGGTGATCGGCGTGTCGCCGGTGAAGGATCACAACCTGTGCCGCGCGTCGATGACCACCAAGAACTGGTACGGCCTCCTGGGCGGACGGCGGAATCAGTTCCACCAGGACATCCACGGCATCATCGCCGACCTGGCGCTGATGATCCGGCCGACGTTCGTGCTGCTGGACGGCAGCCGCGTGCTGTTCCGCAGCGGCCCCACGGGCGGAAGCCTCAGCGACGTCAAGGCGGGGCAGACCATCGTCGCCTCCACTGACTCGCTGGCGGCGGATGCTTTCGGCTGGGCCGAGTTGCTCGAGCGCAAGGAAGAGAACCTGCCCGCCTACTTCGCGAAGGCGGCGGCGCGGAAGACCGGCGATCCCAACTACAAGGGCCGCCACATCAAGGAGATTCAGGTTGGCGGCTAAGCCGAAGCTGATCAGCCGAGAAAAGCTGCTGAAGATCGTCGCCAGGAACCGCGACGGCTCGCCCTGGTACGCGCGCGCCTTGCGCATCACCAACTGGCGCGTCGTGACCCAGGCGTTCTTCTTCGGCCTGTTCGTCTTCCTGTTGTGGTGCACCTGGTTCTCGCGCCTCAAGGGCTACCCGGTCTCGTTGTTCCTGGAGATCGACCCGCTGGTCACCTTCGCCACGGCGCTGTCGACCGGCACCGTCTACCGCTGGCTGTGGCGGGCGATGTGGCTGCTGGTACCGACGCTGCTTCTGGGCCGGGTCTTCTGCGGCTGGATCTGCCCCTACGGCACGCTCCACAACTTCATCGGCTGGATCTTCAACATCCGGAAGAACCGGAACAACATCGAGGCGAACGCCTACCGCCCGGTGTTCCAGCTGAAGTACTTCGGGCTGACGATCTTCCTGGTGCTCGCGGCGATGGGTTCCTTGCAGATCGGCCTGCTGGATCCGATCTGCCTGCTGGTCCGGACATTCGCCGTGGCCATCAAGCCGGGCTGGGACGCGGCCTTGCCGGTGCAGCTGGATTTCCTGGCGGCCTCGCCGGGCATCAACGACCACCGCATGTTCAACGCCGCCTGGTTCGTGGGGATCATGCTGGTGGTGCTGGTCGGCATGAACCTGGTGATCCCGCGCTTCTTCTGCCGGGTGCTCTGCCCGCTCGGCGCGTTCCTGGGCGTGCTGTCGCGCTTCGCCTTCTGGCGCATCGACCGCGATCTGACCAAGTGCACCGACTGCAACCTGTGCCTCAAGCACTGCGAGGGCGCCTCCGATCCGCAGGCGGCGCTGCGCAAGAGCGAGTGCTTCGTCTGCTTCAACTGCATCGACGACTGCCCCGAGGACGCGTTGAAGTTCCGCTTCGTGCCGGCCATCTGGGCGAAGCGGGCCATCGGATCGATCAAGGACGGGACGGCGACCCTGTTCGGCAAGAAGGTGATCTCGCGGATCCCCGAGACCGAGATCGCGGCGCCGGCGGTGCCACGGCGGCGCTGGGCGCTGGCGGCGGTGGCGGGCCTCCTCACCTATCCGTTCATGCGCTACTCGAAAGCGGTGAACAAGCGCAGCTTCAACCACAAGAACATCCGGCCACCGGGCTCTGTCGCCGAGACCGAGTTCCTCGAACGCTGCATCAAGTGCGACCAGTGCATCAACGTCTGCCCGACCAATGTGCTGCAGCCGTCGGGGATGGCCGAGGGCGGGCTCGAGGGGCTCTGGACGCCGGTGATGGACTTCAAGACCGGCTTTTGCCAGCTGAACTGCACGCTGTGCAGCGAGGTCTGCCCGACGGGCGCCATCCAGAAGATCTCGCTGGCTCAGAAGCTGGGCCTGGGCAAGTACGTCGACCAGGGGCCGATCCGGCTCGGCACCGCGTTCTTCAACCAGGGGCGCTGCCTGCCCTGGTCGATGCAGACCCCGTGCGTGGTGTGCGAGGAGGTTTGCCCGACCAGCCCCAAGGCGATCGGCGTCTACAAGGAAGAGATCACCCGGTGGGACGGCAACAAGGTGACCTTGACCAAGCCGTACATGCGGCCGGAGCTGTGCATCGGCTGCGGCATCTGCGAGCGCGAGTGCCCGGTGCTGGACGACCCGGCGGTGTATGTCACGGCGGTCGGCGAGTCGCGCTCGAAGGATCGTTCGCTCCTGCTCGGTAGCCACAAGAAGAAAGAGGGCGCATGAAAATTTCTCGACGAGACACACTGATTCTCGGAACCGCTCTCGGTGTCGGCCCACGCACGTTGCAGGCGGCGCCGCTGCAGGTGCCCCGGCGCGTGCTGGGCAAGACCGGCGAGAAGATCCCGATCCTGCTGATGGGCGGCTCGCTGGCACTGGATCCGCGCTTCGATCCCAAGCTGGCCGAGTGCCTGAAGTACGGCGTGAACTACATCGACGCCGCTGACTGTTACTCGGGCGGGATGTGCGAGCCAGCGGTGGGCGCCTTCCTGGCCCGCCTCGGCGTGCGATCGAAGTACTGGATCACCTCGAAGAGCGACGAGCACGATCCGAAGGCGTTCGAGGCCACGCTGAACGAGAGCCTGGAGAAGCTCAAGACCTCGTACGTCGACATGTATTTCCTGCACATGTTGCAGGATCCGAAGTACCTCAGCGATGACCTGAAGGCGGTGGTGACCCGGTTGAAGAAGGAGAAGAAACTCCGCTTCTTCGGGTTCTCATGTCACCACGGCAACGTGGCGCCGCTCCTGGAGACGGCGGCGGCCACGCCCTGGGTGGACGCGGTGATGTTCCGCTACAACTTCCGGCAATATGGCAACACCGAGCTGAACGCCGCCATCGACAAGGCCCACAAGGCGAACGTCGGCCTCATCGCCATGAAGACCCAGGGCTCGGCGGTGTCGTTCGAGGACAAGTGGCAGAAGTTCACCGGCAAGTGGAACAAGTACCAGTCGGTGCTGAAGGCGGTCTGGAACGACGATCGGATCAGCGCCGCGGTCTCAGCCATGGACTCGCTGGACAAGGTGCACGACAACATCGGCGCAGCGGTGGACAAGACCAAGCTGACACAGGCCGAGATGCACGAGCTGCACAAGTTCGCCGCCGACACTCGCCACCTGGCCTGCGACGGGTGTGATCACCTGTGTGGCGCTGCGTCCGGGGCGCCGTTGCAGATCGGCTCGACGATGCGGTACCTGATGTACCACGACGTCTACGGCCAGACCGAGCTGGCGCGCGAGCTTTACCGCAAGCTGCCGGCCGAGGCACGGCGCCTCGAAGGTGTGAACCTGATGGCCGCCGCGCGCGCCTGCCCGAACGGCGTGGACATCGAGAAGTACCTGCGCCGCGCCGACGAAGTGCTGGTCTAGATCAGCGAGATCAGGCCGCGGATCATCATCGCCGCACCACCCCCGGCGATGAGCCACCCCGCGGCGCCGACGACCCGCCTGAAGGTTTCGCTGCTGATCCGGTGCCGGATCTTCCGCAGCACGTGCAGGAGCACGGCGAACCAGGCCATGATTCCCAGCGCGGTGCCGGCGCCGAACAGAATCGCATCCATGAGCGTCGCACCGAGCACGCCCAGCGCATGCACCGCCGTCACCACCACCGTCCAGGTGATGAGGATGCTGGGGTTGATGGCGGTCACGCTTGCACCAAGGAGCATCCCGCGCCGGCGGCCACCGCCCCCGGCGCTGGCCATCTCGGCACGGCCGGACTTGCGCACGAAGTACGCGCCGATGATCAGCAGGACCACGCCGACCAGGAGGCGCGAGACGGGTACCACCGCGGGGAACTCCTTGATGACGGTACCGATCCCCCAGAAGGCCAGGCACGCGTAGACGCCCTCGATGGCGGCGGCGCCGATGGCGATCCGGATCCCCTCGCGCGACCGATTGGATAGCCCGCGCTCGGAGACGAGGACGGCCACGGGGCCGGTGATCGGGACTGATCCGACGAACCCCAGGATGCCGCCAATCACCAGCGCGAGGAGAAGCGCGATCATCATCAGGCGGGTTGGGGTACGGCGTCGGATCGCGGAGCAACGCTCCGCTGCAGCTTCAGTTGCTCGCGGCGGACCTTCAATACCTCGCGCACGACGATCTGGAGGACAGCCACTGCCGGCACTGCCACGACCGCGCCGATGATACCCGCGAGCTCGGCGAAGAACAGCACCGAGAGCAGCGTCACCAACGGGTTGATGTGCACCGTGCGCCGGAAGATCAGCGGCGCCAGGATCTGGCCTTCGAGCTGCCCGTAGGCGACGAAGAAGATGCCGGTGATCACGCCCTGCCAGGGGCCGCCGGTGGCCGCGGCCAGCAGCGAGATCCCGGTCCCGAAAACGGCCGGGCCGACGTACGGGATCAGGCTGGAGAACCCGCTGAGGATGCCGAGCGGCAGGAAGAACGGCACACGCAGGAACGCCAGGAACAAAGTGGTGAGCGTGGCGTTGATGATGCAGACCAGCGTCAGGCCCCCGAGGTATCCGCCCATCGAGGCCCGGATCTTCTCCAGCACCGACGCATAGGTGGAGCGGCGCTCGGGGCGCGCCTCGTCGAGCGCCCCGCCGACCAGCTGGCCGCCGAAGATCAACATGAACACCGTCGCGAAGAGCGTGGCCACGGCAGACCCGATGAAACTGAGCACGCTGCCAACCGCGGTCAGGACCGGGGTGGCTGCCCCCATCAGCACGTCGGCAATGGTCCTCTCCGGGCTGGTCACCATCTTGTTGAAGTGGATGTGTTGATCGAGAACCTGGAACCACCGGCTCCCCTGAGCCTTGCGCAGAAGGTCGGGCGCCGCGGCGATCAGCGCCTTGGCCTGCGCCACCGCCGTCGGGATCAGCAGGAAAGCGAAGGCCGTGAGCACCAGCAGCAGGCCGAGGACCACGACCGTCACCGCAAGCCCGCGGCGCCAGCTATGGCGTTCGAGCCAGCGCACCGGGTGATCCAGCGCCACCGCCAGCAGCAGCGAGATCGCGGTGAGCGTGACGGTGACCACGGAGTGCGTGACCGCCACCACCGCGGCCAGCACCAGCAGCACCCCCATGCAGACGGTGACCACCGTCTTGAAGGTCACCTGAGGCCTGCGGACCTCCGGACTCAGCTGCCGACTCGCCGCCCTCGCCATCACCCCTCGTCAGGGAGGTGGTGCCGGGGTGGCTAGTACGCCACCTTGGTCCAGCTGCGGTTCTTGCTGCTGTCGAGAATCGCGTCGCAGATGGCCATCTCGTTGTGGCCGTCCTGGAACGTCGAGAAGGTCGGCTTGCCCTTGGCGCCCGACGCGATGTGTCCGTACACGTTCTGAAACAAATTGTACGGTCCCTCGGAGTAACCCTCGGGGTGCCCGCCCGGATAGTGCGAGAACGGGCGCACTTCGGGGCTCATCAGCGAGGCGTCCTTGATCAGGCTTTCGTTCGCCTTCTCGCGCCGCCCGATCCACAGGGTGTTCGGCTCCTCCTGGTCCCACTCGAGGGCGCCCTTCTGATAGTCGAGCTCGAACGACAGGCGGTTCTTGCGGCCCGCCGACACCTGGCTGACCACGCACGAGCCCTGCGCGCCGCTCTTCGTGCGAAAGAGGATGGTGGCGCCGTCCTCGGTGTTCACCGGCACATCGACGTAGTCATCGGCGGTCATCATCTTGCCGGCGAAAGTCTCGATCGGCCGCTTGGGCTTCTTGCGCGTCTTGTGGACGACGACCAGGTCCGCCATCACCTCGACCACCGGATCGCCGGTGATGAACTGCACGATGTCGAACCAGTGGCTGCCGATGTCGCCGACGGCGCGCGAATCGCCGCCCGCCGCGGCGTCGACCCGCCAGTTGTAGTCGGTGTCGAGGATCAGCCAGTCCTGGAGGTACGACCCGTGCATCAGGAACAGCCGCCCGAGCTCGCCCGCTTTCACCATCGCCCGCATGTGCTGCACGAGCGGGTAATTCCGGTAGTTGAAGTGGATGGCGTTCACCACGCCGGCCTTCGCCGCCAGATCCACCAGCTCCTTCGATTCCTTGGACGTTCTTGCGAGCGGCTTCTCCGAGACGCAGTGCTTGCCGGCGGCGAGGATCGCCTTCGACACCTCGAAGTGCACGGCGTTCGGGGTGCAGTTGTGCACCACGTCCACGTCCGGATCCTTGATCAGATCGCGGTAGTCGCCGTAGCCCTTCGGGATGTGGAGCTGCTCGGACTTGGCGCTCGCCAGCTCCTGGTTCGCCTCGGCCATGGCGACCACCTCGACGTAGCCCAGGCGACGCAGCGCCTCGGTGTGGATGGGACCCATCATTCCGCTGCCGATGATGCCCGCGCGAATCTTTTTCATGGGGCGCCGACGCTAGCAGAAGCCACGGACTTCAGGAAGGCCAGGCTGGCCGGGGCGTCGTCGGATAGGATCTTGGGAATGGCCTCGATGCTGATGCGGCCCTGGTAGCCGATCTTGCGCAGGTTCTCGAAGAAACGCCGGTAGCGCGGATCGTCGTCGACCTTCGGGTACAGGCGCTGCTTCGGATCGGCGATCTGCGTGTGAACGATCATGTCCTTGCCCTGCAAGACCACGTCGGGGTCCTCGTTCTCGAAGGTCAGGTGATAGAAGTCGACGATGATCCGGATCGGCGTCCGGTTCACCTCGCGCGCCAGTTGCAACGCCTCGGCGACGGTGTTGACGATGTTGGTCTCGGGCTTCCGCAGGTGCTCGATGCCGATGACCATGTGGTAGCGGTGCTGCTCGATGACGTCGGCGCAGAGATTCAGCAAGTCCTTCAGCTGTTCCCAGGCGCGGTCGCGGGGGAAGTCCTTGGGGTAGCTGCGGGCGCCCGGGCTGCCGAAGACAATCACCTTGGCGCCGAAGTGCTCGGCGATGCCCAGGGCGCGTTCGACGTAGGCCCGAACCTTGGCCTGGTCGACGTCGGGCCCGGTCACCTTGATGTCACCCCCGGGGAAGAACCAGTTCATCGTCTCGACGTGGCTGCTGGCTTTTGCGACGCGCTCCTTCAGCGCCGCCAGATCGCCATCCGACAAGGTGGCCGCCTTGGACAGCGCCGGCTCGGCGTAGTCGAAGCCCCAGCCTTTGAGGTTGCCGATCTCCGCCCAGGGATCGGCCTTGTCGAAAGCCGCCACACCGTAGCGAAGCGGCAGGCCGCTGCTGCCGGTCTGACGGTGCGCGCACCCGGCTGCGAGCGCGAGGATCGGGGCCTTGACGACGGTTCGCCTGTCCATGCTGGGCTTATATCTAACCTCCCGAATTAAGCTATGTTTCCTTCCTGACGATGGTGATCCATCGGATGCCCACGCCCGAGCTGCTGCGGCGCCTCTACCTGGACATGCTCCGTGTGCGCGTCGTGGAGGAGCGGATCGCGGCGCTCTACGGGGAGCAGGAGATGCGCTGCCCGGTTCACCTGTCGGTGGGCCAGGAGGGTGTGGCGGCGGGCGTGTCGGCGGCGCTCGCACCCGAGGACTACGTTCTGTCGGGCCACCGCGCCCACGCCCACTACATCGCCCGAGGGGGCAACCTGCGGGCGATGCTGGCCGAGCTGTACGGCCGCGTGACCGGCTGCTGCGAAGGCAAGGGCGGCTCCATGCACCTGGTCGACCCTTCCGTGGGCTTCATCGGGGCGGTGCCGATCGTCGGCAGCACCATCCCCATCGCCGTCGGAACCGCGCTCGCTTCGCGCATGCGCGGCGAAAAGCGGGTCACCATCGCCTACTTCGGCGAGGGCGCCACCGAGGAGGGCGTGTACCACGAGGCGATGAACTACGCCGTGCTCCGCAAGCTGCCTGTGGTGTTCATCTGCGAGAACAACTTCTTCTCCGTCTACTCGCCGCTGTCCGTGCGTCAGCCCGAGGGACGCGAGGTGTACCGGCTGGCTGCAGGCTACGGCCTCGAGACCTGGAAAGGAGACGGCAACGACGCCGTCGCCGTCCAGGAACGCGCCGCCGCCGCCGTGGACAAGGCGCGCGCGGGCGGTGGCCCGACGTTCCTCGAGCTCGTCACCTATCGGTGGCGCGAACACTGTGGACCGAACTACGACAACGACATCGGCTACCGAACGCCCGCCGAGTTCGAGGAATGGAAACGCCGCGACCCGCTGCCGCGCCTCGAGCGCCGCCTCCTCGACGAGGCGATCGCCACACGCGCGGACCTCGACGCCATGGCCACGCAGGTCGCGGCCGAGTGCGAGGACGCCGTTGCGTTCGCCAAGAAGAGCCCGTTCCCCGGCGAGGAGAAGCTCCGGGAGGGCGTCTACGCATGAGCCGGACACTCAAGTACGTCGAGGCGATCCGCGAGGCCCTGGACGTCTCCATGGCGAAAGACCCGACGGTGTACCTGATGGGCCTGGGGGTGCCCGATCCCAAAGGAATCTTCGGCAGCACCCTGGGCCTCGCCGACAAGTATGGCCCCGAGCGGGTGATGGACATGCCGACCGCCGAGAATGGCATGACCGGCATCGCCGTCGGCAGCGCGCTCGTCGGCATGCGGCCGGTGATGTGTCACCAGCGGGTCGACTTCGCGCTGCTTGCGATGGAGCAGATCGTGAACCAGGCCGCGAAGTGGCACTACATGTTCGCCGGCAAGGGACGCTGCCCGATGGTGATTCGCCTGATCATCGGCCGCGGCTGGGGCCAGGGGCCGCAACACTCGCAGAGCCTGCAGGCCTGGTTCGCGCACGTGCCGGGGCTGAAGGTGGTGATGCCGGCGACGCCTTACGACGCCAAGGGGCTGATGGTGTCGGCCATCGAGGACGACAACCCGGTCATTTATCTCGAGCACCGCTGGCTGCACAATACGTTTGGGCCGGTACCGGAGGACATCTACCGGGTGCCGCTGGGCAAAGCGCGGGTCGTGCGGCCGGGCAAGGACATCACCTTCGCCGTGGTGTCCCACATGCTGGTCGAGGCGCTGCAGGCGGCGGATTGCCTGGCCCAGGCGGGCATCGACGCCGAGGTGGTGGACATCCGGTCACTGAGGCCGATCGATGAAGACACCATCCTGGGATCGGTGCGCAAGACGGGGCACCTGATCGTCGGGGATACCGGCTGGAAGACCGGTGGCTTCGCCGGAGAGATCGTCGCCCTGGCAGCCGAGCAATGCTTCGACCGGCTGAAGAGCCCGCCGCAGCGGCTGGCGCTGGCCGACGTGCCGACGCCCAGCACGCCGGCGCTGGCGAAGCTGTGCTACCCGCGGGCCATCGACATGGTGCTGGCGGCGGGCGCGGCGCTGGGCAAGAAGGATCTCGTGCTGCCGCCAGAGCCATCCACACCGCTGGATGTGCCCGACAGCCGCTTCACCGGGCCGTTCTGATGCTGTCTGTCCCCTACGTGGACATCGCGGGGCAGCACGCGCCACTGAAAGCCGAATTGCTGGAGGCGGTGAGCCGGGTGATCGACCGCGGCGAGTTCGTTCTGGGGAGGGAGGTCGAGGAGTTCGAAGCGGCGTTCGCCAAGGTGAGCGGAACGCGCTTCGCGGTCGGTGTCGGCTCGGGCGCAGACGCTCTGGTGCTGGCGCTGCGGGCCCTGGGTGTCGGACCCCGTGACGAGGTGATCACCGCGCCCAACTCTTTCATCGCCAGCGCCAGCGCCATCGCGCTGGCCGGGGCCAGGCCGGTGTTCGTCGACGTCCGCGATGACCTGAACATCGATCCCGGCAAGATCGAGGCTGCCATCACCTCACGAACGAAGGCGATCCTGCCGGTGCACCTGACCGGCCGGCCAGCGGCAATGGAGGAGATCGGAGCCATCGCGAAGCGCCACGGCCTGGCGGTGGTCGAGGACGCCGCGCAGGCGGTCGGGGCAGAGTTGCGCGGGCGGCGGGTCGGCAGCCTGGGAAGCATCGGCTGCTTCAGCCTCCACCCGCTCAAGACGCTGAGCGCGTGCGGCGACGGCGGCGTGGCGACGACGGACGATCCGGAGCTTGCCGAGCACCTGCGCCTGCTGCGCAACAATGGCCTGCGCACCCGCGACGACGCCAGGATGTGGGCGGTGAACTCGCGCCTCGACACCATCCAGGCGGCGATGCTGCTGGTGAAGCTGCGTCATCTGGACCGCTGGACCGAGGCGCGGCGGGTGAACGCCTCCTTTTACCGGCACGAGTTGGCCGGCGCGGTCCAGGTGCCCGTCGACGGGCCCGAGGAGCACGCCGTCTATCACACCTTCGTGATCCAATCGGAGCGGCGCGACGCACTCAAGGAGCACCTGCAGGCCCGCGGGATCGGCACCTCGATCCATTACCCGACGCCTATCCATCTCAACAAGGCAGCCGAGTCGCTGGGCTGCGGGCCCGGCAGCTTCCCGATCACCGAGCGCCAGTCGGCCCGGATCCTCAGCCTGCCGATCTATCCCGAGCTACGCCCCGAGCAGCTCGCTCACGTCGTCCGCTCCATCCGGGAGTTTTTTGGTGATGGGAACCCTGAGAGGGTTCCCAGGAGCCCACACGAATGATGCGCGTTCCGTTCTCGTACCTCGACCGTCAGTTCGCCGACCTCGACGCCTTCCTGGCCGACCTGCGCGCCTTCATTCCCACGGGCGATTTCACGCTGGGCAAGCCGCTGGTCGAGTTCGAGCGTCGCTTCGCCGAGCTGTCGGGGATGCCGCACGCCATAGGCGTCGCCAGCGGCACCGATGCGCTGATCCTCTCGCTGAAGATCCACGGCGTCGGCGCCGGCGACGAGGTGATCACCACCCCGAACACCTTCATCGCCACCGTCGGCGCCATCGCCATGACGGGCGCACGACCGGTGTTCGTCGACAGCGAAGACGGCTTCGTCATCGACCCGGCGAAGATCGAAGCGGCGATCACGCCGCGCACCAAGGCGATCCTGCCGGTGCACTACACGGGGAACGTGGCGGACATGCCGGCCATCGCCGAGATCGCCCGCCGGCGGAAGCTGCTGGTGGTCGAGGACGCCTGTCAGGCCATCTATGGCGCCATCGACGGCAAGCCGGTGGGCAGCTGGGGGGCGACGGCCGGCTTCAGTCTGCACCCGCTGAAGAACCTGAACGTCTGGTCGGACGGCGGCCTCATCGTCACCCGCGACGACGAGCTGGCGCGCAAGCTGCGCCTCTACCGCAACCACGGTCTGGCCACGCGCGACGAGGTGGAGATCTTCGGGCACAACTCGCGGCTCGACACCATGCAGGCGGTGATCGCCAACCGGCTGGTGGGCGACGTGCCGGCCCGCACCGAGCGACGGATCGAGTTCGCCCGCCGGTACGACGAGGCCTTCGCCGATCTGGCGCCCGAGCTGCGCGTGCCCCGGCGGCGGCCCGGCGTACGTCATGTCTTCCACCTGTACATCGTGCGCGTGCGGCGCCGCGACGAGCTGCACCAGTTCCTGAACGCGCGCGGCGTCGAGGCGAAGATCCACTACCCGATCCCGGTGCATCTGCAGAAGGCGGCGGCACATCTCGGCTACCAGCGCGGGGACTTCCCGAACGCCGAGGCCGACGCCGAGCAGGTGATCACCCTGCCCGCTCACCCCTACCTGACCGACCAGGAGATCGCCTACACCATCACCCAGGTCCGTGAGTTCTTCGGCAAGACATGAGCGAGCGGGTCGACTACGAAGCTGTCGTCGAAGCCTACGAGGCGCGCCTGACCACCGACCTGCGCGGATTCCGCGGCGGCGCCGGATTCCTGGACCTGTGGGTACCCGATCCGCAGCCGGAGAAGAGCATCCTCGCCATGATCGAGGCGGCGCAGACCGGTGGGCTGCCGTCGGTGACCATCGTGCTCGGCAAGAAGACCGCGGGAGCGCTCACGCGGCTCACGGAGCTGGCGCGGCCGCTCGGAGAGGTGACGACCGCCATCGAGGGCGAAGGGGTGGCCCTGACGGTGACGTTCGGGGCGGGCACAGGCGAGGTCAGGTCCGAAGCGCGGGCGCGTGCCGAGAGGGCTCGCCTCGCCCGCGACGCGCGTGAAGCACGGCTCGAGCGGGCCGAGCAGCCAGTGGGCAGGCCGAGCGAGGACGCCTACAAGGCGGCAGTGGCCAGGTTGCAACCGACCCACGAGGGGATCCTCGTCGAGGAGGAGGGTCTGGTGCTGGTCCAGGGCGGCGAAGTGCAGGCGCTCGTCGATCCCACGACTCACGTCATCCGGCGCGCCCGGCATCGTGGATCGATGCTGGCGGGAGCGCTCTGCGCGTCGATCGAGGACAAGCCGATCCTCGAGGCCGCGTATCACGGGGTGCTGCGGCTGGAGCTGGCGTTGCGCGATCGCACGCAGCCGCGTGCCGTGCCGGGCATCGTCACGCCCGAGGCGGCATTCCCCCCGCTGAGGCCGCTGGTGGTGGCCGTGCGCGGCCTCTTGCTGGCGTACCGACAGCAAACCGGGTATGCGGAGGTGGACAGCCGCTGGGAACCGGACCCATCGCCCGGCTGGAAGACGCTGACGCACGGCGAACGGCTGCAACGGCTGCAGACCGCCATGGACGACGTGGCCGCACAATGTGGGCTGATGGCGGGGGATATCCGCTGCCAGCGTCTGGACAAGAACGTTCGCGTCGTTGTTGAGTTTTCCGATGCGCTGGCGCCCGAAGGCAAGGCCCAGCTGATGATGAAGCTCGAGCAACATCTCAAGCAGAACCTGGACCCGACGATTCACATCTATCAGGAAGAGCTGCGTGATAAGAACAAGTTACGCCGACTGTAGGGTTAGATGGACGATCACACACAGCTGATCCTCGACGGCACCAAGATCGCCTGGCACATGGACCGCGTGCAGGCCTGGGAGCGCGGCGAGCGGATCGCACCGATCACGATCGACATGGCGCTGACCCGCGCCTGCAACTACGCCTGCCACTTCTGCTACGCGATGTTGCAGGAGAACGACGGACAGACGATCACCAAGGAGGTGATCACCAACTTCCTCGATGACGCCGCGGAGATCGGCGTCAAGGGGATCAGCCTGGTGTCCGACGGCGAGAGCACCATCTCGCCGGTGTTCGTGCACTCGGTGGTGCACGGAAGCGAGCGCGGCCTTTCCATGGCCTGCGGCACCAACGGCTTCATCTTCAACAAGCGCAAGCTGGAGGAGGTGCTGCCGCACCTGACGTACCTGCGCATCAACATCTCGGGCGGGGAGCGCAAGCGCTACGCCGAGATCATGGGTGTGCGCGAAGAGTGGTTCGACCGGGTGATCCAGAACATCCGCGACGCCGTGGAGATCAAGCGTCAGCACAAGCTTCCTGTGACCATCGGCCTGCAGATGGTGCTGGACCCACGCTACGGCGATCAGATCATGCCGCTGGCGAAGCTGGGCAAGGAACTGCGCCCCGATTATCTCATCATCAAGCATTGCAGCGATGACGAGGACGGCACGCTGGGTGTGGACTACGGCGCTTACGATCAGCTGGTCGATACGCTGAAAGAAGCCGAGGCGCTCACCGACGCCGAGTACCAGGTGCGCGTGAAGTGGTCGAAGATCGAGGCCAAGGGGACGCGCAGCTACCAGCGCTGCTACGGGGCGCCGTTCATGCTCCAGATCTCCGGGTCGGGCCTGATCGCGCCCTGCGGGATGCTGTTCAACGAACGCTACAAGAAGCTCCACATCGGGAACATCTGCGAGCAGCGCTTCAAGGACATCTGGGCCTCCGATCGCTACTGGGAGGTGATGAGCTACCTCGCCTCGCCGGAGTTCAATGCGCAGAAGATGTGCGGGACGCTCTGCCTCCAGCACAAGGTGAACGAAGCACTCGACGGCTATCGCAAGGGACTGCATGTCTTGCAGACGCCGGCGGGTGCGGCGCCACAGCACCTCGACTTCATCTAGGGGCCGTGAAGCCGACCCTCTCCGTCGTCATTCCGGCCTTGAACGAGGAGGCCAACATCGAGGCGGCGGTCCAGCAGACCATCGGCGCCCTGGGTGACCGCTTCAGCGACTACGAACTCCTGCTGTTCGACGACGGCAGCACCGATCGGACCGGCGCGATCATGGATCGCCTGCAGGCCGCGGACCCCAAGCACATCCGGGTGACCCACAACCAGCAGTCGCAGAACCTGGGCGGCGTCTACCGTCAGGGCGTGCAGGTGGCGCGCATGGAGTACCTTCTGATGGTGCCGGGCGACAACGAAAACCCTGCGCACGCGCTGCAGGCGCCGTTCGATGCCCTCGGCAAGGCGGACATCATCGTCCCTTACCCCGAGAACTCGAACGTGCGCGGGATGGGACGCCACCTGGTGTCGCGCGGCTACGTCCTGACGCTGAACACCCTTTTCAGGCAGCGCATCCGCTACTACAACGGGACGGTCATCCACCGCACCGCCAACCTGAAGGCGATCACCATCGAGACCGCCAGCTTTGCCTACCAGACGGAGATCTTGCTGAAGCTGCTTTCCATGGGAAAAACGCACGTCGAGGTGCCGATTCGCATCGAGCCACCCAAACCCGGGCGCGTCTCACGGGCGCTGCGCTGGAAGAACGTGGTCGAGGTCGCCAAGACCGTCGGTCGGCTGTTCCTGGAGGCGCGCCGTGCCTCGTGACGTGCTGGTGACCGGCGGCTCGGGCTACGTCGGCAGCGTGCTGGTGCCGCGTATGCTGGCCGCGGGTCATCGGGTCAAGGTGCTGGATCTCTACCTCTACGACCCCGATCCGCTCAAGGCGGTGAAGGGGCACGCGGGTCTGGAGGAGATCAAGGGTGACATCCGGGACGACAAGCTGGTGCGCCAGGCCATGTCCGGCTGCGACACCGTCATCCACCTCGCTTGCATCTCGAACGACCCGAGCTTCGATCTGGACCCGTCGCTCGGCCGCTCGATCAACTACGACTGCTTCGAGCCGATGCTGAAGGCGGCGCAGAACGCGGGGGTGAACCGGTTCATCTACGCGTCTTCCTCCAGTGTGTACGGGGTGAAGGACGCACCCGAGGTACACGAGGGGATGTCGCTGGAGCCGTTGACCGACTACTCGAAGTACAAGGCGCTGTGCGAGGAGGTCCTGGCAAAGTACCAGGCGCCGGGGTTCACCACGGTGACGGTTCGGCCAGCGACGGTCTGCGGGTTTTCTCCCCGCCAGCGCCTGGACGTGATCGTGAACATCCTGACCAACCACGCGGTGAACGCGGGGGTGGTCAAGGTGCTGGGAGGCGCGCAGAAGCGGCCGAACATCCACATCGCCGACATGACGGACGTGTACCTGCTGCTGCTGGATGCCCCCGACGCCAAGATTGCCGGCCGCATCTACAACGTCGGGGGCGAGAACTTCACGGTCGCCGAGCTGGCCGACAAGGTCCGCAAGGTGGTGGGGCCCGAGCGGGTGAAGGTCGAGGTGCATCCGACCAACGACCCGCGCTCGTACCAGATCTCGTCGAAGCTGATCGCGGCAGAGCTCGGTTTCCGCACGCGCCACAGCATCGAGGATGCCGTCCAGGACATGGTGACGGCGTTCAAACGCGGCGATCTGCCGAACTCGATGAGCGACGTCCGGTACTTCAACGTCACGGCGCTGAAGAACCTGAGGCTGGCATGAGCCGCTGCCTCGTGACCGGCGGCGCGGGGTTCATCGGGTCGCACCTGGTGGACCGCCTGGTCGCCGACGGACACGAGGTGACCGTACTGGACAACTTCGCGACGGGGCGGCCGGAGAATCTGGCGCAGCACCAAAAAATGGATCACGGCCGGGTGCAGGTGGTTCGAGTCGACGTGGCCGACGCCGAGTTGATCGGACCGCTGTTTACCGGGATCGACCGCGTCTTCCACCTGGCGGCGCTGGCGGACATCGTTCCTTCCATCGAAAGGCCGCTGGACTATCACCGCGCCAACGTCGACGGGACCGTCGCAGTGCTCGAGGCCAGCCGCAAGGCAGGCGTCAAGCGCCTGGTCTACGCCGCCTCGTCCTCGTGCTACGGGCTACCCGACTCGTTTCCGACGCCCGAGACCGCCGAGGCGCGGCCGCAGTACCCCTACGCGCTGACCAAGTACCTCGGCGAACAGTACGTTCTGTTCTGGGCGAGCACATACAAGCTCCCAGCTGTTTCACTGCGCTTCTTCAACGTGTACGGGCCACGCTCACGCACCTCGGGCGCGTACGGCGCGGTGTTCGGCGTGTTCCTGGCGCAGAAGCTGGCGGGCAGGCCGTTCACCGTCGTCGGTGACGGGACCCAGACGCGTGACTTCACCTTCGTCAGCGACGTCGCGGACGCCCTCGTCACCGCCGGCGCGTCGGACGTCGTGGGCGAGGTGTTCAACGTCGGCAGCGGGGACACCTGCAGCGTCAACCGCCTGGTGGGTCTGCTGGGCGGCGAGAAGGTACACATCCCCAAGCGGCCGGGCGAGCCCGACTGCACGTTGGCGGACATCTCCAAGATCCAGCGGATGCTCGGCTGGCGTCCCAAGGTGGGGCTGGACGAGGGTGTGCGAGAGATGCTGAGGCACATCGATGCCTGGCGGACGGCGCCGGTCTGGACCCCGGATTCCATCGCCGAGGCCACGCGCGACTGGTTCAAATTCCTGGCGCCCGACAGGGAGGCGGGGCGGTGAAGGTCCAGGCGCTCGCCGCGCTGGCGGAAACCGTCCGCGCGGCCAGGGCGGCGGGGAAACGCGTCGTACACGTGCGCGGCATCTTCGATCTGATCAACTCGGGTCACATTCATCGCCTGGAGATGGCCCGCCACCAGGGCGACCTGCTGGTGGTGACGGTGCGCTCGGACGACCGTCTGGGTGAGGACCGGCCCATGCTGGACGCAGCGCTCCGGACGCAGGTGCTTGCCCGTCTGGCGTGCGTCGACCACGTGGCGGTGGAGACCGGTCTGGATGGCGATCAGGCCATCGGCGCCGATCTGTACGTCGACGGCGTGGACGGCGACTCGAGTCCGGGCAAGCCGGTGACCGACGACGGCCTGCCCTTCTCGCCCGAGGGCCGGGCATTCCTGCGCGAGTTCAGGCACCGCTACGACGCCGACCAGGTGATCGAGAAGATGGGATCGTTGGGCAAGCTGCGCGCCCTGGTGGTGGGTGACACCATCATCGACGAGTACCACTTCGTCCGTCCCTTCGGGATGCCGCTGAAGTCGCCCATCATTGCCTCGCAGTTCATCGAGGGCCAGGCCCACGCGGGTGGCATCCTGGCGGTGGCGAACCATCTGGCAGGGTTTTGCAAGGAGGTGCACCTGGTGACCATGCTCGGGGGCGCCGACGCGCGCGAGGATTTTGTGCGCCAGCACCTGCGCACGAACATCACCCCCCAGCTGTTCGTGCGGCCCGACGCCCCCACCACCGTGAAACGCCGGTACCTGCGCAAGTTCCTGACGCAGAAACTTTTCGAGGTCTCCTTCTTCAATGATCACCCGATCGCGCACGAGCTGGATGTGCAGGTGTCGCGCCACCTGTCGCGGGTCGCGGGCCAGTACGACCTGGTGGTCGTCGCCGACTTCGGGCAGGGGTTCGTCTCGCGCAACATGGTGGAGATCCTGTGCCGCGAGTCGCGTTTCTTGGCCGTCAACACCCAGATGAACAGCATCAACATGGGGTTCCACGTCGTCACCCGCTACCCGCGCGCTGACTACGTCTGCATCGACGAGGACGAACTGCGGATGGCCTGCCGCGATCGTTACGCGGCGGCTCCCGAACTGGCGCGTCAGGTGGCCAATGACCTGCAATGCCAGTTGCTCACGGTCACCCGCGGCCATCACGGCTCCCTCACCTATCATCCGACCAAAGGGTTCACCGCCGTCCCCGTTCTGTCGCGCGAGATCGTGGACACCATCGGCGCAGGCGATGCCTATCTGGCCGTCACCGCTCCCTGCGCCGCAGTCGGTTTTCCTCCCGAGCTCCTGGGATTCATCGGCAACGCCGTGGGCGCCCTGGCGGTGAAGATCCTCGGCAATCAGCAACCGGTGACGCCCGAGATGCTGTTCTCGTCGGTACGCGACCTACTAAGATGAGGACCCTGAGAGGGTCCCCATTCCCCCCCCGAGGAGCGATGAGGTGAACCCATGGACGAACGGATCGCGTTCAGCAACGAGTACCTGGCGACACTGACGGGCGTGCTGCGCGAGCTGCCGCTGCCGGCGCTGGGCGAGGCCATGAAGGTCATCGAGCGCGCCTTTCGCGAGCGGCGGCACATCTTCATCTGCGGCAACGGGGGCAGCGCCGCGACCGCGTCGCACATGGCCTGCGATCTGCAGTGGACGCTCGGCCGCACCGGCAAGGGGATCAAGGCCATCGCTCTCGACGGGCTGCCGACCATCACCGCGATCGCCAACGACTCATCGTATGCCGAGATCTTCGCGGTCCAGATCGAGACCCTGGCCGACCCGGCCGACGTGCTGATCGTGATTACCGGAAGCGGCAACAGCCCGAACATCGTCCGCGCGGCGGAGGTCGCACGCGGCAAGGGGCTGACGACGATCGGTTTTCTGGGAATGGGCGGCGGGAAGGTGCTGCCTCTCGTCGACGTCGCCGTGGTGGTGCCCTCGCGCGACTACGGGCCCATCGAGGACGTACACATGGTGTTCGATCACCTGATCACGGCCTACCTCAAAAGCTGGGTCGAGGCCGGCTGCCCGGAGCGCTGATGAATCGGGCCGCGGTCTTCCTGGACCGGGACGGCGTGATCGTGAAGGACGCCGATCTGCTGACGCGTGTCGAGCAGATCGAGGTTCTGCCCGGGGCGGCGGCGGCGATTCGCAAGCTGAACGAACGCGGCTGGCCCGCGGTGGTGGTGACGAACCAACCGGTGGTGGCGCGGGGACTGGTGACGGAAGCGGAAGTGCGGGCGCTCCAGGGCGAGATCGAGCGGCGGCTGCGATCGGAGGGGGCGCGCCTCGATGGGTTTTACTTCTGCCCGCACCACCCGCGGGCGACGCTGGCGGCGTACCGGCTGGCCTGCCTGTGCCGCAAGCCGCGGCCAGGGATGCTGCTGGAGGCCGCGCGCGCGCTGGAGCTGGACCTCGGCGCAAGCGTGATGGTCGGCGATCGGCCGACGGATCTGGCGGCCGGGCGGCGCGCCGGCTGCCGGGTCACGGTGCTGATCGGAGACGGCGCGCCCACCATCGAATCTCCCGATCCGCCGTCGGCGGTGGAGGCCACGCCGGACCATCGTGCCGCTGATCTGGCGGCCGCTGTGAGCTGGCTTTTCGCATGAAGGCCCTGGTGCTGTGCGCAGGTATGGGCACGCGCCTGGGTGAGCTGACCCGCGAGTTGCCGAAACCGCTCTTGCCCATGGGCGACGAGCCGCTGCTGGGCCTGACGCTGCGGTACCTGGCGCGGCACGGGTACGACCAGATCGCCATCAACCTGCATTTCAGGCCCGAGCTGATCGAAGGTTACCTCGGTGACGGGGCACGCCTGGGAGTGAAGGTCACCTATTCGCGCGAGGAGCAGTTGCTGGGGACCGCGGGCGCCGTCAAAAGACTGGCTCCCTTCTTTGCCGACGAGCGCGACTTCCTGGTGGTGTACGGCGATCTGCTGATCGACGAGGACCTCTCGGCCATGCGCGCCCGCCACCGCGAACGAGCCGCCACGGCCACGCTTCTCCTGCACCAGCGCGTCGGATCCAACAGCCTCGTGCGCCTCGACGAGGACGGCCGGATCACCGGTTTCGTCGAACGTCCCGGTGAGGAAGAACGCCTGGCCAGCCCCTTTCCCTGGGTCAATTCGGGGGTGCAGATACTCACCCCCAGGATCATCGATGAGATCCCCGATGGTCCGACCGACCTCCCACGCGACGTCTACGGCCCCTTGCTGGCCCGCGAAACGATCTATGGCTACCCGCTGTCCGGCTACCGATGCGCCATCGACTCCCCCGCGCGGTACGACGAGGCGCGCGCCGCGGTTGCCAGCGGGCGCTACCGCGGCTGAGCAGCCTTCCACCCTGCGGAAAGCTGCCGCCTGAGCTCCGACACCACCACCGGTCTGTCCCGGGCGACGTTCGTCGCCTCGTGCGGATCCGCTTCGTGGTCGTACAGCTCCACCGCGAAGGGCTCGGCTTCCGGATGACGGCGATCCACCCAGGCGGTGAAGCGGTAGCGGTCGGTGCGCAAGCTGTAGCCCATCAGGTGTCGATCGAAGATCTCCGCGTCGTACCGGCTGCCGTGCTCGGCCTTCAGCTGCGCCTCGACGTCCTGGATGTGCGGCGTGAAGTACTTGCGCATGGCCGGCGACAGCGGCTTCGCCGCCCACTCGCGCAACGCTGGCGACGGGAACTGGCTGAATGCCGCCTTCTTCCACGGCCGGTCGGGCTCGGCCAGCAAGGGCACGAAGCTGGTGCCCTCGAGGTGCGGCGGCATCGGGAGGCCGGCCAGGTCGACCAGCGTCGGGTAAATATCGACGAACTCGACCAGCGCCCGCGAACCACGGCCCGGGGCCGCCAGATCGGGCGTCCAGACGATGAGCGGGACGCGGGTGGCGACTTCGTGGTTCGTCGCCTTGCCCCACAAACCGTACTCTCCCAGGTGCCAGCCGTGATCGCCCCACACGACGATGACGGTGTTCTGGCGCAGGCCCAGCGCCTCCAGCCCGTCGATGACGCGGCCGATCTGCGCGTCGACGAAGCTGACGCAGCCGGCGTAGGCGTGGCGCAGCTTGCGGGAGGTATCTTCGTCGATCAGCCCCACCACGGGCACGCCGGTGCGCACGCGCAGCTCGAACGAGCCATGACGGGCGATGGTCGGACCATCCTGGGGGACGCCGGTCACCTCGGCCAGCGGGATCTGCGCCGGATCGTACAGATCGGCGTAGCGTTTCGGGCAGACGAACGGCAGGTGCGGCTTGTGGAAGCCGACGCCGAGGAAAAACGGCCGGTCCCCGAGTTCGCGCAACGCCGCCACGGCGCGGTCGGCGATCCGGCCGTCCTGGTAGGCGGCGTCAGGTTCCGTGGCGTTCTCCCACGCTGGTCCGGCGGCGATCCCGGTCTCGGCCCTGCGCTTCTTCAGGATCGCCTGGCTCTCGGCCAGCTTGTACTCACCGGCGACGGACGCCACGGGCAGCTGCCGCGTCCATGACCGGGCGTCGTCCTCCTGCCGCGGATGGAACACCTTGCCGACGTAGACCGACTGGTATCCGTGCTGCTTGAAGTGCTGGGGCAGCGTGACCACGCCGGGAACGGTGTCGCGGAAGAAGGTATCGATGTGCTCGATCTTCAGGGTATCGGGCCGCAGCCCCGTCAGGAGACTGGCGCGCGAGGGACCGCAGATCGGGTACTGGGTGTAGGCGCGATCGAATCGGCGCCCGCCGGCCGCCAGGCGGTCCAGGTGGGGGCTCTTCACCCAGCTGGCGCCGTAGGTCCCGAGTTCAGGCCGCAGGTCGTCGACGGCGATGAAGAGGATGTTGCGTGGGCGCGGCTCGTGGGCACACGCCGCCAGGAGCAGACAGAAGACCAGCAGACGTTTCATCAGTGCGAGCCCTGCGTCCTCCGGTAATGGCTGCCGACCTCGTCGGCGGTCCACGCCGCCTCGAGAATCGCCAGCTCGTCGATGCGGCCGTTCAGGTTGCGGATGGCGAAGCGCGGGGTGTTCTGGAACGGCTCGCCCCAGTTACCTATCGTCGCCGAACCGATGTGCAGCTTGTCGACGAAGTATTCGTCGCGGATCGCCTCGCGGTGGATCTCGACGCCATTCACGAAGTGCGACACCCGGCGGCCCGCAGGGTCGAAGACGGAGACGACGTGCAGCCAGCGGCCGCTCATCGAAGGGTCCCACATCGGGGGCGAGAAGTAGACGCGGTGGTAGCCGCGGTCCAGCGGGTTCGGCCGCGGTGGGCGTCGTGTCTCGTCGACCATCACCGAGAGCATCAGCTTGCCATCCTCGCGGATCTGCCAGTGTGGCTCGCCGTTCTCGTAGCCGTCGCCCATGAAGAGCGCGTTGTACCAGCGGTCGAGCGCGTCGATGCGCACCCAGCAGACGAAGGTGAACGCCCTCCACTCGCCGGGGATGTGGACACGCACGCCGGAGCCAGGCCGTCCGAATTCGAGCGCCCCGGCGGCGTCGAGGTCGCCCCAGCGCCCAGGCACCCGTTGCGCCGCGACGATGGTTCCATCGAAGGCTCCTTTCGAATCGCCCACGCGGGTGTCCGCCCCTGACATGTCGTAATAGGCGACCAGCCGTGGATCGCGGACGAAGCGCTCGTTCCAGATCTTCCAGTCATCGAGCTGGCGGCGCCGCGCCTGCTCGTACTGCCGGCCAAGAGCGATCGGGTCCAGGAAGTCAGGCGCACCGAGCGGCGCCTCGTGACCCTTGCCATCTTGCCCGACGATCCAGCTGCGCCCGGCCTTCACCTCGTGGGCCGGCTCGCCATTCCCATTCGATGACAGCTTCACCAGCCCGTCGAACACCGAGACCTTGGTCTCGGCGGAGGTGGCATCCAGGCCGAATTCGGTGCCGAGATCGACAATCTCCGTCGACGCCGATCGCACCTTGAAGCCACGGGCTGCCGGCGGCACGTGCGCCCGGAGTTTCCCCCCGGTGAGCACAGCCTCGGACGCCGATCGCAGATCCAGCGAGGCCGGCCCTTCGAGCACGACGGTCGCGCCCGAGAAAAAATCGATCTGGGCCATCCCGCGCGCCAGACGAAACGTCTCCTTGCCAATCGCGTCGCCGACGTGATGCTCGGTCTCGGCGTTCACCAGGCGCCGGACCACGGCGAATCCCTCCGCGGTGGCCTCGGTACGGACCGCCACCGTGGGTCGGGCCAGCAGGCGCCAGGTCCCCAGACCCGCGGCAAACGCCACCGACGCCGCCAGCGCCAGCCACGTCACCAGCCGCCGCGGAGCCGGACGCGCCGGCGCCCAGCCCTCCGAGCGAGACTCGACGAGATCGTACAGGCGCGCGTCCAGGTTCAGGACCTGCCGCAGCCGAGCGCGGGCGCCAGCGTCCTGCATCAGGTACTGCTCGAACGCGGCCAGCTCCTCGGCGGTGATCGTGCCGTTGACGTATGCCTCGAAACGCTCTTTGTCGGTCACGCGTGCTCCAGGTGACGGCGAATGCAGTCGTGAAGATCGCTCCGGATCCTGTTCAGCTTCATGTAGAGCGCGGCGGGTGACTTCCCCATCTTCTGGGCGATCTCCTTGGTGCTCGCCCCCGGGCCATAGGCCTGGGTCACCAGTTCGCGCGGACCGGGGGCCAGCTTCTCCAGGCACCCACGCAGCGCCGCAGTCTCGCGCGTCCGCCGATCCAGCTCCTCGATTCCTTCGTCCGCCATCAGCTCGAGGAGCGCATCGCTGAACACCAGCCTGTCGCGGGCCATCTTGCGCCGGTACTGCAGCACCTCGAAGCGCGCCACGACGCAGGCCCAGCGCCGGAAGTCGGTGCCCGCCTCGAAATCGGCGAAGCGGCGCCATAGCACGATCGCCACCTGCTGCATCACCTCCTGGGTGTCGTCCCACGTCGGCATGAGTTGCCGCACGAAGCCGCGCAGATCCGGTTCATGGCGGGTGAACAAGGCCACGAACTGCTCATAACCGTCGCGAGGCTCGGTCACGCCAGCACGTCCTTGATCACGTCTCCGTGCACATCGGTCAACCGCCGTTCGAGCCCGTTGTGGTAGTAGGTCAGCCGCAGGTGATCGAGACCGAGCAGGTGCAGGATGGTGGCGTTGAAATCGTGGAGCGACGCCTTCTTCTCGACGGCCTTGTGGCCCCATTCGTCGGTCGCCCCGTAGGACATCCCCTGCCTCACGCCGGCGCCAGTCATGAAGCAGGTGAAGCCGTCGGGGTTGTGGTCGCGGCCGGTGCCGTTGCCTTGCAGGAACGGCATGCGCCCGAACTCGGTACACCAGACCACCAGGGTCTCGGCGAGCAGCCCGCGCTGACCGAGATCCTTGATCAGCGCCGCCGTCGGCTGGTCCATGATCTCCGCCTGCATGGCGTGCGTCTTGACGATGTCGGCGTGCGAGTCCCAGTTGGTGATGCCGTTGCCTCCGCCCGCGTCCGAGCCGTTGAACAGCTGCACGCAGCGCACGCCCTTTTCGATCAGGCGCCGAGCCAGGATGCAGTTGTGGGCGTACTCGCGCTTGAGCTGGTTCTTGCTGTCGGCGCCGTAGGAACGGATGACGTGCTCGGGCTCGCTCTGCACCTTGGTGAGTGAAGGGATGGACGTCTGCATCCGGCCGGCCAGCTCGTAACTGGCGATGCGGGCCGCCAGTTCGCCGTCGCCGGGCGACCGCTTCTGGTGGTGCGTGTTCAGGTTCGCCAGCATCCTGGCCGCTCGACGGTCGGCATCCGCCGAGATCGCCCTCGGGCGCTCCAGGTTCGCCGGCGGGTGCGCCACCGAGAAGTCCGTCCCCTGGAAAAGCGCCGGCAAGAACCCGCTGCCCCAGTTGTTGCGCGCCGAGCGCGGCAGCCCGCGCGGATCCGGGATGGCGACGAAGGCCGGAAGGTCCTGGTTCTCGGTGCCGAGCGCGTAACTGACCCAGGCGCCCAGCGACGGAAACCCCTCCGAGGTGTGCCCGGTCGACAGGAAATTCTCGCCCTGCGGGTGGGCGCTGGTCTTGGTGCTGAGCGAGTGGAAGAAGCAGAGGCTGTCGGCCAGTTCGGCCAGGTTCGGCACCAGATCCGAGATCATCTTCCCCGACTGGCCACGCGGCCGGAACTTCCAGAACGGCTGGGCGATGAAACCCGACGGTCCCTCGAAGGTCACGGCCGGCTGACCCGGTGCCCTCTTGCCGTGGAACTTCACCAGCTCCGGCTTGTAGTCGAAGGTGTCGATGTGGCTGACCGCGCCCGGCAGATAGATCACCAGGAGCCGCTTCGCCTTCGTCGGCGCGTGCGGCGTGCGCGGGGCATACGGACGCTTGGGGTCGATGTCCGGGCGAATCGGGGCCGACCCACTCGCCGTCGGCGCCGCCAGCGCTCCGTCGGCGTGGAGCAACTGCAGGAGCGGGATCGCGCCCAGAAATCCACCCGCGTCGGAGAGAAAACGCCTGCGATCCAGAAGTGACATCGTCACACCTCAGTTCAGGAACAGGAACTCGTTGGTATTGAACAGCACCCGCGCCACTGCGGCCAGCCCATCGGTGCGCGCCATGGCAGCGGCAGCTCGCCGCTCGTCCGGCGCCGGTTTCCGTCCCAGAACCATCTGGAAGGCGCCGTCCACGTCCTTGATCCGTTGGGCCAGTTTCTGCGACTGCGTCACCACCAGCGGCCCGTTCATCAGGCTCAATGCCTGCAACGGCGTCGTGGAACTGGTACGCCGGGGTGCCGTCTGCCCGCAATCGGGGACGTCGAACACCGAGAACATGCGGTCATCGACCCGCCGCATGCGCTCCTGGTACAGCATGCGCCGCCAGGTGGCGGGGCCGGCGTTGTCCACCAGGTTCCACTGTTCGTAGCTCTTCTTCACGCCGAAGATCCGGAAGCTCGGCCCGCCCACGCGCGCGTCCAGCGTGCCAGCCATCGACAGCATGGAGTCTCGGATCACCTCGGCCTCCACGCGCCGCGGAGGGAACCGCCACAGGAGCTGCGACCCCGCGTCCGCGGCCAGGGCCTTCTTGCTGGGCGCGCTCGACTGCTGGAAAGTCCGGGACATCAGGATTTGCCTGAGCAGCTTCTTCGTCGACCAGCCGTTTTCGACGAACGACGTGGCCAGCCAGTCGAGAAGCGCGCGATTGGTGGGCTCGGCTCCGACGCTGCCGAAGTCACCGGGCGTGGCGACGATCCCGGTGCCGAACAGGTGCATCCAGATCCGGTTCACCTGCACGCGCGCCACGAGCGGGTTCTGCCGGCCAGTCAGCCACCTGGCGAACGCCAGCCGACGCTGGGGCCCGGTGGCGTCGGCGGACAAGCCCAGGTCGCCGCCGAGGGCCAGCAGCCCACGCGGCTGCACCCGATCGCCCGGGTCCATCGGGTTGCCTCGCCGAAGCACGTGCGTCTCCTCGGGCTCGACGAAGCGGCCGATAAACGAGGACTGCGGCACGCGCATCTTGTACACGCCGACGAGCTCGGCCACCCGCGAGAGCAGCCGGTCGCGCTCGGGCCGGGAAACAGCCGGCTCGGCGACGACCACCCAGCTGCCGTCTGGCCGCTGCGCTTCGACGGTGTGCCTGCCGAAGCCGTACGCAGTCTTCTGCGTGAGGTAGTCCGTGCCCAGCACCGCGTAGCGGTTGGTGCTCAACGCCACGGACGACACCGCCGCGGGCGCGCGCAGATCGATCTTCACCCACGGCTGACCGGACCCGTCCTTCTCGGCCACGGCCGTCCAGCCCCAGAAGATCTCCTGTCGCCCGTCGATCAAGTACGACACCGGCTGTCGCTCGGGGCCGTCGTGCTTGCGCTCGAACGAGCTCGCCGCCCCGCCGCGCGCCAGATTGAAGCCCGGCGCTTTCGGCCCGTAGATCTCCACCTCGTCCAGCGACACCTTGTCGGTCCCGAAGCGCACGCGCACGCTGCGCGCCTCGACCGGTGCGAAGTGCGTCTCCTTGTGATCGCCCCAGTCCTCCTCCCAGCTGCCGAACGCGGCCAGTTTGCCCCGCAGTCCCTCGAGCTGGCCGGCCAGTTCGCGTACCTCGTCGCTGCCGCCCGCCGGGGCGCGGATACCGAACTCCACGTCCTGGAACACAGCGGCCATCCCGTAGTAGTCGGTCGCGAGAATGGGATCGAACTTGTGGTTGTGGCACCGGGCGCAGCCGATGGTCATGCCCAGCGCCGAGACACCCACCGTCTGCACCACCTCGTCCAGGCGGTCGTAACGAGCCTGCTTGATCGCCGACGGCTCTCGCCCCACCGTCGCCGCCGCCACGTGCGGTCCAGCCACCAGATACCCGGTGGCCGCATCCACGCCCATGGTGTCGCCCGCCAGTTGCTCGACGAGGAACCGGTCGTACGGCTTGTCCTGGTTGAAGGCATCGATGAGGTAGTCCCGGTAGATCCAGGCGTTCTTGCGGAAGAAGTTCCCCTCCGAGCCGTCGGTCTCCGCCCAGCGGATCACGTCCAGCCAGTGCTGCGCCCATCGCTCGCCGAAATGAGGCGACGCCAGCAGCCGGTCCATCAGCTGTTCGAAGGGCGCACGCAGATCCTCCGCCGTGGGCGGCAAACCGGTCAGCAGGATCGAGACCCGCCGCGCCAGCGTGGCCGCGTCTGCTCGCGGTGACGGCGAGAGCCCCTTGGCCGCCAGCGCCGCACGCACCAGGGAGTCGATGGACTCAGCCTTCGGCGCCCGAACCGGATGGAACGACCAGGGCAGCGGCTTCCCCGCGCTCTTGCCCCGATCGAGGCCCGGCGCGCCCTCGCTGATCCACCGCTCGAAAAGCGCGATCTCGGCCGGCGTCAGGTCGTCGTCCGGCGGCATCTCCAGGTCTTTCTCTTTGCCGCTGATCGCCCGGAAAAGCACGCTGTCGGCTGGCTTGCCCGGGACCACCCCCGGCTTGCCCAGATCGCCCCCGGCCAGCATGCGGGCCGCGTCGTCCACCCGGAAGCCCGACTTCTCCTTCTTGGGCCCGTGGCAGTGCAGGCACTTGGACTCGAGGAGAGGCTGGATCTCCTTGGCGAAATCCACCGGCGCCGCAATGAAAATGAAAGGAAGCGAGAAGAGCATCGTCATCCGTTCTCATCGGATGACTGCCGGCCGGCGGTCGATCTAACGATCTAACGCCAAAAAAAAAGCCCTGCCGCCGCGAGGCGACAGGGCCCTTTTGGGTTCCTTGTGACTACTGGATCAGCTGGAACTCGGTGCGCCGGTTCTTGGCGCGGCCGGATTCCGTCTTGTTGTCGCCGATCGGCTTCTCCTCGCCGGCGCCAACCGAGCGCAGGCGGGCGTCCTCGACGCCTTTGCCGACGAAGTAGTTCTTCACCGAATCGGCGCGCTTCTGCGACAGGCCCTGGTTGTACTCGTTCGAGCCGCGATCGTCGGTGTGACCGGTGATCTCCAGCTTGACGTCCTTGTACTCCTTGAGCACGGCGATGGCGCGATCCAGGAGTGCGAACGAACCCTTGAGGATCTCGGCCGAGCCGGTCTTGAAGTTGATCCCCTCGATGACGCCGGTGAACTTCTTCACCGCAGCCGGGATCTCGTCCGGGCAGCCGTCGTCATCCTGGTAGTTGTTCTTCGTCTCGGGCTCGTTCGGGCACTTGTCCGCGCTGCCGAGGATGCCGTCGTGGTCCGGATCCTCGTCGGGGCAGCCGTCCTCGTCGTCGATCCCGTTCTTGTTCTCGGGATCGTTCGGGCACTTGTCCGTGGCGTCGGGGATCCCGTCCTTGTCGTTGTCCAGTTCGGGGCAGCCGTCGTCGTCCTCGAACCCATCCTTGTCCTCGGGCTCGTTCGGGCAGTGATCCGCGTTCCCCTTGATGCCGTCGCGATCCGGATCGAGATCCTCGACCGGGGCCGGCGGCGGGGGTGGGGGCGCCTCCTTGCGGGGCTTGTGCTTCGGCACGAAGCCGACGTAGGCGCTGAGTAGACCTTCGAAGTCGGGGCCGTGGTAGCCGAGCTCGTCGCCCACCTCGATCACCGGAGCGAACGCCGCCGGCGGCACGTAGACGCGACCGTCGAGACGCAGGCCGAAGTACGGGGTGAGCGGCAGCTTCACGCCGGCGCCCGCGTACAGCATGTGGTCGGTGTCGTGGGCGACGATCCCCCGGTCCTCGGGCTCGGAGCTGATCCCGCTCCAGCCGGCGACGAGGAATGGCACGACGCGCGCCGAAGGAAGGATGTTCCAGATCCCCTGCGCGCGGTAGCTGTGGATCCACATGTCCGTCCGCTTGTCGCGGTTCGTGGTCCGCACGAACGCGTACTCGGCCTCGAGCCCGAAGTAGCGGCAGAGCGTGAAGGTCAGCCGGCCGCCGAAGGTCAGGTTGTCCCGTGGCGACAGACCTCCCGGATCGGTCTTCGCACGGCCGAGGCCGTGCTCGTTGTCGAACACCCGGTAACCGCCGAGGATGCCGACCTCGAGACGGTTGTAGTCGACCTCCGGTGCTTCCTCCTGCGCCATGGCGGTGCCCGTCAGGCAAAGAAGCAGTGCGGCAGTAATCGTGGTTTTCCGCGTCATGGGGGGCATTCTGCACACTTAGCGCGCGCTGTACAACCGGATTGCGTCATTGGCCTGTAATGTGAGATTCCGAAGCGTGCCCGCGCCCGTGCGCCTCTTTGTCCCCGACTGGTTCGCCGTCGGTCTCCTCGTCCCCGAGCTGTCCCGACGTCCGACGTTCGACGTCGAACTCACTGACGACGAGGAAACTGCGGAGATTTCCATCCGAAACGCGCGGCCGTCGCGTCCCGATCTGCGCGCCATACGCGTCGGTTCCGCGGCCTTCGCGCTCTATGCGACCGCGCGCTACCTGGACGAGCACGGGCCCCCCGGCGACTGGGCGACCCATCGGATCGTGGCCGTCGACGAATCGCTGAGCTTCATGCCCGGCCACGGCTGGCTGGCCTCGCACGCCGCCGCCGCGCGCGTCCCCCTGCGTGCCACGTCGACACTCTGCCGGCTGGCTGCCGCACGCGCCGGGCTCGGCATCACGCTCCTGCCCTGCCTGCTCGGTGACCGGGACGCAGACCTCGTCCGCCTCCCGACGGGCGTGGTCGCGGCGACGGATGTCTGGATCGTGGCGAGGGGGCGGAGCGCCCGCACCCGCGCCGTGCTCGCGTTGCTGCTCGCGCTGTGGAAGCGATCCAGCCGCGCGCTCAGCGGCGGCAGCCGATCCGATCATTCGCAATCGCGATCGAATCGATCCACAGGTCGGTCGCCGCGTCCTCGGGGTGGGCGTGGTGGAAGCCGACGTTCAGCGCACTGAAAGTCGGCGACGTCCAGCCGGCGGTCGGCTTGACGTCGATGTCCGGCAACGGCTTCTCGTCGATCCAGACGTGCGCCTCGTCGGTGGCGCCGATCATCTGGAACTCCCAGCAGACCCAGCGGTCTGTGTCGGCGCGCGTCGACGAGCGATCCGGGATGTCGCCCGGGTGATACACCCAGCGGATGTACCGGATCCCGCCGGCGTCGCCGAACGGGACTGACGATCCGCCGAGGCCCCACAGGCTCTGGCCACCGCTCGCCAACCGCCCGGTCGGCCAGAAGATGTTGAAGTTGTATTTCGGTAGCGGCGCCGCGACATAGACGAACGCCCGCGCGAAGAAGCCGTTGTTCATCGCGGGAAAGATCTTGCCGATCTTCAACGACGTGCTGTTGCTGCCGGCCATCGCGCTGCGGACGTGCAGCCCGTACTGACCGCGCGCCGCGCGCATCATCGTCACCTCGAGCGTCGAGCCGGTGTCGATGGCGGCCGTCCAGATGGCCCGGTCGAAGGCGCCGCTCTCGAAGTCCTCGCAGGCGAGGAACGAGGGATCGCAGCGCGAGGCACCGAAGTAGCCGCCGTCACCGGGCGGCGCAGCGGAATCCCTGGGTGGAACGGGCGCGTCCGGGGGAGGCACCGCCATATCCCCCTGCCCCTGCCCGCGCAGATCCACAGCCGCGTCAGCGCGCGGCAGCATGGCACGTCCATCGGAGCTAGCGCCGGCGTCATCGGGCTCATCGACGCGCGCATCCGGGGATGGCGACTGGTGTTTTTTGGGTGAAGGGGAGCAGGCCAGCAAAACGACGACAACCGCGCAGCACCTCATGAAAGATAGAGTCCCCGAGAACGGCCCTTCGTCACAAGTCATAGCGAATGCGAACGCGGTCTCGCTGCCCCGCCTGCTCGGCCTCGACGACATGCACCCCGGGGGTGGGAATCCAGCGATCGGAAGGCAAGCCGTCGATCGTCCAGCGGACATGACCCGTGGATGCGGCGCGCAGCGGCGGGCGCTGATAGGCGGCCGGCCGTGTCGAGTCGAGGTAGAAGCGCGCCCCCTCGGCGGGATACAGGATCCGGAACGCCCCTGCCGCGGGCGCTTCGCGGCGGCCATGCCCTGAACAGCGTTCATCTGGTTCGGTACCCGCGATGAAAAGTTCGCTGCGGCGGCCAGGACAGGAACGTCCGGGCGAAAGACCTGACTGCCCGCAGACCATCGCGTCCACGAGGCCGGCCGGCCGGTGTGGCGCCGTCGGGGGGCCGAAGCGCGTGGACAACGCCCCGAAGGCCGCACGCACGAGCGGCGCAGCGCCGAACATCGCCATCATCCCGTCGGTGGGGCTGCCGTCGAAGTTGCCGGCCCATGCACCCACGGTGAACTCCGCCGTGGTCCCGAAGGCCAGGTTGTCGGTGTAGGCGCGCGTGGTGCCCGTCTTCAACGCGACAGGAAACGAGAAGACCGGCGCCTCGCTGCCAAACATCGGCCGCCGCGCATCGGGGTCGCTGAGGATGTGAAAGATGAGGTACGCGACGGCGGGCGAGAAGATCGGTTCCTCCACCGTCGGCGTCGACGCCTGGATCGCGCGCGGACGGATCGGGCGTCCCTGGTTGCCGAAGGCGGCGAACGCTGCCGCCAGGTCCAGGACCCGCACCTCGGCGTCACCGATCGCCAGCGTCACCCCGTATTGCTCGTCCGGCCGGTCCAGCGTGCCCACCCCGGCGCGACGCAGGCGCTCGAGCAGCGCCTGCGGACCGACCCGCGCCAGCGTGTGCACGGCCGCCAGATTGTACGATCCGGCGAGCGCCTCGCGGTACGGCGCCGGTCCGTGCTGCTTGATGTCCACCGTGTAGCTCTGGCGCGACTCACCCGGCAGGATCTGATCGTAGGCCACCGTGGCGGCCGTATCGCCGTTCTCGATCGCCAGGCCGTAGACGAACGGCTTCAGCGTCGAGCCGGGCCGCCGCCGCAGGGTCAGCACGTTGGCCGCGCCTGCGTGCTCGGCGTCGAAATAGTTGCGCGAGCCGACCATGGCCAGGACCGCTCCGTCGCTGTTCCGCAGAACCACCAGCCCCGCCTGGCCCACGCGGCGCCCGCCGACCGCGGCCAGGTGTTCGCGCAGCGCCACCTCCAGCCGCTGCTGCAGAGGCCCGTCGAGGGTGGTCTCCACGACGCCGCCGCCCTCCTCCAGCTGGGAGAGCACGTGGTCGACGAAGTGCGGTGCCCGGAAATCGGGGCGCTCACCGACGAGGCGCACAGGCGTCTGCTCGGCCAGGATGCGCGCGGCGGCGTCGGTGAAACCCCGCGACTCCATCTGCGCCAGGATGTGCTTGCGGCGCGCCAGCGTGCGAGGCAGGTGGCGGTAGGGATCGTAGAGGCTGGGCCCGCGCGGCAGGACCGCAAGGAACGCCGCCTCGCCCAGCGACAGATCGGCGGCCGGCTTTCCGAAGTAGAAGCGCGACGCTGCCTCGGCGCCCCAGACGCCGTTGCCGAAGTAAGCGCGGTTCAGGTACTGCTCGAGGATCTGATCCTTCGACAGGACGCGCTCGAGCCGCGCGGCATCCACCGCCTGACCGAGCTTGGCGCCGAGCCGTCGCCGCGCCTGGCGGTCGACCATCCGGACCAGCTGCATGGTGATGGTCGAGCCTCCGAAGGCGATCCGGCGCGCGCGCAGGTTCAACCAGACCGCCCGCGTCACTCCCACTGGATCGACGCCGCCGTGATCGCGGAAGCGGCGATCCTCCGCGGCGACGACGGCATCCTGCAGGTGCGGCGAGATCGCGGACAGCGGCACCCACCGCTCGCGTTCGCCCGCCGCGGTCGCCTGCTGGCGCAGGACGCCTCCCGCGCTGTCCAGGACCACCAGCGAAGCTGCGTCCGACGGGCGCAACCGTTCGAGGGGATAGCTGCCCAGATGAACGGCGGCGAACCAGGCGACCACCGGCGCGGCCGCGACAAGAGCGATGACCTTCTTCATTTCGTTTCGATGACGAAGGTGCTGGCCGCGGTGCGCGCGCGGACCTCGGGGCGGTACATCTCCTCGGCGGTCGCGGATGGCACGACGAAGGTGCCTGGCGTCGTCGCCCGCACCAGGTAGGTGAAACTCGTCGCGCGCCAGAAGTAGTCGACGAAGAACGAGATGCGATCGTCGCGCATCTCCCGGTAGACGTACCAGCCGTCGTCCTGCTGGCTGGGGGCGCCAGCACTGGTGACGAAGCGGGTGTTGACGGGTTCGAATCCACCGGGCAGCCAGTCCGTGATCGCCACGCGCTGCCGCCGCTCCGACGGCGACACGGTGATCCGAACACGCACCATCTCGCCAGCCTTCATCGAAGTGACCGGCTGGTCGGTCGCAGGGTCGAGGTAGTCGCGCCTCAGCCCCAGGCCGTCCTCGACCGCCGGCTGGTGCAGGCGATCGCGGCGGAAGCGCAGGCGCGCCTGGTAGTGGGCGGTGCCGTTCGCCGCCTCGAGGCGCACGGTCCCCGAGGTGGGCATCGCCACGGACAGGTGTCTGATCCGATCCGCCCCCTTGCTGACGAGCGGGCCGTCGAACAGCGTCTTGCCCCCCAGCGCCGCCTTCACCGCCACCGTCGAGGGCGGCCGCGTCTTGAGGTAGTGGGTCAACGCCACCAGCGCGTACAGGTTCTCCTGGGTGGTCCTCCACGACCCGTTGCGACGCTGGTCGAGGAGCCCCCGCACAAGCAACGGCAGATCCGGCTCGGCGGGGCGTAGATAGAGGAAGGCGTCGGTCGCGATGGCCGAGGTGCGCAGATCGCTGCTCATGTACCAGTCGAGATCCACGTTGCTCTCGCGGATGAGCGCGAACGTCGGCTTGCGGTCGGCGGCGCGAAGCAACTCGTCCAGAAGCCCCGTCACCTGGGCGTTCGCAGCACCCAGCGGGACCGCCAGCGCCTGCGCCAGGAAAGCCAGACCATAGCGAGGCAACCGCTCGCGCTGGGCGAGAAGCTGCGTGGCATAGCCGGGCTCCGCATGCCCGAGCAGCCCCAGCACGTAAAGAGTGAAAGCGCGGCTCCCCATCTCCCCGAGCTCGTTGTGCACGCCCCCGGTCGCGACCTTCTCGGCCAGCGAGCGCCGCAGGTAGGCCACACCTTGATCGACTCGTTTCCGGTCGATGGGGTGGCCGGCGTCGGCCGCGAGCTTCAGCCCCCAGAGCGCGTAGGCCGTCAGGTAGGGCTCGGCCTGCGACCCCGGCCACAGGCCGAAGCCGCCCTCGTCGGTCTGGTGACGGCCGATCTTCTCGACGGCGATCCGGATGTAGCGCTGCAGGCGCGGTCCATCCAGCTCGGGCAACGCCAGGGTTCGCGCCAGGTCTTCGACCGCCACCAGCGGGATCAGCCGCGAGGTCGTCTGTTCGAGGCAGCCGTAGGGATACTGGATGAGATCGCGCAGCCCCTCCTCGATCCCGGCGAGCCCATCGGGATCCAGCGACAGCTCCAGCGTCGCGGTCTCGACGATGGTGCCCTCCGGCAGCGTCACCGGGATCTCCTTGACCCCCGCGGTCTCGCCCACCGACACCAGCGTCGTCTCGGGCGAGGTCGGATACGCGATCGGTATGGTCAGTTCCAGCCCATCGCGTTCGTCGCCCAGCGCGGCCGAGAACCGGAACCGCGCCTCGCCGGCGTTCTCGGCGACGATCGGGAAGCTGACGTTCGCGCGGCCTCCCGCCGGGATGACCACGCTGCGACGAGCGTCACCGCCCAGCTTGGCGCCCTTGATGGACACGTCCACGGTCGCGGTCCCGGCCTGCCCCGTCTCGTTGATCAGCACCACGCCCGGCCGGGCACTGTCGCCGACGGATAAAAAGCGCGGCAGCGCGCTCAGCATCTGCAGCGGCTTGCGCACGGTGAACCGCCTGTCGCCCGAGCCGAACCTGTCGCCGGCGTCGGCGGCCACCGCCATCAGACGGAAGGCCGTCAGGTTGTCGGGCGCCTTGAACGACACCGTCGCCCGCCCCGCGGCATCCGTCTCCAGCCGTGGATTCCAGTACGCGGTGGCCATGAAGCGCGAGCGCATGGTGCCGAGCCGCCCGGGCCCGTCGCCGCCCGTGGCGTTCCGTTCCTGCTCGGGCTCGGGTAGCTTGGCCAGCCGGTCGTACTGGCTCGTGGTGCGCACCCCCAGCGCCCACGGCGCATAGAATGTCCCCATCGGATCAGGGGTGCGAAAGGCGATCAACGACAGCACCCCTTCATCGGCAGCCGCCAGCGCCACCTCGCCCTGCACAGGCTTGCCTTCACCGTCCGTCACTCGTACCGATGCGGTCACCTGGTCGCCCGGGCGGTAGCTCGGCCGATCGGTGGTCACCTCCACCTTCAGGCGATGCCCCTCGGAGTCGACCTTCAGATCGACCATCCCCATCTTCAGCGACGGCAGCCCGCGCGGGCCGGGCGTGCTCCGTCCGCGAGCCAGCAGCACCGAGACGTAGACGTTCGGCCCGTAGCCCTCGAGGATCGGGATCGGCAAGGTCTCGCCCGTCGCCGGCAGTTCGACGATCTTGTGCTCAAGCACGCCCTCGCGCTCGATGGTCACCATCGCCGTGGCGCCCGCCGCCGGGGCCTTCAGCAGCAGCTGGGCGGTGTCGCCGATCTTGTAGCTCTTCTTGTCGGCCACGATTTCGAAACGCCCGCTGTCCTGGACCCGCCAGGGCGGCTCGCCACGGCCGTACACCCACAGCTCGCGCGCCGACGAGGTCGGGTTGCCCCGGGCGTCCTTGCCTTCGACGATGATCCAGTACTCCCCGCTGTCCGCCGGGACGAAGGTGCCCTCGGCCACGCCGTCGGCGGGGATCGTCAGCGCGCGCTTGGCGATGTCCGTCTCCTTCTTGTCGCACCGGTAGCTGCCCGAGTAGCCCCAGCTCTCCCAGGCGCAGTTCCATTCGCGGCGGCGGATGGTCAGCGTCGCCGCGCCAGCCACGCGCTTGCCGGCGGTGTCCACGGCGATCACCTTCACCGGCGTCGTCTTGCCCGCCGGCGCCATCCAGTCGCCGTTCTCGATGCCGAAGTAGAGACGCGCCCTGTGCACCGGCACCGCGACGCTGCTGCTGATCGTCTGATTCGATTCGTCCTGCACCTCGGCGGACACCATCAGATCGCGCGTGTGCGAGAACGACTCGCGCGGGAGCGGCACCGACAGCTTGCCGCGCCCCTGGGCGTCCAGCTTGCCCTCCTCCTCGGTCAGGAACGACTCGCCTCCGTGCTCCCCCCCCTCGAAGCTGCGTGCATCTTCGAAGCTGTAGCGGGGGTGCTGATCGAAGTCGACGCGGTGATGGCGGCTGTGGATCCGCCACTTCACGTTGCCGTTGCGCACCGGCGCGCCGTAGAGGTACCGGCTGTCCACCGACACGCGCAGCTGCTCCCCTGCCACCACCGACGGCGTCCCCGCCGCCACCTTCACCTCGAACGACGCCGCCCGGTACTCCTCGACGGCGAACCGATCACGAAAAACGCCACCCGCCACCCGCGTCTCCGCCACGTAGTCACCGAGACGTGCGTCGCCCGGCAGCGCCAGGTCCAGGTTGAAGCTCCCGAAGCGCGAGAGCGTCAAGGGGCGCCGGAGGATCTCGTCGCCGCGCGGATCGCGCACGACCACCTCCACCTTGCGCTTGCCGGGGACGGTCAGCCCCTGTCCGAGTCGCATCAGCCGGACCAGGCCTCTCAGGTGGACGGTGTCGCCCGGCCGGTAAAGACCGCGATCGGTGTGTGTGAATCCGCGTAGCCGCTCCGGCGACGAGGAGTCCTCGTACGAGGCCGAGAACTGCCACGCCTCGAAGCCCCCGTAGCGCTTCGGATCGACGAAGGTCACGTCCGCGCCGACGCGCGCGAACACCAGGAGCCGCGGGCGCTCCTCCATCTCACCCTCGCCTTCCTCCTCTTCGGCTTGCGCCACCGACGGCTTGCTGGGGGCCAGCAAGCCGTGCCCCGGAGTGTTCACCGTGCCGTCGGCGCCGGTCTTCCCCCGCCACTTCACCTTGCCCTTGCCGTCGCGGATCACGATGTCGGCCCCGGACTGCGGTGCCCCGTCCGACAGACGCGTCACCCATACCAGGCCCGAGCCCGCGGACATCTTCGCGGTGATCCCCAGGTTGGTGATGTTGACCAGCGCCTCCTGGACCTTCGGGCGGCCCTTGTCGTCGTGCACCTCCGGCGAGGAGACCGCCAGGTAGTAGATCCCGGTGGCCGCGCGCACCCCGAAGATCTCCTGGGGATCGAGCGCCACCTGATCCCAGCGGTTCGGCCGCCCCTTGACCTCGATCGAACGCTCGACGGACTTCAGCTTCAGCTTCGCCAGGTCCACGGTCTCGTCGTCCCACCAGTTCAGCGACGGCAGGACTTGCATCAGCTTGGCGTCGTCGAGGGCCACCCCGCGCACGTCCAGCTTGGTGACGTTGCGCGCCCAGAGCATGTATTTGCCGCGCGCCGCCTCGACCACCCATTGCCCCGTCTCCATGGCGATCTTGGGCGCCGCCGAGCCCGTGCGGAAGGTCGCCTCCAGCTTGGTTCCCAGCGTCTGCCCGAACACATCTTTCACCGCCCCGTCCAGCGTCACGTTGTAGCTGGTGTTGGGGTCCAGCCCGCCGACGTCGATGATGAGGTCGGCGCCGCTCGCATACGGGCGGGCGGACGGGATGGCGGGCGTGATCTTCACCGGGATCTCGCCCTCGAAGCGGACCGGCGTGCTGAAGTGAATCTCGATCCGTTCCCGGTCCGGCTCGACGTCCGATCCCGACGGGGAAACCGAGAGCACCTTGAACGCGCCGAAAGTCTCGAAGGTGATCTCGCGCCTGGGTGCGCGCGGGCCGGCATCGGGACTCGACGGCACGAACGACAGCGGCCCCTCGGCACCCGGCAGCTCGTCGTCGCAGCGAAAGGTCCAGGTGGTCCCCGCGTCCAGCGGACTCCCCGGGCCGACGACGAAGCGATCGCGCGGCACGCTCCCGCGTTCGTCCAGCACGCGAACCGGCACCTTGCGGTCGCCGGTCTCGTACCGGCAGTGCCGCTCCACCGAGTCGACGAGGACCGGCTGGTTGAAGGAAAGCTTCACCTTCTGCTGCGGCACCGCCCACTTCGCCGCGCTGTACGGGGTGTCGCTGTCCAGCGCCGCGCGCAGCTCCAGCCGCTCGGTCTCGAAGGTCTGCTCGACCGGCTCGGCGAGGCCGAATCCGTCCGGCGCCACCGTGCCCGCCGGGACCATCAGCCGGTAGCGCGTCGAACGCGGCAGCGGCGAGGCGGCGGTGAACACCAGCGTGCGCGCGTCCAGCCAGCGGGCCGCCCCTTCCACCTTCGGCTCGATCCTGAGCGGAGGTGCGGTCGCCGTCTCACCGACCACCGCCGGCAGCACCATCGCGCGATCGAAAGCGACGATCACCCGGTTCACCCGCTCGCCCTTCTTGCCTTCCTCGACGGCAATCGACGCCATGAGACCGGGCTTCACGTTCGGCTTGCAGCCAGCCCCCGCAACAGCCATCGCCGCGACCAGGAGCAAATCGGCGGCAAATGCTGGGCGGCGCTTGAGGGTGGCGGTGAACGGGACGAGCGGCATGGCGGAAGACTTGCACATTTTCGCCGCCGTTTGACCGCTTCGGCGGGCTCGGGTATCTTGTCCGTTCTCGTGCCCTGCATCTCGCTGCTCCCGGTCGTCATCGTTGTCGTCCTTACGGATGGCGCCGGCCGGGTCCGCCTCGAGTAACTTCGCGCGAGAGGACGACCCAGGCCGGTAAGGCCGCGGGTCGCCTCTCCTGGCCCGCGGTCGCCGGTCCCAACCCCGGAGACACACCATGAGCCAGCCAGCGAAAGCGATACCGAGCGAAGCCATACCCGTGCAACGGACGGCGCACCCCCGCCCGCGACCAGCGACCGACGAACCATTGCCGTTCGGACAGGTCTTCACCGACCACATGTTCCTCCTCGATCACGTGGCAGGACGCGGATGGCGCACGCCGCGCATCGTGCCCTTCGCTCCGCTGTCGTTCAGCCCGGCGGCATCCGGGCTGCATTACGGCCAGTCGATGTTCGAGGGGATGAAGGCCGTGCGCGGCGTCGACGGGCAGATCCGGATCTTCCGCCTGGATCGACACTGCCGCCGCCTGGCGAAGAGCGCCGAGCGCCTCTGCATGCCAGCGCCGCCCGCGACATTGCTGCGCGAGGCGCTGATGGCGCTCGTCGACGTGGAGCGCGACTGGGTGCCCGACGGCCGCGGAACCGCGCTCTACCTCCGGCCGACCTTGATCGCCACCGAGCCGTTCCTCGGTGTCCGCCCCGCCGAGGAGTACCTGTTCTTCGTCATCGCCTCACCGGTGGGCGCCTACTTCGGCTCCGGAACCTTGCGCCTCCTCGTCGAGGAGGAGTACACCCGCGCGGCGCCCGGAGGCCTCGGCGGGGTGAAGGCCGCCGCCAACTACGCCGCCAGCCTGCGCGCCGCCGAGGTGGCGCGGAAGAAAGGCTGGGCCCAGGTGCTGTGGACCGACGCAGTCCATCACAACGCCATCCAGGAAGCCGGCACGATGAACGTCTTCGTGGCCCTGGACGACGAGGTGGCAACACCGCCGCTCGACGGGACGATCCTGGGGGGCGTCACCCGCGACGCGGTCATCACCCTCCTGCGCCGCGCCGGTCACCGCGTGCGCGAGCGGCGGATCACCATGGACGAGATCCTCGAGGCCCGCCGCACAGGACGCCTCCGCGAGATGTTCGGCACCGGCACCGGCGCCGGCGTGGCCTCGATCGGCGAGCTCGGCTGGCGCGAGCAGCGGATCGTGGTCGGCGACAGCGGCGCGGGACCGATCGCCCGACGGCTCTCCACGGTGCTGGCCGACATCCAGAGCGGCGCCGCCGAGGACACCGATGGCTGGATGACGGTCGTGTGCTAGCGTCCCGCCATGCTCGATCACATCGGCTTCGTCGTCCGCGACTACGCGAAGAGCCTCGCGTTCTACGGCAAGGCGCTGGCGCCTCTGGGGGTCAAGCGCCTGATGGAACTGGTGCCGGGAGAGAACGGCTACGCGGGTACCATGAAGTGGGCATCGTTCGGGACCGAGCGGCCCCGCCTCTGGATCGGCGAGGGCATGCCCGATTTCTGGACGTCGGGCCATCTGGCCGGGAAGACCCCGATGCATCTGGCGCTGGCGGCCGCCACCCGTCCAGCCGTCGACGCCTTCCACCGCGAGGCCCTGAAAGCCGGCGGCACCGATCTGGGCACCCCCGGCGTGCGGCGCCACTACCACGAAACATACTACGCCGCGTACATCCGCGATCCCGACGGCAACAACCTCGAAGTGGTCTGTCACTCGGCATGAGGCGCCTGGTCGTCATCGGGCTTCTGCTGGTCGCTTCCGCAGCCGAGGCTGGGCGCCCCAACATCATCTTCATCCTGTCGGACGACCTGGCCGCGGGGGACGTCGGCGTCTACGGACAGAAGCTGATCAAGACGCCGAATCTCGATCGCATGGCCGCCGAGGGAATGCGATTCACCTCCGGGTACTCGGGCACCAGCGTCTGCGCCCCGTCGCGCACGTCGCTGATGACCGGCCTGCACATGGGTCACGCCCCGATCCGCGCCAACCGCGAGATCCAGCCGGAGGGCCAGATGCCCTTGCCGGCCGGCACGTTGACCGTCGCCAGGGTGCTCAAGGACGAGGGCTACGCAACGGCCGTCACCGGCAAGTGGGGCATGGGGATGTTCGACACGACCGGCAGCCCGCTGAAGGTCGGGTTCGACCACTTCTTCGGATACAACTGCCAGCGTCACGCCCACAAGTACTTCCCGGCGTACCTCTATGACGACGACAAGCGCATTCCGCTCGACGGCAAGACCTACGCGCAGGAACTGATCCAGCGCGACACGCTCGACTGGATCCGCAAGCAGAAGGACCACCCGTTCTTCCTGTTCTATGCGATCACCCTTCCCCACGGCGCGCACGAGATCGACAGCCTGGGGGCGTACGCCAGCAAGGACTGGACGCCGCTGCAGAAGACCTACGCGGCGATGGTCACGCGCCTCGACTCGGACGTGGGCCGTCTGTTCGCCCTGCTCGAGGAACTGAAACTCGACGACAAGACGGTCGTCTTTCTCGCCGGCGACAACGGCTCGTCGTTCGACCCGAAGTCGGAGGTGGGCACCTTGTTCCAGCAGTCGCTGGGGCGGCGCGGGTTCAAGCGCACGATGTACGAGGGGGGCCTCCGGCAAGCGTCGATCGTGCGCTGGCCGGGCAAGGTGCCGGCCGGCCGCGTCAGCGACGAGCCCTGGGCCTTCTGGGATTTCCTGCCGACGGCGGCCGATCTGGCCGGAGCGAAAAAAGCGCCCCGGTCCGACGGCCTGTCGATCGCCAAGCTCCTGCAGGGCGGCCCGGCGCCGAAGCGCGACTACTTCTACTGGGAGCTGCACGAGGGACAAAGGTCGATCCAGGCCGTGCGCTTCGCCGACTGGAAGGCCGTCAAGAACGGCCCCTCGGCGCCGATCGAGCTCTACGATCTCAAGAACGACCCCGCCGAGGCCAAGGACCTTGCTGCCGACAAGGCACCGCTGGTCGCACGGGCGGCGGCGCTCCTGAAGGAAGCGCGGACCGACGATCCGAACTTCCCGCTGAAGGACGCCGCCCGGAAGAAATAGGCGTCAGCCCTTCCAGCGACATGTCGCCGCCGCCATCCCCTCGCGCCCCTGCCCCGCCCAGCGGACTGGCGCGGCTGAGAGCCAGCTTCTCGCAGACGGGGCGAACGCTGCGGCTGGTATGGCGGTCGTCGCCGAAGGGGACGGTGGTCCTGGCGGTGCTGACGGTGGTGGCGGCCACACTGCCGCCGGCGGTGGCCTACATCGGCAAGCTGCTCATCGACGCCGTGACGGGTGGCGACCGCGAACAGGCGATGCGCCTGGTGTTCATCGAGCTGGGCACGGTGGCGACGATGGCGCTGGTGGAACGGGCGCTGGGGCTGACGCGCCAGCTGGTCGGCGCGCGCCTGGCCGTGGATGTGAACGTGATGATCCTGGAGAAGGCGCTGACCCTGGACCTGCGCCACTTCGAGGACGCAGAGTTCTACGACAAGCTGACGCGAGCACGGCGCGAGGCCTCGTCGCGTCCGCTGTCGCTGATTCAAGAAAACTTCCAGGTGCTGCGGAACGGCCTCACGTTGGCGGGCTATATCGTGTTGCTCGTCGGGTTCTCCGGCTGGATGGTGCTGGCGCTGCTGCTGGCGACCGTGCCGGCGTTCGTGGCCGAGGCGAAGTTCTCGGTGGCCGCCTTCCGGATGCGGAACTGGCGCTCGCCCGAGGCGCGGCGTCTCAACTACCTCGAGTACGTCATGGCCAACGACGAGCACGCCAAGGAGGTGAAGCTGTTCGGGCTGGGCCCCATGCTGCTCGGGCGGTACCGCAAGCAGGCCGAGACCTTCCTGACCGAGGACAACCGCCTGGCGGTCCGGCGCACGGCGTGGGCTTACACGCTGTCGCTCGTGAGCACCGCCACCTTCTATGGCTGCTATTCGTTGATCGTCGCGGCGACGGTGCGGGGGCGGCTCTCGCTGGGCGACATGACGCTGTACCTGGTCGCGTTCCGACAGGGACAGCAGAGCTTCCAGTCGATCCTCACCGCGGTCGGCGGCATGTACGAGGACAACCTGTACATGTCGAACCTGTTCGACTACCTGGCGATCCCCACGGCGACGACGCAGCCACGGCCGCCCGCGGCGGTCGTCAGCTCCGAAGAGGGCGTCCGCTTCGAGGGCGTCGGCTTTCGCTACCCGAGCTCCGAGCGGTGGGCATTGCGGGCGATAGACCTCTACATCCCCAAGGGTCAAAGCCTGGCGCTCGTCGGCGAGAACGGCGCCGGCAAGACCACGTTCATCAAACTTCTGGCGCGCCTGTACGAACCGACCGAGGGGCGCATCCTCCTCGACGGGCGAGACCTGCGCGACTGGGGCGAACGCGAGCTACGGCAGCGGATCGGGGTCATCTTCCAGGATTTCAACCAGTACCAGTTCCTGTTGCGCGAGAACGTCGCCGTCGGTAGCGTCGAGCACATGGATGACGGGCCGCGCGTGCAGCGAGCCGTGGACCAGGGCGGCGCCACCGACCTCGTGACCACGCTGGCCGGCGGACTCGACACGCAACTGGGGCGCTGGTTCAAGGAGGGCGTCGAGCTATCGGGCGGCCAGTGGCAGAAAGTCGCTCTGGCCCGGGCCTTCATGCGGCAGGAGGCCGACATCCTGATCCTCGACGAGCCGACCGCGGCGCTGGACGCCGAGGCCGAGCACGCCGTGTTCCAGCGGTTCCGCGCGCTGGCAGCCGGCAGGACCACGATCCTGATCTCCCACCGGTTCCCCACCGTGCGCATGGCCGATCGGATCATCGTGCTCGAGCACGGCACCATCATCGAAGAGGGGACCCATGCCGAACTTTTGGCGGCCGATGCCCGCTATGCGCGGTTGTTCTCGCTGCAAGCCCAGGGCTACCTGCCGTGATCAAGAAGATCCACGCCTATCTGGGCCTGCTGTCGTTCTCGGCGCTGGTGGTGTACGGAATCGCGGGACTCGAGGCTTCTTTCGGCGGCGACGGCCAGCGCATCCCACAGGGTCGTCACGAGCCTTACACCGCCGCTGCCGGCGCCAGCGACCGGGAGATCGCCGACGACGTCTACCGCCGGCTGCAGCCGCCCCTGGCGGCCCCGATCCCATCGTTCGCCATCAAACGCAACGAGAACAACGACCTGGCGTTCACCTTCTACTCGGTCAACGGGCCGACCGCGGTGACCGTGCTCGAGAAGGAGCGCCGCCTGCGCATCGAGGTGGTGCGCAACGATCTCGGCCGGTTCTTCGGCGGCCTTCACGCCACGACCCTCGGCGCCCGCTCACCCGATCTGCGGATCACCCTGTGGAAGATCTACAACGAAGTGGCGATCTGGTCGCTCGTCGGGATGGTGCTCACCGGCGCCTATCTGGGCCTGGCGTCACGACCGCGCCTGCGCTGGAGCCGCTACGTGCTGGCCGCCGGGACGCTCGGTTTCGTTGCCCTGTACGTGGTGACCCGATGAAGCTGTACCTCTGGCTGCGCAACACGCATCTGGTGCTGGGCCTCTCGTGCGGCCTCTTCCTGCTGGTCTACGGTGTGAGCGCCGTGCAGATGTCGCACAGCGGATGGTTCACCCTGAAGCCGACGGTGACCCAGCAGACCGTGGAGATGGAATTCGACGAGCCGCGTGCCGTCGCCCGGGCGCTGATGGATCGCCATGGCCTGCGAGGCGAGCTCGCCCAGGTGAAGGGCACGAGCTTCCGCCTCGTGCGCCCGGGCACCGTCTCCGAGGTGACATTCGATCCGGTTGCCCACAAGGCAGTCGTCAAGACGAGCGTCGCCGGATTCATGGGAATGCTGAACCGCATTCACCACCAGGCGGGCATGCGCCACGAGTACACCCTGCTCAATGTCTGGGGCGTGCTGGTGACCATCGTCTCGGCCGGGCTGCTGGTGCTGGGCGCGACCGGGCTCTACCTGTGGTTCAAGCTGCGGCCCGAGCGCAAGGTAGGCCTCGTGCTGCTGGCTCTCAGCCTCGGCTTCAGTTTGCCTCTGGTGGTGTCGCTGCGGCTCGCCGGCTAGGGGATGATCACGCCGCAGTCGACGAACTCGAAGTTGGTGTCGACGCGGAAATTCGACGCCTTGGTGTGCCGCTCTGCGTGGAAGAGGTCCAGCGAGTAGGCGCTCCCCTTGGCGATGCCCAGCTTCGCCGCCGAGGCGTCGAGGTCGATGGTGTCGCTCACCACGCCATGCACGCCACCGATGTCCATGGCCAGCTTCCCGTTGATGAAGACCCACAGGTCGTCATCGCCAGCGAAGGTGAACCTCTCGCCGCCGCTGTACTTGAACCTGGTGTGGAGCTCGGTCGTGAAATGGAAGTTGTGCGACCTGCCGGCGGCGTCCATGCCGGAGTTGCCGAAGCCGGCGCCGTCGAGTGGGAAGAAGCTCTTGCTCTCGAAGGTGAAAATGCCTCCGCCGCTGTCCTTGAAGGACAAGAACAGCAGGAATGGCTTGTTCACCGGATCGGTGTTCCGGTACCACTGGTCGTAGGCTGCCTTGCTGGTGACCATCCGTCCGCCGGGGCACAGCGTCCTGTCCGGCGTCGCGGTGTCACAGCGAGCGCCGTAGACCGGCTTCTTGTCGGCGCCCACCGTCGCACCCACCAGCCCCAGCGTCCGCCCTCCATTGTACGACTCGAAGTCCGGGTGGCCGCCCGCTTCCATGGCGCCTTTCACGTCGCGCACCAGGCCGACCAGAACATTGCAGTTGGTCCCCGTGTTCCCGCCGCCCGGATCGTTCGGCGAGGGAGGCGGTCCCAGCTTGTACCCGCCGCTCTCGGTCTGGGTGAAATCGGTGGGGAACGGAATCCCGGTGTTCGCATCCCTCTTCGCACCCGCGTCGGCGTTCGGCACGAAGATCGGGGGCACGGCGATGACGCCGCCCCCACCGCCGGTGCCGGAGCCGCCCGAGCCCCCCTTGCCGCCTCCGACGGAACCCGGATCATAGGGCGCTTGCGACGAACACGCGGCCACGAGTAGCGCGGCGATGAAACAACGCTGGGACATCAGGCACCTCCCCGGAGCGTTCACCACGAGTATACGCCTCTAGGCCGTCCAGCGAAAACCAAGCGCATTCACGAACGCGCGCGCCAGGACCATGTGTCCGACGTGATTCGGGTGTACCCGGTCCCAGTTGATGGCCGCGGGGTACACTTGGTTGAGGATCACATCGAACGCGGCCTGCGTGTCGACCAGGATCGCCTTGTGCTTGTCAGCCAGGCGCCGCACCACCGCACCGTAGCGATCCATCGTGGCTCGCATCGCATCCTGACGGTTTGGCTCGAGATAAAACGGTGTCAGCAGCACCAGGCCGCGCACGGCCGACCGCGTCCGCGTCACCAGCTCGTCCAGCGTCGCCTCGTACTCACCGACGAGCACGTGCTTCTCCTTCTGGCGCGGCAGATCGAACTGCCGCCAGACATCGTTGGCGCCGATCATGATCGACACCCAGTCGGGCTTGAGGTCGAGGACGTCGCCCTGCCAGCGCGCCTTGAGGTCGCGCACGGTGTTGCCGCTCGTCCCCATGTTGACGACCCGGATCGCCAGCTCGGGATGGAAGGCGCCGAGGAGCGCATCCACCACGGACACGTAACTCTGGCCCAGAGCATCGCCTCGGCCCTCGCCGACCGGCTTGGCGCGGCCCGCGTCGGTGATGGAGTCGCCGATCATCACCAGCTTCTGTCCGCGGGTAAGGCGCATCACGGCAGGAGCCGGCCCGGCGGCAACTCCCATGCTTGCCACGGGTAACGTCAGGGCGGCGGCAAAGGCTTCTCGGCGCGTCCTCATGCGCGGCACTCTACGTGATCCGCTGGGAGGTGCCGATGCCGAGATCCGATCGAGGTTCGTGCGTGTGATACTCGCCGCCATGAGCGACGAACTCCCGATCAGGTTCCAGCCATGCTCGAACGGCGAGTTCGAGCCCCGGCTCCGCAGCCGCCAGGACGATCGTGCCGACGAGATGTACCGACGCATCGTCGACGACAAGGCGAAACGACTCGGGCTGTCGCGGCGGGATTTCCTGGACAGTGCGTGCGGCATGGCAGCGGCCGTGTTCGTGCTCAACCAGGCCTACGGATGTAGCCACTCGGGGACCGCCAGTGTGTCGGATGGCGGCTTCGTGGTTCCGCCGGACGCGCTGGAGGATCAGGACCGCGCGCGGATGGTGGTCGAGGGCAACGAGACGATCTTCGACGTGCAGGTCCACAACCGCGTGCCGAAGCCACCGTGGAACGCCGACGTCTGCGCCAGAGCGGACGCGATGCTCTGCCCGACCGAGTTCATCCGCGAGATCTTCGTCCGCAGCGACACCCAGGTCGCCTGTCTGTCGGGTTTTCCCCGCGTCGGCCAGGTGGATCAGCCTTCCATCGAGGCGCGGCAGAAGATCAAGGAGATCGTCGACCAGCTCAGCGGCTCGGCGCGCCTGATGGTCCACGCCAACGTCGAGCCGTCACGCGGCGCGGCCGAACTCGATGCCATGGAGAGGAGCACGCAGCTGGTCCCGGTCGCCGCCTGGAAGACGTATCCGGAGGCGCGCGGCCTGGACACCGACGACGTGGGACGGCCCTTCATCGAGCGAGCCCGCAAGCTCGGCATCAAGGTGATCGCGGCCCACCGGGGCATCGGCGGGCAGGTCGACTGGATGGATCGCTACTCGCCGCGTGACGTGGTGGCGGCCGCGAAGGCATCGCCCGACTTCAAGTTCCTGGTCTATCACGCGGGCTGGGACTCCCGTTTCAAGGAGCTGCAACCGTTCGATCCGATGAACGCCAGCCCGAGCGGCGTCGATCGCCTGGTGAAAGGGGTCGTCGACGCGGGGACCACCAACGTCTACGCCGAGCTCGGCTCGACCTGGTTCAACCTGATGCGCTCACCGGTGGAGGCGGCGCACGTGCTCGGCAAGCTGCTCAAGCACCTCGGCCCGGACAACATCCTCTGGGGCACCGATTCGGTACTGAACAACGCGCCTCAGACCCAGATCGCGGCGTTCCGTGCCTTCCAGATCCCGCAGAGTCTGCAGGAGCAGCACGGCTACCCGGCGCTCACCCCCGAGGTGAAGCGCAAGATCCTGGGCGAGAACGGCGCCGCCGTGTACGGCGTCGACCTGAAGGCGATGCGCAAGAAGATCACCGACGACGAGTTGTCGAAGCTCAAACTGGCGTGGCGCGAGGATCGGCGCAGCGTCCCCCGCTCCGGCCCGATCCCGTACGGTCCGCGCACCCGCCGCGAGTACCTTGCCTTCCGGAGGTGGAGCGGCGAGGGGTGATCAGCACCAAGCGCTGGAACGATCCGCGCGACACCAGCGACGGATTCCGGCTGCTGGTCACACGCTACCGCCCGCGCGGCGTCCCGAAGGCAAAGGAGACCTGGGACGACTGGTGGCCCCAGCTCGGCCCCAGCCGCGCGCTCCACGCCGCCGTCTACGGCAAGTCGAGCGCTCCGATCTCCTTCGACGAGTATGCGCGTCGCTACCTCGACGAGGTGGCGCACGAGACCTTCCGGTTGCGCGCCCTCGCCGACCGGGCCACCGACGGCGAATCGATCACCCTGCTGTGTTCATCGGCTTGTGTCGATCCCACACGCTGCCACCGCACCATTCTGGCGCGCCTGATAATGCGGTAGACGGAATGGTGACCCGCCCCGACCTCGTCGTCTTCCTTCGCAAGCATCCGTACGCCGTCCAGGCCTCGGTCTCGGGACCCGGCGCGCCACAGGCTGCGGTCATCGGCATCGCCATCAGCGACGAACTGGAGAGCGTCTTCGACACCCTGGATACCTCGCGCAAATGCCAGAACCTGCGGCGCGATCCACGCGTCGCGCTGGTGATCGGGTGGGACGAGGCGCAGACCGTGCAGGTCGAGGGCCTGGCCGACGAGCCCACCGGCGACGACCTCGCGCGCTGCAAGGCACTCTACCTGGCGCGCTTTCCCGACGGACGCGAGCGCGAGAGCTGGCCCGGGATCACCTATTTCCGCGTGCGGCCGACCTGGATCCGCTACAGCGACTTCCGGGGCGCGCAGCCGGTGATCGTGGAGTTCTGATTGGCCATCTATCACCTGAAGATCGACCTGTCCGATGTTGACCGGGGCGTCTACACCGCCCTTGACCTGCGCGTGGCGCTACACCCATCCGAGAAGATGCGCTTCCTGCTCACGCGGGTGATCGCCTTGTGTCTTTGCCACGAGGAGGGCCTGGCCTTCTCCAAAGGTGGCCTTTCCGATCCCGACGAGCCGACGATCAGCGCCCGCGAGCCGCACGGATCGTACCGACTGTGGATCGAGATCGGCAATCCCTCGCCGGAGCGGCTGCACAAGGCGAGCAAGGCCTCGGCGCGCGTGGTCGTCTTCACCCACGTGGATCCCGAGCCGCTGAAGCGCGCGGCGCAGCGGAGCACGATCTACAAGGTGGATCAAATCCGCGTGTACGCACTCGACCCTGCGTTCCTCGACGCGCTCGAGGCGGCCACCGAGCGCAACTCGAAGTGGGAATTCGTGCACACCGAGGGGCAGCTCTACGTCACCGTCGACGGCCGCAGCATCACCGGAGCGGTGACCAGCCACTCGCTCACCGATGCATGACCTCGACGTCGCTACTTCGTCTGGAACGCGCGGCTCTCGACGATCTGCAACACCAGATCGTGCAACCCGTACCCTCGCTCCTTCGCCTGCGCGATCAGCTCGGCAATCGCGGGCCGGTCGCCGCGAGCGAGCGGCCGGCCGGTGGCGTACACCATCAGCTTCTCGGTCAGACAGCGGGCGAAGTCGTCCTTCTGGGCGACCAGGATCTGCTTCAGCTCGACGATGTCCTTGAAGGTGTGGCCGTCGGGGGTGGTGGCCCCCGCCTCGATGGGACGCTTGCTGTCGTAGCGCGCGCGGAAGGCGCCCACCGGATCGAAGTTCTCCAGCGCGAAGCCGTAGGGATCGATCTTCCGGTGGCACGACTGGCACGCCTCGACGGAGCGGTGCTTCTCCAGCTGATCGCGGACGGTCGTGGCACCGCGGATGTCCGGCTCCAGGGCCTTGACATTGGCCGGGGGCGGGCTGGGCGGCCGACCGAAGACGTTCTCCAGCACCCATACCCCCCGGACCACCGGCGAGGTCTCGATGCCATTGGCCGTGACCGTGAGGACGCTGGCCTGGCCCAGGATCCCGCCGCGCCGGTGCTCGGGTTTCAGCGCCACCTTCGTGAAGGCGTCGCCGGACACGCCGTCGATCCCGTACAGGCGTGCGAGGCGCTTGTTGGCGAAGGTGAAATCCGAGTCGAGGAAGTTCGCGATGCTGAGGTTCTGTTCCAGCAGGTGCCGGAAGAACAGGTACGACTCCTGGGCCATGTTCTGGTCCAGCACGTCGTAGTAGTACATCTCGAACTTGGTGCGGTCGGGCGGCATCTCGTTGAGGCGCCGCAGCCGCAGCCACTGCCCGACGAAGTTGGTGACGAAACCATCGACCTTCGAATCGGCCAGCATGCGCCGGGTCTGCGCGATCAATGTCTCGCGGTTGGCCAGCTCACCCCGATCGGCGGCGGCGAGCAGCTCGTCGTCGGGCATCGTGCTCCAGAGGAAGTACGACAGCCGCGCCGCAAGCTCGTGCTGATCGAGAGTGCCTTCATTCCCGCGCTCGCGCAGGTACAGGAACTTCGGCGAACACAGGATCGCCTTGAGCCCGAAGCGGATGGCGTCGTGGAAGCCGAGCCCCTGCCCTAGCTTCCGTCCGACGAGCGCGGCGATCGGTTTCATCTCCTGCGCCGTCACCGGCCGGCGGTAGGCGCGGCGGGCCAGCCGGGTGAGCACCTCGGTGGCGTAGCCCACGTCCAGCTTCCTCGGTGGCTGCGCACCGAAGACACGGACATGCGCCGGCGGCGGCCAGCTGGCAGCAATCGGCCCCTCGATCTCCACCGAGAAAACGCGCAGCCGCGGCCCCAGATACAGCGCGCGCGTCGAGCGATCGGCGCGGAAGTCGACCTTTCTCTTCTTGTCGCCGTCACTGGCCGGCAGATGGTTGGCCACGACCTTGTAGAGCTTGGCCGTACGCAGCGGCCCGTTGTGATACATCAGCATCGGCGTCGCGTCGGCGTCCATCCATGTGCGGATCTCGTAGACGCGCGGCTCGCCGTCGGCGATGTCGAGGCGAGCCGCCAGCTGCTCCTCCGGCTGGGGCCGGTCGAGCTTCCCGCGCGCCTCGGTCCCGAGGAAGACGTTCAGCCGCGCCGGTTCGGTGGGATCGACGTCCAGCTCGGCGACGCTGTAGGGATGGCCCGTGCGGTTGATGGCCGCGGCCGTGATCCGGATGACGTACTCGCCGTCATGCCCCACGCCCTGGGTGAGATCGGTCAGGAACACCCGCCCCGTCTGGTAGCGCGACACCATGTCGATGTGCTCGGGCGTTCGCATCGTCTCGGTGTTGTCGTCGCGGAAGCTGGCGGCGCTGAAGACCCGTTTGGTCGATCGGGGCGCCGGTCCGGGCTTCACCACCTTGTCCATCACGCGATCGGCGGCGGCCAGGTACTGCTCCAGCAGGAAGTCGCTGGTGACGAGGTCCTGCCCGACGGTGTCGAACCCATGGTCCGCGCCGTCGCCGGGGAACGATTCGGCGGGATTGAACAGCGTGGTGTCGATGCCGAACAGATCGCGGACGGTGTTGCGGTACTCGGCCGCGTTCAGCCGGCGCAGCACCTGACGCTGCGACGTGCGCGCCAGCCCCTGGTTGATCCAGGCGACCGTTCGGGCGACGGCGGCCTTCGTGGGCCTCGGCTCGTCCTCGGGCGGCATCTCGCCTGCGTCGAGCTGGTCCAGCACCTTGCCCCACAGCTCCGCGGCTTTCGGGTCGTTGAAATCGGCGGCGAGCGTGTCGATGCGCAACCCGCCCTTCTGTTTGTCCGGGCCGTGGCACTTGAGGCAGGTCTTCTGCAGGAAGGGCTGCACCGGTGGCGCAACAGCGGTCAGTGCCCACAGAAAAAATACCAGCGTCGACATCATCTACGAGGAGGTCAGGCCAGGCCGTCGAGCGCCCCGGTGCTGGTGCCGAACTGCTCGACCGGGATCCCGAAGCGCTGCAACACGCTGACGTACAGGTTGCATAGCGGTGTCGCCCGACCACCCTCCTTGGGATAGACGAGGTGCTGGCCGTGCTTGAAGCCGCCCCCCGCCAGCAACATCGGCAGGTCACGGCTGGAGTGCGAGTTCCCGTTGCCGAGGCCGCTGCCATACAGCACCGACGTCTGCTCGAGGAGGCCGCCCTGCTTCAACCGGTCGAGGAACCGCGCAAACTGCTCCGTCAAGAATGTCTCGACCAGGAACAGCTGATCCAGCCGCTCCTTGAGCTGACCGTGGTGAGTCAAGAGGTGGTATCCTTGGGTGACGCCGGGCAACTCCGGCTGCGCCTGCGTGTTCTCGAACTGCAGCGTCGCCACGCGCGTCGAGTCCGTCTCCAGCGCCAGGGCCAGGAGATCGTACATCAGCGGGATGATCGTCTCGGCGTTCGCCCATCCGGGGCTGAGTTCGGGACCGCCGCCGGGCGCCTTGGCCTTCGGGCGGCCGAGCCAGCGCCTGGCGATCCCGATCCGCTGCTCGACACCGCGCACCGAGGTGAAGTACTCGTCCAGCTTCTGCCGATCGGTATGGCCGAGGCCGCGCGCAAAGCTTCTCGCGTCCTGCGTGACCACGTCGAGGACACTGCGGTTCGCGTCCAGCTGCGTCGCCCGGGCCTTGCGTACGGTGGCGCTGTCGTCATGGAACAGCGAATCGAACACAGCGCGGGGATTCCAGACCGTCGGCACCGGGACACCGGCGCGCGTCCAGCACATGCCGCCGCTGCGCTCGCTCATCCCGAGGTGGATGGAGGTAAAGCGCGTCTGCCCCGCGACGGCTTCGGCCGCCCGCTGATCGAGGCTGATGTTGCCGTCCTTGCGCCGCTTGGCCCCGCTCGGCAGCACGCCGCTGAGAAAGGCAGGCGTTCCGAAGTGGCCGCTGCTGATGTCCGGATGATCCAGCTTCGAGAACAGCGTGAAGTCGTTGCGGTGCCGGGCCAGCGGTTGCAGCAGAGGGGTCAGCGCGTAGTCGCGGCCCGCCGCCTTGGGAAACCAGTTGACCGGGTTCAGCCCCAGATCGAGTCCGATGACGACGAGGCGCCGCGGCGGCATTTTCGGGCCGGCGAGCGCCTCCAGGCGCGGCAGCGCCAGCAGGACCCCGGCCCCCCGGATGAACTGTCGACGGCCCAGGTGCATGTGCCCACCAGTATGGCCGGCGCCGCGGAGGTGGGATGCGATTTCTGGCTGTGTTCCGCCACGTGAAACGGGTGTAGGGGCGGAAATCCTCGGTTTTGTGCCAATGCAGCCGACCGGCTGTTTTGCGCTGCGAAATCAGAATCCGAGGCGGACCGTCTTGGTCGCCGCGCCCAGCTGGACGGTCTCCTCGACTCCGACGATCTTGCGCTCGGCGGGCACGAGGATGCCGATGTAGTGCTTCCCGGGCCCGACCGGCACGTTGCGCGCCGGGCAGAGCCGGCCCGTCTCGGCGTCATCGATGAACACGGGAAACTTCCCCTTCACCGGGCAGTCGACGTTGATGGCTCCCAGGCCTCCCCGGCCGGCCGCCGCCTGTAGCCGCTTGACCAGGGTCACGCCCTTCGAGGCGTCCACCGCCTGGCGCAAGATCTGATGTCCTTCGAGGATCAGCATCAACCGGTGCTCGCCGGGAGCAAGCTCGATGTCGGCGGGCGTCTGCCCCCGCTCGGCGTCGTCGACCCAGACCGTGGCGCCCGTGGGGAACGTCTCGATGCGAAGGTGGTTCGGCGGGGGCGGGTTGCCGGCGTCGGGCGCGACCGCGACGGTCTCCAGCTTGGGTGCCACGGCTGCCGGTGGTGGAGGCGGCGCTGCTTCCTGGGGCTTGGGCGCCGGCGCGGCGACCACTGGCCGCTTCGGTGGCGACGGCGGCGGGCGCACCGGCTGCCGCCACCAGATCACACCCGCGACGACGAGCAAGAGACCGACGCCAGCCGCGATCGGGATGAATCGCCGACGGCCCTCGTCCGCCCGCGGCGGCGCCGAAGCGCGCAGCGAGACCGACTGTTCGACCAGCGCCGCCGATGCAGCGGGGCTGGCAACGATCGGCCGGGCCTTCGATGAACGTTCGCGCACCACCATGCCGAGTTCGTCGGCCATCGCGGCATGTTCCGCCTCGGCCAGACGATCGGCCAGGCGACGGCGCTCGGGTTCGAGCGCACGCGGAGCTCCGGATTCCAGCTTCGTCGCCACCTGCTCGGCGGTGGGGCGGGTTGCGGCCTCGGGCGTTAGGAGCGCCCGGATGGTGTCTGCCAGGTAGACCGGCGCCCGCGTGACCTTGGGAACGCCCTGCTGCATACTGCGGAACACCTCGTCCGGCGAGTTGCCCTGGTACGCGAGGCGGCCCTCGAGCAGGTAAAACAGCAGCGACCCCAGCGCGAACTGGTCGGCGGCCGGCGTGCCCGGCTTGCCTCCGATGACCTCGGGAGCAAAGAAGCGCCACTTCTCGAACGGCGTCTCGACCAGCCTGCGGACCGACGCGAAAAGACCGAAGTCGGTGATCGTCACGGCCCCCGTGGGGGACACGATCACGTTGCCCGGAGCCAGACCTTCGTGCAGCAGGGGCGGCGTCGCCTTGTGAGCGGCCGCCAGTATTCGCGCGAGATGGACGCCGACGTAGCCAACTTGACCGGCCCAGTCGCGTCCCACGGTCCCGGCGGTGACACCCAGCTGATCGACGATCCCCTTGAGGTCCTTCCCATCGATGGACTCGGAGACGATGAAAGGTGGATCGGCGGACACGTCGAGGATCCGCGCCACACCCGCATGCGGAGTCCTCGCGAGCCGTGCAGCCAGCGCCGCGAATCGCTTGGTTCCCTCTGCCTGGTGCGTCCCCATGTGATCGATGCGCAGGAGCTTGAGCACCCCCGGTCGCCGATCGTTCGCGCCGTGGACGCGGTAGGTCTCGAGCACGCCACCCGAGGCAAGCGCTTCCTCGACGATGTAGTTTCCGATCCGGGGGGACTGCGCCACGACGGTGGACCGCATGATACCTGCTTCCGCGGCTAGCCGCCGACGCGGGCGAGCGCACGGGAGGCCAGATCACGCAGGCGTGGGGTCTTCGCGGAGGCCACGCACTGTCTCAGGATCGGCGCCGCCTCTGCGCCCAGCAGATCCAGGAGCCGCTGCACGCCGCCACCTTCCCACTTGTCGTCCAGCATCAGGCACAGGCGCGCCGTGAACCTGGGATCATGGCGCAGCGGCGGCTCGCGCGTCAGCGCCAGCTCCCAGTCCTCGACGCAGTCGCGCCGCCAGAAGCGCTGGAAGTAGAACTCGCCGCGGGCGAAACGCGGCCACGCGGCCTCGGGGTTCCTGGCGACGAGGCGGCCGATGCGCGCTGCGACGGCGTCGAGGTTTCCCTTCTCCAGCAACGCCCAGATCTCGATCTCCTCGGACTGTGGCGGAGACACCGCCGGCGTGGGTGGAGGCGGTGCGGGCACCGGCGCGACGACCGGGACGGGCGGCGGTGCGAGCCTGGGCGGTGGCGGTGGCGGTGGCAGCGCCGGCGCGATCTCTGCGACCTTGGGCGCCGGCACCGGCGCCGGCGCCGGCGTCGACCGCAGGCCGATGACCGCGAGGCTCACCAGCGACAACCCGCCGACCACCATGCCGCCGGCAATCACCGCCCTGCGCATCCGCGGCGTGATCGGCGAGGGCTTCGGCCGCGCGGGTTCTCCGACCAGGCCCTGGAACGCGGCCAGCATCTCGTCGGCGCTCTGGAACCGGGATGCCGACGACGGCGCGGTGGCGCGACGGATCAGGCGGTCGAGCACCCCCGAGGGCGGTGCCCGCCGCGCGCACATCTCCTGCAGCAACAGGCCGGCCGCGTACAGGTCGCCGCGATGATCGGTCTTGCCCGCACCCGTCGCCCCGACGCGCGGTGGCCCTAGCTTGACGCTCTCGCCTGCGATCGTGCTGACGAGCAGGACGTTGTCCGCCACCACCTCCCGGTGGATCACGCCGTGCGCGTGCAGATGCCTGACACCCTCGACCACCTGCAGCGCGATGGCCGCGGACCGGGTCACGGTCAGCTCCGGTGTGCCGAGCTCCTCGGCCAGCCGCTTGCCGGCTTCGTCCTCCCACACCAGGAAAGGGCGTCCGTCGTGAACGCCGAAGTCCAGCAGCGACAGACACCGCGCATGCCGGAGCCGGCTGACGATGCGCGCTTCGCGCTCGACCTGCGCCAGCCGACCGGGGCTTGCGACGTGGCACGCCTCCCACAGCTCCAGTTTCGCCACCTGACCATCCTCGACCCCCTCGGCCCGGTGGAGCTGTCCCCGCACCGTGGGGCCGAGCCCCTCGATCAGCCTCCAGCGGCCGCCGATCACGCTCACCTCGGCTCCGTCCCTATCGCGCCGCTGCAGAAGGATGTCATCGGCAGCGTGAATGTACTTCCCCACTCGTCCGGTGTCTCGGCCACGGTCGCCGACTGCACATCCGTTCAGCCGCGCTCCGCGCTCGACGAGAGCGCGCCTCAGATCGGGGTCACGGGCGGCGGGGTGCGCGGCGTGTTCTGCCGGAGCTGGCGCAACTCCTCGGACAGCTCGTTCAACTCCTCGTCGAGCAGCTTGTTGTCGGCCTCGAGCATGCCCAGCTTGGCGCTGACGATCCGGATGTCCCTGTGCATGCGGGCCATGATCCAGAGCATCACCATCAGATTGGGAATCAGCGCGGCGATGACGACCATCAGGGTGGAGCTGTCGAGCAGGTGTGACATGAAGCGCTGATGAGGGTATCCCAAGCCGGGCCCCGGCGCCTCTTTCGGCGCAGCGCCAAGTTACTTGCCCGGCGCCACCACGCGTTCGCGCACGGCCGCAACCAGGTCGACGCCCGTGGCAGCCTTCAGCCGCTCGCTGGCGGCGATGACCCGTCCCGCCAGATCGCCGTCGGCCTCGCCGATGCCGCCACCGAGCACGGTGAAGCGGCTGATGTTCACGTCCTTCACCGTGCCGACCACGCTGCCGACGATGGCGTCGATCTTCTGCATCAACGCCACCTGGCGCGCCTGGCTGCCGGCGGTGCGCCAGACGACCGCCAGCGCCTCGAGCGCCGTGGCGGTGGCGCGTCCCTGCTCGACGATATGGGACGCCTCGCCCTTGGCCTTCGCCTCCGCAGCGCTTTTTTGCGCGCGCGCCGGCTCCAGCGCGTCCGCCGCCAGCTGCCGCCGCACCTGCTCGACGCGCGCCTGCTGCACTTCCAGATCGGCTTCGGCGCGCGCCAGGCGGGCGGCCACCTCGCCCTCGGCCTCGGCCACCACGGCGGTGGCCCGGGTCTCGGCGTCCGCCATGCGGCGGGCGTTCTCGGCGCGCAGCATCCCCAGCTGCGCATCGAGCTGGGACATCTCGGTCTCGCGACGGTTGCCGGCCGACTGGATGGCCGACTCGGCGCGCGAGCGGGCCTCGGCGACCAGCGCCTGCTTCTGCACCTCGGCCGACTGCTTGCGGCCGATGCTGTCCAGGTAATGCACGTCGTCCGAGACGTCCTGGATCTTCAGCGTGTCCAGCTCGATGCCGATACGCCGCAGGTCATCCTCGGCCTCGGCCAGGAGCGAATGGGCGAACTTCATCTTGTCCTCGTTGACCTCTTCGGGGGTCAACGTCGCCAGCACGCCGCGCAGGTTCCCCTCCAGCGTCTCCTTCGCCACCGCCATGATGTTGTCGCGGCCGACGCCCAGAAAACGCTCGATGGCGTTGTCCAGCACCGGCGCCTCACCGGCGATCTTCACGTTCGCGATGCCGTGGACATTCAGGGGAATCCCGCCCTTCGAATAAGCGCCCCGCACCGCGACCTCGATCGGCATGTTCGTCAGATCCATGCGGTCGACCTTCTCGAGCATCGGGATGCGGATGGCCCGCCCGCCCTTGATCACCCGGTAGCCGGCTTGCCGCCCGCCGCGCTCGTGCCGGCCACCCGAGAAGACCAGCACCTGGTTCGGCTGACAGATGTAGAGAAAGCGCGCGACCATCATGCTGATGATCACGAAGAAGACGATCCCGATCCCGGCGATGGCGATGATGAGATTCAAGACCGCACCTCTTCTTTTTTGGCCGTCAGGATGGCCGGGACGTCCACTCCGGTCGTCGCGAACAGCGACCGCAGGACCTCGGCCACGGCGCGCGGGTACGAAGCGGCGAAGCGTGGCAGCGCCGTGCCATCGCCCCCGTCCAGGAGGTGAACCGGACCGAGGTGAATCTTCCCCACGGCGTCGGCAACCTTCTGGGTGATGTCGTCCAGCTTGCTTATCAGGAACATCTCCTGCGCCGCGGGGCCGGCCTTCTGCCAGGCCTCGGCCACCAACCGCAGCGACTCGGCGCTTGCCCGTCCGTTCTCGGCAATGGCCGCCGCCTGGCCGGCCGCCGTCAGCGTCGCGACTTCGCGCTGCACTTCCGCCGGCACGACCACCTCGGCCGCCAGGCGTGCCTCCTCGACCTTCTGGCGCGCCGTCTGCAACGCATGCTCGGCCCGCGCCTTCGCCCCCAGACCGCCGGCCTCCACGCGGCCTTCGAGGGATTTGGCCTTCGCCTCCAGCTCGGCGGCGATCCGTCGCAGCTCGTTGCGCTTCTGGGAGATGGCGCGCTCGGCGTCGGCCTCGGCGACCTTGGCGCGCATCTCGGAGTCCGCGGCCGCCTTGGCGGCCTCGTTGCGCGCATTCGACTCGGCGATCTCGGCGTCGCGTACAACGGTGGCAATCTTCGAGCGGCCGATGGAATCGAGGTAGTTCGCGTCGTCGGCGACGTGCTGGATCTTGAGAACGTCGAGGTGCAGCCCCAGCTTGGACAGATCCTGCTCCACTTCCTGCGACAGCGAGTCCGCGAACTTCAGGCGATCCTCGTTCACCTCCTCGGGGGTCAGGGTCGCAAGCACGCCACGCAAGTTCCCCTCGAGCGTCTCCTTGGCCACCTGCTGGATGTCGGCCGAGCCGCGACCGAGGAAACGCTCGATGGCGTTCATCACCGTGCCCGGATTGCTGGAGATCTTGACGATGGCGATGGCCCGCACCTTCAGCGGGATGCCCACCCGCGTGTAAGCGCCCTGCACCTGCACGTCGATCGGGATCGACCGCATGTCCATCCGCTCGACCGCTTCGAGAATCGGCACCCGCCAGGCGCGGCCGCCCGCCACCACACGGTAGCCGGCCTCGGAGCCGTCTTCCCGGCGGTGCCGTCGGCCCGAGAGGATCAAGATCTCGTTGGGACGGCAGACCAGCAGGAACTTGCGCATCAACGCCAGCAACACCAGCACCCCGACCGCGCCCCCCGCCCCCATCGCCAGCGTCCGGATTCCGATGAGATCGATGATTCCCTGACTCACGTGTTTTTCTCCTCCGTGTTCCGCAACCCCGGACTCCGCTCCACGATCGCCGTCGAGCCCCGCATGCCGACGATGAGGACCGTCGTCCCCGGCGGCAGCGCCTCGGCGCTGTCCGTCTCGGCGAGCATGTCGACCTGACCGCCCTGGGCGGCGAAACGCACCTTGCCCCGTTGGCCTCGCGCGACCGGCAGCAAGAGTGAACCCTCCCGTCCGATGTGCGCGTCGGGCCCAGGCAACTCCCCGACGGTGTCGCGCATCAGGCGCCGGAAGACGCGTCCGGCGCCATAGCCGGCCCCCATGCCGATCACCATCGCCACCAGGGCGACGACGAGTGGCGGCGCCACGTTCAGGCCCTCGAGAACCACGCCGGTCAACCCGAAGAACGTCAGCGCGAAGACCCAGAACCTCAGGCTGAGGAGCGGCAGGTAACCGGGCGTGCGCGCGACGGGCTGGTGTTCGTGGCTGCCGTGATGATCGTGGCCGCCATGATCGCCCCCGTGGTCGACGTCCCCATGGCCGGCGTCCTCGACGCCGTGTCCCCCGAAGAGCGAGGCGACCAGCAGGATCCCGCCGAACAGCAGGCACCCGACGTACGCGGACAGCAGCCCACCAGCGCTCGCCTCCGCCACGGCAACGCTGCCGCCCGACAACGCCACGCCCGCCACCACCACCGCCGCCCACAGCCGGTGCCGGGCGCGGCTCACACGTTCGCGGCGAGACCCGCTCTGCGCCAACCGCGCTTCTTCGGCCTGCGCCTGCGCCACCAGACGTGCGGCAAAGTCCTCGGGTGGCTCCCCGGTTTTCCAGGAAGCCAGCGCGCGGCGCTCGTCGGGGCCGAAGTCGTCGTCCTTGGTCATGGCTTTTCCTCGAGCGCTGCCCGTAGCGCCTCTCTCGCCCTCCCGAGCCGGGACTTGACCGTGCCCACGGGGATCCCGAGGGCAACGGCGATCTGGTCGTAGTCGAACTCGTGGTACGCGCGCAGCACCAGCACCGCCCGCATTTCCTCGGAGAGCGCCGCCATCGCCGCCTGCAGGCGCCGGCCGAGCTGACTGTCCGCCACGCCTTCCTCGAGGCGGTCGTCCGCGGGCAGATCATGTGGCAGCGGCGCCGATCGGTCGGGAGCACGCAGGATGTCCAGACAGGTGCGTGTGGCGATGGTGAGGATCCAGGTCGACAACCGCCCCTGCGGCCCCGGCTGGAACCGCGGCAGCGCGCGCAGCACCTTCAGGAACGACTCCTGGGCGGCGTCCCCCATCAGTTGTGGCCGGCTGACCAGCATGCGGCCGACCAGCGCAAAGAGCCGGCGCTGATAGCAGCGGACCAGGGCCGTCTGGGCCTCGGGATCCCGACGCTTGGCCCGCGCCAACGTGACATCGTCGACTTCCCCCCACTCGCCCGGAGAGACCTCTTCCGTCTCCATTATGCGCTGCACCAGTTGCACTCGGGGTTATTGCACGGGCGCCTTCGCCGATGGTTCCCGAAAAAATGCCAGGCGCCCCGAAAGTCGGTTCAGGTCTCGATCTGGATCGTGGCGAGCCCAGCCCAGGAGCCGTGTCTGGTGACGCCCACGACGTAGCTGTGGATCTCGATGACCCCGAACCGGTACACACGGATCGACGAGAGCTTCTTTCGCAGCACCTTCACGAGCTTTCTGTGGCGCGGTGAGGTGTGATGCCGGAAGAAGGCCTCGACGGTCTTCTCCTCGACCGTCTCACCCACGTGGCCGGTGAGTTGGGCGATCCGCTCGGCGGTGATGTCCCCGCCAGGCCGCTTCCAGTGGACGACCTCGAACGGGTGGTCCGACTCGCTCATGAACAGGAGGCCGTCAGCGGCTCGCTCCAGCTGGCTGACGATCGCGAGAACGCAGACGAGGAATGGCATGCGGCAGTTGTCGACCGCAGCCAAGGAGAGTTGTCAGTTCGCCGACGCGCCTCGCCTTCGCCTTGCGCCGGCGCGCCCGTCGGCCGTAGCATCGGCGCCCCATGACGCCTTTGCTCATCACCTTGCTGACCTTCGCGCAGGCCCAGCCTGCTCCGCCTCCCAAGTGCGGCAGCGCTCGCCCCAATCTCGACGCCATCAAGACCGCCGAGGGGCTGGTGATCGCGCCCGACGGCACCATCTACTTCACCCAGCCGTTCGGCGCCGCGGCGTCGAACTTCGTGGGCCGGTATCGACCGCCGTACAAGGAGGTCGAGACTCAGTGGGTGGACGTAGGCGCCAAGGCGCTGGGCATCGCGCTGGATCCGAAGCGCAACGTTCTCTACGTGGGCTCACGCGGCCGCAAGAAGTTGCTGGCGGTAATGCTGTACGACCCGCCGGTGGTCAAGGAACTCGCCGACGCCGAGGCGACGATCAACGGCGTCACCTTGAGCGAGGACGGCGCCGTCTACTACACCGACCAGGGCACCGGCCAGGTCCACCGCGTCCTCGGCGACGGCACGAAGAACCAGGTCACGACCACGCCGATCGAGGATCCGAACGGCCTGGCGTTCGGTCCCGACGGCGACCTCTACGTCCTCACCTATGCCAAGGCAAAGGTGACGCGCCTGAAGGTCAAGGACGGCAAGGAAGTCTCCCGCGCGCACTTCGCCGACGTCACGGGTGGCAAGAACGCCGACGGCATCGCCTTCGACGCCAAGGGACGGATGTACGTGACCGCCACGGCGATGTTCCTGGTCAGCGCCGACGGCAAGACCGTCAAGGCGCTCGGCCCGGCCTATGGCGCCAACGCCGACTTCGGCAGCGGCGCGCTCGGCTGCTCGGACATTTACACCGCGGGCAACGGCAAGGGGATCTTCCGGTTCGACGGCGACACGCCGGGCTCGGACGTCCCGTGGCACCGCGTTCCGGCCAAGGACACCGTGCCGCCACCGTCGCCACCGCCCGCGGTGCCGGCCGACATTGCCGCCAAGGTGAAGCTGGAACTCGTCACCAGCGAGACCACCGAGGCCCTGGCGGTCGTCGCCGTCCCGGGCGAACCGCCGGGCCGGCTGTTCGTGGTCGAGAAGCGCGGCCCGATCCGCATCTTGCGCGGCAACAAGTTCGCGCCGAAGCCGTTCCTCGACCTCACCGGCAAGGTGTCGCTGTGGGAGAAGCCGAACAGCGAGCAAGGCCTGCTGGGGCTGGCGTTCCACCCCAAGTTCACGAGGAACCGTCGCTTCTACATCAACTTCACCGATCCCAAGGGCGAGACCCGCGTCGTCGAGTACCAGGCCGACAAGAAGAATCCCGACCTCGCCGATCCGTCGACGGCGCGCGAGATCCTGTTCGTGCATCAGCCGTACGCCAACCACAACGGCGGCGACATCGAGTTCGGTCCTGACGGCAAGCTGTACATCGGCCTGGGCGACGGCGGCAAGGGCGGCGATCCGCACGGCGCCGGCCAGAACCCGAAGACGCTGCTGGCAAAGATGGTGCGCATCGACGTCGATTCGAAGGATCTGGCGCCCGAGGTGGTGGGCACCGGCCTGCGCAACCCGTGGACCTACAGCTTCGATCGCAAGACCGGCGATCTCTACATCGCGGACGTCGGCCAGAACGTCTGGGAGTCAGTCGTGTACGTGCCGAAGAGCAAGCTGGGTGGCCCGAACAACTGGGGCTGGAACGTCACCGAGGGCAAGCACTGCTACCGGGCAGAGCCCTGCGACAAGAAAGGCCTCGTCGAGCCGATCGTCGACTACGCGCACAGCGAGGGCTGCTCGATAAGCGGCGGTTACGTCTACCGGGGCAAGGCGATCCCGGCGCTGCAGGGCCACTATTTCTTCAGCGACTACTGCACCGCCATCCTGCGCAGCTTCCGCGTCAAGGACGGCAAGGCCGTCGATCAGTGGGACTGGAAGGCGGCCCTGGATCCCGACAGCAAGCTGGCGAAGATCGCGAATTTCGGCGAGGACCAGAATGGCGAGATGTACGTCATCACCCACGAGGGGCCGATCTTCAAGTTCGTGCCCCGCCGCTAGGCGTAGGCGCGCGCGAGCTCCGATCTCTCCGGCGAGGGCGAGCCCCCACGCCCGCGCTGGGCGCCGGCGAGTGCTCCGCTTTGGGGGTCTGAAAAAACGTGGAGAGTGAGGGAGCGGAGGCACCCCGCGGCGGCACGGGGCCTTGATGTCCCTGGCGCGCGCAGTTCTCGGTCAAGGCCCCGTGTCGCCCCCGGCCGGAGAGATCGGAGCGAGCCCCTCTGCCGGCGGGATCCCGTCATTGCGATACGCCGCTAGGCGTAGGCACGCGCGAGCTCGGCCTTCAGGAACTTGAGATCACGCTCGACGGCGGGCAGCACACGCGACTCGGAGCCAGGCTTGTCTCCATTCTCGACGTACTCCTGGTGAAGCAGCACCGGGCCGCGGAACCCGGCCTTCGCCAGCAGCTTGAGGTAAGCGGGCCAGTTCACCATCCCCTCGCCGAGCGGGCAGTCCTGGAGCGCCCAGCCCTTGGGCCCCTTCTTCCAGTAGACGTCCTTGATGCAGACGGTGCGGATACGGGGCGCCAGCAAGTGGAAGCCCGTGCGCCACGCGGATGTGCCGCCCTCGGCGACGGCGTGACGCACGTCGAACTCGACGCCGGCCACGCGCGGATCGAGCGGATCCAGCACCTGCGCCATGTCCCACAGCGCCGCGCCGAAGTTACCGGCATGGTTCTGGAACAGCATCTGCACGCCTTGGGCCCTGGCCACCGCCGCGAGCGAAGCCACTTCGGCGCCGATGCGCTTGACCTCGGCGCGCACGTCGTCGCTCTTGTACAGGTGGTAGCCGATGCGGAAGAACGGGATCTTCTCCTTCGCCGCCGCCTTCAGGATAGGCACCGCCGTCGGATCGTCGCCGCTGTTGAGCGCCGTCGTGATGTGTGGCACCTCCAGCCCCTCGGCGCGGATGGCCGCCACGGCGGCAGGAAGATCCGTCTCCACACGCCCGGGAAGGATGTGGCCGCCCGGCCGCACCGTCAGGTCGATGCCTCCGAATCCGATCGGCTTCAGCGCCCGCGCCAGCTCGCGCGGCGGCAGTCCGGGCAGGTGCTTCGAGAAAAGGCAGATCGGCCCGGGCAACTTGTCGGCGGCGAACGCAGGTGACGAGACAGCGGCAGCCGCCGCGCCCAGCAGCTCTCTTCGGGTCATGCCGGCACTATAGCGGAGCGGTGGGCATCAGAGGATGCCCCGGTCGAGCGACGTAGAACGTATGCCGCCCGCGCTCGGGATCGGGATCCGCGACCGACATCACGCCGTGCTGGAAGGCCTCTTGCTGCTCCATCCCATCGAGAAAGGTGGCCCGGGCATCGCTGCCCTGGAAGTCCACGACGACGCGGCAGAAGCTGGGCCGGCAGGTCACGGTCTCGAGCATGATTCCCGGAAACGCCTTGAGCGCCCGTTCGATGCCCGCCTCGGGAGCCTTGTCGGCCGAGGACGGCTCGCGAGACAGGCGCGCCTCGAAGTCCGCGACCATGGCGGGTTGATCGATGGCTGGTCGTGGCGCGGCCTCGTGATTGCCGTCGTGATTGCGATCGTCGGGATTCCCCACCGCGCCCCGCTGGAGCGCCGGCGGCAGCCGAGCGAAGGACTGGCGTAGCTGCGCGCGCCTCAGGACCGCCACCTCGTCGCGCAGGTCCGCCAGCCGCTCTTCCAGCTCCTTGATCCGGCGATCGTCACGGCTACCGCTCCCGCCGCGGTACCCGGACCACGCGACACCTGCGATGGCGATGCCCGCGGCCGCCACGACGGCGGCGCGCCGGATTCCCCTGGTCACTGAAAGGTCGCGATGTCCGCTTCGACCTGGACGATGGTCGACTGTGAGGTCGAGGTCGTTCCCAGCGGAAGCGTGCAGCTGACCCGGAACGTGTGGTTGTTCGAGAAAGTGTTGTTCGACGAGTTCCACTCCAGAGTCTGGATGGAGCTGGACGAACCGGTCGAGGACCGCGTCGGGAAGGTGGTCATGAGTATGCCCGACGTCGTGTACGACTTCAGCGTGCAGCTGATGTTGGTCGTGGTGTTGCGATCGAGGACTCGCACACGGAGCGCCTTGTAGGCCCCGGGAAAGTCAGTCCCCGACTTCACGACCACCGAGTCGATGGGGCAGTACAGCGTGGCGGTGGAGGTGGTGTTGATGTTTCGCACCCCCTCGCTCTGCGTGTAGACGATCTTGCTCTCGGATCCCTGGCCGGGCTGACAGACCTGGCCGCCGTGGATATGCGAGTACGTGGTCAGGATGGCGGCGTTCGACTGACCGGCCGTCGCAACGACCATCAGCATCCCCAACAAACAACCAATCCTCGACGACGCGGCTTTCAACATGGTCTGGCTCCTTGCCCGTGAGTGTGGTCAGGTGTGGGCAGTCTACCGCTTCACCTCCCCAGTTGAAAAGGGGATCCCGCGCGGAATGGGTATCTTCCCTTACCCGGATTACCCAGCTATTTGATTTCAAGCGGTGAAACCGTTTTCACGACGGTACTGCAGGCAGCGGTCGTCCCCTGGCTCCACGCGGTGGCAGGCACGCGGGCGGATCTCGTAGACCGCGCAATGGACGCGCACGCCCAGCTTGCCTCGCAGGGCAGCGCAACGATCGGTGTCGTCGAGGCGCAGGTGCGGCACGCCGGCGGCGTTGTAGACGACCAGCCGCTGCGCCGCGCGCCGTCGGAGGATCAGCTCGTCGGGGTGGATCTCCACCCAGTCGCGGAACCCCTCGCGCCGGTTCTCGGCGGGGTTGGTGCAGCAGGCGCCGCAGGTGAGACAGTCGGGAGCGATCACCGGGTTTTCGAGGTAGTACCATGACCACCGTGAGATACGCCGCTGTCGTCACCCTCCTCGTCGCCGCGCCCGCTGCGGCCGACGTCACCTTGCCCGCCATCATCTCGGAGCACATGGTGCTCCAGCGGGACGTCCCGCTGCCGATCTGGGGGCGCGCCCAGCCCGACGAGGAGGTCAAGGTCAGCATCGCCGGCCAGACCGCGACGACGAAGACGGACGCGCGGGGACGCTGGAGCGTGAAGCTGACGCCGCTGCGCACCGGCGGTCCCCACACGCTGCAGGTCGAGGGCAAGAACAAGCTGACCGTCGCCGACGTGCTGGTCGGCGAGGTGTGGCTCGGCTCGGGCCAATCGAACATGGCGCTGAAGGTCTCCGGGGCGCGCGACTACGCGACGGAGCGCACGAAAACCACGCCCGAGATCCGGATGTTCACCGTGAAGAGCAAGTACGCCGACGAACCGGCGTCCGACTGCGAGGGGACATGGCAAGTCGCCGGCCCCGACACCGTCGGCCTCTTCTCGGCCACCGCCTACTTCTTCGGCCGCGACGTGCAGGCCAAGCTGCGTGTCCCCGTCGGCCTCATCAACAGCTCCGTCGGTGGCACGCCCATCGAATCGTGGGTCAGCGAGGAGGCGATGTCCTCCGCGACAGAGACGCAGTTCATCGTGGACCTACGCAGGCGGCACAAGGCGATGTTCGACATGGCAGCGGCCAGGGCGAAGCACGCCCGCGACACCGCGACCTGGGAAGCGCTCGTGGCCAAGGCGAAAGCCGACGGACTCGTCCCCCCGAGAAAACCGAATACCCCCGAGCTCACGCTGCTAAAGGCGACCGATGTCGGCGGGCTGTTCAACGGGATGATCGCGCCCTTGATCCCGTTCGCGATGCGCGGCGCGCTCTGGTACCAGGGCGAGCACAACGCCAAGCCCGAGACTGCGTCCTACTACGGTGCCGAGCTGCGCGTGCTGATCGACGACTGGCGCACCCGCTGGGGGCAGGGGGACTTCCCGTTCGCCTGGGTGCAACTTCCGAACTACACCGCCAGCATCGGCTGGCCGATCCTTCGCGAGCAGATGCTGAAGACGCTGGCCGTGCCCCACACCGGCATGGCGATCATCATCGACGTCGGCGAGGCGAAGGACATCCACCCCAAGAACAAGCAGGACGTCGGCAAGCGCCTGGCCCTGTGGGCCCTGGCGACGATCTATGGCCACAAGTCCACGCCCAGCTCGGGGCCCCTGCCCGCCGGCAGCCGCGCGCGCGGCAAGGACCTGGTGGTCTCTTTCGATCACGCCCACGGCGGCCTGCGCGCCCGCGGCACGCTGGACGGCTTCGTGGTCGCTGGCGACGACCGCGTCTGGCACCCCGCCCGGGCACGCATCGCCGCCAACACGGTGGTCGTCGCCTCCCCCGCGGTGCCGCACCCCGTCGCGGTCCGCTACCTGTGGGAAGCGAATCCCACGCCGACGCTGTTCAACGGCGCCGGGCTCCCGGCGACCCCCTTCCGTACCGACGAGTGGCCGATCCGGACGAAAGCCGCGGTACCATCGCGGCCCGATGCTGCGCCCTAGGACGCTCTGCCTCGTCCTCCTCGCCGCGTGCGCTCCTCGGCGGGCGGCGCCGCCTGCCCCGGTCGCGATCCGCGCCGATGCCGGCCCGCCCGAGCCGGTGGCGCCGCTGGTGATGGTGAAGGCGCCCGGGCCGACCCCGATGGAGCTCAAGCAGCTCACCGAGGAGGAATGGGCGCGCGGCGTGCGCGACAAGCTGAGCGTGAAGTTGAAGGTCGATCCCGCCGAATTGCGTTTTTCCCCCGGCAAGCAGCTGGTGGCGTTCGTGCGGCAGCCGACCCCGAAGAGATTCCAGATCGAGGTGGTGGATCCCGAGGGCAAGCGGCGCGCGCGGTTTCGCCCGGTGACCGCGCCCCGGAGCCAGGAGCCGCCGAAGGACTTCCGCTTCCTGACCGAGGACCGCCTGGTGTACGAGGTGGCGCTGCCGCCCCCTGCGCCGATGCAACCGCCGACGCGTCTCATGGTGATCCAGCCGTTGAAGAAACGGGCGATCCGCTGCGCCGGCACCCGCTTCACTTTCACCTCCAAGCAGGACCGTCTGGCGTTTGTCTCCCTCAACGCTGGCAAGCCCGAGGCCACCTTCGTCGCCGTCGATGGCGTGCAGGTCTACCCGCGGCGCGGCCGCACCGTGATCGGCAGCAACCTGGCCTGGTCGAAGGACGGCGTCAGCCTGGCATTCCTGGAAACGAAGCCGGCCACCCCCGCGCGCCTGATCCTGCTGGCCGACTACGACAACCCGAGCGGCGACACCAACTGGGACCTGCCTCCCACCGCCTCGCTCGACGGAGCCCGCGTGTTCTGGTCGGGGCCGGGCAAGCTGGTCGTGGGCAAGACCGTCACCCGCCCCACCTTCGCCGCCTCGTTCGTGAAGGAACAATGAAGCCCTGGCAGACCATCGCACGCGCCAGGACCGCGGCGGGGCCCCTCGAGTTGCGGCAGCGAGGCGAGCAGGATTTCCTCATCGTGATCGATGGCCGCGTGCTGATGACCAGCGTGGCCCACGCGTCCGAGGACGAGCTGGCGCGGCTCGCCTGCGCGCCGCTGAAGGATCACAAGCGGCCGCGGGTGCTGATCGGTGGTCTGGGCATGGGCTACACGCTGCGCGCGGCGCTGGACCAGCTGCCCGCCACCGCCGAGGTGCGCGTCGTCGACCTGAACCCCGATGTCATCGCCTGGTGTCGGGGCCCGCTGGCGGCGCTGTCGACGCGCGCGGTCGACGATGCTCGTGTCACCGTCGAGGTGGCAGACGTGGCCAGTGTGATCGCCAGGGCCAGAAACTACGACGCCATCGTGCTGGATCTATACGAGGGGCCCAAGCCCGCCAACAACCGTCGCCATGATCCTCTCTACGGCGCCGCCGCTCTGAAGAACGCCGCCGCCGCTCTCGCTCCCGGCGGCATCCTCGCCGTCTGGTCCGAGGATGCCGACCCGACCTTCGAGACCCGCCTCGGCGCCGCAGGCTTCACCGCCGCCGTCGTGCGCGTCAGGCGCGGCGGACGCTCGCACGTCGTCTACACGGGGCATCGCCGTTGATCGCCACCACCAACCTCGGCAAGGAGTACGGCGCGCGCGTGCTGTTCGAGGACGTGACGTTGCAACTCAACGCGGGCTCGCGCTACGGCCTGGTGGGCGCCAATGGCTCGGGCAAGAGCACGCTCCTGCGGGTTCTCGCCGGCGACGAGGAACCGTCGCAGGGCAGCTTCAACATCCCGAAACGCGCTCGCATCGGGGTGCTGCGCCAGGACCGCTTCCTCGACGACGACGCCATCATCCTGGATCTGGCGATGCGCGGAGACGCCGTCGTCTCCGACGCCCTGGCCGAGCAGCGCCGTTCCGCCGATCCCGGCCGCATCGCCGACCTGGAAGACCTCATCGGGGCGCACGACGGTTACACCCTGGAAGCTCGCTCCAGCGAGGTGCTGGAGGGCCTGGGGATCCCGACCAGCGTGCACCGCTCGCCGCTGTCCGTGCTCTCGGGCGGCTTCAAGCTGCGGGTGCTCCTGGGCCAGGTCCTGATGGGGGGCGCCGACATCCTGCTGCTGGACGAGCCGACCAACCACCTCGACATCCTGACCATCCGCTGGCTGGAGAAGTTCCTGGCCGACTACGCGGGCTGCGCGGTGATCATCTCGCACGACCAGCGCTTCTTGGACAACGTCACGAGCCACACCCTGGACGTCGACTACCGCACGGTGACGCTGTACACCGGCAGCTATTCCAGGTTCGTGAAGGACAAGGCGGCCATCCGCGCGCGCAAGGAGGCGACCATCACCCGCGCCGAGGATGAGATCGCCCGCAAGCGCGCCTTCGTCGAGCGTTTCGGCGCCAAGAACACCAAAGCGACCCAGGCCCAGAGCCGCCTGAAACAGATCGACCGCATCGAGGTCGAAGAGCTGGTGGAAAGCTCGCGGCGCGAGCCGATGCTGCGCTTCACCCCCGAACGCCCCAGCGGCCGCGACGTGCTGGCCATCGAGCACCTGTCGAAATCCTACGGCGAAAAGCGCGTGCTGACCGACGTGTCGCTGCTGGTCCCGCGCGGCCAGCGCATCGGCATCATCGGCCCCAACGGGCTCGGCAAGTCGACGCTGCTCAAGATCCTCGTCGACCGCCTCACCCCCGACGCCGGTATCGTCCGCTGGGGCCACGAGGTGCGCGTGGGCTACTTCCCCCAAGATCACCGCGAGGTCCTCGACGACGACGAGGCGACGCCGCTCGAGACGCTGGATGCCGCCTGCCCCGGCGAGGGCCCGACCTTCGTGCGTGGGCAGCTCGGGCGGGTGCTGTTCTCGGGCGAGGACGTCTACAAGAAGGTGGCGACGCTCTCGGGTGGCGAGATGGCGCGTTTGATCTTCGCGCTGCTGATCGTCGAAAAGCCGAACGTCCTGGTGCTGGACGAACCCACCAACCACCTGGACATGGAGGCGATCAACGCCCTCATCGCCGGCCTCAAGGCGTTCACCGGCACCGTCATCTTCGTCTCGCACGATCGCTGGTTCGTCTCCGAACTGGCGACACGCATCGTCGAGATCACCCCGGCCGGGCCGCGCGACTTCCCGGGCACCTACGCCGAGTATCTGGCCAGATGCGGCGACGATCACCTGGACGCCGACGCCGTCGTGCTCAAAGCGAAGCCGGCGCACAGAGAAAAAGACAAGAAGGAGCGTCCTGCCCGACCCCGCCCGTCGCCGCTGCCGAAGCGGCGCGACCAGGTGATCAGCGAGATCGCGGCCGCAGAGGCGCGCAAGCAGGAGATCACCGCGCTTTACTGCACGCCCGGTTTCTTCGAAAAGACGACCAAGGAGGGACTGGCGGCGCTACAGAAAGAGGAGGCCGAGCTGGGCCCGCGGATCGCCGCGCTCATGGCAGAGTGGGAGCAGCTCGAGCAGGAGATGACGCAACCATGACGAAACCCGACGAAGACTTCGCCGACCTGCTGAAGGAGTTCGATGCCAGGGACGGCGGCGGCAAGAAAAAACGGCGCGACGTCGAGCCGGGCGACGTCATACGCGGGAGGATCGTCTCCATCGGCCGCGAGTCCGTGTTCATCTCGCTGGGCGCGGGCAAATCCGAAGGGTCGCTGGATCTGAACGAGCTGCGTGACGCCGACGGCAACGTGACCGCCAAGGTCGGCGACGAGATCGAGGCGCGCGTCGTCGAGGCCGGCGGCGAGTCCGGCGCCGTCGTGCTGCGCCGTTCGTTGCGCCCCGGCGCCGAGGGCAAGGCCGAGCTTTCGCAAGCCCATCAGCTGCGCATCCCCGTCGAGGGAACCATCACCGCCGTCAACAAGGGCGGCCTCGACGTCATGGTGGCCGGCGTGCGCGGCTTCTGTCCCGTCTCGCAGCTGGAACTGCGTCACGTCGACGACCCGTCGTCCTACATCGGGCGCAAGCTGACGTTCCTCATCACCAAGTACGAGGAGGATCGCCGGGGTATCAACATGGTGGTCTCCCGGCGCGCGCTCCTCGAAGCCGAGGGACGCGACAGGCGAGCCAAGCTGGTGGTTGGCGCCGTGCTCCCCGGCGTGGTGACCACCCTCAAGGAGTTCGGCGCCTTCGTCGACCTGGGCGGCGTCGAGGGGATGCTGCACGTCTCCGAGATCGGCTACCAGCGCGACACGCGCCCCGCCGACCACCTGGCCGTCGGCCAGCGCCTGCAGGTGCAGGTCATCAAGATCGACAACGAGCGCATCTCCCTGTCCCTCAAGTCGCTGGAACGCGATCCGTGGGAGGACGTGGCCACGCGATTCGCCCCCGGCACCAAGGTGAAGGGGAAGGTGATGCGGGTCGAGGCCTTCGGGGCCTTCGTCGAGCTCGAGCCCGGCGTCGACGGGTTGCTCCACGTCGAGGAGCTCGCTGCAGGCCGTCAGACGCGCCACGCCCGCGAACTGGCCAAGCCCGGCGATCTTCTCGAGGTGACCGTGCTCTCGGTGGATCAGGAGCGCCGGCGCATCTCACTGGGCGTCGGAGACCGCCCGGATGCGGTCGATCCCGCCGATCTGCAGGCCCACATGACCGGCGGCTCGAAACTGGGCACCCTGGGTGACCTGTTCAGGCAGCAGAAAAAACCCTGAACGCTCAACAAATCGCAGGGATCCGCCGTAGTCGATAGGGATTCACGTGGTCACGGCAGCCGTACTTTTCATGTGTCTTTCGGGGCCTCCCCCGATCGCCGCCTTCGTCGAGAAGCACTGCCTCGACTGCCATGACGCCGATACCGCCAAGGGCGGCCTGGATCTAACCGCCCTTCCCCTGGAGCCGAAGGTTTTCGATACCTGGGCCAAGGTGCACGACCGTGTGCGTGACGGCGAGATGCCGCCGGCCAAGCGGTCGCGACCGCCGCGCAAGCAGGCGACCGCCTTCCTGGCCGCCGTGGCCGAGCCGCTGGCCGCCGCCGATCGCGCACGCGACGCCGCCGCAGGACGCACCACCTCGCGCCGCCTGAACCGATTCGAGTACGAGAATTCGCTCCGCGATCTGTTCGGGGCGCCGTGGCTGCAGATCAAGGAGATGCTGCCCGAGGACGGCGAGGCGTTTCGGTTCAACAAGGTGGGCGAGGCGCTGGACATTTCGCACGTGCAGATGGCCCAGTACCTGGCCGCCGCCGAGTACGCGATTGGCGAGGTGCTGGCCTCGCAGACCGTCCGCCCCGAGCCGAAGACCGTCCGCTACTACACCCGCGAGATGGGCTCGTTCGCGCGGAAGATGAAGTTCACCGAGTTCAACCGCAGTCCCGAGCGCGCCACCTTCCCGGTCCTCGGCTTTGCGGGACAGGCCGACGTCCGCGCCTACAAGACGCCGCTGACCGGCGGCCCCACCGATCGCGAGGAGGGCGGGATGGCGGTCGTCGCGGGTGCGTACGAGCCGCTCGAGCCGAAGTTCGACGAGTTCGTGGCCCGCCAGGCCGGGCGCTACAAGATCCGCCTCAACGCCCACTCGATCTGGGTCGGCCCGGGCAAGGCCCCCTCGTGGTGGCGCCCCGATCTCGACACGGTGTCGCGCGGGCGGCGATCCGAGCCGATCACCCTTTACACGGAAAAGCCACCGCACCAGCTCCGCCGCATCGGCGCCTTCGACGCCGCTCCGACCCCGACCATCGGCGAGTTCGAGGTCTATCTGCTCAAAGGCGAGACCATCCGCCCCGATCCGGCGCGCCTGTTCCGTTCGCGCCCGCCGAACTGGCACAACCCACTGGCGACCGAAGAAGGCCAGCCCGGCGTCAACTACCGCTGGCTGGAGGTGGAAGGGCCGCTGGTCGACGAGTGGCCGCCCGCGGGCCGCCGCCTCCTGTTCGGCGAGTCGACCGACCCGAAGCAGCTGATGGAGAACTTCCTGCGCCGGGCGTATCGGCGCCCGGTGGCGCAGGCCGAGATCGACAGTTTCGTGGGCCTGGTCAAAAAAGCGCTCGACCGGGGTGTCTCGTTCCCCGCGGCGATGCGCACCGGCTACGCGGCCGTGCTCTGCTCGCCGGGCTTCATCTTCCTCGAGGAGAAAGCCGGCCCGCTGGACGACTTCGCCCTGGCGTCGCGCCTGTCGTACTTCCTGTGGAACTCGTCCCCCGACGAGACCCTGCGCTCCCTGGCCCGACAAGGGCTGCTGACCCGCCCCGCGATCCTGCGCGCCCAGACCCAGCGCATGCTGGACGATCCTCGCTCGCGGCGCTTCGTCGACTTATTCCTCGACTACTGGCTGGACCTGCGCCGCGTGAACGCCACCTCGCCGGACGCCGGCCTTTACCCCGACTACTACCTGGACGACCTGCTGGTGGAATCCGCCGCCGAGGAGACTCAGCTTTTCTTCGCCGAGCTCGTGCGCAAGGACCTGCCCGCCCGCAACGTCGTCAGCTCGAACTTCCTCGTGATCAACGAACGCCTGGCCACGCATTACGGCCTGCGTGGCGTCGACGGGGTCAATTTTCGGCGCGTGCCTCTGCCCGCAAAGAGCCCACGCGGAGGCCTGATGACCCAGGCCAGCGTGTTGAAGGTGACCGCCAACGGCACCACGACCTCGCCAGTTCTGCGCGGCGTCTGGGTCATGGAACGCATCCTGGGCAAGCCGTCGCCGCCCCCGCCGCCGTCCGTCCCGGCCGTCGAGCCCGACACCCGCGGCGCCACCACCATCCGCGAGCAGCTGGACAAGCACCGTTCGGACAAGACCTGCGCCGCCTGCCACGCCAGGATCGATCCCGCTGGCTTCGCGCTGGAAAGCTTCGACGTGCTGGGTGGCTGGCGCGACCAGTACCGGGCGCTGGGCGATGGCGGACCACGCCCGCCCGGTTACGGCAAGAATGGCCAGCCGTTCGAGTTCCATCTGGCGCAGCCCGTCGACCCCGCGGGGGACCTGCCGGGTGGAGGCGCATTTCTCGACATCGTCGAACTCAAGCGCCTCCTTCTACGCGACGAGCGCCAGATCGCCCGCAACCTGGTTCGTCAGTTGCTGGTGTTCGGCACCGGCGCCCCGGTCCGCTTCGGCGACCGTGCGCAGGTCGAGGCGATCCTCGACGGCGCCGGCAAGCACCACGGCGTGCGCACCTTGATCTCGCAGATAGTCTCCAGTGAACTGTTCAGGAGCAAGTGATCATGATGAACCGAAGAACGCTTTTGCGTGGCGCCGGCGTGGCCATGGCCCTTCCGATGCTGGAAGCCCACGCGGTCAAGAAAGGCCCCCCACCCCGCCGTATCCTGGCCATCTGCAACAACCTGGGTCTCTTGCCGGAGAAGTTCTTCCCCACGACGGCCGGCCGCGACTACACGCCGTCGCCGTACCTAGAACTCCTGGCCGAGCACCGATCATCCCTCACGGTGCTCGGCGGCGTCATGCACCCCGACGTCGACGGTGGCCACCCCGCTGACAACTGCTTTTTGACCGCGGCGCCCCACCCGTCGAGCGGAGGCTTCCGCAACACCATCTCGCTGGATCAGTTCGCGGCCCAGCAGATCGGGCACCTGACGCGCTTCCCGTCGCTGACCCTGGGCGTGAACGCGAGCAGCCAGCACAGCCTGTCCTGGACCCCCGGCGGCGTGCTGATCCCGTGCGAGGAGAAACCGTCCGCGCTGTTCCGGCGCCTGTTCCTGAAAGGTAGCGGGCAGGAGATCGCCGACCAGATCCGCCGCCTCGAACTCGGCCGCAGCGTGATGGACACCGTGTCCGACCAGGCCCGCAGCCTGCAGGTCAACCTGACAGGCCGCGACCGCGAACGCATGGATCAGTACTTCACGGGCGTGCGCGACCTGGAACACCGCATGGAAAAGTCGCGCCAGTGGGAGGACATCCCCAAGCCGACGGTCAAGGTCAAGGAGCCGGTCGACGCGAAATCCGCCAGCGAGTACATCCTGAAGACCCGCCTGATGTACGACATGGCCCGCCTGGCGTTCGAGACCGACTCGACCCGCCTCGTGACCCTGATGCTCGACTCCGTCAGCTCGCCCGCCATCGAGATCGAGGGCACCGAGATCAAGGACGGCTACCACAGCCTGTCCCACCACGGAAAGTCCGAGGTGAAGCTGAAGCAACTGGAAGCGATCGACCGCGAGCACATGAAGCTGCTGGCTGGCCTGTTCCGCGGCCTGAAGGACGCCAAGGAAGAAGGCGGCGCGCTGTTCGACCGGACGATGGTCCTCTACGGCAGCAACATGGGCAACGCCAACACCCACGTCACCACGAACCTGCCCGTGCTGTTCGCAGGCGGCCCGTTCAAGCACGGCCAGCACCTGCTGTTCGACAGGGAACGCAACTACCCCCTGCCGAACCTGTTCGTGAACATGCTCCAGGCACTCGGGCTGGAAGTGGACAGGTTCGCGACGAGCACCGGGACGATGCGCGGGATCGACGCTACGGTTTGAGCGTACAGAGCCTTGCCGCGGTTTCGCCGTCGGTCACCAGAGCGTTCACGTACCTGGCCCGAAGCGCGCCCAGGATGGCGGCAACCTTGGCCGGGCCGGTGGCGAGCCCGAGCCGGAACGGCACATGAGTCAACGCCTGACCACCGATCGCCATGATCCGCGCATCGAACGCCGGCGCCACCGGCCGTCCCTGTACATCGAAGTGCCGCCCACATACATCACCCACGGCCCCCGCCGCGCGGATCTGGCGCAGATCGGCGCCGCCCACGTACCCCGCCCGGTGATAGCTCGACGCCTCCGGATCCGTGCTGCCGATTCCGCTGACCAGGACTTCGCACTCCCGGAACAGCGCCACCGTGTCGCGCACGCTGGGGTTGTCCAGTAGCACACGCGCCGTCCTGCGGCTGTCCACCATGAACGGGGTGTGCAGGTAGAACGCTTCACCGCCCACCTTCTCGGCCAGCGTCTGTGCCGCTGCGTGGCCGTCGTACTCCGCGCTTGACGCGCCTACCGCGCCCACGAGTTGCACCACCTTGACCGCCGGCAGCGCCTTGCGCGGCATCGCATCCACGACGGCGCGCACCGCCCGCCCCCACCCGACGCCCACCACCGTTCGTGGCGACAGG
>JANPFD010000176.1:0-26435 GCA_031423255.1 Myxococcales bacterium | reverse complement strand
GCCATCGGCGACGGCAGCGGGCCAGGCGGAGAGGAAACCGAGGTCCCGGGCGCCGGCGGTTCGGCAGGCGGCGAGTTCGGCGGTGGCAGCACGGGCCTGCCGCTGGACCCCAAGATCGCCGCCGAGATGGTGGGCCAGAGGGTCTTCCGGCGCCTGGCGCTGCACCAGTACCTGCGCGTGGTGAAGGACCTGCTCGGCGTCGCCCCCGCTCCCTCGGGCGTGGAGGAGGTGGTCACCGACCAGCTCAACGACGCCGAGTACACGACGCTGGCCGCTGCGCGCAAGGGGTTCGGTTCGACCGACGTCCTCGGCCTCAACCAGCTTGCCCACACCACGGCCCACACCGCGATGCTGACCGACGCCCAGAAGATGACGCTGGTCGGATGCCGGCCCACCGGGGCCGACACCTGCGCCCGCACCTTCGTGCAGAATTTCGGCCGCCGCGCCTTCCGCCGCCCGCTCGAGCAGGCCGAGGCGGATCAGTACCTGGCAATCGTCGGTAAGGCCGTTTCGCTGGGCACCGATGTATGGACAGGCGTCGAGTACGCCGTCGCCGCCATGCTCCAGTCGCCCAACGTGCTCTACATCGCCGAGACTGGGGAGCCGGATCCCGACCGCGCCGGCTGGCGCCGCTACACGAGCTACGAGATGGCGACGCGCCTCTCGTTCGCGGTCACCGACAGCACGCCCGACGTGGCGCTGCTGGACGCCGCCGGCCGGGGCGACCTCGTGACCAGCGCCGGTGTCCGCGCCCAGACGCAGCGCCTGCTCGGCACGGCGGCGGGCAAGACGGGGGTGATCAACTCCTTCTTCGGTGAGTTCTTCGCGCTGGACGACGTCTCCGAGATCTCCAAGGCGCTGCCGAAGAACACGCCGACCATCGGCCAGTCGATGCGCCGCGAGATCGAGCAGCTGATGACGGACGTGGTGTTCACGAAGAACCAGCCGTTCGCGCAGCTGTTCACCCGACGCGATACCTTCCTCAACAAGGACCTGTCGGCGCTGTACGGGAGCCCGGCGCTGGCGAACAACGCCACGATGACGCCGGTGACCTTCGCGGACAATTCGGAGCGCGTCGGCATCCTCGGCACGGGCGCCTTCCTCGCCCTCCACGCGGGGCCGACGTTCACCAGCCCGCCCAGCCGGGCGCTGGCCATCTCCAGTCGCTTCCTCTGCGTCGGCATCGCACAGCCGCCGGACAACGCCGACGAGATCGCGGCCACCTTCAAGTTCCCGGCCGTTCACACCAAACGCCAGGAGGCGGAGGCGCGCGCCCAGGTCGGGCAGTGCGCCGGCTGTCACGCCTACCTCGATCCGCTCGGCCTGCCGCTCGAGCGTTTCGACGCCCTCGGCAGCTACCGCACATCCGATCGGGGACTGGCGCTCGACACGACCGGCCAGATCGTCGACGGTGCCACCACCATGCGCTTCGACGGGCTCACGGGCATGGCCGACGCCCTCGGCAAGCACTCACGTGTCGCCCCCTGCCTGGCGCGGCAGTTCTACCGCTTCGCCAGCGGCCGCCGCGAGGGCTCGACCGAGGAGGAGGCGCTCGATCAGATCGGACACGCTACGAAGGGTCAGGTCATCGCGCTCGTGACCGAGCTCGTGGCTTCGAGCGGGTTTCGCCGGTTCGTCCCGTAGAGGAGGCACGATGAAGTCCACACGAATCTCCCGCCGGACGGCGCTTCGCGGGCTCCTCGGAGGCACCGCGGTCACCGTGGGTCTCCCGCCACTCGAGGCGATGCTGGACAGCAACGGCGTCCGCTACGCCGACGGCGCCGAGATCCCGAAGCGCTTCGGTCTGTGCTTCTGGGGCAACGGGGTCAACCAGAAGTTCTGGACCCCGACGGGCACCGGCACCAGCTGGACACCGTCGGTGACCCTCGACCCGCTGGTCGCGGCCGCGGGCAAGGAGAACCTCTCGATCGTCACCAACACCTACGCCCCGACCGTCGGCTACTGGGCCCACCACTCGTCGTTCAAGACCTTCTTCGCCGCAGCCTTCCCGCGCTACCCGATGCCGAACTACGAGGGCTTCCCGGACTTCGGCGGTCCCCGCTTCGACGAGATCATCCGCACCCGCCTGGGTGGCAAGACCAAGTTCGACGGCATCGAGGTGCAAGTGTCGCGCGCGGGCAGCAACCAGCCGAACCTGCGCGGCGACCCCAAGAGCCCGAAGTTCAACCCGCAGGCAATGTTCGATCAGCTGTTCGCAGACTTCATGCCCGGTGGCGGCACGGCCACCCCGTCCACCTGGGTCTTCGAGATGAAGAAGAGCGTGCTCGACGCCGTGCAGGCCGACGGAGCCCGGATGAAGAACAAGCTGGGCGCCGCCGATCGCGTCCGCGTCGACGAGCACATGGCCAGCATCCGCAGCCTCGAGAACAGCATCGACGTCGCTTCGCGCACGCCACCGCCCGCCTCCTGCCTGGTCCCGCCCAAGCCTGGCCTGCGGCCCGGGGACATGCCCGGTGGCAAGGAGCCGCTGCGGGAGGTGAACACCGCGATGTGCGATCTGCTGGCGTACGCGCTGTCCTGCGATCGCACCCGCACCTTCGCCCTGACGCTCACCGAGGTGCAGTCGGGCGCGGTGATCTGGCAGGCGCAGGGCCTCGACCCCCTGTGGGCCAACCAGTCGTACCACTCGATGGGCCACGACGAGCCCGGCGATCAGCCCAACGTCCAGAAGGTCACCCTCTTCCTGATGGAGCAGTTTGCCTACCTGCTTCGCAAGCTGAAGAGCGTGCCCGTCGGCGCAGGCACCCTGCTCGACCACTGCTGCGTCCTCGGCACCTCCGAGCAGGCGGCCGGCAGGGGCCACGGCACGACCAACCCGCCGATGGTCATCGCCGGGAAAGCTGGTTTCGCGCTCAAGGGCGGCGTGCACTACCAGGCCGTTCCGAGCATCACCTCCGCGGTTCGCAGCAACCCCGGCGCGGCCAATTACACCCGCGTTCTCGTCACCATCATGCGCGCGGTGGGGGCGCTGGGCCCGACGGACGGCTTCGGTACCGGCCCGAACCGCGCCGACTCGGCCATCAGCGAACTTCTGGTCTAGCCTTTTTTCGGATCGTCCCCGAGGTAGGCCTGGATCGTCAGGTCGACCTGGCTCTGGACGAAGGCGATCAAGCTGTCGAGCTCGGCGGCCGAGACGCCCAGTCGGTCGGAGAGCGTGCGCCGGACCTGCTCGGTGATCCGATCGCGCGCCTCGGCCAGCCAGCGGTGCACCGTCCGGCGCGTCACCTGGTACATGCGGGCGATGGCGTCCGAGGTGACGCCTTCGAGGAAGTGCAGGCGCAGCAGGCTCGCCTCGTGGGCGGTGAGGCCGGCGATCGCAGCGCGCAGCGCGTTCTCCACCTCGGAGCCGTAACGCGACTTGAGGTAACGCATCTCCGGGTCCAGCGCTTCAGCGCCCAACTCGCGGACCAGGTCGTCGCCTCCCGGGGTCTTCTCGCCACGCTTGGCGGTCAGCGCCACCCGCGTGGCCACGGTCAGCAACCAGGCCATGAGCGGGCCGGCACCCAGGTAACCGCCCAGGCGCGCCTCGCCCGTGCCCTCGACCACCAGCAAGCGCGAGCGCAGCAGCTGACGCGCATCGTCGTCGAAGACACCCGGCCGGCGCCGCGCGAGCTGCGCCGCCACCTTCGTCAGATAGTCCTCCAGAGCCGCCATTGCGCGTTCGTTGCCCTCGAGGCAGGCGCAGACCAGATACAGGTCGGTGACGTGCATCCGCTCCAGCGCCGCGATCTTGTCGCCGTCGGACGGAAGGCGAGCCTCGAGGAAACGTCTGAAGTCCGCCTCGGGCACCGAGAAGGCCGTCCAGACGGCGGCGGCGGCCTCCGCGCTCCGCCGCAGGGCCAAGTCCAGCGTCGAGTTCTCGGCCACCGAGGAGCACGATAACATGCACGGCAGAAGGCTCACCGATGGCTTGCCTCACGGAAGAGACGGTGCTGGCCTTCGTCAAGGGGGGGCTGTCACCGACGGAGATCGCCCCCGTCGAGGAGCACCTCGCCGGCTGCGGCACCTGTCGCGCCGTCGTGGCCGAGGTGGCGCAGTTCCTGGCGGACGCCGATCCCGCGGCGCCGCGCGCCTCCCACGAGGAGGAAGCCGAGGAGCGGCAGGCCGGACAGTCGATTCGCGGCCCACGCCGCTGGCTGAGGCTTCCCAGCGGCACCCAGGTCTCGCGTTACGTCGTCCTCGAGCCGCTTGGCGCCGGCGGCGCGGGCATCGTCTACGTCGCGCAGGACCCGCAGCTCCGCCGCCGCATCGCTCTCAAGCTGGTGCCGGTCGAGGCCAACGAGGCGGCGCGGGCGCGCTGGCTGCGCGAGGCACAAGCGATGGCCCAGGTGGCGCACCCGAACGTCGTCCACATCTACGACAGTGGCATCCACGAGGGCCACGTCTTCATCGCCATGGAGCTGGTGCAAGGCCGCACGCTCACCGACTGGGTCGCCGAGCGGGAGCGCGGCTGGCGCGAGATCCTCTCCCTCTTCCTCGACGCGGGTCGTGGACTCGCCGCTGCCCACGAGGCCAAGCTGGTCCACCGCGACTTCAAGCCAGAGAACGTGCTCATCGGCGCCGACGGGCGACCGCGCGTCTCCGACTTCGGCCTGGCCCGCCCCCTCGACGAAGCTCTCTTTGCCGAACCCCTGCTGGACGCGGCCGAGGCCCTCGCCACCTCGCCCCCGCACCTCACGGTCGCCGGCACGGTCCTGGGCACGCCGATCTACATGGCCCCCGAGCAGCTCCTCGGCGGCGATGTCGACATGCGGAGCGATCAGTTCAGCTTCTGCGTCGCACTCTACGTGGCGCTCTACCGGCAACGTCCGTTCGACTTCCCACCGCCGCAGGACAACGAGGGACTGCGCGCGCTGGCCAAGGCCATCATCGCCGGTCCGGTGCGGCCGCCACCGGCCGACACGACGGTGCCGCCTGCCGTCCACCGCATGCTGCTGCGCGGGCTGGCCGCCGATCCGGCGCGGCGCCACGCTTCGATGGACGAACTCCTCCGCGTACTCGCCTCCGAGCTCGCCGGGCGCCGCTGGCCGCGCGCCCGCGTGCTGGTCGCGGCTGGCCTCATCGTCGTCCTCGCCCTAATCGGAGTCGCCGGTCGCAAGCGCTTGAGCGCACTCGTCGCCAGCTGCGGCAATGGCCACATCGAAACCGGGGAGGAGTGCGACGATGGCAACCGTTCCGACGCCGACGCCTGCCTGGCCAGTTGCCTCTGGTCGGCCTGCGGCGACGGCAAGGTCCGCAGCCACGTCGAGGAGTGCGACGACGGCAACCAGCGTGATGGCGACGGCTGCAGCGCCACCTGCCTCGCCTGCACCTCGCCCGACGGCGCCTTCGAGTGGTCGTCGAACGGCCATTGCTACACCCGCCACGACGGGCCGCTGACCTGGAACGCCGCCCGCGCCTACTGCGTCGCGCATGGCGGAGACCTGGTCACCTATGCCGCCGCGCCCGAGACGTCGTCGGTGTTCAGGGCTCTTCTGTCCGACGGCGTGGAAGCCTGGGTCGGCTTCTCGAGGGACAAGTTCAACGTCTACCGCTGGGTGAACCAGGAGGCGGTGACCACACTCTGGGGTTCTTCACACGCCACGGTCGACCCCGATGCCGGCTGCGCCTTCCAGCAACCCCGCAACCCGAAACACCAGGGCGCCAGCGACGCTCTGATGAACTGGACCACCGCACCCTGTGACGAGACGAGAGCGTTCGTTTGCGAGCGCTGGGCGCCGCCCGTGCGCCCGAGCGATCGTCATGCCTACCGGGCGATCTACCGCCCGCTGGATTGGGACGACGCCGCCCGGGCTTGCCGCGGGCTCGCAGGCCATCTGACGATCGTCGACGATGCCGAGGAGCAGGGACTTCTGGCGACCCAGGTCCCGGGCGACGTATGGCTCGGCGCCAGCGATCGAAAGCAAGAAGGCGACTTCCGCTGGCTGACCGGCAGGCCGCTCGTGCCAGCCTTTTTCGCGGCGGGCGAGCCCGACAACGCCAACGGCAACCAGAACTGCCTCATCCTGAACGAGGATCGCCTTTGGCACGACCGTATCTGCGAGGACGTGCACGGCTTCGTCTGCGAGATCCCCTAGAACGGTGCTAGATTTCGCGCCCCGATGTTCGAGACACTCACCAAGGGCTTCCGTACCGCCAAGCAGCGGTTTGCCGGCGTGGCCGAGCTGGACGAGGCCACCGTCGACGAGGCCCTCAAGGATGTGCGCACCGCGCTCCTCGAGGCCGACGTCGGCTTCGAGGTGGTGCAGGCCTTCTGCGCGCAGGTGAAGGAAAAGGCGGTCGGGGTCATCGTCAAGGTGAAGGCCTCGACCAAGGAGAAGGTGCGCCGCGTCTCCGCCGAGGACCACTTCGTGAAGCTCTGCCACGACCAGCTGGTCGAGCTGATGGGCCCGGTCGACAACACCTTCCGCTTCGCGAAGAAGGGTCCGACCGGGATCATGGTGGTGGGTCTGCAGGGCTCCGGCAAGACCACCACCGTCGGCAAGCTGGCCCGCTACCTCGAGAAGAAGCACAGGCGGCCGTTGCTGGTCGCCGCCGACGTCTACCGCCCGGCGGCCATCGATCAGCTGCAGATTCTCGGTGAGTCGCTGGGCATGCCCGTCTTCTCGGATCCCGGAAGCAAGCCCGAGGAGATCTGCGAGAAGGCAATGCGCTTCGCCGCCGAGAACGGCCGCGACACGATCATCTACGACACCGCCGGGCGATTGGCCATCGATGAGCCGCTGATGAACGAGCTCAAGGAGATCAAGCGGCGCACCAATCCGGCCAACGTGCTGTTCGTGGTCGACGCCATGATCGGCCAGGACGCCGTCGCCACCGCCAAGGCCTTCCACGACTGGCTGGACTACGACGGCGTCATCCTGACCAAGCTGGACGGCGACGCCCGCGGCGGCGCCGCGCTGTCGGTCAAGGCGGTCACCGGCAAGCCGGTGAAGTTCGTGGGCATGGGCGAGTCGCTCGATCGCCTCGAGGAGTTCCGTCCCGACGGCATGGCCAGCCGGATCCTCGGCCGCGGCGACGTCATCGGCCTCATCCAGCAGTTCGAGGACGTCGTCGACGAGGAAAAAGCCGAGCAGGACGCGATGCGGATGCTCAAGGGGAAGTTCGACATGAACGACTTCCTCGAACAACTCGGCGTGCTCAAGAAGATGGGATCGCTCTCCGAGATGGTGGAGAAGATCCCCGGCGTTGCCGACGCCATGCCCGAGGGCGCGAAGATCGACGATGGCGAGCTGGTGAAGATCGAGTCGATGATCAACTCGATGACCGCCGACGAGCGGCGTCACCCCGAGCGCTTCGTCGTCACCTCCTGGGAAGAAGTGGCCGAGGGCGGCAAGCGCAAGAAGAAGCGCAGCGCTTTTTACGACACCGGCCGCATCAAACGCGTGGCCCGCGGGTGCGGCCGCAAGGAAAACGACGTCGCCGACCTGCTGAACCGCTTCGCGATGATGCGGCAGCTGATGATGCAGATCGGGATGAACACCGGCGTGCTCGGCAAGATCCCCGGCATGAAGCAGTTCGCCCAGATGAAGAAGTTCGCCGGTGTCGATGTCAGCCAGCTGACGTCGATGATGAACACCCCGTCGCTCGAGCGCGGCGGCTTTCAGGCGCCGCGCCGGAGCGTCGACCGGGCGAAGGAGAAGCGCAAGCGCAAGGACGCGCGCAAGGCCCGTAAAATGGGGCGCAAGCGCCGCTGACTACAGGTCGCGTAGCCGCGGCGACTCGGCCAGGCCCTTGGCGATCTCCTTGGCGGCGTAGTTCACCTGCTCCTTGGCTGATCCGCTCGAGTCCGTCTCGGCGAACAGCTTCTCGATCTCGCCGGCCTTGCCGTCGATCTTCAACTGGACCGACACCCGCAGGATCGGCTTGTCGTTCTCGATCATCAAGCTCTGCGACGCCCGAACCAAGCCCGTGAGATCGCTGGTGTCGCCCTCCACCACGTTGAATCCGCGGGGCGCCAGCGCATGGGTCAGCGCGCGGGCGATCTCGGCGCAAAAATCAGCTTCGGCCATCGCGTCCTTGCGCCCAGCCTGGGGCGGCCTCTTGTCAACCGTGTGGCAAGCCTTGTCCATCGTCAACTTCACCGTGAGCGGGGTCTGGCGCTTGACCGTGGGCGTCGATGCAGCGCAGCCGATGGTCAGGGCAAGGGCGAGCGAAACCAGCGTGAATCTCATGAGGGGGCTGACCCACGAGATCCACAACGGTTAAAAACGATTTAAGGCCGTTTTTTCAGGACCATACCGAAGACCGCCATCAAGAGGCACAAGATGCTCCCCCCGATGATGCCCCGGTAGGCGTTGACGACGATCATCGGTCGCACGGCGAACACCTCAGTCTGTTCGATGAGGTACCAGAGTCCGCCGCCGATCAGGAGACCGACCGCGCCCACGCGAAAAAATAGCGCCACGCCACCGGGACTGGGCGATCCCCGGCCGAGCACCCCGAACAACGACACCAGCACGATCACGGGCGGAATGATCAGCTCGGCCAGGGTCAGCCAGATCATTTTTCGACTCCTTTTTGCAAGCCGCGGACGAACTGATCGAGAACTCCACCCACGCTGCTACCGACGGCACATCCGGTCGCCTCCATGCAGCTCTTGGATTCGAGGACACAGGATTCCAGCTTGGCCACCGCCTCCTCCCCGGCCGCCTTCCGCAGACTCTCGATGTTGTCCAGACACGCGCGCTTGTCCTTCATCGTGTCGCCGCACAGGTCGGCCACGCGGTTGCACGCCCTGCTGTCGGGCGCGAAGAACTTCGACCACACCACGTACCCGACGCTGCTGAGGACGAACAGCCCCACCAGCGCTTTCATCATCCCCTTCATCGAGCTCCAGCGTCGCCGGGACGACCCGGGACGTCAAGCAGGGCGGGCGATGACCACCCGGACCGCGCCCTCGATCTCGAAGCGGCCGGCGGCGGCCGGAACCAGCACCGTGCGCAGGGGCGCAAGCCGCGCACGCCCACCGGCGGCGACCAGCTCGCCCTTGCCCTCCAGGCAGGTGACGATCGCGCAGGTGTCCCCGAGCGGCACGGTGCCCCCACCCCGGCGCTCTTCAAGACGAAAGTAGGCGCATTCGACGAGCGTGCGCCTGTCGTCTCGCCAGGCGGGACGCCGCGGACCGAACCCTCGCGCGCCGAAGTCAATCGTCTGCAGTGCCTCGGCGACGTGCAGCGTCCGCGGCTTGCCGTCGGCCCCGACGCGATCCCAGTCGTGGACGCGAAAGGTGACGTCCGAGCTCTGCTGCACCTCGTACACCAAGCAGCCCGCACCGAGCGCGTGCACCGTGCGACCCGCGAGAAAGAACACGTCGCCCGCGCACGGCTCGAAGCGGTTGAGCGTCTCGGCGAGGCGCCGCTCCGCCAGCGCCCGCTCGAAGGCCGCGCGATCGATCCCCGGCCGCGTCCCGTGGTACAGCTCGCCTCCGTCGGCCAGCAGGATCCAGCACTCCGTCTTGCCATCCTCTCCGTCGGGATGTACCTGCACGCTCAGCCTATCGGCAGCGTCGATGATCTTCACCAGCAGCGGGAAAGCCTTGCCGGAGAAACCCGCGCCCACCAGCTCGGTACCGAAGCGCTCGACCAGCGAAGGCAGGGTCGCTCCAGCGTGAGCGCCCTCGGCGACCACCGTGGCGCCGTTGGCATGGGCAGCGACTTCCCACGACTCGCCCACGGGACCCGCCGGCAGATCATCCCGCCAGGGCGCCAGCCGGCGCCCACCCCAGAGCACGGTCTTGTAGACCGGGCGAAACACCAGCGGGGCGGCGAGCATCACGGGCAGTCTACGACGCGAGCAGCAGCCAGGCGACCGCTGCCACGATGCCCACCAGCAGGCCCGCGGCGACCATGGTGATCACCACCGGCGATTGGCGTCGCCGCTGCGCGGGCGCTATCAGCGTGGTGGCCTCCTCCTCCGACCGCACGGCGCGCGAGGTCACCGGTGCCTCCTCGATGGTGGCGGGCGCCGGCTCCGCCACCTCCTCCTGCTGACGCATCCGCTGCAGATAGCGATCCTCCGGCTCCTCCAGGCGCAGACGGGTACTCCCGATCACGAGGACGTCGCAGTCGCGCAGCCGGCGCGGCCCGGCGATCCGTTCACCGTCGATCTCGACGCCGTTTTTCGAGCCGAGGTCGCGTACGAACACCCCTTCCCAGCGCCGCTCGAAGGTCGCGTGCTCGCGCGAGGCGTCGGCGTCGTCCAGCACCAGCTCGCATTGCAGACCGCGCCCCACCCTGTACACCTTCCCGAGCGTCGCCAGCGACAGCGCCAGGCCGCGATCTCCGCTGGCCTCGACGACCAGCCGTGGCACCTCCGCCGCATGCATGGCGCCGAACAGATCGTTCACCAGCCGGCGGGCGATGGTGGCCGTGCTCTCCGTCCCCGACGGGGCCACCGCCCGATCACCCTCGAAACGAACGTCGATGTCGGCCAGCCGCACCAGATCGCCGGGGAACAGCGTCTCGGGCGTATTCGGCGGCAGGCGTCGACTGCCCAGGAAGGTGCCGTTCACACTGCCCAGATCCTCCACGGCCCAGCTGCCTGGCCTGCGCAAGAGGCGCGCGTGCAGCGCCGAGACCGCTGCAAACGGCAATTCGATCGCACAACCAGCTCGGCGCCCCAGCGTCACCTCGTCCGCGGGTTCGACGTCCAGAACCCGCTCGGGGTGCAACCCCTGCTGCGACGGACGGATCCGGAAGCGCAGCGGCACCCGCTAGCTGCCGCCGTCGTCCTCGGACGATGAGGACGTCGGCATGGTGTCCGAAGGCGCGATCGGGGCCGGCACCGCGGCGCCGGGACCGCTCGGCAGTGTCGAGCTCTCGGACTGGCCGGGGAGCGCCACATTCCCCGATGGCGGCGGACCCGCGGGGCTGGGCGGCGCAGGCGGCGGCCCGGGGTCGATGCCCCGCTGCTTGAGCGCCGCGAGGTAGAAGTCCCGCTCGGCGACCATCTGCAAGAGGCGGCCGCGCATGATGTCGTTGTTCTGCTTGAGCCGGCCAATCTCGGACAGGTCCCGCTGTCGGGTCGAATCGATCTTCGTGGCCCGGGCCAGCGCCTTCAGGAACTCGGCCTGGGGGACATCCGCCAACCCGATGACCCGATAGCGGCCGGCGTCGATCTTCTCCAGGTATCCTTCGGCGGCCAGCCCCAGCAAGGACCGCGAGACCTGCGGCTCGCCTGCCCCGATGGTCAGCGCGATGTCCACCGGCGCGAAAACCTGGTTCGCATCAGAAAGCTTCTTGAGCTCGTCGTAGAGCGCCTGCCGATCAACCTTGGCTCCCGGATCAGCTCCCCCGCCAAAATGCGAACGGCCCCCGCCGCCGGTGCTGCGCTTCAAGCTCATGGCCGGGGTTTATACCACGCGTCAGCGGCCCCGCCGACGCTTCTGCGCCCGGGCCGGAACGACGGCCGGAACCGCCTCGAATGGCACCTCCCACAGCCGCATCCCCTCCGGGTTGGTCCGGTATCGCCGCCACAGGACCACCATGAGCCCGATCCCGAGCAACACCGAGACGAGGCCGATGAACTGGGACGTGGACAGCGGCCCGACCGACCCACGTTGATCATCATCCCGGAAAGCCTCGATGATCGGCCGCAGGATGCCATAGCCTATCACCCAGCCCAGGAACGGCTGCCCCGAGAACCGCCGCACACGCCGCAGGAGCATCACCAGTCCGAACACCGACAGGCCCGCGATCATCTCGTACACCTGCGTCGGATGCACCGGGAACGAATGAAGGGCATCTTTCGCCAGCTGGAAATTCTCGGCGTGGTCCCGCCAGGCCGGGCTGCCCTGGGGGAACTGGATCGCCCAGGGGAGGCCCGTTCGCTGCCCGTAGTCGCAGCCGAACAGCAGGCAGCCGACGCGCGTGATGGCGGTGCCCAGGATCACCGACGGCGCCGAAACGTCCGCCCAGCGGAGCAGCGGGATCTTGCGCTTGCGGCACCCATACCAGCTGGCGAGGAAGCCGCCGATCATCCCGCCGTAGGCCACGAGGCCCCCGCGGTTCACCATCACGATCTCGAGAGGGCTCGTGAACTCCTTCCACTGCACGATGACGTAGAGCAACCGCGCGCCGACGATCGACCAGACCGCCGTCCACATGTACAGCGACCCCGCCTGCTCTTGCGGGATGCCGTCCTGCTTCGCCAGGCGCATCGCCAGGAACCAGCCGACCACCATCGACGTCCCCAGCATCACGCCGTAGGCGTAGATCGGCACCGGCGGCCATTCCTTGGCGAACACCTCGGCGTTCGGGATCCAGGACCCGCCGCGCAGTCCCAGCAACAGCACCGCGCCGAACAGCAGGTAACCGGGCGTCGAGGTGCGCGCCAGCTTCGGGTCGCGCCGCCGCAGGATCGTCTCGCGGACGAACGCCGCCACCGCGAGAACCAGGGCCGCCACGAACAGCAGCTTCGACGGCAGAAAGATCAGAACCGGACGCATGTCGCGCCTGTTCTAGCCTATTTCGGGCCTCAGGCCTTGGGCGGTGTTTCGGTGTACTCGGCGTCGATGACGTCGTCGGTCTTGCCTTGGCCCTTGTCCTCACCACCGGCCTCGGGAGGCGACGCCCCACCTGCCTGGGCGCCCTCGGTCCCTCCGGCCGCGCGGTACAGAGCCTCCGCCATCTTGTGCGACGCCTTCTGCAGCTTCTCGAAGGCGGCCTTGTACGTCTCGGCCTCCTCGTCGCGCTTCTCGGCGACCTCCTTGCCTTCCTTCAGCGCCGCCTCCAGGTTGCCGCGCTCGGCCTCCGGGATCTTCTCCTTGTTCTCGTCGAAGTGTTTGCCAACACTGAACACCAGCGACTCGAGCTGGTTGCGCGCCTCGATGGTCTCGCGCTTCTTCTTGTCCTCGGTCTCGTGCTCCTGCGCGTCCTTCACCATCTTCTGGATCTCCGCCTCGGACAGTCCCGAGGAGGCGGTGACCGTGATCGCCTGCTGCTTGCTGGTCGCCTTGTCCCGCGCCGAGACGTGCAGGATGCCGTTGGCGTCGATGTCGAAGGTGACCTCGATCTGCGGGATCCCGCGCGGCGCCGAGGGAATCCCCTCGAGGCCGAACTTACCCAGCAAACGGTTGTCGTTGGCCATCGGCCGCTCGCCCTGGAACACCTTCACCTCGACCGACGTCTGGTTGTCAGCCGCCGTCGAGAAGGTCTCGGACTTCTTCGTGGGGATGGTGGTGTTGCGCGGGATGAGCGCCGTCATGACGCCGCCGAGAGTCTCGATGCCCAGCGATAGCGGCGTGACGTCGAGGAGCAGCATGTCCTTGACCTCGCCCGACAGCACGCCCGCCTGCACCGCCGCGCCCAGCGCCACGACCTCGTCGGGGTTGACGCCCTTGTGCGGCTCCTTGCCGAAGAACTCCTTCACCAGCTTCTGCACCATGGGGATCCGGGTCGAACCGCCCACGAGCACCACCTCCTGGATGTCCGAGCCTTTCTTGCCGGCGTCGGACAGCGCCTTCTTGCACGGCTCGACCGTACGGTTCACGAGATCCACGATCAGCTGCTCGAGCTTGGCGCGCGACAGCTTCATCTGCATGTGCTTCGGCCCGCCGGCATCCGCCGTCAAGAACGGGAGGTTGACGTCCGTCTCCTGCAGCGAGGACAGCTCGATCTTCGCCTTCTCGGCCGCCTCGCGCAGGCGCTGCAACACCATCTTGTCCTTCGACACGTCGATGCCCTGGTCCTTCTTGAACTCGGCGATCAGCCAGTCCATCACCACGATGTCGATGTCGTCGCCGCCAAGGTGCGTGTCGCCGTTCGTCGAGACGACCTCGACCACGTTCTCGCCCACCTCGAGGATCGAGATGTCGAAGGTGCCGCCGCCGAAGTCGTAGACAGCGATCAGCTCGTCCTTCTTCTTGTCGAGGCCATACGCCAGTGCGGCCGCCGTGGGCTCGTTGACGATGCGCTTGACGTCGAGGCCGGCGACGCGACCGGCGTCCTTGGTCGCCTGGCGCTGGGCATCGTTGAAGTAGGCGGGGACGGTGATGACCGCCTCGGTCACCTTCTCGCCGAGGTACTCCTCCGCGGCGCGCTTCAGCTTGCCGAGCACCTTCGCCGAGACCTCGGGCGGCGTGACCTTCTTGCCGCGCACGTCGAAGACCGCCTCGCCGTGCTGGCCGGCCACCACCTTGTACGGGACGCGCTTGGCTTCTTCCTGGACCTCTTCGTGACGGCGCCCCATGAAGCGTTTGGCGGAGTAGATCGTGTTCTCCGGGTTGGTGATCGACTGGCGCCGCGCGATCTGGCCGACGAGCGCTTCACCTTTTTCGTCCCAGGCGACCACGGAAGGCGTGAGCCGGCCCCCTTCCTCGTTGGGGATGACCTTGGGCTCCTTGCCGTCCATGATCGCGACGACCGAGTTCGTCGTTCCAAGGTCAATTCCTATGATCTTTCCCATGGTTGCGTGCCTTCCTCTTTCCTTGGTGTCGGCACGGTCCCCGTGCCCGGAGGGGACAGTAAGCACCGCCTAAGGGCGCGTCAAGGCAACGAAAAGCGCACCGGCGGCCAGGCTTGGCGCTACGCCGCCGGGGGCGAGGTCGGCTGGGTGACGGCACTGGTCATGGTGCCGGTCAGCTTGGGCATCTCGGTCAGTACCAGCGGGAGTATCTCGTCCATGCGCTTGACGAAGATGATCTCGATCTCCTTCTTGGGCTGCTCGGGGATGTCGATGATGTCCTTGCGGTTGCGCTCGGGCAGGATCACCCGCTTGATGCCGGCGCGGTGAGCGGCGAGGAACTTCTCCTTGATGCCACCGACGGCGAGCACCAGGCCGCGCAGCGTGATTTCCCCGGTCATCGCCACGTCCGATCGAATCGGCTTGTTGGTGAGGAGCGACGTCATGGCCACGAACATGGTGACGCCCGCTGACGGGCCGTCCTTGGGAATGGCGCCGGCGGGGATGTGAATGTGGATGTCGCTCTTCTCGAGGAAATGGTCCTCGAGACCGAGCCACCGGGAACGCGAGCGGATGAACGAGAGCGCGGCCTGTGCCGACTCCTTCATGACGTCGCCGAGCTGGCCGGTCATCACCAGGTTTCCCTTGCCGTTCATCTTCGTCGCTTCGATGAACAGGATCTCGCCACCGACCGGCGTCCAGGCGAGGCCGGTGGCCACGCCTGCCTCGGCGGTGCGATCGGCGATCTCGGGCAGGTATTTCTCGGGGCCGAGGAAGTCAGGGACGCGCTCGGCGTTGATGATCTCCTTCTCCTTGGCCTTATCCTCGGCGACGAGCACCGCCACGGCGCGCACGACATTCGCCACCTCGCGCTCGAGGTTGCGGACGCCGGCCTCGCGCGTGAAGCTGTCGATCACCGTACTGACGGCGCTGTCCTCGAAGATCACGCGCTCTTTCGACAGGCCGTGCTCCTCGATCTGCTTGGGGATGAGGAACTGCTTCGCGATGTTCAGCTTCTCCTCGCGTGTGTAGCCGGGGATCTCCAGGACCTCGAGGCGGTCACGCAGCGCCGGAGGGATCGGATCGAGGATGTTGGCAGTGGCCACGAACATCACCTTCGAGAGATCGAACGGCACCTCGAGGTAGTGGTCGGAGAACGAGTGGTTCTGCTCGGGGTCGAGCACCTCGAGCAACGCTGCTGCCGGATCGCCGCGGAAATCGTGACCGAGCTTGTCGATCTCGTCGAGCATGAAGACCGGGTTGTTCGAGCCGGCCTTCTTCATGCCCTGGATGACGCGGCCCGGGAGCGAGCCGACGTACGTCCGGCGGTGGCCGCGGATCTCGGCCTCGTCGCGCACGCCGCCCAGGGAGACGCGGATGAACTTGCGATTCAGCGAGCGGGCGATGGAGCGGCCGAGCGACGTCTTGCCGACGCCGGGAGGCCCCGCCAGGCACAGGATCGGGCCCTTCTTGTCGCTCTTCAACTTGCGGACCGCGAGGTACTCGAGGATGCGCTTCTTCACCTTCTCGAGGTCGTAGTGGTCGGCGTTGAGGATGTCGCGGGCCGCCTGGATATCGAGCTTGTCGTCGGTGGTCACGCTCCAGGGGAGCTCGACCAGCCACTCGAGATAGGTGCGCGTCACCGTGTACTCCGCGGAGGACGGCTGCATGACCTTGAGCCGGTCGAGCTGCTTGAGGGCCACCTTCTCGGCGTCAGCCGGCATCTTGGCGCTGACGATCTTGTCGCGGAAGTCGTCGAGGTCGCCGCCCGACTCGTCGATGTCGCCGAGTTCTTCCTTGATCGCCTTGAGCTGCTGGCGCAGGACGTACTCGCGCTGATTGCGCCCCATCTCCTCCTGGACCTGGGTGTTGATCTTCTCGCGCACCTTCAGCACCTCGTGCTGGCGCGACAGGAACTGCAGGACGCGGCGCAGGCGCGCCTTGAGGTCGAAGATCTCCAGGATCTCCTGTTTCTCGTCGACCGGGACGTCGAGGTTCGAGGTGATGAGATCGGCGAGCTGGCCGGGCTCGGTGACGCTGTCGATGAGGGCCGAGGCCTCCTTGGGCAGCTCGGGCATCAGCTTCACCACGCGCTTGGCGACGTCCTTCAGATTGAGGACCAGCGCGTCCAGTTCGACCGAGGAGCCGGCGGGATCAGGCAACGCCTGGACCTTGGCGGTCATGAACGGATCCTGGCCGGCGAGTTCGAGCAGGCGGATGCGGGCGATCCCCTGCAGGATGACGGAGAAGTTGTCCTTGGCGAGCTTGATGACCTTGAGAATTCGCGCGGCAGAGCCGACCGTGTAGAGATCGGTCGGGCCTGGGTCCTCGGTCTTGGCGTCGCGCTGGGTCACGATACCGATGACCGGCCGCTCCTTGGAGATCGCCTCCTCGACGAGTCGCACCGATTTCTTGCGTCCGACGTCGATCGGGATGATCGAGCCGGGAAAGAGAACGGAGTTCCGGAGCGGCAGAATCGAGATGTAATCGGGGATCTCGACCGGGCCTTCGGGAGCGGCCTTCTTGGAGCTTGCCATCGGCGTAATCGTAGCTCAGCGGCCGAGGAAGTGCTCGAAGAACAGGCGGATCATGGAGGTCGTGCCGCTGTTCGCAGAGGCGCTTGTAGGCGCCCCACCGCTTCACACCCATGTGGCCGCCACCGCGGGAGCCTTCGACTCAGTTCGTATCGAAAGGACCGTGGACCGACTTGACGGCGCGGGACTCGGCGCTGTCGTCGAGCATGATCACCTCGTAGCGGTCGCCACCTGGCACGACGCGAATCACCACGTGCCCCTGGCTGTGCACCTTGTCCAGCATCGGACCGCCGACGGCCTTGGTGCTGTCCATCATGTTGGTCGAGAAGATGTCGCGCGGGCCGGTGTAGAGGCGGTTCGAGTTGATCCGCTGCATCACCGTCGGGGAAAGGTGGGAGGGCGACCAGAAGTGGGAGATGAGGACGCGCGGCCGCAGCGTCGAGACCCAGAAAGCGTTGGTGCCGTCCCAGAAGCCGTGGTGGTCGAGAAGCGCCGCCTCGACGGCGCCGACGGCACGGGCGACCGGCGTCTCGATGTCCTGCCATTCGGGACCGCCAGCCGGCATCCCCCCCGGGATATCGCCGCCCGAGTAGTAGTCGAACTTGCCGTAGCTGAGCCGGATCACCAGGCTGCACATGTTCTCGGAGGGCTTGTCGCCGCCCCAGGCGTCGCGCGGCGGGAACCGGGACGCGGTCTCGGTGCCGCGGCCGGTCCAGATCTCGCCGTTGGCCGAGATGTTCTGCACCACGAAGGTCGGGTACTTCCTGGGCTCGTGGACAAGGACGATCTGATCGCGGCGACCCGGCTTCAGGGACTCGACCTTCACCTTCTTGGTCCACTCCCGGTATACCTTGTAGTCGGCGGCATCGACGGGCGGCAAGAGAGCGTCGCCCCGGTCGATCATCTTCTTGATCGGGATGCGCGCGCCGACGTCGGGGAACGCCGCCATGTGATCGCCGTGGAAATGGGTGAGGTACCCGTAGTCGAGCCCGGGCTTGCGGCCGGCGGGAAACATCGCGGTGATGTAGCGAGCGATCCATTCACCGGCGGGTCGGGAGGCGTCGGGCAGTGGTGGGGTGTTGCGCTTGCTTTCGCCCGTGGAGCCGGCATCGATGAGCAGCGTGGTGCCGTCGGGCAGCACGAAGAAGGTGGCATTCCCCTTGCCGGTGTTGATGTGGTGGATGTCGAGGCCGCCGGGGGTCCAGGCGGGGAGCGGCTTGCCGACTTCCGGCGCGGCCACGACGACGAGCAGAGCAAGGAGGCGCACAGGCCGTACGCTAGCCGGGGCGCTCGCGCGAGACAACGTGATATGACGGCGGCATGCAGCGCAGAGAGATGGTTCGCGCGATGCTGGCAGGGGCCGCGACGCTGGTTGCGCGCAGGCAGTCGGCGGCGGCCGAGATAGCGGCGAGGGCGACCCGCGGGCTGCCCTCGCCCAAGATCAAGGACGTGAAGGTCATCGCCACCTCGCCGGCCGGACTGCGTCTGGTGGTGGTGAAGGTGACCACCGATCAAGCGGGGCTGTACGGCTACGGCTGCGCCACCTTCACCCAGCGCGCGGACCTGGTCGTCGACGCCGTCGAGCGCTACCTGAAGCCGTTCGTGATCGGCCGGGCTGCAGATCGCATCGAGGACATCTGGCAGGCGTCGTACATGAGCTCGTACTGGCGCAACGGTCCGGTGCTGAACAACGCGCTGTCGGGCATCGACATGGCGCTCTGGGACATCAAGGGGCGCCAGGCGGGGCTACCCGTTTACCAGCTGCTCGGCGGCAAGGTGCGCGAGGCGGCCGACGTTTACATGCACGCGCAGGGGCCGGAGATCCCCGAGGTGATCGAGCATGCGAGGAGTTTCATCGCCAAGGGGGTGCGCCACGTGCGGGTGCAGGTCGGCCTGCCGGGGTACGCGGCCTACGCGGCGCGAAGCTCGAAATCTGCCTCCGCGCCCGTGCAGCCCGCAAAGTCGCTGCACGGGGGCCCGGTCTTCGAGCCGATCCCGTCCCTGCGGCGATCGGTGAAGCTCTTGGAAGAGGCGCGCAAGCAACTCGGCGACGAGGTGCACCTCATCCACGACATCCACGAGCGCGTCCACCCGACCGACATGCTCCAGTGGGCCGGCGCCTTCGATCAGTTCAAGCTGTTCTGGCTGGAGCAGCCGGTGTCGCCGGAGGACATCCCGTTCCTGCGCCTCCTGCGCACCCGAACCGCCACCCCGCTGGCCGACGGCGAGCAGTACGTGAACCCGCAGGAATGGATGCCGATCATCAGCGAGCGGCTACTGGACTACATGCGCTTCCATCCCTCGTTCCTGGGTGGGCTGACGCCGTCGTGGAAGCTGTCCCACACCTGCGAGGCGTTCGGCATCCGCATGGCCTGGCACGGGCCCGGGGATCTGTCGCCGGTGGGGCTCGCCTGCAACGTGGGGCTGGATCTGGCGATCCCGAATTTCGGTGTGCAGGAGTACTCGGCACTGGCCGAGGCGACCCAGGAAGTGTTCTCGGGATCGCCCACTTTCAAGGACGGCTACCTGTGGGCCAACGAGGCGCCGGGCTGGGGCATCGAGGTGAACGAGAAGGCGGCGGCGAAGTACCCGTTCGGCCACGGCGAGGACGCGGCCAAGAAGCGCCTCAACGGCGGCTGGGGTGACATCCGTCGCAGGGACGGGACTGTCATCAAGCCGTAGCTGGTGTATCTTCCGCGCCCATGAAGAACATCGCATTCGTCGTGCTGGGTATCTCCATCGCCGCCGGGGCCGCCGTCGCCAAGGAGAAGGAGCTGAAACTGGTCGCCGCCTCCGAGGTCAACTTCGAGGCGATGATGCCGGACATGCCGCAGGGGCCGAAGCTGGGCACGGTGTCCGGTGACCGCACCAAGGGCGCGCACATCACCCTGGTGAAGCTGCCACCGGGGATGACGTCCCCGGTGCATATCCACAGCCACGAGGTCGAGGGGATCGTGCTCCAGGGGACGGTCAAGCACTGGGCCGAGGGCAAGACCCAGGCCGAGGCCAAGGCCCTGCCGGCCGGCTCCTACTTCTTGCAGCCGGCAAAGCTGAAGCACTCCAGCGCCTGCGAGGGCACCACCGAGTGCATCATGGCGGTGATCCAGAAAGGCAAGCTGGACATGCAGCCCGTCGAGCCCCCCAAGGAGAAGGCGAAGAAGTAGCGGCGGCTAGCGGGCCCGCTTCTCGGACACCGGCTTGGGTGTGGGGGAGAACGCGTCGGCGGCGAGCGACGGCTTGCCGACGTCGCGGCGTACGCCGTGGTGGGCCAGCACCTTCGCCTCGACCTTGCGGGCGATCTCGGGGTGCTCGCGCATGTACTTGATGGCGTTGTCGCGGCCCTGGCCGATGCGCTCGCCCTCGAAGCCGAACCAGGCGCCGGACTTCTCGACGGCGTTGCACTCGGAGCCGAGGTCGATGAGGTCGCCTTCGCGGCTGATCCCCTCGCCGTACATGATGTCGAACTCGACCTCGCGGAACGGCGGGGCCAGCTTGTTCTTCACCACCTTGACGCGCGTGCGGTTGCCGACGACCTTCTCGCCGTCCTTGAGCGCCCCGATGCGGCGGATGTCCAGGCGCACGCTGGCGTAGAACTTCAGGGCGTTACCGCCGGTGGTGGTCTCGGGGCTGCCGAACATCACGCCGATCTTCATGCGGATCTGATTGATGAAGATGACCATGGTGTTCGACTTGGAGATGGTGCCGGTCAGCTTGCGCAGGGCCTGGCTCATCAGACGAGCGTGCAGGCCGACGTGCGAGTCGCCCATGTCGCCCTCGAGTTCGGCCCGCGGGGTGAGCGCGGCCACCGAGTCGACGACGATGACGTCGACGGCGCCCGAGCGCACCAGCATCTCGGTGATCTCCAGCGCCTGCTCGCCACAGTCCGGCTGCGAGACCAGGAGATCGTCGGTGCGCACGCCCAGCTTGCGCGCGTAGGAGACGTCGAGCGCGTGCTCGGCGTCGACGAAGGCGCAGATGCCGCCCGTCTTCTGGGCCTGCGAGACCACGTGCAGCGCCAGCGTCGTCTTGCCGGAGGACTCCGGTCCGTAGATCTCGACGATGCGGCCGCGCGGCAGCCCGCCGGCGCCGAGCGCGATGTCGAGGCCGAGCGATCCCGTCGGGACCACCTGCACCTCGGGCGCGGCGGCGTCGTTGCCGAGGCGCATGATGCTCCCCTTGCCGAACTGCTTCTCGATGGTGCCGACGGCCAGTTCGATGGCCTTGTCGCGCTGCGGATCGCGCTCGCGAACCGCAGCCGGCTTGATCTCCACGATCTTGGCTTCCTTGGTCTCTGTCATTTTCTCTGCGTTACCCATGTGCGTCTCTCCTATATGAAATGTCTCCGCGCGAGGTCGAGGGCGAAGTAGGCGGCGGCCCGCCGGATTCGCTCACGCCCGCCGGCAAAAAACTTGCTCGCGGTCTTGGTCGACTTCGGGCCGGCCAGCGCGAAACAGACGGTACCGACTGGCTTCTCGCCAGCCTTGGCGACGACCGGGGTGGTGGTGTCGCCGTCGCGGCTCGAGCCGGCGATGCCGGTGACCGCCACCGACACGGTGGCCCCGCTCAACTTCTTCATGCCCTCGGCCATCTCCTTGGCGACCAACTCGCTGACGGAGCCCTGCTCGTCGAGGGTCGTCTGCTTGACGCCGAGAATCTTCACCTTGAGATCGTTGTTGTAGGCGACGACGGATCCCATGAAGAAGTCGCTCGATCCCGGCTCGGAGGTGACCAGCTGACCGGCGTAGCCGCCGGTGCAGGACTCGGCCAGCGCCAGCGTCCCCTGCCCCTCGCGCAGCGCCCGGCCCACGGCCCGCGGGAAGTTGTCGTCGTCGACGCCGTAGATGCCGGGGCCGATGCGGCGGCGCACCTCGGCCTCGACCCGGGCCAGCGCCTCTTTCACCTTCTCGGGCTCGCGGCTGCGCAGCACCACCTTGACGTGGTTCTCGGGCGCGGCGGTGCGGAAGTGCAACGACGCCTCGGGAATGGTCTCGAGGATGCCGGCCAGGCGGTGATCGATGTGCGACTCGCCCATGCCGTAGACGTGCCAGGTGCGGATCACCGGCGCCGCCGCCCCGAGCTTCTCGCGCAGCTTGAGGATCTGCGGCCTGACATGATCGGCGAAGATCCGCTCGGCCTCGCGCGGGACGCCGGGCATGAAGAAGCCGGTGGTCCGGTCCAGCTTGATGCGGAAGCCGGGCGCGATGCCGGCGCCGTTCGGCAGCGCTTCGGCGCCTTTGGGCACGCGCACCTGACGCAGATTGTTGGGCGTCATCTCGAAGCCGTGCGCCGAGAAGCGCTTCTTCATCAGATCCAGGGACGCCTGGTGCGGCTCGGCCTCGATGCCCAGCAACTCGCACACCACGTCGACGGTGCGGTCGTCTTCCGTGGGGCCGAGCCCACCGGTGACCACTAGCACGTCCACCTCCTTCTGGAGGCGGGCGATGGCGGCGGCGATCGCCTTCGGATCGTCGGAGACCACGTCGTGCTCCCGCACGGACAGGCCGGTTTCGGTCAGGCGCTCGGCCAGGAAAGCGGCGTTCCCGTTCGTAACCTCACCCGATAGAACTTCGTCTCCGATGGCGAGGATGGCGGCAGTCTCGGCGGTGCCCTCGGCTTCCTTGGGCGCCGCTTTTTCTGCCCGTTTCCGGGGCGTAGACATTTGTTCAGTACATTAGCCATCGTGACCGAGGCTGTCAACGAACGCGCACCGGTGGTAAAAAGGTGCAATCTCATGCGGATCCGCTACGCCGCCAAGACCGATCCCGGCCTGAAGCGCAATCACAATGAAGACTATTTCTCCCTGATCGAGGAGGAACAGCTGTTCCTCGTGGCCGACGGGATGGGCGGGCACGCGTCGGGCGAGGTGGCCTCGAAGATGGCGGCCGACGTCATCCGCGAGTTCTTCGCGCGCTCGAAGGACGGAGACGCGACCTGGCCGTTCAAGATGGAAAAGCAGCTCTCCTACCTGGAGAACCGGCTCATGGTCGGGATCCGCCTCGCGAACCAGCGAATCTTCGAGGCGGCCGCGCGCGACACGAAGCTCAAAGGGATGGGGACCACGGTGGTGATTGCCCAGATCGCCGACGCCAAGCTGTATCTCGCCCACGTCGGCGACTCGCGCGCGTACCGCATCCGCGCCGATGGCGTGCAGCAGTTGACGCGCGACCACTCGCTGCTCGAGGACTACAAGGACGCGCGGCCCGGGATGACCGACGAGGAACAGAAGAAGTTCCCGCACAAGAACGTCATCACCCGTGCGCTGGGGATGCGGGAGTCCGTGCAGGTCGACGTCCATGGCGAGGACATCCAGGATGGCGACATCTTCATCCTCTGCTCCGACGGCCTGTCCGGTCTGGTCGACGGCGCGAAGATCGCCGACACCGTCCGCAAGGGGCCCGACCTGGAGCACGCGGTGACCAACCTCGTGGCCGCGGCCAACGCCGGCGGCGGCACCGACAACATCACGGTCCTCGCCCTCGAGTGCCGGGTCAGCTGAGCGCACCGTTGTAGGGGTGCGACCGCGGCTGCGACGGGTATTCTTGTGTCCCGGGGCGCCGACCGTTCGCTCACGGCTCCTTCGGAGCCTGGCTCACTCGTTCCTCGCCTGGCATCCTCGCCGCGGACGGCGAGGAGCGGCTGCGGCCGTCCGGCGCCCCGGGACACAAGAACACCCTGCGCGCCGCTCTTCTCCCATCGAATACTCCCCATCAGTGGAGCGATCTCTTGAATTGGGGAAGAGCGGCGCGCCGGGGTCGCACCCTACCCAACCGCAACCGGGAGAGTCACCACGAACGTCGCCCCCGATCCGCCGCCCGCCTCGATGTCTAGCGTCCCGCCGTAGCTCTCCACGATGGACCGGCTGATCGCCAGCCCGAGGCCCGTGCCCTGGCCGGGCGGCTTCGTCGTGAAGAACGGGTCGAAGATACGGCGGCGCATGTCGGTGCCCACGCCGGGGCCCGAGTCGGTGAAGGTGACGCGCACGAGGCGATCGGCGCGCACGCAGGAGACGGTGACGGTGCCTTGACCGTCCATGGCGTCGGCGGCGTTGAGCAACAGGTTCACGAACACCTGCTGAAGCCGCCCGGGGGACACGAGAACCTGGGGCGCCTGGTCGGGCTGCTCGTCGTACACCACCCGCACGCTGCGGAAGCGCTTCTGCGGTTCGAGCAGGCCCTGCGAGGCCTTGAGAATCTTCATGGGATCGATCGCCTGCGCCTCCTCGCGGCTGGGGCGCGAGTACTCGAGCAGATCGGAGATCGTCCGATGGATGCGCTGGGTCTCGGCCTTCACGCGATCGAGCAGATCGCGCCGCTCGCTGGGCGCCATGGCCGGGGCGCCACCGGCGGCGTCCGCGCGCAGGATGTCCACGAAGCCGAGGATCGCCGCCAGGGGGTTTCCGATCTCGTGCGCGATACCGGCCGCAAGGTGGCCGACGGAGGCGAGTTTCTCGCTGCGGATGAGCTGCTCGCGCTGCGACGCCAGCGACGTCATCATCGTGTTGAACGAATCGGCCAGCGCCGCCACCTCGCGCGGACCCGATGGCTTGACAGCGTGGTCCCAGTCGCCGGCGGTGACGCGCGCGGTGGCCCGCTCGACCGCCTGCAGGGGCTGCACCACCACCTGGGTCAGCACCAGGTACCCGAGCCCCAGCACCAGGAGCGCGTCGGCGAGCGCCAGCGACACCAGGAGCCAGCCCGACCGGCGCAACACCATCGTCGGCGGCGCCTGCACCGACAGCGAGACACGAACCGCGCCGAGCACGCGGGACTGCAGCGAGATCGGCGCGTAGGCGATGATCTCGGTCTCGCCGTCATCCAGCCGCGGGCGGTACTGATAGACGGGCGGGGCGCCACTGAGCACGGCGCCCAGCAACGGTGGATCCCGATCGTCCGGGTGTCGGGAGGGCTGGGCGAGCACCACGGTCCGGTCAAGCTGGAAGAAGGTCACCTGGCGCGCCTCGGTGTGCTCGGTCAGATCGCGGGCCACGGCCACGAGGCGCGTGCGGCTCGTCGCGTTGGAGATCGGTTGCTGCGGCTCGACCACGGCGCTGGCCGACGCTGCGGCCGCGGTGGCCAGAACCACGGCCATCGTCGCCCGCTGGTCACTCAACGCGGCGCCGCCCACCCACAACCCGAGGTACCCCGTCGAGCCCACCGCCACCAGAGTGACGAGCGCCAGGCCGATCAGGATCTGCGCCCGGAGGCCGAACGATCGCGGGCGCGTGGCGCGCATGGCTATTTCTTCTTCAGAACTTCGGCCGGGCAGTGCCCTCCAGGGACACCCCGCGCTTTTTCGCACAGGCCGAACAGCTCGTGGCGGTGCTGCATGATCTGGAACCCTTGCTTGCGCGCGATGTCCGACTGCAGGCGCTCGATCTCGTCGCTCTCGAACTCGACGATCAGGTGGCACTGCTGGCAGATGATGTGGTCGTGATGATGACCGGCATTCTCGTACAGCGTATGTCCCGAACCGAATTGCCGCGACGACGCCAGTCCCGCGTCCTCGAGCAGCTTCACGGTGCGGTACACCGTGGCCAGCCCCACCGACGGGTTCTTCTTGCGCGCCGCACCGAGAAGGTCCTCGAGATTGACGTGACCGTTCGAGCGTAAGAAGGCATCGACGATCGCCTCCCGCTGCTGCGTCGTCTTGAGGCGCTTCTTTCGAAGATAGGCCCGCCAGGGCTCCTTGCTCCGCAACGCCTTCGCCTCAGCCACGATGGCCGGTCACGATAGCACAGGCTTGGGTTAAGATTCGCCCGCGTGGAAAAGCAGGAAAAACCCGAGCGCTTCGACGAGATCCTGGCGCGGCTGCGAGCGCTGGTGGACAAGCTCGAGGGCGGCAACCTGTCGCTCGAAGACGGGCTGAAGTTTTTCGAGGAGGGGATGGCGCTGTGCAAGCGCGGGGCGGAGACCCTCGACAAGGCGGAGAAGCGGGTCGAGGTGCTGCTGTCGACCGCCGGCGGCGTGCCGCGGACGGCGCCGCTGGATCAGGGCAACGAGTGATCGCATTCGCCCTCGAGCCGTGGCTCGCGGCGAGGCGCGAGGAGATCGACGGCTTGCTGGCGGCGCGCCTGCCGGTGGCGACCCCGGATCCGGGACGCCTGGTCGAGGCCATGCGCTACTCGCTGCTCGCGCCCGGCAAGCGGCTGCGGCCGCTGCTGGCGCTGGGAGCCGCGGAGGCGGTGGGTGCGCCGCTCGACGAATCGATCCGGATCGCCGCGGCCGCGGTCGAGCTGGTGCATTGCTATTCGCTCATCCATGACGACTTACCGGCCATGGACGATGATGATTTTCGCCGGGGCAAGCCCACTAATCACAAAGTGTACGGAGAAGCGATCGCCATCCTGGCCGGGGACGGCCTGCTGACGCTGGCGTTCGAGTGGATCGCCGAGGCGGGAAAGCGAGGTCGTGGCGACTATCTCGGCGCTTCCGCGGCGCTGGCCCGGGGGGCCGGCGTGTGGGGAATGGTACGGGGGCA
>JANPFD010000175.1:0-1184 GCA_031423255.1 Myxococcales bacterium | reverse complement strand
CCGGTCGAGCAGCAAGCTGGCCTTGGGCCTGCCGTTCCTGATGGCGGAGGAGCGCTTCGCGAACGCGGCGGCACCGCCCGAACGCCTGATCACGATCTACTTCGGCAACGGCATGCCGCCGGAGCTGACCACGCAGGGACTGACAGGTGTGCTGGGTAGTTTCGGCAAATACGCCAGCCAGACCTCGATCATCCGCGGCATCAATGCGACCGCCAGCTCGCCCGGGATCACCCCGCACGACGACGGCAGCGCGAGCTTCTGCTGCGCGATGTCCACAACGGACGGCAACCGCAAGGGCGGGCCCAGCTTGGACTGGGTGGCCCAGACCCACTTCAACCCGCCCACGGCGTTCAAGGTGAAGGCCGCGGGAGTGTTCAGCGCCGGTCAGTCCCAGAAGATCAGGTGGTACCACTCGTGGCGCGAGGGCGGCCAGGTCAATCCTGCCACCTCGGATCCGGCGGCCCTGTTCGTCGAGCTTTTCGAGGGTAGCGGCGTACTTGCCGGCCTTGCCGGCCCTGGGATGCCCGCCGGCGACCAGTACGATCGGGCGGTGGTGACAGCGCTGCGCAAAGAGTACGAGCGCCTGGCCAGCGACAAGACTGGGTTTCCGGTCACTGTGCGCGATCGGATCAGCAAGCATCGAAACCTGATCAAGGAGCTGGAGGATCGCCTCCTGCTGCCACCCGTGGCCGCCACGGGAGCCTGCGCCAAACCGACAAGACCCACCCCGGCGAAGACCGCGGGCATCAACGAGCCCGGGGCGTTCGCGGCCTGGAACTCGGCCTGGCCGGGCATCGCGAAGACCTTTGCCTCGGGGATGCGCTGCGACCTGTTCCGTTTCGGCAGCCTGACCCTGACGGGAGGGGGCGACGAGTTCTCGATGAACGTCCTCGGAAAGGCCGCCAAGGATGCCCATGGCGACTGGTTCCATTCTTATGGAAGCAACAAGCCGCAAGTCGACTACATCATCGACTGGGAGATGAAGCAGATCGCGCTGTTCCTCGACGAGCTGGCAAACACGCCGGAGCCGGACGGAACCACCATGCTGCAGAACACGACGGTGCTGATCGGCAGCGAACTGGGAATGCCAGTCGGTCACCACCTAGACCAGCTCACGTTCCTGGTCGTGGGAGGCAAGGGCCGCTTCAAGGCCGGCACGCACGAGCTGAAGGGCCGCAGCGACG
>JANPFD010000174.1:0-103852 GCA_031423255.1 Myxococcales bacterium | reverse complement strand
CCGCAGCCGGAACTCTAACGGGTGTACCGATCTGGATCGATACCGGATCTGCGTCTTCGCTGATCCCCTTGTCTTGTCTCTCTCCCTTGTCTCTCGCCGTCGCTTCTTTGGGGGCATGCCGTCTCTCCTGTGAGACCACCCGTGTCCGGTGGTTCAAGGAGTCGGCGCTAAGAGATTCCGACCCGACTCAGATGCTCATCAACTGGCGCGCGCCACAATCGCTGATTTCTTGAGCGTGGCCTTGGGCGAGTAGTGCGGATCCCAACCGTGCGCCTCGGCGCCACGCTTCTTCAGATAGGTAACGTCGCCTCCACGCCCACAGCCGTAGTCGAAAACGGTCGTGCCCTCGCGAATGATCCCGTCCGCCATCGCGATAGCGATCGGCCGCGAGCAGCGCGACCGGTGCATCGCCGTCCGCTCTCTGCGTATCTCAGATGACGCTTCAACAAGCTGTTGAGCGCGAACCGCCGCAGGCATGCGCAACTGTTGCATGACGGCAAGACGCACGACAAGGGGCGACGTACCGCGCGGCGGGTGCGCAGATGGGCCTGCGAGATCGCGAGGGGAAGCCACATCCGGGTGGTTTGCAGTACAGCTGACGATATTTCAACAATCGCAGCGCACGCCTTCCCGCCCGCTCACCTGCCACCTAAGAAACCAAATTTTACATATAGTCACAAAATACGTAAAATGTGTTTATGGAAGGCATCGCCCGTCCCTTCTGGCTGGAGCGGCTCGATCGAGCGTGGCGCAAGGCTCCGATCGTCTGGCTTTCGGGCGTGCGCCGCGTCGGCAAGACGACGCTCGCGCGCAGCTTGCCCGGCGCGGCCTACCTGAACTGCGACCTGCCCAGCACGGCCGATCGCCTGGCCGATCCCGAGCGCTTCTACCGGAGCGTGTCGCATCCCCTGGTCGTGCTCGACGAGATCCACCAGCTCGCCGACCCCAGTCGCATTCTCAAGATCGCCGCCGACGAGTTCCCCCGTCTGAAGATCCTGGCCACGGGATCCTCCACGCTGGCGGCGACGAGCAAGTTCAAGGACAGCCTGGCCGGCAGAAAACGCGTGGTCCACCTGGTCCCGGTGCTGGCCCGTGAGCTTGCCGCCTTCGGGATCCGGGATCTGTCGAGACGGCTCCTGCACGGAGGCCTCCCGGCGGCGTTGCTGGCGGATGCTCACGACCCGGAGATCTATTCAGAGTGGCTCGATTCGTTCTTCGCACGCGACATCCAGGAACTTTTTCGCGTGGAGAAGCGCAGCAACTTCCTCACCCTCGTGGAAACCCTCCTACGTCAGAGCGGGGGCCTCGCGGAGGTCACCACCCTTGCCCGCAGCACGGCGCTCAGCCGGCCCACGGTGATGACCTACCTGGATGTCCTGCAGGTCACCCACGCCATCACTCTTGTGCGTCCGTATCACGACGGAAGGCGCCAGGAGTTGCTGCATCAACCGAAGATCTACGCCTTCGACACCGGCTTCGTGGCCTGGAGCCGGGGATGGAACGACCTACGCACGGAAGACTGCGGCCTCCTGTGGGAACACCTGGTGCTCGATACCCTGCAGGCAGGAGCCGAGGCGCACGACATCCGCTTCTGGCGCGACAAGCAGCACCGCGAGGTGGACTTCGTCCTGCCACGAGGCCGGGGAGTCTGCGATGCGATCGAGTGCAAATGGAACGCGCGGGCGTTCGATTCACGCGGCCTCAGGGTATTCCGATCGCTACACCCCAAGGGACGCAACTTCGTGGTCACGCCGGGCAGCGGACCCACGCTTACGCGCACGATCGATGCGCTGGAAGTCACGTTCTGCGGGCTAGAGGAACTGTCGCATCTGCTGACTTGAGGTGCACAGGACATTCAAGCTACGCGTCCTGTCGCGTCATTTTGGCCGATAACCTCCACCTTCCGTCAACTTCCCCCCGTCCCCCGGGGCGGTCCCCTTCCAGGTGATCGTCCGCGACGTCAGCGGCCAGCAGGTCACCACCGGCGTCACCGGACTCACCGTCTCGTCATCCGATCCCTCCCGCGTCGGCATCGCGCCCCAGCCGGGGATGCCCAGCGGCTACTTCTTCTGCATGACCGGAGCGGCCGCCACCCCCGCCGGCACCCCCGACGAGCCGCCCGCTGGCGCCGTGCGGCTCATCGCCGACGGCACCGGCGTCCATGCCGAGGTGCTGGTGACCGTCACCCCGTAGCCACTCGTCGGCTCATTTTTTCTTGGTGCGGTAGGTCCTCGCATGCCGGGTCGAGGGGACCGAGACGACGTACGTCTCGCCCTGCGGGTCAGCGGACATCTCGATCATCTGGCCGGTGCAGGCTTCGTCCGTGTTGGCGATCAGCTCGCGCCTGGTGTTGCTCCCGGGACCGGTCTGCACGTTGCGATGGAGCTGGTAGATGGCCTGGATGCCGGGCTGGGCCGCCAGCGCCGCGTAGGTCCCTGCTTCGCCGCCGTGGCGGGGACCGTTGTTGATCACCGCCACGGCCGGCGCGAGCGTGGCGATGAGGACCGGGTTGTTCGATCGGTCGACGCCGTGATGGGTGGTCTGGTAGACGTCGACCTGGCCCACGCGATCCTCGGGACACACCAGCTGCGTCTCCAGGTTCCACGACAGGTCGCCACCGTCGAAGAAGCGAAAGGGCCCGTGGTCGAGCACCATCACCGCGCTGTTGGCGTTCTCGCTGGTGTCGGGGTCCTTCCGGGTGGCGGTCCGGCAGGCGTTGCCGCTGGGGCGTCGCTTGCCGGGCGCGAATCGCTGCGCCACCGCCAGGAACTGGAACTTGATGCGGGCGGCGCCTGTGGTCTGCCGGAGCGCGATCGTCGCTCCGGGCTCGATGAGCACGCGCCGGTCGACCTTCGCGGTCTGGTAGTCGGCGAGACCGCGCAACGAGCCGCGCCGGGACGCCGGCAGCGCGGCGATGTCGTCGTAGAGCGTCCCGACTGGCATCAGCTTCGTCAATGTCGCCACTCCACCGAAGTGATCGGTGTGGAAGTGCGTGATGATCAGGTGATCGATCTTCCGGAGCCCCGCCCGGGTCGCCGCCGCGAAGATGCGCCCCGCGTCCCGCGGCCCCACGGAGCCGGCGTCCACGAGCACCGACTCCCCTGCGGGGGTCACGATCAAGGTGGCTGCGCCGCCCTCGGCATCGACCCAGTAGATGTCGAGCCGTTTGTCGGCCGCGCCGGCCCGGACCTGGGCGGCAGCCAGCAGCGACGTCCACACCACCGTCCAGGGAAGGAACTTCATGCCTGCTGGAATAGCATCACGGTCACAACCCCTGCGCCAGCGCCGCAACCTCCGACCGTCCGAGCGCCCGGTCGTAGATCCGCACGTCGTCGAGGCCGCCGGCGTAGCGCTCCTGAGGGTTCCAGAAGCCGAGGCGAACGGTGTTCACCGATCCCGTCTGGGACGGCGTCGTTCCCATGCCGGCGAGCGTGCCGTCGACGTAGAGGAGGTGGATCGTGCCGTCGAAGGTGTATGCGATCTGGTGCCAGACACCCGGCGAGAGCGGCTCGGCAGCGACCAGCTCACCGCCTCCGGCTTTCCACGCCACGAGGCGGCCGCTGCGAAATCCGAGCTGCACGGAGGAGGTGCTCGTGGCGGCGGACGTGACTGCGACCGCGACGATGCTGCTGTTCTTCCCCGGGGTGATCGGATCGGGACGGATCCAGGCCGCCAGCGTCTTCGGTCCCTCGACGGTGGGTAGCTCCTTGCCAATCGTCGGCACGTACAGCTCATCGACGACGCCATCGAAGACGAGCGAGGCGGGCTCGGTGTCCTGACCGTGCAAACACCTCGGTCGCGGGGCACCAGATCCTACTCGGCACCCTCTGCGTCGCAACCGAGAACTACGCGCGGCCAGGACACCGAGCCCCCTGCCGGAGAGATCGGAGCGAACGCCGCGCCTAACCTACGCAGGCGAGTCGGTATCGGTTCGCGGGAGGAAGAACAGCAGCGCCATCCCCGGAATCGCCATCACCATCGTCGAGGCAAAGAACTTCGGCCAGCCCCAGGCCTCGGCTAGGTAACCCGAGCTTGCGCTGAAAAGGCGGCCGGCGACGACGGAGGCGCTGGTCAGGAGCGCGTACTGCGTGGCCGAGAACGACTTGTGGCACAGCGACATCTGGTAGGCCGAGAACGCCGCCGCCGCCAGACCGCCACAGAAAAGGTCGACCCCGATGGCCACCGCCAAGAGGGTGTAGTTCTTGCCGACGATGGCCAGCGCCAGGTAGCCGCTGTTGGTCGCCGCTTGCAAGAACCCGAATGCCAGCAGCGCGCGCCGCACGCCGAACTTGGCGACGAGCCCCCCGCCGACGATCACGCCCGAGACCGTCGCGAAAAATCCGATCACCTTGCGCAAGGCGCCGATCTCCGTGTTGGTGAACCCCGTCTTGATCATGAACGGAATCACCATGGCGTCGGTGACGTACTCGCCGAACTTGTAGAGGATGACGAACAAGAAGACGATCCCGATGCGTCGACGGCTGAAGAACTCGGCGAAGGGCCGGATCAGCGCATCCGCCAGGGTGCGGGGGGCAAGGATGCCCTGCGGCTCCGGGGCCCACCAGGTGAACACCACGCTCGCCGCCATCAGGACCGCCAGGATCTGATAGACGGTCGACCAGGGCAGATGATCCGACAGGATCATCGCCCCCGCTCCGGCGAACAGCATCGCCAGGCGGTAGCCGAGGATGAAGGTGGAGGTCCCCGAAGCGCGTTCGTTCGGTGGCAGGACGTCAGTGCGGTAGGCGTCGCTGACGACGTCGTGGCTGGCCGAGAAGAAAGCCAGCATCAATGCGAACAGCGCCATCGTCGGCGGGGTCGCCTTCGGATCGACCACGCTCATCGCCAGTATCACTCCGGCCATGATCAGCTGGGTCAGCGCCATCCAGCCCCGCCGGCGCCCGAGCCAGGGCAGCGAGTACCGGTCGAGCAACGGCGCCCAGAACACCTTGAGCGAATAGGGCAAGGTGACCAACGAGAAGATCCCGATTGTCTTCAGGTTGACCCCGACGTTGGTCATCCACGCGCCCAGCGTCTGCCCACTGAGCAGCAACGGCAGACCGGACGCGAACCCGAGCGCGATCAGGATGCCGACGCGCTTGCTCTTGAAGGCGTCGAGGAACTTGCCCATTACCGAGGCATCGCCTCTTTGATCCCGCCGTCGATGGTGAGCACCCCCCCGGTGGTGAAGCGCGAGCGCGGCGAGGCGAGAAAGAGCGCCGCCTCGGCCACGGCGTTCGCCGGCATGGGCCCCACACCCATCAGGTTGCGCTTGCGGTACTCCTCGGTCTGCTTGTCGACCGACACGTTCTTCATCGCCGCACGCTCGGCGATGATCTTGCGCATGAGCGGCGTGTCCACGAAGTCGGCGTTGAAGTAGTTCACCCGTATCCCGTGCGGCCCAAGTTCCGTCGCCAGGTTGCGCGCCAGGGCCGCCACCGCCGCCTTGCTGCTGGCGTAGATCGCATTGTCCGCCGTCGGCGCGAACGCCCCCTTCGATGCGTTGAAGACAATGGCGCCGCGTTTCTGCAGCTTCATGAGCCGGATCGCCTCGCGCGCCGCCAGGAAGTATCCCTTCACGTTGATGTCGTACTGCTTGTCCCAGCTCTCTTCCGTCATGGTGTCGAGCGGGCCGGCCTCGACGAACCCGGCGTTGCACACCAGGATGTCGACGCCCCCGAACGCCATCACAGCCTCGGTGAACGCGGCGGCGGTGCGGGCGGCGTCGCGGGCGTCCACCTCGACGGCGATCACCCGGTGCGGATCCTTGCACGAGGCCCGGATCCCCGCCGCCGTCTGCGCCAGCGCCTCAGCAGCGATGTCGGTCAAGACCAGGTGCGCTCCCTCGGCGGCGAAGCGTTCGGCGATCGCCTTGCCGATCCCGCCCGCGGCGCCGGTCACCACCGCCACCTGGCGCGACAGCTCCTTCTCGGCTGCCTTCAGTTTCACCAGCTCGAGCGGCCAGTACTCGAACTCGAGGCCGTCTTTTTCGTCGAGGAAGTGGAAACCACCCAACGCCTCGGCGGCGTCCATCACCCGCATGACGTGGCGGTAGCAGAGATTGCCGACGACGGCGTTCGCCTTGTCCTTCATCGCCGTCACCAGCCCCAGCCCGGGCAGCAGGACCACCTTGGGCAACGGCTCAAGCATCTGTGCCGCCGGCTTGTGCCGCTCGAAGGCCGCCCGGTACTCCGCCTGCCAGCGCGCGAGCGCAGGTTCGAGCTCGCCGTCGACGACCAGCGGCACGCGCCCGCAGCGCAGGATGTGCTCGGGCGTGGACATCCCGCGCGGCGCCAGCTCGCCGAGCCGTGGATCGCTGACGAAACCCAGCGCATCGGGCGAGTCGTCGTAATGCAAGATCACGCCGCGCTCGCCGGCGAGGCGCGCCCGCAGCGACGGCAACAAGGCGCGCGCCCGCTCCCGGTGGTTCGCCGCCGACGGTGGCCTCACCTCCACGAACGGCTTCGTCCCGCGCTTGCCGGCCACGAACTCCTCGGCGCGGGTGATCAACCGGTGCAGGTTGTCGTAGCAGGCCTTGGCCGTATCACCCCAGGCGATGAGGCCGTGCTTGCCCAGCACCAGCCCGCGTGCCTCGGCAGGCATCGGCCCGAGCTGGCTCACCTGACGCGCCAGCGGAAAACCCGGACGCACGTAATCCACGTAGGCGGCTTCCTTGCCCAGGGCCTCGCCCACCAGCGCCTCGGGGCGTCTGGTGTCGGTCAGCGCCTGCGTGGCGAAGTCGTGCGTGTGCAGGATGAACCGGTACGGCAGCACCGAGTGCAGCGGCGTCTCCACCGACGGGGCCGGCTCGCGCGCGTCCAGCATGCAGGCGCGCATGAAGTCCATCATCTCCTCGTCGGTCATCTGGTCGCGCCGGCGCAGGAACTCGAGATCCGTCACACGCAGGCCACAGAAACCCGGCCGCGCGATGGTGCGCATGTCGGTGCCGCTGCCCTTCACGCGCAGCACCTCCACCGGACGCCCGGCGAAGTCGGTCTCGCGCCGCTTCACCGAGCTGTTGCCGCCCCCCGGCTGGGTCAGCGTCGTGTCGGCGCCGACCAGATTGGAGATGTAGATCAGCTGCTCCAGCTCGTCGGTGAGCTTCGCCGCCGCGGCGTCGTCCCAGCGGTACTCCATGTCAGCCTTCGAGAACGCGGGTCATCCGCTGGAACACGTCGCGCAACTCGGCCTCGCCGCCGCCCTTCACCTCCGAGGTGGCCCAGCCCTCGTAGCCCACCTCGGCCAGCGCCAGCCGCACCGCTGGCCAGTCCTCGTCGCCGTCACCGATGGCCACCCACTTCTTTTCGTGGCTGTAACCCTTGAAGTCGAACTTGAACATGCGCTTGCCCAGCTTGCGGATCCAGGTCGCAGCCGGGACGCCGTACTTGAGCATGTTGCTCACGTCGAAGTAGGCGCCGACCGTCGGGTCGCCGAACTCGTCGACGTACTTCACCAGGTTCTCGGGTGTGGTCAGGAAGTCGTTCCAGACCACCTCGATGGTGATCTTCACGCCGTGCGCCTTCGCCAGGGGGATCGCCTTTTTGATCTCCTCCTGTGACCGCTGCCAGACCTGGTCGAAATTCTCGGTCTCGGGGTTGCTGACCTTGCCCGGCACCACCAGCACTGTGCTGCCCCCGTAGGCCTTGCAGTCGCGGATCTCCTGCTCCAGGTTCGCCAGCGCCTTGGCGCGCACCGCGGGGTCGGCGTCCGAGTGCCGTTCTTTCCAGTGCAGGTCGCCCACGACGCCGTGGATGACGATGCCGGTCTTGTCACGCGCAGCCACCACCTCGGCGACGTCCAGCTTCGGGGCCGGGCTTGGCATCTCCACGCCCTCGAAGCCGAGCGATCGTGCCAATCCGAACTTCTCGGCCGGGGTGTCGCCGGCCTTGATCATTCCGTACTTCAGCGCTTTTCTCAGCTTCGGTCCGGCGTTCGTGGTGACGCCTGGACGCGTCGCACAGCCAGCGGTGGCGGCCAGCGTTCCGGCCAGGAAGAGGCGGCGTGAATGCATCGCTACATCCTACTTTCCCTGGTATAGACTCCGCCAGCTTCGATGGGCCTCTTCGACCTGCTTTCCAAGGACAAGCGCGAGGAGCGTAGCCGGTCGAAGAACGTGCAGCGGGCGCTCAACAAGTACGCCCAGTCCGTCGACCGGATGAAGTCCCTCGAGGCGCTGGCGGACGACGGCTCGGACGACGCCCTCTACGCGCTCATGCGGCGCTTCGCCATGGTCTACGACAAGTCGATCGAGGACGAGCAGGAAAAGGAATGGGTGTTCGACACCCTGGTCGATAAGGGCCGCGCGGCGCTGACCGCCACCAAGCGCTACCTGTTCTCCGCCGACTCGATCTCCTGGCCGCTGCGCGTGCTCGACCGGATCGCCACTGACAAGGACGAGGAGATCGCCGTCATCCAGGAGGTGATGGCCCGCCACGAGCCCGGCTACGAGCGCGATCCCACCAAGAAGATCCAGCTCCTCACCCACGTGGGGCTCCTGGACCATCCCAGGTGCGCCGCTCTGGTCGCCCCCTATCTGAAGGATATGGACGAAGGGGTGCGCTTCGCCGCCGTCGAGGCGCTCTGCGTTCAAAAAGACGAGGCGGTGGCACGCCAGGCGCTGCTCGAGCTTTTCACCTCCGACCAGGAAGAAAGCCTGCGCATCCGCATCAAGATCGCCGACGGCTTCGCCCGGCTCGGGTGGCTGGTGCAAGGGTTCCGTCCGGGCGTGGAGAAGAAGCTACCGGACGGCTTTACCATCGACCGTGAAGGTCACATCAAATCGCGGACGAGCGGAGGTGGGCATGGCCCGCCGTAGCTCATGCGCGGGAGGTATGGAACCCTTCCAGGGTTCCATATTAGAGAAGAAGGGCTGATGCCTCGTAGAACAGACATCAAGAGCGTGCTGCTGATCGGCTCGGGTCCGATCGTCATCGGTCAGGCCTGCGAGTTCGACTACTCGGGCGCCCAGGGCTGCAAGGCCCTCAAGGAAGAGGGCTACCGGGTGGTGCTGGTGAACTCGAACCCGGCGACGATCATGACCGACCCCGACCTTGCGGACCGCACCTATGTCGAGCCGCTGACGGTCGACGTGCTCACCAAGATCATCGAGCGCGAGCGGCCGGATGCGCTTTTACCGACGCTGGGCGGGCAGACGGCGCTGAACCTGACCATCGAGTTGGCCAAGGCGGGCGTGCTGGAGAAGTACAACGTCAAGCTGATCGGCGCGCAGCTGGCCGCCATCGAGAAGGCCGAGGATCGCAACCTCTTCAAGAAAGCGATGGCCAACATCGGTCTGTCGGTGCCGCTGTCGGGCTACGCACGCACCTTCGCAGACGCCAAGCGCATCCAGCAGGAGATCCACGCCGAGACCGGCGTCGGTTACCCGATGATCCTGCGGCCGTCGTTCACGCTGGGCGGCTCGGGCGCGGCCATCGCCTGGAACGCCGAGGAGTTCGAGGCCAAGATGCTGTGGGGCCTGTCGCAGAGCCCGCGCAGCGAGGTGCTGGTCGAGCAGTCGGTGCTGGGGTGGAAGGAATACGAGCTCGAGGTGATGCGCGACCGCAACGACAACGCGGTCATCGTCTGCTCCATCGAGAACTTCGATCCGATGGGCGTGCACACCGGCGACTCGATCACCATCGCCCCGGCGCTGACCCTGACCGACAAGGAGTACCAGGTGATGCGCGACGCCGCCATCGCCGTCATCCGCGAGATCGGCGTCGAGACCGGCGGCTCGAACATCCAGTTCGCGGTCAACCCCAAGGACGGGGCGATGATCGTCATCGAGATGAACCCGCGCGTCTCGCGTAGCTCGGCGCTGGCCTCGAAGGCCACCGGGTTCCCGATCGCCAAGTTCGCCACCAAACTGGCCGTCGGCTATTCGCTGGACGAGATCCAGAACGACATCACCAAGGAGACGCCGGCCTGCTTCGAGCCGTCGATCGACTACGTGGTCACCAAGATCCCGCGCTTCGCCTTCGAGAAGTTCCCGGGCGCCGACACGACGCTGGGCCCGCAGATGAAGTCCGTCGGCGAGGTGATGGCCATCGGGCGCACCTTCAAGGAGTCGTTCGGCAAGGCGCTACGCTCGCTGGAGATCGGCCGCTGGGGCTTCGATCTGGAAAAGCCACCGGCGCTGGAGGAGCTCAAGCGGCTCATCGTGACGCCCGGCCCGGACCGCCTGTGGCAACTGGCCGAGGCGCTCCGCGGCGGTCTGACGCCGGAAGAAGCTCACACCTTGACGGCCATCGACCCCTGGTTCCTCCAGCAGGTCAAGGAGATGGTCGACGAGGAGGAAGCGACGCGAACGCAGGGCAAGAAGGTGCTCGCGGACAAGGCGTTGCTGGAACGCAAGAAGCGCATCGGCATGAGCGACCGGCGGATCATGAAGCTGGTCGGCTGCACGGAAGAAGATGTTCGCCAGGCACGCATCAAGCTGGGCGTCCGGCCGGTCTACAAGCGCGTCGACACCTGCGCCGCCGAGTTCGAGGCGCGAACCCCGTACATGTACAGCACGTACGAAGGTGACGAGTCGGAGTGCCGTCCGACCAACAAGAAGAAGATCATCATCCTGGGCGGCGGGCCGAACCGCATCGGCCAGGGCATCGAGTTCGACTACTGCTGCGTCCACGCGGTGATGGCGCTGCGCGAAGAGGGCTACGAGACCCTGATGGTCAACTGCAACCCCGAGACCGTGTCGACCGACTACGACACCTCGGACCGCCTGTACTTCGAGCCGCTCACCCGCGAGGACGTTCTCGAGATCATCGACGCCGAGAAGCCCGAGGGGGTCATCGTTCAGTTCGGCGGGCAGACGCCGTTGCGGCTGGCGGTCCCCCTGCAGAAGGCCGGCGTGAAGCTGCTCGGCACCAGCGCCGACGCCATCGACCGGGCGGAGGACCGCAAGCGCTTCGGCGATCTGGTGCGCAAGCTGGATCTGCGTTCGCCCGTCTGGGGTACGGCGCATGGCCTGGACGAAGCCCGGCAGATCGCCCAGAAGATCGGCTACCCGGTGATGGTGCGGCCGTCGTATGTGCTCGGCGGCCGGGCCATGGAGATCGTCTACGACGACTCCAGCCTGGAGCGGTTCGTGGGGCAAGCGTTCGAAGCATCGAGGCGCGAAGCCCTGGCAGGGGGCGGCGGCCAGGGTGACGAGGACGCGCCGATCCTGATCGACCAGTTCCTGCGCGACGCCGTCGAGGTGGACGTCGACGTGGTCGCCGACGGCAAGGACGTGGTCATCGGCGGCGTGATGGAGCACATCGAGGAGGCGGGCATCCACTCGGGCGACTCGGCCTGCTCGCTGCCGCCGTTCACGCTGTCCGCCGAGATCATCGAGGGCATCAAGGTGCAGGCCCGGGCGCTGGCTCGGGAACTGGACGTGCGTGGCCTGATGAACATCCAGTTCGCCGTGCCGCGCGACGGCCGCGGCATCTTCATCCTCGAGGTCAACCCGCGCGCGTCGCGCACCGTGCCGTTCGTCTCCAAGGTGACGGGCGTGCCGCTCGCCAAGGTGGCGGCCAAGATCGCGGTCGGCAAGACGCTGGCCGAGATGGGGATCAAGGAAGTGACCCACAAGCACATCGCCGTGAAGGAGGCCGTGTTCCCCTTCGTGAAGTTCCCGGGGGTCGACACGCTGCTCGGCCCCGAGATGCGATCCACGGGCGAGGTGATGGGCATCGACACGACCTTCGAGGCGGCGTTCGCCAAGAGCCAGCTTGGCGCCGGGACGCGTCTGCCGGTTCCCAACGGCAACAAGAAGCTGACGGTATTCCTTTCCGTGCAGGACGCGGACAAGGCGGCAGCGGTGCCAGTGGCCAAGGGCCTGGTCGGGCTGGGGTTCACGGTGCTGGCGACCGACGGGACATTCGCGCACCTGCAGAGGGCGGGGATCGCGGTCGAGCGGGTGAACAAGGTGCGCGAGGGGCGTCCGCACTGCGTCGACCGGATGCTCGACGGCGAGGTGCAGATGGTCATCAACACCACGGCGGGGGCCGAGGCGATCAAGGACTCGTTCCCCATCCGCCGCACCGCGCTGATGCGCGGCCTGCCCTATTTCACGACCCTGTCGGGCGCGCGCGCCGCGGTGGGGGCCATCGGCAAGCTGCGGGACGGAGACATGGGCGTCTGCTCGTTGCAGGAATACGCCCAGATGAACAAGGCCGATGCCTGACCGGGTGCCGATCACACCGCGCGGGCTGCAGACCCTGCGCGAGGAGCTCAAGCGGCTGCGCGAGTTCGAACGTCCCAAGAACATCCAGGACATCGAGGAGGCACGCGCTCACGGCGACCTGCGCGAGAACGCCGAGTTCGCGGCCGCCAAGGAGCGCCAGGGCTTCATCGAGGGGCGCACCCGCGATCTGGACGGCATCATCGCCCTGGCGGAGGTGATCGATCCCGCCAAGCTATCCGGCAAACGGGTGGTGTTCGGCGCCACCGTGAAGATCACCGACACCGAGAGCGGCGATGACACGGTGTACACCATCGTCGGGGACTACGAGGCGGACATCAAGCTGCGCCGCCTGCAGATCTCCGCCCCCCTGGCGCGGGCGCTGATCGGAAAAGAGGTCGGTGATACAGTGGTCATCCGGACCGGGAAGGGCTCGCGCGAGTATCAGGTGGCCGAGGTACGGTTCGATCCCCAGACGTGATGGACAGGACGACCCGCAGGATTGCTTGGACCAGCGCCGTCATCCACGGCCTCGTCCACGCGTCCGTGTTGCTGCTGCCGACGCTGCTGATCGACCTTTCGCACGCCTTCCACGTCTCGCTGCTGGACGTGCTGGCGGTGGCGAATGTCATGTACCTGGTGTTCGGGATGGCAGCCATCCCGGCCGGCTACCTGGCCGATCGCATTGGCTCGCGCACCATGCTGATGGTGGCGGCGGGCGGCTGCGGGCTGTCGCTGGTGCTGGTCGCGGCGGCGCCGACCTTCACGGTCCTGGCGCTCGGACTCGCGCTGCTGGGCCTGTGCGCGGGCATCTATCACCCGAGCGGCCTGTCGCTGCTGTCGCGAGGCGTGGCCTCGGGCGAGCGCGGGCGCGCCATCGGCATTCATGGCGTGGGCGGCAACTTCGGTGAGGCCCTGGCGCCCGCGTTCGCCGCCGTGTTCGCGGCTACCCTCGGGTGGCGATGGGGCTTCGCCGCCGCGGGCGCGCTGGCCTTCGGTTGCACGCTCCTGGCGCTGACGCTGCCGAACGACCTGCACGTTCATGCGCACGGCAGAGTGACGTTCGATCTGCGCGGCCTCGGGACGACGCTGCGGTCGTTCTGGCGCAGCCGGCAGCTACGCTGGCTGATGGTGGCCATGATCCTCGGCGGCATCGTCTACCGCGGCGTGCTGACGTTCCTGCCACTGCACGGCGGTCTGCGCGGGTCGTACCTGACCTCGCTGGTGCTGGTCGCCGGGATCTTCGCCCAGCGGTTCGGCGGCGAGCTGGCGGATCGGCTGCCCCGCGAGCGGCTGTTCCTCGCCGAAGTGGCGCTGTTTGCGCCGGTGCTGGTGCTGCTGGGGATCACCTCGGGCGTTGGCCTCGCGGCGCTGGCCCTCTGCTTTGGAGCCCTGTGGTACCTGGCGCAGCCGCTGCTGAACGCGCTGGCCGCGGCGTATTCGGATGCGCGCGACCACGGACTGCTCTACGGCGTCCAGATGGCAGCCACCTTCGGCATCGGCTCGTTTGCCACCACGCTGGGCGGCCTCATGATGTCGGACTCCGGTGACACCCGGATGGCCTTCCTCGGCTTCGGCGGGATCGCCATCCTGCAGCTGGTAGCGGCGCTGGCTCTCGTGCGCACGGTGACTCCGGTCCCCGCACGGGCATGATCGCCTAGCGGACAACGGTCGCGGTCAGGCCGCCGACCTTGATCTCGAACTGTCCGGGCTCCACCACCCTCTTGTTGTTGGCATCGATCAGCGAGAAGTCGTCCGGTGTGAGCGCGAAGGTGAGCGAGCGCTTCTCCCCGCGTTTCAGGTGGACGCGCATGAAGGCCTTGAGCGCGCGCAGCGGCACCGGCACCGACGCCTCGACGTCGCGCACGTAGACCTGCACCACTTCATCGCCATCGCGATCACCGACGTTCTGGACGGCAACGGAGACCGAGGCGACGGTGGCCTTCAGGTCGCTGTACGCGAACTTCGTGTAGCTGAGGCCATGGCCGAACGGCCACAGGACATCGCCCCCGAAGTACCGGTATGTGCGGCCCTTCATCGCATAGTCGACGAACGGAGGCAGGTCGTCGACCGAACGGTAGAAGGTCACCGGCAACCGGCCGGCCGGGTTGTAGGCGCCAAACAGCACCTCGGCCATCGCCTCGCCGCCGGCCTGGCCCGCGTACCAGGCCTCGACGATGGCGGGGATGTGCTCGGCGGCCCAGCGGACCGTCAGCGCCCCACCGCTCATCAGCACCAGCACCACCGGCTTGCCGGTGTGGGCGAGCGCATGCAAGAGCTGCTGCTGCGGCTCGGGAAGATCCAGCGACACCCGATCGCCGCCGCGGAAGCCGGGCACCGGCACCTTCATCTGCTCGCCCTCGAGCCACGGCGTCAGCCCGAGCACCGCCACCACGACGTCAGCCTGGCGCGCCGCCGAGACCGCCTCGGCCTGCATCTCGGCCTGCGGGCGAGGTACGGCCCAGAACAGCTGGAACGAGGCGTCCCCTGTGCTCTCGGTGAGATCGATCCGCAGGGCGTGCGGCCCCTCGCCAAGCTCGATCGTCTCCCAGGCAAGGCGGGTGTCGTTTCCCTCACCACGCTTGAGCAGGCGCTTGCCGTCGATGGTCAGCTCGTACGCCGACTGCGCCCGCACGCCCAGTGCGTAACGGCCACCCGCAGGTGCCACCAGATCGCCTTCCCAGCGCACGCTGAAGTCGTCCTCGTCGAACCCGGGCACAGGGCCGCGGTCCCACCACATGAAGTCGAGCTGCGCGTCGACCCGCACCTGCGCGGGCTGGCCCTCGTGCTTGCGGTTCTTGAAGTAGGCGCCGCGCAAGCCCTGCCCGTCGCCGGGAGGGCGCAGCGCCGAGGCGGGGACGGGCGCCAGCACCGGCAGCCCCTCGGCGATGGCCGATCCGGCGGCATACAGCAGCCTCGTCCCCTGCGGCGCTCGGGCGGCGATCCCCTGGCGCACGGTCACCATCCTCGACGGAATACCGTAGTAGTTGGCAAGACCGACGAACGGATCGTCGGCCAGCGGCCCCACCACCGCGATCGTCTTCGGCTGCGCCAGCGGCAGCGTGCCGTTCTCGTTCTTCAGGAGCACGATCGACTCGCGCGCCACTTGCAAGGCGAGCTGGGCGTGTGCCGGGCTGTCCACGACGCTCGTCGGCAGCTTCGACCAGGGAACGAGCTCCTGCGGATCGAACATCCCCAGCTTGAAGCGCGCCGCGAACAGCCGCTTCAACGAGCGGTCGACCTCGGCCTCGGAGACGAGCTTCTTCTGAACCGCCTCGACGAGGCTGGCGTACTCCGGGCCGCAGGAGAGATCGCAGCCGGCACGCACGCCCAGCGCCGAGGCCTCCGCCGCGGTCCGCACCAGCTTGTGACCGGCGTAGAAGTCCTTGATGGCGCCGCAGTCGGACACGACGAAGCCGTCGAAGCCCCACTCGTCGCGCAGGATCTCGGTGAGCAGGCGATGGCTGCCGCACGCCGCCTCGCCCCGGTAGCGGTTGTAGGCGCACATCAGCGAGGCCGCGCGCGCCGCCTGGATCGTCACCTGGAACTGCGGCAGATACGTCTCGCGAAGATCACGCTCGTCGGTGATGGCGTCGAAGCCGTGGCGCTCGGGCTCCGGCCCGCTGTGCACCGCGAAGTGCTTGGGCGTGGCCACCGCCTTCAGGTACTTCGGATCGTCCCCCTGCAGCCCCTTGATGAAGGCGACGCCGAGCTGACCCGTGAGGTGCGGATCCTCACCGTAGGTCTCCATGCCGCGCCCCCAGCGCGGGTCGCGGAAGATGTTGATGTTCGGCGACCAGAGCGTCAGCCCCTGGTAGCGATCCCGTTTCCCCCGGCGCTGGAAGGCGTGGTACTTCGCGCGCGCCTCGTCGGAGATGGCGGTCGCCATCTTGCCGACGAGCTCCTTGTTCCAGGTGGCGCCGAGTCCGATCGCCTGCGGGAAGACCGTCGCTCGGCCGGCGCGGGCCACGCCGTGAAGCGCCTCGTTCCACCAGTTGTAGGCGGGGATGCCCAGGCGAGGGATCGCCGGAGCCTCGTCGACCATCTGCGACGCCTTTTCCTCGAGGGTCATGCGCCCGATCAGATCGTCCAGACGTGCCTTCAGCGGGCGGTCGGGATCCAGATAGTGGGCGCCCTCCGCCCCGGGTAGCCCGACCCGACAGCCGGCGAGGAGCATGGCAACCAACGACGCAAGCCTCATCGGCGCGCGACTATACTCTCGGGCTGTGACCCTGGACATCGTGGACACCGTGGACACTGTCTTCCTGGATCTCGGCAACGTTCTGGTGTTCCACGACGACGAGAAGCTGCTGCGCGAGCTGGCTGCCCTCGGCGGACGATCCGTCGACGAGATCCGGAATGCCCTCGCCCCGCTCTGGGACCCCTGCCACCGGGGCCACCTGGCGGGCGACGGGCTGCGCGAGGCGGTCAGCCGCGTGGTCGGAGCGCCCCTCCATCGCGACGCCTTCCGCCGCGTCTGGAACTGCCATTTCCGGATCCACGACGCGGTGATGCCGCTCGTCGAGGCACTGGCGGATCGCGTGAAGCTGTTCCTGCTGTCCAACACCAACGCCGCGCACATCGAGTTCGTACGGCCGCTGCTCCCGATCCTGGAGCGATTCGACGGTCTGGTGCTGTCGTACCAGGTGGGCCTGGCCAAGCCCGAACCGGAGATCTTCGCGGCCGCATTGAAGATGGCGGGCACGCGCCCCGAGCACGCGGCCTATTTCGACGACGTGGAGACGTACGTCGTCGCGGCCCAGGCCCTCGGCATCCGTGGGCGCGTCTTCACGGACGCGCCCACGTTCCGGAAGGATCTACGCGAACTCGGCCTGGCCTAGTCGCGAGTCGAATCAGGAGCCGAGTCGGAAGCCACGTCACGCACGATGGCCTCGGGGCGACCTTCCGCGCCGGCGTCCATCGACGGCGGCGGCATCATCATCATCGTGCCGGGACGCGACGTGCATCGACTGCCCTGACAGGTGAGGCTGCCCTGGCAGTCGCCGTCGATCTCGCAGCGATCACCCTCGCCCTGGCGGCAGCCCGATACGGGAATGACGAGACAGACGGCCAATGCCCACGAGCGAAGAGAACGCATCTGAGGGGTGGTTACCACGTGGCTGGCCGAGTCGTAAAGGTCTCGCGTGGTAGTTTCGGCAGATGCGTATCGTCCCGTTGGTGATCGCGGTCGCTCTCGCGGCCGCCCCGAAGAAGACGACCCCGACGGAGAAAGAGGCGCGCGTCTTCCTCGAGACGGTGACCGGCCTTCTCCAGCCTGCGTTGCGTGAGGCATCGGAGGCGGCCTGGATCTCGGCCACCGACGTCAGCGACGAGCACGCGGGGCAGCGCGCGGGCGCCGAGAAGGTGGCAGCGGCAATCTCGGGCTCGCCGCTGGTGGTCACACGCAGCAAGGACCTTCTCGCCAGGCGCAAGGACCTACAGGACCTGTCCGCGCGCCAACTCGACAAGTTGCTCCTGCAGGCCGCCGAGAGCCCGGGGACCATCCCCGACGTGGTCGCCCGGCGCGTGGAGGCGGAAACCAAGCAGTCGACGATCCTGGACAGCTTCGCGTTCTGTCTGGCGCGCGACGCGAAGGGAGGTTGCGCGAAGCCGGCGATCGCCAACGACCTCGACGCCATCCTGCGCAAGTCGCGCGATCTGGCCGAGCGCGAGCGCGTCTGGATCGCGTCGAAGGAAGTCGGCGCGCCGCTGCGGCCGGGCCTGGTGAACCTGCAGGCGCTGCGCAACCGGGTCGCGCGCGAGCTGGGCTACTCGTCGTTCTTCGCGCTCCAGGTGGCGGACTACGGCATGACCGTGCCCGAGATGATGGCCCTGCTGGATTCCACGCTGGAGACCGTCCGGCCGATCTACGACGGGCTCCATTGCTGGGCTAAGCAAACGCTGGCGGCGCGATTCGGCAAGCCCGTCCCGAAGATGATCCCCGCGCCGTGGATCGGCAACCGCTGGGCCCAGAACTGGCCCGGCCTCGTCGAGGGCGCCAGTCTGGATCCGCTGTTCGCCGGCAAGACGCGCGAATCGATCGTGCACTCCGCCGAGGAGTTCTACGTCTCGCTCGGTTTCTCGCGGCTGCCGGAAACGTTCTGGAAACGCTCGGACCTGTACCCGGTCGACAAGGGCTCGCCGCGGAAGAAGAACGCGCATGCCACCGCCTGGCACATCGACGGCGAGCTGGACGTGCGATCCGTGATGAGTGTCGAGCCGAACGAGCAGTGGTTCGGCACGGCCCACCACGAGCTGGGCCACATCTACTACTACCTCTCGTACGCACGGCCCGAGGTCCCCTACATCCTGCGCGGCGGCGCCAACCGCGCCTTCCACGAGGCGGTCGGCGAGCTGGCACGCCTCGCCAGCGAGCAGCGGCCGTACCTGAAGAAGATCGGCCTGCTCAAGGCAGGGGCCGAGCCCGACCCGACCGGGTGGCTGCTGCAGCAGGCGCTGGACAACATCGTTTTCCTGCCCTTCGCCGCCGGGACCATGAGCCATTTCGAGCACGATCTCTACGAGCGCGAGCTGGCGGCCTCGGAGTGGCAGGGACGCTGGTGGCTGTATGTCGCCCGCTACCAGGGAGTCGAGCCCCCCGGCCCACGCATGCCCGACCTGTGCGACGCCTGCACCAAGACCCACATCAACGACGATCCGGCCCAGTACTACGACTACGCGCTGGCCTCGCTGATCAAGTTCCAGCTCCACGATCACATCTGCACCAGGATCCTGAAGCAGGACGTCCGCGCCTGCGACTACTCGGGGAGCGCCGCGGTCGGGGACTTCCTGCGCGGCATCCTGAGGGTCGGCGCGACGCGCGACTGGCGTGCAGTTATCAAGGAAGCCACCGGCGAACCGATCGGCGCGCGGGCGATGATGGCTTTCTTCGAGCCGCTGGTGCCCGAGCTGGCGAAGCGCAACGCGGGCCGCGACTGCAGCCGCTGACCGGGTCATACTTGCCCGATGGCCAGCGAAAAACACTTCGTCAAAGGCACGCCCCTTTTTCCGCCCTTCCCCGACGGCATGCAGCTGGCGATGTTCGGACTCGGCTGCTTCTGGGGCGCGGAGAAGCGCTTCTGGAAAGAGGAGGGCGTTCATAGCACTTCCGTGGGGTATGCCGCAGGCCACACCAAGGATCCGACCTACAAGGAGGTCTGCTCGGGACGGACGGGGCACGCCGAGGTGGTGCGCGTGGTCTTCGATCCGGAGAAACTCTCCTACGAACAGCTGCTGAAGATCTTCTGGGAGAGCCACGACCCCACGCAGGGGATGCGACAAGGCAATGACGTCGGCACCCAGTACCGCTCGGGCATCTACACGTACGGAGAAGAGCAGCAGCGGGCCGCGAAGACATCGGCCGCCGCCTACCAGGAACGGTTGACGGGCGCCGGCTACGGCCGCATCACCACCGAGATCGTGCCCGCTCCCAGCTACCACTACGCCGAGGAGTATCACCAGCAGTACCTGGCCAAGAACCCCGACGGCTACTGCGGCCTGGGCGGCACGGGCGTCTCCTGTCCGATCGGCCTCACGACGTGATGGCGGCCGCCAGCGTCTGACGGACGGCGACCAGCACCACCTCGGGCTCGAGTGGCTTTGTCAGCACGCGGTTCGACACCGAGGCGATGAACTCGACCGCCTTGGGCGTCAACGCACCGCCGGCCAGGAAGATCACCCGCCGCGCAAGCGACGGCCGCATCCGCAGGAGCTCGTCGTAGAAATCCATCCCACTTCCCTCGGGCAGCCGCAGGTCGCACAGGATCACTTCCACCGCCTCGCCTCGCCCGATGAGCGCGCTCGCTTCGCGCACGGTCTTCACGGTCAACAACTGATGCTCGGGCTCCAGCGCGCGCCGGATGGTGGTTCCGGCCAGTGGATCGTCGTCGATCACCAGGACCCGCTTGCGGTCGCGCGTCGTCGACGGAACCGGGCCCGAGGCCTGGACCGAGGGATCGCCCGCGGGCGGCAGCAGAACCCGGAAGACGCTCCCCTTGCCGACGGTGCTGTCGACCTGGATCTCGCCCTCCAGCGCCCGGACGATCCCGTGGCTTATCGCCAGGCCGAGCCCGGTGCCCGAACCCACCGGCTTGGTCGTGTAGAACGGATCGAAGATCCGTCCCAGCAGCTCGCGCGGGATGCCGCAGCCGGTGTCGCGTACCTCGACGAAGGCGCGGCCGTCGGGTGCGGTGCCGCCGGTGATGCGCACCTCGTTGAGATCGACGTCACCGGGGGCGATGGCATGGGCGGCGTTCAGCAGCAGGTTCACGAACACCTGCCCCAGACGCGCCTCGTCGGCGTTGACCAGTGGGACCTTGCCGATCTCCATGGCCAGACAGGCACGCGAGCGAATCTCGGGAGCCACCACCTCGCCCGCCCAGGAGAGCACACGCCGCAGGTCGACCGGGCGGCGATCGTCGTCGGGAGATCGCGCCAGCGTGCGCAGCTCGGTGACGATCCTCCTCACGCGCGCCGTGCCCTCGTCCGCCTCGGCCAGCACCTGCTGGATGCTCTCCAGCCGACGGAACAACGATCCGTAAGCCTCGCCCGAGAGCAGGTCCTGCAGCTCGGCGCGGTGCCGCTCGACTTCCTCGGCCGCCAGACGCACGTTCGCCCGCAGGCGGGTCAGCGGTTCGCCGATCTCGTTCACGACACCGCCTGCCAGCGTGCCCAGGGCCGCCAGTCGGTCGGCCAGCTCGATCTGTCGCTGCAACTGCCGCTGCTCGGTGACGTCGCGCAGCACCATCACGGCACCCAGGAGATCGTCGCCATCGAAGATCGGAGCCCCCACGCCCTCGACGGGACGCCGCGTGCCGTCACGCCCCACCATGGCCACGTCCCGGATGCGCACCAGCCTGCGGTCGCGCAACACCCGGCTCAGCAGCGGCTCGACTGGCTCGCCGGTGCGCTCGTCCACCAGTTCGCGGGCGTCAGCCAGCGATCGGCCGAGGGCTTCCTCGGCTGGCCAGCCGGTCAAGGCCTCTGCGGCCGCGTTCATGAAGTTGACGCGGCCCTCGGCATCGACGGAGACGACAGTATCGGCGATCGATCGCAACGTCGTCGACACCCAGCGCTCGCGCTCGCGCAGCCGCATGTCGATCCGGTGCCGGTACAGCGCCACCTCGACGGTCGAGCGCAGCTCGTGTCCCCCGATCGGCTTCATCAGGTAGCCGTAGGGCTGCGCCTTCTTGGCGCGCTCCAACGTCAGGTCGTCGGCGTACGCGGTCAGGAAGACCACGGGAACCCGGAACTGCTGGCGCAGCATCTCCGCCGCGTGGATCCCGTCGCGCTGACCTTGAAGGCGGATGTCCATCAGCACCAGATCGGGGCATCGCTCGGAGGCGCGCGCGATCGCCTCGTCGTACGAAGCGGCCGTGGGGAGCACCTGATAGCCGAGATCGCCCAGCGTGCGTTGGAGATCCCTGGCCACGATCGCCTCGTCCTCCACCACCAGTATGGTCGCGTTAAGCATCCACCCTCCGTCCGCTGAAGGAGAACCGGAAGCAGGTGCCAGGTCCGCGCCTCACCTCGACGTCGGCACCGATCTGCTTGGCCAGGATCGACACCAGGTCCAACCCCAACGAATCGGATCGGCCGATGTCCAGCCCCGCAGGCAAGCCGACGCCGTCATCCTCCACCGCCACCACCCAACGCGCCGGACCATCGGCATGCAGCGCGATCTTCACCGCCCCCGGCCGTCCGTCCGGAAAGGCGTGCTTGAAGGCATTGGTCACGAGCTCGTTGATGAGGAGGCCGCAAGGAATGGCCGTCTCCACCGGCATCCGGACCTCGTCGATCTGGGTCTCGACGGCGATCGTCTGCGCTCCGCACACGGAACGCAGGTGTTCGATCAGCTGGCGCGCGTAACCGGAAAAATCGATCTGTGCCAGATCCTTGGCCCGGTAGAGTCGCTCGTGCACCAGCGCGATCGAGAAGATGCGGTTGCGGCTCTCGTCGAAGATCGCGCGCTGCCGGGGGTCGGTCAGGTAACGCGCCTGGAGGCTGAACAAGCTGGAGATCACCTGCAGGTTGTTCTTCACCCGGTGGTGCAGCTCGCGCAGCAGAACCTCCTTGCCCTCCAGCGCCGTGCGCAGCTCGTCGTTCGAGCGGGCCAGCTCGCCGGTGACCCGCCGTTCGACCGAGCCTGCGCCACCCACCATCCAGAGCAGCAGTCCCTCTAGGAAAACCAGGAAGGCGAGGCCGCCGGTGAACACCACCCAGACCTGCCAGGGCGGACTGCCCCGCCGCCCGACACCAACTCGCAGCTCCCAGCGTCGATCGCCGACACGTAGAGGCAGCACCATCTTTCCTGACCCGCCCTGCTGTTGCGAGAACATCAGCGTCTCGCCGTCCAGGATGCCGATGCTCAGTTCGTCGAGCCCGGGTAGCCCCTCGCCGAAGGAGCGCAGCGCGGTCTGGATGAGCGGCTGGAGCCGCACCGCCGCGAAGGCCACGCCCGCGCCCGGAGCTGCGTCGGAACGGGCCGCGACGATCAGGGTTCCTTCCACCGTCCAGAGCGACGGCCCCCGCAGCGGCAGCCGGGCGACTTCGCGAGACAGGCGGACCATGGTTTCGGCCGCGGAGGGTGGCTCGACGAAACGAACCTCTGCTTCGTCCTGTGCCAGCCGAGGCGTTGCCCAGGCCAGCCCGACGATCTCGGATCGGCCGGCGATCCCGCGTCGAAAGAAGGCCCGCATGACGTCCTCGGACGGCGAGGCTTCCCGGCCACTCACGTCCGCCAGCGCCTGCACGGTCGCTATGTCGAGATTCAGGTCGCGCTGCACCCAGGCGGCGATCACCTCGGCCCCGCGCCGCAGCCGCGTCTCGACGCGCGCCTGCGACAGGCGACCGATCTGGTACATCAGCGCCGTCACTGCGACGAACGCCGCCGTGAGGGTCAGGGTCACGGGGAAACGCCGCGAACGCCAGACATCGCGCGCCGCCGGTCCCCAGATCAGGATCACCGGCGCGAAGGTGAGCGCGCCGATGGTGTCGCCCGTCCACCAGGTCAACCAGGTGGCGGGAAAGTCGGACAGGGGCAGAAGGCCACTGGCGACGCGCCCCAGGTTTCCGACGGTGGCGCTGACCAGCGACGCGGCGGGTCCGGCCAGCAACAGGAAGCGCAGGATGCGGCGGCTGTCCGCGAACGCGAAGGCCGGCCCCACGAGGCGCCTGATCAGCATCGTCGCCAGGACCGATCGCAAGGTGGAGCCCGCGCCGCCTACCACGCTGGCGACGATGACGGGGCCCCAACCGCCGGGATCTGCAGGCAGGTAAGAGAGGCTGCTGGCGATGCCACCGATCAGAACCCCCGGCCACAACCACGTCCCCCAACGCAGCAAGGCGCCGAGCGCGATGCCCGCTGGCGGCCAGATGGAGCTGACCAGAACCGCCGGGAGCGACATCCAGAGGCCCACTCGGCTGGCCAGCCAGTAGGCTGCCGCCAAGGCCAGCAAGGCTGCCGCGAACCGCAGCTTGTGTGGCCTCTCCATCTCTTCGTTGTGTATCATGGGATGGACATGGCGAAGCGCGCGGAGGGACCGAAGCGAGCAGCGCGGTCACGCGACGTGGCACTGATCTTCGACCGCACCGAGGACCGTGAAGGATTCCACGTGCTTCGACGCCGCGACGAGGACCACGCGGTCGAGTTCGGCACCATCCGGCCGCTGCGCGAGGGCAAGCCGATCGACGGTGAGGTGGTCAGTCTCCGCCCACGCGAGGAGATGCCGCTTCTGTGCGACGTCAAGGTCGAGCTGCCCGATCGACGCGGAACCGGCCCTGCGCAGGTGGCCAGCGACGATTACCGCCGCGGCTGGGACGCCCTGTGGGGCCGCGGCAAGAAGCCCTCATCCAGTCTGAACTAGTCGGTATAGTACGGTGCCATGATCTCCCGACGCGCCCTGCTGGGCAGCCTGGCGGCCACCACTTTGCCGGGGCGCGGACGCGCCGAGACGCTGCCGCCCGTCCGCGTACTGACGCGCGGCCCGAAGTTCCACTGGTTCGGCTACTACGACAAGCTCGAGTTCGATCCGACGAACCGATACGTGCTGGGCAACGAGGTCGACTTCCAGGGCCGCAGCCCTGGGCCGGACGACACCATCACCGTCGGGATGGTCGACCTGAAGGCCGGCGACAAGTGGCTCCCGCTCGGCGAGAGCCGCGCCTGGTCCTGGCAGCAGGGCTGCATGCTGCAATGGCTGCCGGGATCGCGCACCCATGTGATCTGGAACGACCGCCAGAAAGACAAGTACGTCAGCCACGTGCTCGACGTGAGGACGAAGAAGAAGCGGACGCTGCCCGGGCCCGTCTACGGAATCAGCCCCGACGCGCGCTTCGCGGTGTTCCCCGACTTCCGGCGGCTGCACCACCTCCGGCCCGGCTACGGCTATGCGGGGATCCCCGATCCCAACATGGACGTGCTGGCTCCCACGGACGCCGGCTGCTGGCGCATGGATCTGAAAACGGGAAAGCTCGATCTGCTGTTCTCGTTCGCGGACGTGGCGAAGATCCCCGGCAAGAATCCCTTTCCCGAAGGTGCCAAGCACTGGTTCAACCATCTGCTGTTCTCGCCCGACGGATCGCGCTTCATCTTCCTGCACCGCTGGAAGGGACCGTCGGACAAGGGCTTCAAGACGCGCATGATCACCGCCAAACCCGATGGCACCGACCTCTACGTCGTCGATCCGCACGAGAACACGTCGCACTTCATCTGGCGCGACAACCAGCACATCCTGGCCTGGGCGTATCACCCATCGCACAAGGACAAGTTCTACCTGTACAAGGACAAGACCCAGGAAGTAGAGGTGGTGGCCCCCGATCTGATGCCGGTCAACGGCCACTGCACCTACCTGCCCGGCAACCGCTTCATCCTGAACGACTGCTACCCCGACAAGAACCGGGTCCAGACGCCGTACCTCTACGACACCAGGACCGGAAAACGGCACGACATCGGCCACTTCCCCTCGCCGCCCGAGTACACCGGCGAGTTCAGGTGCGACCTGCACCCACGTTTCTCACCCGACGGGCACAAGGTGGTCATCGACGCGCCCCACGAGGGCGGACGGCAGCTTCACCTGATCGACGTCAGTACGATTGTCGGGTAGCCGCGATATCCTGATCGGGAAGTGCGGCTGGTTGTTGTATGCGTGGCCGCGTTCGCGGCGTGTGGCAGTCCTGGGCAGCAGGCCCAGCAGCCGGCGGAGCAGCATGACGCCTCGCCGGAGCAACTTGCTCGGCCCGATTCCGGAAGCGGACGCAGTGCCGAGGTCTCCGCGGAGGCCTCCGCGGAGGCCTCCAACGATCGCCCCATCGTGCGGGACACGGCACCCGATCGCAGCGCCGACTCGATCGGCAGCCCCATCGACGTGCGAAGCGCGTGCACCGATCCCTGCCCCACCAAGGTGATCTACGCGGTCGGCGGCCAGTCGCTGCGGCGGGTGGTGGTCGACGAGGATGGGAACGTCCTCACCGACTACGTCGATGCCCAGTGGAAGACGGACGGATCGACGGCGGACCATCACAAGAACTGGGGCACGGCGATCGGCGCCGGCGTCATCGTCATGGTGGGGAACGGCGGCACCATGGTCAGCACCGACGGCGTTACGTTCCAGAAGCTGGGCAACCCACCGGCGCTGCACGCCGCCAAGATCGTGTTCGACAACGGTCGATTCGTGACAGTCGCCTCCGGTGGCGCCTGGCACTCGACGGACGGCTTCAACTGGACCAAGGGAACCGCCGTGGGCGTGCCCGGCCACATCCACGGACTGGCTTTCGGTAACGGCCGGTTCGTCGCAGCAGGCGACTCCAGCGGCCTCTTCAGCGTCGACGGCGGCGCCAGCTGGACCGTCTACGCCTTCCCGGGTGATCGCATGGGCGGGTACATGAACGGCCTGGGATTCTGCAACGGGAAATTCGTTGCGAGGGGATCGGCGGCCGGGTTTCTCGCCACCGGCACCAACGGCCAGACCTGGAGCACCGCTGCACCGACCCGCTACACGGACGGCACCGAGGTCGACTTCGGCGGCGCCCTCTTCTGCGTGAACGACGAGTTCCTGGGCCTGCCCGGCTCCTACACGCGCGGCCGCGGCGGACGCTCCACCGACGGGATCACCTGGACCCGCCAGACCTACTCCAGCACCATCGGCCAGGCCCACCGCTTCGAGAACGTCAACGGCGGTATCACCTCGAGCGGGATCTACAAGTCAGCCGACGGCGTGTCCTGGACGCGGATCTTCAACGACAGCGATGCGACCTTCGAAACGCTGGCGTCGATCGCGGTCGGTCGCATCAGGAAGTGACGGCTGAAGGAGTGCGACCGCCGTCTAGAACTTGATCTTCTCGAAGTGGACCAGGTCCGCGAAGGCCGCGAAGCGCTCGCGGATCTCTGTCAGGTCCAGCGACTTGTAGCGGTCGAGGCTGAAGTCCTCGCAGCAGAACGAGGCCAGCACCGAGCCGATGATCAGCGCTGTACGGATGTTGCCAGGGGTGACGTTGCCGGTGTGAGCCAGCCAGCCCATGAACCCGCCCGCGAAGGAATCGCCTGCTCCCGTCGGGTCGACGACTGACTCGATGGGGAACGCCGGCGCCGAGAAGACGCCCGCTTCGTGGAACAGCAGCGCGCCCGCGTCGCCGCGCTTGACCACCACCGCTTTGGGCCCCATGGCCCGGATGGCTCGCGCCGCCGACGGCAGGTTGTCGTGGCGGGACAGCATACGCGCCTCCTCGTCGTTGAGGAGCAACATGTCCACGCGCGACAGCACGCGCTCGACGTCGGCGCGCCGGCCGTCGATCCAGAAGTTCATGGTGTCGCAGGCGACGAACTTCGGATTCTTCACCTGTTCGAGCACGTCCAGTTGCAGCGCCGGATCGATGTTCGCCAGGAACACGAAGGGCGAATCGCTCCACGACGAAGGTAGCTTGGGGCGGAACTTCTCGAACACGTTCAGCTGCGTGTCCAGCGTCGTGCGGTTGTTGAAGTCGGGCGAGTATCGTCCGGCCCAGCGAAAGGTCCGGCCTGGGGCTCGCTCGAGGCCCTCGAGGTCGACCCCGAACCCGGCCAGCAGGTCCTCGTGGGCCTTCGGGAAGTCCGTGCCCACGACTCCGACCAGCCGCACCGGCGCGAAGAACGAGGCGGCGGCCGAGAAATACGAGGCCGCGCCACCCAGGACTTCGTTGCGCTTGCCCCGCGTGGTCTCGACGCTGTCGAACGCCACCGAACCGACGACGAGCAGGGGCGAACCTTTCTTCGACTGGGTCACGGGATCTCCCTTCCGTAGAGCACCCGCAGGCGCTCGCGCGCCTCGGGCGAGATGGCGTTGCCGCCGGTCATGATCGCATGGCGCGCTGCCGTGCCGCAGGCGCAGGTCCGCGGTGCAGCCAACCGCCCCACCGTCCGGCGCACGACGTCCTTGGCCGCAGCGACGTTCGCCTTGATCACGGCCATCACCGCCTCGACGGTCACGGCCGCTTCCTCGGAATGCCAGCAGTCGTAGTCGGTGGCCAGGGCCAGCAGCGAGAAGCACAGCTCCGCCTCGCGGCACAGCTTCGCCTCGGGTGCGGCCGTCATCCCGACCACCGAGATGCCCCAGCTCCTGTGCAACAGCGATTCGGCGCGCGTGGAGAACTGCGGCCCTTCCATGCACAGGTAGATGCCGCCCAGGTGCAGCTTGCCGGACAGCGTCGCGTCACCCGCGGCGGCCGCCACCGTGCGCCCCAGCTCGGCACAAACAGGCTCGGCGAACGCCACATGGCCAGCACAGCCGGCACCGAAGAAGGTGGAGTCGCGCTGATACGTGCGATCGATGAACTGATCGACCAGCACGAGGTCGCCCGGATGGATCTCCTCGCGCATCGAACCGACCGCCGAGATCGCCAGCACGCGCGTGGCGCCCAGCTGCTTGAAGGCGCAGACGTTGGCGCGGTAGTTGACCTCGGACGGCAGGTAGCGGTGCCCGTGCCCGTGACGGGGAATGAAGATCACGCGTTGACCGCCAAGGCGGCCGACCATCGGCGGCGCCGACGGGGCCCCCCACGGGGTGGTCACCGGGTGCTCGCGCAGGTCCTCCAGCCCCTCGAGGTCGTAGAGGCCGCTGCCGCCGAGCACGCCAAGCGCGTCGCCCCCATTCATGGCCTCTTGCTACCATGAAACCAAACCGGATGATGACGGAGAGCGTGGAGGCCCTGGTCGCCCGCGGCGAGTACCTGCGGGCGGCGGCCCAGGCCGCCGAGAAGGGCGATCTGCTGCGCGCCATCGAGCTATGCGAACGCGTGTGGAAGTTCGCCGAAGCCATCCCGTTCGCGCTGGCGGTCGGAGATCGGCCTCTGGCGGTGCGCCTGGCCCTGGATGCCCGCGACCTGCCTCGGGCTGACGCGCTGGCCGCGGAGATCGCCGATGATCAGGGGCTGGCTCGCGCGGCGGAGGCGTTCGGCGCGCGAGGTGAGCACCACCGCGCCGCGGAGTTGCACCAGCGGGCGGGGCGGCTCGTCGAGGCCGCAGCGTCGTACCAGAAGGCCGGCGCCCTCCTCGATGCCGGGCGGATGTTCGAGCGCGCCGGCCGGTACGACGAGGCTCGACGCCAGTACGAGTGGATCGTTGCCCGTGCGGCCGACGCAACCGAGATGGCGCAGGCGCAGCTCGCGCTCGGACGGATCCTCGGTGACTTCGGGCGGCCGCGCGAGGCGACCCGCGCGCTGCAAGTAGCCGCGCGCCATCCCGCGACCCGGACCGCGGCCCAGCGCCGGCTGTGCGCCGAGTTGCTGGCGCTCGGTCTGCCGCACGCCGCCGAGGAGGTGGCCCGCCGCCTGCACCAGCGGGATCCGCATGCGATCGCTGCGGCCGAGCGACGCATCGATGCTCCCGAGCTGCCGCGTCGGTTCCGGGTGCTCGGAATGCTGGGCGCGGGCGCCCTCGGGCGCGTGTACGCGGCGCATGACGAGTTGCTCGGCAAGACGGTGGCGCTCAAAGCGCTATCAATCGCCGGATCCAGCGACGTCGAGCGCACCGCCTTCGGCCATTTCCTCCGCGAGGCGCGGGCCGCCGCCCGCCTGCAACACCCGAACATCGTCGCCCTTCACGAGATCGACGAGACCGCAGCGCTCCTTGTCCTCGAGCACCTCCCAGGCGGCACGCTCGCCAGCCGCCTGGCGCAGACAGGCCCGCTTTCACCACCGTCGGTGCGGCGCCTCGCTCTCGAATTGCTGGCGGGACTGGCGGCCGCCCACCGCGCCGGCATCGTCCACCGCGACGTGAAGCCGGCGAACATCTTTTTCGACGCCGCCGGCAGCGCGAAGCTGGGCGATTTCGGCGCTGCTCATCTCCTCGCCTTCGGCGCCACCCAGACCGGCAGCTTCATCGGCACGCTCGCCTACCTGTCGCCCGAGCAGATCAACGGCTCCCGCGTCGGAGCGCCCACGGATCTGTACGCGCTCGGGGCGACGCTCTACGAGTCGCTCACCGGCCGCCCTCCCTTTGCGGGACCCGACATCGTTGGACAGCACCTCGCCCAGCAGCCCGAGCCACCGTCGGCGCTGCATCCGGGGGTCGGTCATGCCCACGATCTGGCGCTTCTGCGCGCCCTCGCCAAGGCGTCCGACGACCGCTTCTCATCGGCCGATGCCATGGCCGAGGCGATACGCGCCTGGCCAGCCGTCGACGACCGGCCGTCACCTCCAGCGATCCCACCCGCTCCTGCCACGTCACCGACGGTGCAGCCCGAACGACGCCTCGTGCGAACGACACCCCACGGCCGGCTCTTCGCGACCTTCGACCCCAGAACGGGCCGCGACGTCCTCATCGAAGAGCTCGACGCCCCTCTCGACGATGCCGCGCTGGCCGACCTGCGCCGCCTGGCCGCCGCCGCGGGACCCAACGTCGCACGGGTCCTCTCGTATGACGGCCGGCGGATCGTGTACGAGGCGCTGGACTAGATCCCGGCGACAAAAAGCTGCGTGAAGAACAGCGGCACCGCGCCGCCGGCCTCGACTCTGCCGGCGATCACCCCGACACCGACGTGGGTGATCCGCGGATCGATCAGGTTCGCCCGGTGGCCCGGGCTGGCCATGAACCCCCGCTCGGCCTGGGCAGCGTAATAGGCGCGGCCGACGTTCTCGCTGACCAGGCTGGGTCGCAGCCCCGTCCGTTGCACCCGATCCGCCGCGCTGCCCGTTCGCGGCGAGATGTGGGCCACCACCAGCGTCGCCGCCATCTCGGCGCTGTGAGCGCGCGCGATGGCCGCCAGACGCCGGTCGGACTTCAGCGCCCCGAGGCCGATGGCCCGCCGGTCGCGGTTGATGAGTTCCAGGAGCTCACGCTCGGCGTCGGCCGGATCCTGTGCGGTCAGCGGGTCGTCGACGAACGCCGGTGGAACCCGCGGCGCATCGACCCCGCAGAACAGCGGGAAATTGGCCAGCACCGCGGGTCCGCGCTCGTCCTCGGCGGTGACCTCCACCTGGTACACGCCGGGGCCGTCGGCACAGGCTACCGTGGACTCGAAGCGGTCACCGATGACTCGTGCCGGCAGCTCGCGCACCCCACCGCGCGGGGTGGTGATGAGGACCTGCGGCTGATGGAAGCCGTCGACCAGCTGCCCCGACAACCGTGTCGATCCGTGCGCAGGCAGCTCGCGGCGCACCGGGCGCAGCTCGAGGTGCTGTTCCTGCAGCGCCAGCACCACCACCAGCTCCCGCGACCGCCGGGCAATGCCGATCCCCAGGCGGCTCCACCCACCCTGCGAAAGAATCCCCGGAAGCTGCGGCTCGAGGTGTGCCAGGAGGCTTCGCTCTGCCCCCGCGCCGCCGCGCAAGACGACGAGGCTCGGCTCCGGCTCGACCAGGCCGTAGTGCGACAGCAGGAAAGCCACGAGCTCGAACGAGGGAAGGTTCCCCTCGCGCGTGGCCTGCGCAATGTCGTCCGCCGCATGATCGAGGCGCGCGTCTCGCACCGGAACCTTCCGACGCAGTTTCGCCGCGGCCGCCAGCACCTCCTCGGCCAGGGCCCGGCGCAGGAGATCCTGATCGCGCCCCGCCGGCGGGCTCGGCGCGACGTACTGCGTGGCAGCCGGGGCAGACGGCACCGGCACGCGCTCAGCCGGGCGCTCGGGCTCGGGCGCGGGCCGCGGACTCGCGCAGCCCAGCGCCAGCAGGACCAGAGCGCCGCGCCGGAGCAACTAGTTCTTGGCGGCTTCGCCCGCCGCCTTCTTGCCCTTGGCCGCGGCCGGGGTCTTCTTGGCCCCCTCGATCTTCGCCTCGCCAGCAGGCGCCTGCCCGGGGTTCTGCAACCCTTTCATGGCTTCCTTGAGCGCAGTCTTGTCCACCTTGCCCTCCGCCTTGGCTGCCGCCTCGGCCACCGGCACCTCGCCCTTGTCGTCGGCGAAGACGATCTCGCCGAACTTGTCGAGGGCGTGGAAGTCACCCACCATCGGGGGCGACCAGGCGACCGCCGCCTGCGGCTTGTCTTTCGCCACGTCCAGCCGGTACAGGTTGATCCGCCATGCGTCGCCCAGCGCCGGCGGCATCTTCACGCCCGGCGAGTCGAGGCCATTGATGTCCGCGAGCGGGATCGCCAGCTCGACCGCCCAGCCCTTGTCCTGGTCGTCGCGCTTGTTCAGCGTGCCGTCGACCGCCACCTTCGCCTTGATCTTCGAGTTCCAGTCGTACTGCTTGCGCTTCGGGTCGATCGAGTCCTCGTACTTGCGGTACGCCGGAAGGTAGCAGTCGAAGATGTTGCCGTTCGGCGCCACCTGGAACTCGACGTAGGTCTTGCCGTTCCGGTCGGCGTCGATCATCACCTCGACCGCCTCCTGGGTCCACAGCTTGTCGTCGCGCTTGTCGAGGCCAGCCCAGACGTCCCCGTCCACGTTATCGAAACCGATGTACAGGTTCTGGTCGTCCCACAGCAGCTTGGCCTCGGTCTTCACGTCGCCGGCAGCGCCGGTCATGGTGTTCACGAAGGCGCCCGTCGACAGGGCGGTCTTCCACGATGGGTCGTCCAGCTTGCCATCCAGCTTCACCGGCTTGGCCGTCTTGCGCACGATGTAGCGCTTCGGCTGTGGCGGCGGGGCTGCACCCTTGACGGGGATCTTGGCCACCAGCACGCGCATCTGGCCGTCGTTCGGGCCCGACTTGATGGGCATGCGCTCGTTGCGGCGCCACAGGCCGGCGTAGACCTCGAGGGAGTCGAACTGCCAGGTGGCCGCCAGGCGGAACGCGTGCTCGTCGCGAATGATGTCGCCAGCCTTCCACTGCGACACCGGGTACTTGCCGCGCACCGGACCGTGATCGATGTTCACGTAACCCTTGTTTCCGGGGCCGTTGGCGTGGGTGAACGTCCGCCAGCCCTCGCCGGGCGCGGCCACGACTTTCCAGTAGTGGGTCAACTTGACGTCCTTGCCCGCCTCGGCCGGGTTCGGCGAGACGTCGGCGCCCAGGTAGACCACCTTGCCGTCGAGGTCGGCGTTCACCACCAGTTGCGGCGTCGGCGCGGCCGGCAGGAGGTTCTTCTTCACGTAGTCCATGTCCTCGACCGTGGGCTTCTCCTCGGCCTGCTCCACGCAGCCCGCCCCGAGCGACATCACCACCGGCCACCACAGCGCCCAGGAACGCCGACGCGCGCGACCAGAACGGAACCAGAGGACGAAGTTGGACATTTGATCTCCCTTACCGCGAGCCGGGGCCGGGTTTTATCCAGAACCACCTGGATTTGCAAACCGGCGCCGTGCAGCGAGAGGAGATCAGCGCCGCGGGTCGGCGACGAGCCGCAGCTTCGAGGGCTCGGCTATCTCGCTGATCAGGATCGGCGCGCCGTCGTCCAGCGCCCCCTCCCCGAATGCGTCGGCCGCCGCCTTCAGCGCGTGCTCGAGCGAGCTGTGCACGCCCAGCAACCTGCGGCCGCAGACCACCGCGAAATGCCCGGCGTATCGCGCGACCAGGTCGCCGTTCGAGGGCCCAAAGAATCGAATCGCTTCCCCGGAATGGTTCACGTTTTCAGCGTGCGTCGGCTTACATCGCACGTCAAAAAAATTATCTGCGCCCGTGGACCGTTTTCTACCGCCGGGTGTCCAAGGCAGGCAGGGGTGCCGCCATGGCGTTCGACCGTTTTCTCGACCGGAGTGACCTCAAGGCCTCGCGCAAGAGGCGAGCCATCTCGATCGCTGTGGTCGCGCTGGTCCAGGGCGCGCTGATCACGATCGCCATCAGCCGATCGTTCGCCGTCGAGGAGCTGTCGCCCAGACCTCCCGAGATCGTGATCAACTTGCCCCGGGCCCACACCGCCGCTGGGGGCCCGAACGATGTCAGTCGCTTTACGCCTCCCCGGCGGAAACGAGGCATCAAGCCGGTGACCCCCACGACTCCCGTACAACCACAGACGCCCACACCGCCGCCGCCACCGGAAGACAAGCCGTCTTCCGACGAGGGCGGCGTCCCCGACGGCGACCCCAACGGCCGTGGCCTGCAGAGCGGAAAAGGCGGGCCGGTAAGCGCAGCAACCGTGGACGAGGGCCCCGGTCCGGCCGGCCCGGGAGTCGCTCCCGCGGCGGTCGTCCGCACCCTCCCGCCTTCGGTGATCGGCCAGCACTGCCGGGAATGCCCGAACCCGCACCTCCCGGAGGGCTACCGGCGACTGGGCAACACCTACCGTTTGATGGCCAAGATCTGCGTGGACATCGAAGGTCGAGTCACCAAAATCCAGGTGCTGCAGGGGATCAGCGCGGACGCCGATGCCAAGGTCGTGGAGACCCTTGCCACCTGGCGCTTCTCACCAGCGATGATCGATGGCCGCGCAGTCCCCTTCTGCACCGCTCAGCCTTTCGTCTTCACCACCCAGTAGCGTAGAGTCTGGCGTCGGGTGAGGCGCCTCGTTCTCGTCATCACGCTCGCGGCCTGCCAGAAGCAGGAGCCGGCGCCTCCGCCACCCTCCCCACCTCGCGCCTGGGCCGCGTACGTCGAGAGCAAGCAGCCGAGCGGAAACCTGATCGTCAACGGCGGCTTCGAGGACGGCGTCGCCCCCTGGTTCGTCCCTGACCTCGACCACTGGGTGCGCGCCCCCGAGGTCGTCACCTCCGTCGCCCGCACCGGCAAGCACGCGCTCCGCGGCTTCGTCGAGGCAGCGCCCGGGGACGCCCGCCAGATGAAATCCGGCGCCATGTACACGCTGGGCGCCCTGCCCTTCCCGCGCCACGTGTCGTTCTGGTACCGGGTCGCCCGATGGGAGCCGGCGAACGTCCCGCAGTACATCCTGTTCGTCGTCGTGGTCAGTGGCGCTGGCGGCGACAACTACCAGCTCCGCTACTTCGTCACCGGCCCCGACACCATGCCCTACAAGGAAGGCGGCAACGTCGCCTACACCCTGGTCCACAAGGGTGCACCTCCCGTCGGCGGCTGGGCCCAGTTCACCACCGATCTCCACCGCGACTTCCGCGAGAAGTGGGGGCGCGTCCCCGACGCATTCGAGTCGCTGCGCTTCGGCGTCATGGTCCGCTACGACGCCGACCGCGTGAAGGTGAGCAAGCCGCTGGCCGCCGAGGTGTTCTTCGACGACCTGTACGTCGGCTGGGCTGCTTCGAAGCCGTGATCACGCAGCGTTGTCAGCGCGCGCCACGCCCTACCGTCACCGGTGCGCTCAGCCGGCGGGCGAACGCCGCCAGATACAACCCCCAGTCGTCGGGGCCCTTGAAGTCCATCCCCTGTGACCAGCAACCGCCCGCGTGATAGACGAACGGGCGATCCGTCGGCCGATCGACCACCAGCATGAAGTGCTCGGGTGTCTCGAGATAACGGGCGTCCTCACCCTCGACCACCAGGCCACAACCGATGGCGCCCGACGTCCCTCGCTCGGGCTCCCAGTAGCTGACCCACCGGGGAGGCATGTCGCGCGCCAGGTGACCCTCGCCCTCGTGCCTCACGAGCCCGATCGCCAGCGGCAGCCTGCGCACGCCGCCCTCGGGAACGAAGCGCGACTCGATCCGGCTCAGACTCTGGCCCAGGTCCAGCGAGACCCGCTTGGTCTCGGCGACGCGCACACCCTCCGGCCCCCACGGCGCATAGTCCAGTTCGAACGCCACACGCACCGGCCCGCTGGCGATCTGGCGGACCCCCCGGAACCCGGTCGTCGGCGCATGCAGCTTGTTGCCGACCCACAGCCCCAGGCCTCCGCAGCCACGTGAGTTGCCTACCACGTAGAGGTCGAGCGGGGCGCTCGCGTCCCGCTGGTCGATCTGATTGATGGTCGGCGTCCGTACACGCTTGACCAGCACATCGATGCCGCTCGATCCTTGCTCGCTCGTGCGGAAAACGATCCGATCGTTCTCCCACATCATCTGATCCACCGGATGGGCGACCAGGCGCGCCAAAGAGCGGATCCGCGGCGTCGGCGCTCGGAACGGGCGCGCCAGACGGCGCACGGTGATGGCGCGGCTGTCACGACCGAGCAGTGACACCGACACCAGCAATTTGCCGTCGAAGATCTGCGACGGCAGGAACCGTCCCGATCGGTCTTCGCTGACCACCCAGGGATCGCCCGGCACGATGCCCAGCTCCTGCTCCAGCGGCGCCCACGGCAGCTCCAGCGTCTCGAAGAAGCGCGGCTCGTCCAGGGTGTTCGTCGCCAGCCTGGTGGTGGCGCGGCTGCCGTCGAACAGCCCCAGACGGAACAGCTCGCCGCCTGCCAGCAACCGCAGCGCCGAGACGCGCGGATCGATCGTCTCGGACGGCAGCGCCGACCAGGCGTCGCGCGCCGCCGGCTCGAAACGTCCCCGGTCGAGGAGGCCGTGCCCGACTCCCCAGGCGAACGCATAGGCGAGGCAGCCGGCGCTGACCGGGTCACCTGCCCGCACGTGCTCGGCGCCGTGACGGAACGCCGATACCAGGCGCGATCGCTGGACATTGTCCTCGGGCACGTGCTCGAGCAACCGCGCCAGACCCGCCACGGTCCAGGCGTCCTCCCGGGCACGGCCGAACACCGGCGCGACCTGCACGGCTCGCTCCAGGTACTTCCGGTCGCCAGTGACGGTGGTGGCCATCGCCAGGGCTGGCGGCACCACGAACAGCGCCTCACCCGACGCCCAGGAACCCGCCTTCATCTCGTCGAACAGCGCCAGCGTCGGCGCGATCGTGTTCGGATCGCGCTCGCGCAGGTAGGCCTCGAGGTATGCCTGCGTGATGGCGAGGTCGGCGCCGCCTTTGATGCGCGCGCTCGGGCGCCAGCTCCCACGTTCCCCCAGCGTGCGGACGGCGCCCATGTACCGGGGCTCCTCGGTGATGTCCGCCAGCGCCGGCAATGCCGCAAAGAACAGCGCCATCGGCCAGTCGCGCCCCGCATTGGCCGATGCAGCGGCCAGCTGCGTGTCGGCGGTCCGTGCCATCGCGGCCCTCACAGCGTAGGGATCGAACGCTCCGTCCGGCGCCGAACCGACCGACCTGACTACCGGGTGCGCGGTCGCCCGGCAGCCCAAAAGGCCGCCCAACAGCACCCAGACGACACCGACGGCGGGGCGAATGGCCGAAGGTCATCACGCGCCCGCGCCGAAATCAACCCCGCTGGTGGCGGCCGTGCAGACCCAGCGCCATCCCGGACCAGATCGGCAGCGCAAGCAGGATGAAGGCGTGGTTGTCCTGCGACACTCCGGGGAGAACCTTGGCCACCAGCCCCAGCACGCAGAGCGCGGCCGCCGCCACGCACAGCCGGAAGGCCCGCCGCGTCGCCACCGGACGCCCCCGGGCGATCCCGATCGAGAACCAGACCAGCGCCAGCGTGAACGGCGCCACCTGCAGGATGTTCGCGTTCGCGTAGGCCGCCTTGTGATTGGTGAACGCCCAGAGGAGCACCAGCACCGTCCCCAGGAGACCCAGCACCAGTCCGAGCAACCCGCTCAGCACGCCCATCGCGAGCCGGGATCCGCGGCCGACCAGCGCCAGCACTGCGCCGACCCCGATCCCCACCAATGCGAACACCCAGCCCCAGCTCGGCGCGCTGTGCAGCGGAGGCGCGCGCCGCGCCTGGAAGATCACCTTCTCCGATTTCACCAGTGGCCGCCCGTCGGCCAGCCGCACCTGGCGCAGCAGATCCCGCAGCTTCTCGGGCAGGAACCCCTCGTCCCAGGTGGTCATGGGGCGGTCGGTCAGCGACCCCAGCCCGAAGTGGAGCCCCACGTATTCCCACTTCAGATCGGCTGTCATGCGCAGCGCATGCGCCCGCAGGCTCATCGACCCCGGCGCCTGTCCCGTGGCCTTCACCTTCCCACCGACCACGGCATCCACGGCATCGCGCACACGCGTCGAGCAGTTGTCCCAGAAGTAGTCGTAAAGGTACTCGCGGTTCGCCGGCTTCGCGTTCACCATCACCCGCTCGAGCAGCGCCGCCCGCTCGGCCGGCAGCAGATCCAGCTCCTGCGCCTCGATGGTGCGGTTCTCGTCCCGGTACGACTCCAGGGTCTCGTCGGCAGGCGCCACGGACAGCCAGTACATCAGACGGCCACGCAGGAACTCCGGGATCAGCGTCGGTGAATCGAACGCGAACGTCCCCCAGTTGAACACCATCCCCTGCCCCTGCCGCGGCTGGATCAGGAGGGCGTTGTGCCCGAACTTGAAGAACGGGTGATCGCCCGGACCGAAGGTCAGCACATGGACACTCAGGTCGTCTCCAGGCTCGGCGCGCGCGGGACTGGCCGCCAGCGCCGCCGCGAAGAACAGGGCCCGAGCAACCATCGCCCGCAAAAGCTAACATGTGCGGCGATGCGCATCGTGTCGCTGCTGGCAAGCGGGACCGAGCTGGTCTGCGCGCTGGGTGCGGGCGACGACCTCGTCGGCCGTTCTCACGAATGCGACGACCCGCCCTGGGTGACGCGTTTGCCCGCGGTGTCCAGCCCGACGTTCCACACCGGCGGCTCGAGCTGCGACATCGATCGACGCGTACGTCAGAAGCTGGCGTCCGGCGAGCCGCTGTACTGGATCGACGAGGAACAGATCAGCCGCCTCGCCCCCGACGTGGTGATCACCCAGACCCATTGCGAGGTCTGCGCCGTCAGCGACACCCAATCCTGCGAGATCCCGACGCTGTCTCGCCGTCCCGCGGTTGCGCTGCGCACCGGCACCCTCGAGGGGATCCTCGAGGGCTTCCAGGAAGTCGCGGCCATCATCGGGCGGACGGAGGCCGGCCTGCGCCTCGTCGCCGACAAGCGTGCCCACGTCGCCCGCTTCCGCAAAGCCGTCGTCGACCTGCGCCCGGTTCCCGTCGTGTGCCTCGAATGGATCGAGCCTCCTTTTGTTCTGGGCAACTGGGGCCCGGAGCTCGTGCGCCTCGGCGGCGGCGCCCCGCTCCTCGGCGCAACGGGCGAGCGCTCCACGGCCACTGGCTGGCAGGGCGTGCGCGACGCGGATCCCGAGGCGCTGATCATCGCCCCCTGCGGTTTCGCGCTCGACCGCACCGCCCGCGAGATGGACCGGCTGGAGGCGCAGCCGGGTTGGCGCGATCTGCGCGCCGTGCGCGACGGCCGCGTCGTCATCGCCGACGGCAACCGCTTCTTCAATCGTTCGGGCCCCGGCGTCTTCGAGACCATCGACCTGCTCGCCGAGATCCTCCACCCCGACCGCTTCCCCCCGCTCCACGAAGGCGTGGCGTGGCAGCGATGGCGCTAGGGAACGACCTCGACCTCGAACAGCCGCGGCCACAGCTTCCCGGTGACGTAGAACCGGCGCGTACCGGGGATCTGGGCGATGCCATTGAACACGTCGGCGCCCATCGCCTCGTCTTTGGTCAGCAAGCCCGAGGCATCGATCCACCCGGTCACGTCACCGGTGCGCGCATCGATGCGCGCGATCACCGCCTGCTGCCAGATGTTCGCGTACACCAGCCCGTCCACGCATTCGAGTTCGTTCAGCTGCCGCACCGGCTCTCCCGCGCGTCGCACCACCACGTCACGGACCGTCGCGAAGGTGTCCGGATCGCGAAAGGTCAGCCGGTCGCTGCCGTCGCTCATCACCAGCAGATGCCCGTCGAAGCACAGGCCCCAGCCTTCGCCGGTGTACGCGAGCTCGCGCTCCTTCTTCAGCGTGGTCAGACCCCACACCAGGACCTTGCCATTCTGCCAGGTCAGCTGGTACAGCCGGTCGCCCACGCGCGCCAGCCCCTCGCCGAACAGCTTGGGATCGAGCACCGTCTCGGCCTCGACGACTCCGCTCTCCGGATCCACCCGACGCACCGACGAGCGCCCTTCCAGGCCGGTGCTCTCGTACAGCTTGCTGTCGAACGCCACCAGCCCCTGGGTGAACGCCGTCTTGTCGTGCGGGAAGGATCGCACGACCCGCAGCCGCAGCGTCTCAGGCGCCACCGGGCGTGGCGCTGTCGAACGCGAGCACCCGGCAGCCAGTAGCAACGTCAGCAGCCCGCGCGAAAACCTCATCGTTGTCGTGGTCGTTGTCGTTGGGCACCGCTACGGCGGCTTGATCGCTTCCCACACCTTGACGTCGTCGTAGGAGACGGCGTTGCCGTAAGCCTCGAGCACGAAGTGGTTCCTCGGTGTCGCGCTCTGGTCGCCCGTGGTGCCTGACACCAGCATCTGGCCGTCGATGCTGAAGGTCAGACCGGTGTCGTAGGCCTCCAGCACCGCCGTGTACCACTTCCCGGGATCCAGCGTGACCCGCGCCATCCCGACGGTCTTCACCGTGCGCGTGGTGGTCGACCACCCCATCTGCTCCCTGACAATCACCATCGTCGGGCTGATGTCCACGTTGACCAGGTGATGATTGTTGGCCGGATTCGGATTGCGGTGGTTGAAGCGCGTGCCCGGTCGCCCCGTCCCCGTGTACATGAAGGAGAACTGGAGCACCACCCTCTCGACAGGCATCATGTGCCCCAGGGTCGGATCCGGGTCGCCGGCCGGTTGCGATCCCACCGCGCGTCCATCGACGACGTTCCAATCGCCCCCGATCAACTGCCACTGCGGCCGGTAGTTGCCGTCGTTGAAGTCGTCCGAGAAGAGCAGGTTGCCCCGTCGCACCGAGAAGGTCGGCGGTTCCGGCCCGGCGTCGTACCCCGGCGAGGTGTCCGTCCGTGGACCGTCCATGGCCGTCATCCCCTGATCCGGCCGGCGATCGGCCGAGGTGTCTGCGGCCAAAGCCATGTCCCGGGAGCTCATCGGCGGGCCATCGGTGGCGGCGGGCGCATCGAGCGACGGTGAGGCGCCACCATCGTTTTCGGGCTGCCCACCCCCGGCGACGCTGCCGCAAGCGCCGAGCGACATGCACACCGCGATCCAGGCGACCCGCTTCATCCGACGATTCTAACCCGTTCGCCTCTTCAAAGCGCTCGCCGATCGTGGCCGCGCGGTCATCGACGCGGCCCGACCCTGACTACTCGTTCGGTGCCTGCGGCCCGGGGACGATGCCCGCGATGTCCGGATCTTCCTCGCCGTCGGTCGTGGGACGATCGGCCTTCTCCTGCTCGCGCTGCGAGCGGCGCTCCGCCTTCTGCTTCTGGCGCTCCTTGCGCGCGACTTCCTTCTTGCGCTTCTCGAACGGATTGTTGGTTCTTCCCCGCATGTGAGCGTCCAGCACTTTAGACCATCGTCGCCGGATTCGCTAGCGCTCGGCTTCCTTGCTGCCGACGACGGTCAGGTTCAAGCCCACCTGCACGCTCAGTGGCTTTCCGTCGACGGTGATGTTGACCTTGCCGTTGTGATACCAGCCGAACGATCCGGTGCTGAATTCGCGTTTGTCTGCAATCAGCTCCTGGCCGTTGATGGTGATCTTGACCGCTTCGGCCTTTTCCAGGAACTGCGTCTTCGACAAGGGACAAGGTGACTTCGCCATGGGAGAAGGAGGGTAGACCAACGGCTCCACCGGAGGAACACTCATGTCTGGCAAGCAGAAGATCACGACGTATCTCTGGTTCGACGACAACGCCGAGGAGGCGATGACCTTTTACGTCTCCATCTTCGAGAACTCGAAGATCCTCGATGTCGTGCGCTGCGGAGACGCGGGGCCGGGACCGAAGGGATCGGTCATGTGCGGCACCTTCCAGCTCGACGGCCAGAAGTTCATCGCGCTCAACGGCGGCCCCCACTTCAAGTTCACGGAAGCCATCTCGCTGTTCGTGAACTGCGAGACGCAGGAAGAGGTGGACGAGCTCTGGAACAAACTGACGTCGGGCGGTGGCAAGCCGTCGCAGTGTGGCTGGCTCAAGGACAAGTTCGGGCTGTCCTGGCAGATCATCCCCTCCGCTTTGATGGAGTTGATGGCGGACAAGGAGCCGTCGAAGGCAAAGCGGGTGATGGAAGCCATGCTTGCGATGACCAAGATCGACATCGCCCGCCTGAAGGACGCGCACCAGCAAGCATGAACGCCGACTCCGCGCGCCCCACCGGCTCCTACGCCTTCGCATACGCGGCCTGGGTGATCGCCCTCCTGGCCACGCTGGCGAGTCTGTTCTTCGGCGAGGTGATGAAGCTACCGCCGTGTACGCTGTGCTGGTACCAGCGCATCTGCCTGTTCCCGCTGACGGTTCTCATCGCCGTGGGGATCGTGCTCCGCGATGACAACTTCCCCACCTACGCCCTGCCGCTGGCGGGAGCGGGCCTTGGATTCTCGGTGTATCACAACCTCCTTTATTACGGGGTCATCCCGGAGACCCTCTCCCCCTGCACGCAGGGCGTGTCGTGCAGCTCGCGTCAGATCGAATGGTTGGGGTTTCTCACCATCCCGCTGATGGCGTTGCTCGCCTTTCTTTCGATCCTGGTCAGTCTGGTCGCGCATCGACGCGTGCAACGGAGGGTTCGCGCATGAAGAGGGACGTCTATCGACTGGGCGGCATCGCCGCGGTTGCCATCGCGGCGCTGCTGCTGGGTGCCGGTTACTACCTTCGCACTCAGAAAGCCGAGCGGGCGGAGCAAGCCGCCAAGCAGCCTCCTCCCGACGTCTCGAAGTTCATCCGACCGCACAGCCGAACCCTGGGTCCCAAGGACGCGAAGGTGACGATCGTCGAGTTCCTCGACCCCGAGTGCGAATCGTGTCGGGCGATGTACCCGATGGTCAAGCACCTGCTCGCGCAGTACCAGGATCGCGTCCAGCTGGTGATCCGCTACATGCCGCTGCACCCCAACTCGATGTACGCCGCCAGCGCTCTGGAATCCGCCGGTGCGCAAGGGCGTTACTGGGACATGCTGGAGATCCTGTTCGTCAACCAGCCACGCTGGGGCAGCCACCACGCCCCCAAGCCAGAGTTGATCCCCGAATTCGCGCAGCAGATCGGGCTCGACATGGAAGCGTTCCGCCGTCTGCTCGGCAGCAACGCCCATAAAACGATCGTGGAGACCGATCGCGCGGACGGGACGAGCCTGGGCGTCACCGGCACGCCGACCTTCTTCGTGAACGGAAGGCTCCTGCAGCCGCTGGGCTACGAGCCGCTCAAAGCGCTCGTCGACGAGGAACTGGCCAAGTGAAATACCTCCACACGATGCCGCCGCCTTGAGGTCAGGCGTTCTTTTCGCCCTCGCCGCATACACCCTGTGGGGCCTGCTGCCGCTTTACCTCAAGCTGCTCCGGCGTGTAGCGCCCCACGAGATCTTGCTCCACCGGATGGTCTGGTCGGCGGTCTTCCTGGCCCTTGTTCTCTCCTTTCGCCGGCAGTGGGCGCCCCTGGTCGCGGCCCTTCGTGACCGCCGAACGATGCGCGGCTCACTGGCGAGCGCCACCCTCCTCGCCGTCAACTGGTTCGTCTTCATCTGGGCGGTGGGCGCCGGTCGGATCGTGGACGCCAGCCTCGGCTACTTCGTGAATCCGCTCTTCAGCGTGCTGCTGGGGGTGCTCCTTCTCGATGAAAAACTGCGTCCCGGGCAGTGGTTCGCCCTGGCCATCGCAGCCAGTGGCGTGGTCTGGCTGACGGTGCAAGCCAACAGCCTTCCGTGGATCGCCCTCGTCCTCGCCGCTTCTTTCGGCCTCTACGGCTTCTTCCGCAAGACCGGCGCTCTCGGCGCGCTCGACGGGCTGGCCCTCGAGACCTTCATGCTCCTCCCCATCGCCCTCCTGGGCCTGGTGTGGCAGGTGGCTCGAGGGCAGAGCGGCATCGCCGAGGGCGGGCCGCTGCTGGGCGTCTTGCTCCTGCTTTCTGGACCGCTGACGGCGGTTCCCCTCCTCTTGTTCGCCGCCGGCGCCCGGCGCATCCCCCTGTCGCTGCTGGGCCTCCTGCAGTACGTGGGGCCGACCATCCAGCTCTTCATCGGCCTCTTCGTCTTCCGTGAGTCCTTCGACTCTGCCAAGCTGGTCGGCTACGGCCTCATCTGGCTGGCGCTGGTGGTCTACAGCGCCGACGGATGGCGTGTCGCGGTAGCAGCCGGCCGCCGCGGTCACCCTGGGAATGCACGGGGCGGTGAATGATGACGGTGCGGCCCGCTGCGCGGCCGTGCTCGAATGTGGCGGTGCGGCGAAACCCGATGGCGCCGCCGCCGCTGCGCCGCGGATACCGTCGCCGCAAGAAACTCGTCAGCTCGGAATCGCCGGTCCAGATCAAACCTTCCTGGCGGCTCTCGCTGGCGGCGGAGTCGAGCTTCTCGCTGAACCCCATCATCACGCCCAGCAAGAACCGCCGCCGCTCGCGGTCGCCGACGATGCCGTTGCTCCGTTTGTGCTCACGCCACAGACGCTCGGATGTCTCCAGCAAGAAACCGTGCACGTACGTCGCCACGTCGAGGTTCGACAGGGTGCCGCACAGCTCGAGCACGCGCCCTGCCCTCCCCTCGATCGGCAAGTAGGATGGCACCCAGATCACCTCGACGAAGAAGCGGTCCCCCAGGATGCTGGCCAGGATGTGCTCGTGCGCATCGACTCGCCGCCGCGCGGTGCCCACCTGGCGAAAGGTGTACCCCTCGCCAGCAGCGACGACGACGCGGTCGAGGTTGTGCTTCAACATGAGCCGCTGCGCCTGGCGCATGGCCAGTTCGGCCTCATGGCGGTTCGGGCTCTCGGCCAGCGCAAGCAGGCGGGTGATCCTGCGCAGGACCGGATTGTCGACAGGGACCGCCGGATCCGCCGCTGGCAGACCGGCGGCCGTCGCGTCGATACCCAGATCGCGGCAAAGGTTCTGGAACACGGGCCCGTGGGCCGACTCGTCACGCACCCCCAGCACTTGATCGACGAACTGGTGCGCCATCTCGTGCTTGAGCACCTCGCGCACCATGCCCCAGGACCGAGCCAGCACCAGCGATCGGGCGAGCGTCAACGTCTGGCGGTCCCCATGCCACTGACCGAGCCGTCCTTCTGCCTCGTGCAACCCGAGCTGCGGCCGGCGCATCCGGCTTCGGAAGTGGCTTGCGTTGATCTCGTCCCAGGAGCTCGCCAGCTGCCGGACGAGCGCAGCCTCGAGTTCGGCGGATAGCGTCAGATGAGGACCCATGTGAACCCTGGTCGGTTACCTAATGAAACATAAGTTTCTGTAGTCAAAGTTTGCCGTCACACGGCGGTGGCGGCGGCGTATGGGTCTTCATGAAGCACTCGAAGTCGGTGATTCTCGCGGGTTTGCTGGTCGGGTGTGGTGGGTCGATCGATGGAGCGACGGCCGAGGCGGACTGGCTGGCCCCGGACGAGAGCCCGACGGCCCCCGACCAGCCGGCTCCACCGCCGCCTGATGGAGGCCGGGCTGCCGAGGGAGGCCGAGTTGCCGACACCACTCCCCCCCTCGTCACTCCCCCCCTCGTCATGCCCGCGCCCGCGCCTGTGGCTGGCCCCGACGGGCAGTCGATTGCCAAGGCGGGAGGGTGCGCGCCGGCCCCCCGTTCCAGCAAGGTCGTGAGCGTTCGCGACCACGGCGCGCGGGGAGACGGGGTCACCGATGACACCTCGGCGATCCAGCGCGCCATCGACGCCGTCGCCGGTTCGGGCGGCACGGTGCTGGTCCCGGACGGCACCTACCTGGTCGACGCGGTTCATGTCTCATCCTCGTACGGTCTCCGGTTGAAAAGTGACATGACCTTCCGGATGACCGCCTCGGCGGTCCTGAAGGTGAAGCCCAACAGCGCCGGGAGCTATCGCGTCATTCTCATCAGGCAGGCGAAGGATGTCACTGTGGTCGGGGGGACGATCCTCGGTGAACGCGATCAGCACCTCGGCACGTCGGGAGAGTGGGGCATGGGGATCGGGGTCGCGGGCAGCCAGAACGTGGTCCTCGACGGCGTCACGGTCAAGGGGAGTTGGGGCGATGGGCTCTACGTGACATCGGAAAACCAAGTCCGCACTTCCCAGCTCACCATTTGCCGCACGGTTTTCGATGGAAACCGGCGCCAAGGGATATCCATCATCGACGTGGACGGCGCGGTCATCCGTGATAGCGCCCTCATCAATACGACGGGGACGTCGCCAGCGGACGGCATCGACATCGAGCCGAATCTGGGAGACGTGGTCGAGAACGTACAGATCACCCGCTGCCTGATCCGGGGCAACCAGGGCCACGGCATCCAGTCGGCCGTGCCGGGAAGGCACCTCGGGATGTCCTTCGTCCGCAACATCACCATGGAGGGCAACCTCATCGCCGACAACCTCAAGAGCGGGATTCTGCTCAACGCAGGCCCGCAGGTGATCAAAGGCAACCTCATCGAGCGGAACGCCCGCGACGGGATCGCGGTGCGCACCAGCGCGCACGACATCATCGTCACGGGCAACACCGTCCGCAGCAACACCGCGCACGGGATCTACGACACGTCGTCATTGCGGGCCTCGAATACCATCAAGGACAACCTCGTCACCGGCAACGGCCTCAAGCCCTGATGCACGCGCTCCGCTACCACGACGCGGGCGCTCCCGTCTTTCGATCACCCAGGCTAGGATGGCGAGCCAGAGTGGACGATGACGAGCAACTGGTCGCGCTGGCCCGGACCGGCCGGCGTGACGCTTTTGCCGAGCTGATTCGACGATTCCATCGCGACGTCCGCAACGTGGCCCTGGCCATGCTGGCCGATCCCAGCTTGACGGAGAACGTGGTCCAGCAGACCTTCGTCAACGCCTTCCGGGCGCTGGATCAGTACCGGGACGGTGAGGGGTTTCGCCGGTGGGTGCAGGCCATCGCGCGCAACCTGATTCGCGACGAGCTGCGGCGGGCGCGCCGCGAGAGCGGGCGGCTCGCGCTCTACCGCGAGTATTTGATCACCAAGCTGGATAACCACGAGGCGGCGCAGGAACGTGATGAGGCGCTCCGGCAAGCGCTGGTCGACTGCCGCGAAAAACTGGGAGGCGACGCCGTGCTGGCCCTCGAACTGCGCTACGAGCAGGGGCTGGGGTTCGAGGAGATAGCGGCCCGACTCGGCCGCAGCGGCGCCGCCAGCCGGCAGCTGATGACCAGGGTGCGCATCGCCCTCAAGACGTGCATCGAACGAAGGCTGGGTGAGACATGAGCAGGTTGCTGGAGCTGACGGTGGCGGCGGTGGACGGGCCGATCCCGCGCACCGAGGAAGAGGAGCTCGACCGTCTGGCGCGCGCCACGCCCGAGGCCACGCGCGCGCACCTCGACATCCTGGAGCTGGAGGTGACGTTGCGCCGGCTGCGGCCCGAGCAGGCCACGGCCAGCGATCTCGTCGATGCCGTCCTGGGCCGCATCGGGCCGGATCGCCCCCCCCGACGTCGCCGCACGACGGTGTTGGTGGCCGCCGGGATCTCGATGACCGCCGTGGCGGTCCTGCTCCTTGCGCCAGGGCTCCGTTCGAGACGGGACCGGCCTGCGGCAGAAGTGGTGGTGGAGGCGCCTCCGCCGCCTGCGACGACGCCCATCCGCCCCCCGGCCGCGGTTGCCGAGCCCAACCTCGAGGTGGCGAAGGTGTCCGCGCAGGTGACGCTGCATCGCGGGCGGCGCGTGCTGCGGTTCGGGCCATCGACCACCGTCGAGTCAGGCGACATCATCGACATTCCCGCTTCGGCGTCACTCATCATCGGCAATGCGCCTCGCCTTGCCACCATGGGGGGCGCGGTCCGCCTTCGTGTGCTTGCCGATCGGACGCTGGCCGTCGACAAGGGAACGGTCGAGGCGCGGTCCGAGGAGGCTCGTCCTTTGCCCCTGCAGACTCCGCACGGATGGGCGCTGCTCACGGCCGGACGCGGGCTCCTGCGGGTGCACGACGAACTCACTCGACTGGAGGTGTACGAGGGTTCAGCTCGTTTCGGCAACCCCCAAGACCCGGGCGTGGAGGTCACGCAGGGGCACTTCGCCCAGATCGTCGGTACGGAGAAACCGACCGTGCATGGCCTGGGTGCGGCGTTCACGCTCGTGCCCCCCGTGGCGGTGCCGGACGACGAGGGAACCGTGCTCCTGAGCTTCGACTTCGAGGACGCGCTCCTTCCGCCTGCCTGGTCCGAGGGTGACGTGGTGATCGGGCCGCCGCGAGACGGCAGTCGCTATTGCCTGGGCGGAACGGCGTTCCAGAACGCGCCCCACGACAACAGCGTCAAGATCGAGGACGCACTCGGACAGGGGGTGACCCTGTACTCGCCCGAGTTGGTGCTGCGGTTCGACTACTGGGTGGGCCCCGAGGCGGAGCGACTGGTGGTGCAGGTGAGGCACGTCGAGCAGCGGCAGAACTACAACGCCATTCTCCCCCGCATCACCACCGGCCGCTGGGCCCAGGCGACGCTACGCCTCTCCGATCTCAAGCCGATCAAGAGGAAGAACCAGAGCATGAAGCCCGGCGATCATCTGTCCGCCATTCTCATCGTCGGAGGGCGCCGCGCCGAGACGCCGCTGTTCATCGACAACGTGCACATCGTTCAGTTCCCGCTCGACAAGCTGCCGGCGACGCATCCGTAGCGCTCTAGTTGGTCCTGTTGTTTAGCACGTCGGTCGCCCCGGGATGCGCGGCCGGCGCATACGGGACGACATGGTGCTATATGTTATATCATGTTACGTTCCTCGCGAAGTGACGACGGTCTCACGGCGACAGATTAGTCGCCCACCCGCAGCGTCCGATGGTCGAGAATGATCGGATGTCGACCTTCGTCCGCATGCTGTCACTCCTGGCCATGATGTTGCTGGCCCGACCGGGCCTGGCCGCTGCCACCGTGGCTCCTGCTGCAACGCCCACCGTGATTGGCGAGAAGACGACCGAACCCACCGCCCCGACGACGCCGGCCGCAAGTTACGCGGAACGTGAAGCGAGCGCCAAGAACCTGGAGCAGTTCAAGGGCGGCGGCAGCACGATCGTCATCACCACGACGACGGCGATCATCGTTCTGCTCGTCGTTCTGGTCCTCATCCTGATCTGATGCGAGGGGTGTGCGGGCCCCTGCTTGGTGGGCTCGCCTCTCTCCTGGTCGTGGGCTGCTCGTTTGGCGCGCATCAGCCCCATCACCCTGCCTACGTCGATGCCCAGCCCGGATGGGCGATGGCTCCCGGCGTGCAACTGATTCGACAGCGAACAAGGACAGAATGCGGGGCGGCGGCGCTGGGCATGATGCTCGGCCGCTGGCAGCCTGACTCCCGCCACGATGACGTGCGCCGCGAGCTCGGCCCCGCGGCGCCGGACGGGATCCCGGCGGGCCGATTGCGCTCCGTTGCGCAGGCGCGCGGCCTTCAAGCATTCCTCATCGAGGGGACGATCGACGATCTCGCCACCGAACTGGCCCTGGGACACCCTGTTCTGGTCGGCCTCCAGATGCGGCAAAGCAAAGCGATCATCCAGCACTATGCGGTCGTCGTGGGCCTGCACCGCGCGCGCGGCCGCGTGCTCCTTGCCGATCCCGACAGGGGATGGCGAGACATCACGCTGGCCGAGTTCGAATCCGAGTGGCGGCCCGCGAGCCATTTGACCCTCGTCGTCTTCCCGCCGCCCCGATCGGGCTAGAATCGCGTCTGGTGGACGATCCCGCCGACGAGCTCGGGCAGACGCTGATCGCTCAACCGGCCGCCCGCGTGGGCGACACCCCTGGCGAGGCCTTTGGAGACTTCACGTCGCTGGTCGAGGTCGGCCGGGGAGGCGCGGGGGTCGTCTACCGTGCCTGCCAGGGCCGGCTCGGCCGGACCGTCGCCCTCAAGCTGATCCTCCACGCGCACGCGCAGCCCGCCGACGTCGAGCGCTTCATGCGCGAGGCACGCATGGCCGCCCGGCTGTCGCACCCGAACATCGTCCCTATCTACGAGGTGGGTGAGCACGACGGCAAACCGTACCTGGTGATGAAGCTGATCGAGGGGCGCTCGCTCGACAAGATACGGGTAACGCTCGACCGCGGCACGCGGCTCATGGTGGACGTCGCCGACGCGGTGGCGTACGCCCACCGCCAGGGGGTCGTGCACCGGGATCTCAAGCCTCACAACCTGATGCTCGGCGACGACGGGCAGGTGTACGTCACCGACTTCGGGCTGGCGCGGCAGGTCCAGGGCGGGGACACCCTGACCATGACGGGCACGGTGCTCGGGACGCCGACGTACATGCCACCGGAGCAGGCGAGCGGCGAGCCCTGCGACGAACGCAGCGACGTCTACTCGCTCGGCGCCACGCTGTACGACCTGGCCACGGGCCGTCCGCCGTTCGAGGGACCGAACCCGCTCGCGGTGATGATGGACGTGCTCCGCAAGGAGCCGCTCGCCCCCAGGCGGGTGAGCTCGGCCGTGTCCGCTGAGCTCGAGGCCATCATCGGCAAGGCGATGGAGAAGGATCCGGGCCGGCGCTACGCGACGGCACACGAATTCGCAGACGATCTCCGGAGGCACCTTCAGGGCGAGACCATCCGGGCCCGATCGGCCGGCCCGATGCTGAGGACCTTGAAATGGGCGAAACGGAACCGCGCCCTGGCATGGGCAGGAGCGTCGATCGCCGCGGCTCTCGTCACAGTCACTGTGGGCGCCGTCGTGTACGCCGTGAAGGTCACGGAGGCGCTGCGGACCTCCGACCTGGCCCGGGCCGAGACGATGGTCGTGCAGGCCAAGGAGTTCGGTGTTCAGGGACGCTGGCAAGAAGCGCGCGGCAACTACCAGCAGGCGAGGACGCTGTTCGAACGATGGAAGCGCCCGGATCCGACGCCGATGCTCGGGTTTCTCGACGCCCACCATCATGCGCCCAGCCCCTGGACCTGGTTGACGACAGGGGCCGCACCGGTCACCAGCGTCGCTTTCTCGGCCGACGGTCGGCGGGTGGTGACCGCCGGGGCCGACGGCATGTTGCAGACGTGGGATGCCGCCACGGGCGTGCGGCTGTCCTCGGTGGGCGTGCCGGCCCGCGAGGTCGAGACGGCTCTGTCGCGCGATGGAGGCAAGGCGCTGGTGGCCGGTGGCGAAGCGATCCTCGCGGTCTGGGATCTGGTGGCCGGGCGGCGGCTGTGGTCGGCGCCCCCCGGGACGCCGAGACCGGAGGTCGTGGCCCTGTCGCCGGACGGCCGCCGCGCGCTGACCGCGTCGTCCCGCGAGATCACCCTCTGGGACGCCGAGACCGGAACGCGCGTGCGATCGTTTGCCGTGGATCGTCCAGGGGTGACGATCCTGGCGTTCTCGCCCGACGGGCGCCTCGGTTTCGCCGGCAGCGGCGGCGGCGGGTGGCAATGGAACCTCGACGACGGTGCGGAGGTCCGGCGGCTGGTCTCCAATAGCGAAAACACCAGTTCGCTGCCCCGCCGCCTCGAACGGCGCGAGAACACCACGGGCCACGCCTTCTCGCCTGACGGAAAATGGTTGATGACGGCCGGGGTGTCCGCGGTCATCCGGCTGTGGGATCTGGCGACCGAGCGCGAGCTCAGGGAGTTCCAGGGGCACATGGGCTCGATCGACACCTTGGCGTTCTCACGCGACGGCAAGCTGGTGGCCTCGGGAAGCGGGGACAGGACCGTCAAGCTGTGGCATGTGGCGACCGGGCGCGAGCTCAGGACCATCCAGGGACACGCGGCGCCGATCACCTCGGTCGCCTTCTCTCCCGATGGCCGGGCCCTGGTTGCCGCCGCCTCCGACGGGAACGTCGGCGTCTGGCCGGTCGAGGCGACGCTGGGGACCTTCGCGGATCGGGACATGCCCATCTCCGAGATCGCTCTGGCGGCCGATGGGCGGCTTGCGGCGGTGACCTCGCCCGGGCGCCTGGTTGTGCTCGACGTGGCGACGAACCGGATGATGCAGTCGTTCGAGGCCGAGGGCCTCGGCGTCGCCGACGCCCTCGCCTTCTCGCCGGACGGCAGACTGCTGGCGACGGGCGAAACGGGCGGCGGCGTGCGGGTGTGGGATGTGGTCGAGGGCCGCCTCCTGCATGTTCTCGAGGGCCAGACGGCGCTCATCCGTTGCCTGGAGTTCACCCAGGATCATGGCGGGAGGCGCCTGATGTCGGCCGCCCGCGACGGCACGGTCAGGGTGTGGGACCTCGCCACGCAACCGCAGCTCGTGACCCAGGCCCGCGCCATCGCCAACGGAACGCACATGCGGCGAGCAGACTTTTCACGCGACGGACAGCTCGTCGCCTGGGCCGCGGAACGAGGTGAGGTGGTCGTGTCCGATCTGTCGGGACGTACGGCGGGCGCACGGTTCAAGGCAGCACCGTCGTCGGCGGTCTTCGCCATTGCCTTCTTGCCCGACGGAGGTCATGTGCTCGCCGCCACCGGCGCCACGTTCACGTTGTGGGACTGGCGTCGCGCGGCGGCAGTGCGCACCTTCACCGGCCACACGCGCCAGATCCAGGATCTGGCCTCCGCGCCGAGCGGCGCGCTGGTGCTCTCCGGGGCGTGGGACGGAACCCTTCGCCTCTGGGAGACCAGCACCGGTCGCGAGCTGTATGCCTTTCGATGGGCCGAACGGGTCGACAAGATGGCGATGAGCGCCGACGGAAACGTGGTGCTGACCAGCCACAACACCGGGCGCCAGATGAGGCTGTGGGACTTCCGCTACCCGGGCCGCCACGAAGAGGCGGCGGACCGGCTCGCCCGGGCCAGGGCAGCGCTGCAGGGCGATGCCCGGAGTGCGGGCGCGCTCCAGGCGTTCGGTGACTGGTACGGCTTGCGAGGCGTCGCCGACTGGTCGAGCGAGTTCCTGCGCCGCGCGCGAGAGCTGGGCGCGCCGGTCCCGGCCACCACACTCGGGTACGCGTACTGGGCGGCGGGGCTCGTCCCCGACGCGCAGCGGGAGTTGAAGATGGCGCAGGACCGGAGCGGAGTCGCGGATCCGTACCTCTCTCTGGTGCTCCGGACGCTGGCCTCGCAGGCGGCGCCCGCAAGTCCGCCATGAGTCCCCGGTTCCTCGGCTATAACCCTCCAGATGTGGAGATCCCTCTCGCTGATGGCTCTGACTCTGGTGGCGTGTGCCGGTCGAAAGAACACCGCCCAGACACCTGCCCTCGGCGCCGACGGTTGCGCGGTCGGCACTGATCTCGCAGAGGGCCTGGCCGCCCTGGAAATGGCCGGCGTCACGCGCCACTTCATCGTGCGCCTGCCCGACGGTTATTCGAAGGCGCGCCGCTGGCCCCTGGTCCTCGCTCTTCACCCGAACGGCAACAGCGGTCTGCGGTACTGGGACGCCGTCGACGGTGAAAGGCCCTTGCGCCCGCTTCTGCGCGACAAGGCCGTGCTGGTGCTGCCCGAGGCGCGTCCCAAGGACAAAGGCTGGGACTGGCGAGGCGACCTGCCGGCGGATCTCGCCTACTTCGAGGCATTGATCGCTCGCGTGAAGAGCGGCCTGTGCATCGACACCGCCCGCATCTTCTCGATGGGCTTCAGCGGCGGCGGTTCGTTTTCCAGCGTGCTCGGCTGCCACCGACGGGACATCAGGGCCATCGCCATCGGCGGCGCGGTCGCCTACTTCAAGCCCGAGGACTGCGTGGGCCATCCTCCCGCCTGGATCACCATCGGCCAGGGCGAACTGGTCCCCGCGCGAGAATCTCTACGTGATTTCTGGCGCGACCGCGAAGGCTGTTCCGCGACCACCAGTCCCGTTGCGCCGCCTCCTTGCGTTGCCTACGCCTGCCCCAGCCAGACGCCCGTGCACTACTGCCTCCATCCCGCCGGCCACAAGTGGCCCGACTTCGGTGTCCAGGCGGCCTGGGCCTTCTTCTCTCGCTTCTGAACGAAGCCTCTTCATTGACAGCGCCTGCACAAGGCGTATCGTGTCCGACTAGACCGATCGGTCTAAAAGGAGCACGATCATGAGAGTGGCGAAAGACAACGTGGACGTCAGGATGGAGATTCCAGGTGCCGTGATCCGTCAGCGAATGGATTTTGGCGACGCGAGCGGATTCGGCAAGATCAGCGGCGAGTGTTTCACTCTCTCGGCGGGCGTCGATACCACCCCGCTCTTTCAGGGATTGGAAGGCAACCACTGCCACTGCCCACACTGGGGCTTCGTCTTGCGCGGCCAGCTCACGACGACCGATGCCAAGGGCGCGCGGGAGACAGTGAATGCGAATGACCTTTTCTACTGGCCGCCCGGACACAACGTGAAGGTCGACGCTGACGCCGAGATCGTGATGTTCAGTCCCCAGCGCGAGCACGGCCACGTCATCGACCACATGATAAAGAAGGTGAAGGGCTAACACCTTCCCTGGGAAGATGACTCATCCAACCAAGCAGCGCCTGATCGATGCTGGTCTGGCCATGCTCCTCGAGCATGGCTACAACGATCTGGGCATCCAGGCCCTGCTTGCGGCCACGGGGACTCCGAAGGGTTCTTTTTACCATCACTTCAAGGACAAGGAGGCCTTCGCACTCCAGGTCATCGACCAGTACATGCAGCACGTGCATGCAGGCCTCGACGTCTGCCTCGGAGACGAGGGCCGTCTCCCGCTCGATCGCGTGCGCCGGTTCTTCGAGCTGACGCAGCAGCACTACCGGAAAGAAGGTTACATGGGCTGCCTGCTGGGCGGACTCGGACAGGAACTGTCCGGCGTGAGCGAGGTGTTCCGGCGCAAGATCGAGGGGTGCTTTTCCCAGATCGCCGAGCGGATCGCCGTTTGCCTGGAGACGGCCCGGAAACGAGGCGACATCCCCGCCGATTCCAATACGCGGCGCATGGCAAGCTTGCTGGTGGACTGCTGGGAGGGCGCCGCGCTTCGTAGCCGGCTGCGGGGAAATGCCGCGCCGCTGACCGCGATGCTCGACTTCTACTTCCAGTCGGCAGTCAGTCGCTCGACTCAGCGGTAGGCCCGCCGGCGCCGACACCGACCTTCGAGAATCATCGCCCGCGCCTGGTTCGCGGAAGCATCAAGAGCGCAATGGGGGAAGCCGGCGGACATCAAGCAGCAGTACGGAAACGCGAGCCTCGTAGGAAACTCGCGGGTCGTCTTCAACATCGGTGGTAACAAATATCGTTTGGTGGCATCGAGGAGCCCGTCATCGGGCCTGGCGACCAGATCGATACCAGAACTTCGCGCCTGTGTTCAAGGCAGGCCCGGCGAGTCTCCTCAACCCGTTCTTCGTCTGCGACTGCTGAGGACGTGATCGCGCGTCGGCGGCCGGCGCTCTGGATTCACGGCCATACGCACGTGGGGTGCGACTACCGATGTGCTGGCGAAGTGCGAAGATGTGCTCTGGGAGGAGGTTGCCGGTCAGGGCAGCAATGATGTCCTCCTTGGAACCCTGGCACCGGTAGTCGCGGTGTTCGGCCAGGGCGACAGGATCGGTTTTGCCGCTGACGAGCAGCGGTCCGAGATCGAGCGGGCTGGCGTTGGCTTCGTCGAGGTCCTCGACACCGACCTCCCCGGGACAATAGCGCTAGAAGTCGCGCGGCAACTCGCCGCGCCTTGACCCTGGCGTACCATGACGGCGTGGTATCGTCAGAACAGGCTGTAGTTGAACGGCGCCACAGTGCCGCTGTCCAGAGCCACAAGGACTCCCAGCAGCAACAGGACGACCACGATGGGTCCCAGCCACCACTTCTTTTTCTCTCTCAGGATCCCCCAGACCTCGGCCAGGAAGCCGGCGCGGCTCCCTTCGTCGGCTTTCTCCAGCGCGGACCCGGGGGCTCCCTTCTCGTCGCCCGACATGAGGTCCGTTCAGTATTACCTGAAATGCCGCCTCGACGCGAGATACCGGCCGATGTCGGGAACGGTTGACGTCCAACGGCCATGAACGTGAACTCCCGCGTCAGGAGCCTTCTCGAGTCACGTGCTCTGCGCAGGTTCATGGTCGTCGCCATCGCCTCGTTCATCGTTCTGCTGACCACCGAGGTGGGCGCGCGGATTTTTTACCGGGTGCTCATCGGGGAGGGGATGAATCTCGAAGGCCTTCACGAGACGCGCGTACGTCGCTTGGACCAGCCAGATGTCAGGAAGGCGGCGACGGCGGTCGATGTGGGCTATCGCATCCACCCCTATCGTGCATTCGTCCGCTCGCGAGACAAGTTCGGCAGTGACCCCTGTCTCTGGAACACGGAAGCCGTCCTTGCCTACGGAGGTCCGGTAGCACGTGAACCTTCACGCGACCGCATCGTCGTGGGACTCTTCGGCGGCTCTGTCGCCTTCCAGCTGGGGCTCCCGAGTTCGGGCTTGTTGAAGAAGCTGCAAGAAACACCGGCATTTCGCGGGAAGGACGTTCGATTCGTCAACGCGGCAGTTCCGTCCGGTGAAATGCCGATGCAACTGTACACGCTGTCGTACCTGCTGCTTTCTGGCTATCACTTCGATGTCGTCGTCAATTTCGGCGGATACAACGAGCTGAATCCCGCCCGCGAAACTCGGATCATCTACCCCATCCTGTGGGACCAGCTTCTCACTTCGTTCGACGATCTGGGCGCCTACGATCTCCTTGCGAAAAGCCGACTTGTCCAGCTGACACGACAGCGCCTCGCCCATGGGCTGAACGAATCCTTGCTGGCGCGAAACAGCGCCGTCGTCAATCTCATCTGGACCCTCGTCGACCGTCGTCTTGGATGGCAGGGCTACACGGTGGATCAGGAGCTCCAGCGCCGCACAGCCGGAATGGACGACCTTCGACGGTACACAATGGAAGGTCCCCGGAACCAGGTGGCCGAACGGGATCGCTCGAAGCTCAAGGACGAGATGATCCGCCTGTGGCTCGATGGGTCCGACATGATGCGTCGCCTGGCCAGATCGCGGGGAGCTTCGTACATCCACATCCTCGTGGCGAGTCCGTACTGGCCCGGCGGCAAGGTCCTCTCGGCTCACGAGCGGGCGCAGGCTGCCAAGAAGCCAGAGTCCGAGTGGATTCCAGGTCAGTGGATACCGGACGCGTATCGTCAGGTCCTCGCGCGGGAAAAGGACGCCGTCGATCCCACGCCGATCTTTCGTGACGTCACGGATACCGTTTTCGAGGACGAGGTCGGTCATCTGACCGGCCGTGGCGACGACCTCCTGGCCGACCACGTCGTGCGGGCGATCGCGCGGAAGGTGGAAGACGTCAGACGTGGTTCGGGGCCCTGATCAGTACTGGCGGAAATACCGCTCCAGCGGGGGCGGCGGGGAGCGCTCGATCCAGTAGCTCTTGGCGGCGGGGTCAAAGCGACGGTTCATCGGGTCCCGCCCGAGGAGGCGCATGACGAGACCCATCGGCGTGACCACGCCATAGTACAGCACGCCCATGATGAGGCGCGACACCGTCCAGCCGATCGGGAAGACGGCGTGCATCCAGGCGACGTAGAGCGGCCGCCGCAGCGGCGGCACCAGCGCGTAGAGCAGCGTCAGTGCCCCACCCACCCACCACAGCGCGTGATGCGTCTTGCTGCCGATGATGGCGAAGATGACGGGCAGCCCGATGCCGAAGACCAGCAGGTCCTTGCGGCCGGGGTTCTTCTTGATGTCCTCGAGTCGCATCAGTCGAGCGTGAATTGCGCCAGGTACGCGTCGCGGTCGTGCGCACCGGCGGGTTGACGTTCCTTGAGCATGACGAAGTCCTCGATCACCAGGGCGTCGATGTTGGTGGCCATGAAGCAGCGGTAGGCGTCCAGGGGCGTGTTGACGATCGGCTCGCCGCGCACGTTGAACGAGGTGTTGATCAGCACCGGGCAGCCGGTCCGGGTCTGGAAGGCGCGCAACAGCTTGTAGTAGCGGCCGTGGCGGTGGGCGTCGACGGTCTGGATGCGTGCCGAGTGGTCGACGTGGGTGATGGCCGGGAGATCCGAACGCTGCACCTTCAGCTTGTCGATCCCTCTCACTTGCGTGTCGTCGGCGGCGATGCGGTGGGCCTGGTGCACGGGGGCGACCAGCAGCATGTAGGGGCTGTCCTCGGCGGGGCGGGTGACGAAGTACTCGTGCACCGATTCGCGCAGGATCGACGGCGCGAACGGGCGGAAAGATTCGCGGAACTTGATCTTGAGGTTCATCACCGACTGCATCTCGGTGCTGCGCGGATCGCCGAGGATGCTGCGGCAGCCGAGCGCGCGCGGCCCGAACTCGGCGCGGCCCTGGAACCAGCCGACCACCTTGCCGGACGCGATCAGTTCCGCCACCAGCGTGCAAAGCGCGTCCTGGTCGGTGTGGTGGTCGTACACCGCCCTGGCGCCGTCGAGAGCGGCGCGCACCTCGCCCGACGAAAAACGCGGCCCGAGCAGCGAGCCTTGCTGGCTGTCGAGCTCGGCGACCACGCGCGGCTTTTCCAGGAGCTGGTGCCAGATGAAGAGCCCGGCGCCCAACGCACCACCCGCGTCGCCGGCCGCCGGCTGGATCCACAGGTTCTCGAACGGGCCCTCGCGCAGGATTCGTCCGTTGCCCACGCAGTTGAGCGCCACCCCACCTGCCAGACACAGGTCCTTCATTCCCGTGACACGATGTACGTGGCGGGCCATGCGCAGCATGATCTCTTCAGTGACCGCCTGGATCGACGCCGCGATGTCCATCTCGCGCTGGGTGAGCGGAGCCTCCGGCTTGCGCGGCGGGCCCCCGAAGAGCGCGTCGAACTGCGGCGAGGTCATCGTCAGGCCCTGGCAGTAGCGGAAGTACTGCATGTCCATCCTGAACGAGCCGTCGTCCTTGAGGTCCAGCAGGTGCTTGCGGATGAGATCCGCGTAGACCGGCTCGCCGTAGGGCGCCAGGCCCATCAGCTTGTATTCGCCCGAATTCACCTTGAAGCCAGTGAAGGTGGTGAACGCCGAGTAGAGAAGGCCCAGCGAGTGCGGGAAGCGCATCTCGGCCTGCAAGCGGATCCGGTTGCCTTCACCCACGCCGAAGCTGGCGGTCGCCCATTCCCCGACCCCGTCCAGTGTCAGGATCGCGGCTCGCTCGAACGGCGACGGGAAGAACGCGCTGGCCGCGTGCGATTCATGGTGCTCGGGGAAGATAAAAGCTTTGCGGTACTGTCCCCCGAGCGCGCGCGACATCAGGCGCGGCAGGTGCAGCTTGGTGCGCAGCCACAGCGGCATCGCCCGCGCGAAAGAGCGGAATCCCGCCGGCGCATAGGCGAGGTACGTCTCCAGCAGGCGGTCGAACTTCAAGAGCGGCTTGTCGTAGAAGGCCACGTAGTCGATCTGGTCGACGCCGATGCCCGCCTCGCGCAGGCAATAGGAGAGCGCTTGCTCGGGAAAGCGGTGGTCGTGCTTCTTGCGCGAAAACCGCTCCTCCTGAGCTGCGGCCACGACCTTGCCGTCGACGATCAGCGCCGCCGCAGAGTCGTGGTAGTAGGCGGACAGCCCCAGGATCGCCGTCATGAGAGCCGCCTCGCGATGAGGCGAAGGCGGCGCCGGTAGCGCTCGGCCACCGCCTTGTGGGAGTACTCGGCCCGGATCGTGCTGCGCGCTGCGCCCTCCAGCGTCCGCCGCCAGGCCTCGTCCTCGACGCAGCGTCGCATGTACGACGCTGCCTGATCGAGGTCGGGGTCGGCCCACAGCTGACCGGCGCGGTAGGGGCCGTGGTCCTCGGTCAGCGGCACGAGGCGGTAGTTCACCGGGCAGGAGTTGTTGGCGTCCATGAAGTCCACGTTGCCCGACCAGTTCGTGCCGATGACCACCTTGCCGAGGTACATCGACTCGATCAAGTTGAAACCCCAGCCCTCGGCGCGGTGAAGCGAGACGTAGGCGTCGCAGAGCGCCTCGAGCGCGTGAACCTCGTCGAGGGCAAACGTTCGATCGATGAGGATCGCGCCCGGCACCTCGGCGAGGCGCTGCTGCAGACGGGCCAGGGAGGCCGGATCGTCACTGCCGTGGTTCACCTTGACGACGAGGCGGGCGCGGCCCGGATCGGGGAACGCCCGGCGGAACGCCTCGATGGCGCCCTCGGGGTTCTTGCGCGCCTGGAACGAGCGCATGTCGTACATCACCAGAAAGAGAAACTCCCCTTCCGGAAGACCGAGATCCGATCGGCGTAGATCGGCACGGACGTCGAAGCCGACCGCCGGGGGCATGTGGACCACCGGCAGCGGCGACTTTTCGGCGACGGCATCACGGATGAACCGGCTCGCAGCCCAGATCTCGTCCAGAAAATCGAAGCTGGAGAGCCACTCTGGCGGAAATTCCGCCAGCTCCCACATCCACACGCCCACGTTGTAGCGATCGCGCAGACGAAGGAAGCGACACACGCTCGGGATCTGATCGGCGTTGACGTGGATCAGGTTCACGGGATGAGGCGTCGGTGTCGGTTCCCGGACATCCACCGCGACGAACGGCAAGCCACCCTCGTCACACGCAGCGACGCACTGCCTTGCCAGCTGGCCAAGGCCCGTCGGCTCGTGAAGAAACCCCACGACGTTGATCCCGACTGGAACCTCCGGCTCGGCAGCGTACGGCCGACCCGCCCGCGCGAAGTCGAGCACAGGCCGGCCGCCCAGCTCGATCCGGGCGATCTGGAGCGACAGTTCCCGGATGTCGTCGCCGCCGCCGAGGTCGACCACCGGAACGAAGGCGTGCGCCGTGCGCAGCGTGAGCACCGAGCCCGCGCGGGGCAGACGGGCAACCAGTTCGAACGCACCCCCCTTCGACAGGATCAGCTCCTGGAACGGCTGGCCGTCGATCTCGATCCAGAGCGGGTTCTCATTCGTCCGGAACGCTCGTGCGTAAGGTCCGGGATCGTAATGTCCGACGACGCGCACCTCGTCTCCGGGCCTGGCGCCCGCGAGGCGCACCGAGGCTTCGCGGGCCATCCAGGCGACTCCCCTCGCCTGCTCGGTGGGGCCTATCGGATAAAAGCCGCTGTACGCGGCCACGCTCCGCCACAGCGGCCGATCGCCGGCGACAAGCGTCCTCAGCCGTTCCGGGAGCAGCCTCTGGCCGACCTTGCCAGCACGCAGCACCAGCGTCCGAGCCCGCGCGAGAAGACCTGTGCCGAGACCTGTGCGATGATCGATGGTGCCAGTCTACCAGCCTGGACGCGATCCAATGAAACGCGCGCTCATCACCGGGATCACAGGGCAGGACGGCTCGTGGCTGGCGGAGCTCCTCCTCGACAAAGGTTACGAGGTCCACGGTCTGGTCCGCCGCGTGGCGATCGAGGATCCGGCGGTGCGTCTGTGGCGGCTCCGTCACATCCTGGACAAGGTCCAGCTGCACTCCGGGTCCACCTTCCAGGTCGTCGAACGCGTGCGCCCCGACGAGTGCTACCACCTCGCGGGGCAGAGCTTCGTCAGCTATTCCTTCGACGACCCGCTGTCAGCGATGAGCAGCAACTTCGATGGGACCCACGACGTGATCTCCGCGATCACGCGGCTTGTCCCCAGGTGTCGCTTCTACTTCGCGGGATCGAGCGAGATGTTCGGCAATGCCCGGTCGTCTCCTCAGGACGAGACGACGCCGTTCCATCCCCGCTCGCCCTACGGCATCGCGAAACTCGCGGGTTATCATCTGGTGCGCAACTACCGGGAGTCGCACGGGCTGCACGCCTGCAGCGGGCTGCTCTTCAACCACGAGTCCGAGCGACGAGGGATCGAGTTCGTCACGCGCAAGATCTCCCACGACGTGGCCCGCATCAAGCTGGGGCTGGCGTCCCAGCTCATGCTCGGGAACCTCGATGCGAGGCGGGATTGGGGCTACGCACCCGAGTACGTCCACGCCATGTGGCTGATGCTCCAGCGCGATGAGCCGGACGATTACGTCATCGCGACGGGCGAGACCCACTCGGTCCGGGAGCTGGTGGCAATGGCCTTCGATGTCGTCGGGCTCGACTGGCGTCAGCACGTCGTGGTGGACCCGGCGCTGCACCGGCCGGCCGAGGTCCACGAGTTGCGCGGCCATACGCAACGGGCGCAAGACAAGCTCGGCTGGGCACCGAAGGTGAGGCTGGGCGAGATCGTCCGCATCATGGTCGAGGCGGACCTGCGCCGCCTGGCGCCCAAATGAGGTGACAGGTGATGCGCGGGGTTCCACTCTGGCAGTTCCTCCGGACGGCGGCGAGGAAGGCCGTCCTGGCTCTGCGCGAGGGGCGGCTCCCCGCCTCGCCGAGACTCTGGCTACGGGATCTCCGCCTGCACCACGAGGAGTTACGCGGTGAGGACATCTCCGCGGGGCCCGGTGTGGTCATCCCCTCGCCGTTCGCGCGCGACTTGCTCAAGGCCAAGAAGACGCTCGGGCGCGTCGCGGTGAAGGAACTCGACACCTTCCTGGCGTCGGGCGCGCGCCTGGATCTCGCGCCGCGCGGGACGCCGCAGGTGTCGGTCGTTCTTGTGCTCCATGACCGCGCGGAACTCACGCTCCGCTGCCTGCGCTCACTCGCGGCCCAGGCCGCCGAGGTGATCGTCGTCGACAACGCCTCGACCGACCGGACGCCGGCGCTGCTCGATCGGATCGACGGAGCCCGCGTCATGAAAAGCCCGGTCAACCAGGGGTTCCTCATGGCCGTGAACGCGGCCGCGCGCGTGGCCCAGGGCGAGTTCCTGCTCCTCCTCAACAACGACGCCGAGGTCATGCCCGGCAGCCTGGACGCGGCGGTAACGATCCTGCGCGACATGCCCGACGTGGGGGTCGTGGGCGGCAAACTGGTCCTGCCGGACGGCCGCCTCCAGGAGGCAGGTAGCATCGTCTGGCGGGACGGCGCGTGCCAGGGCTACGCCCGCGGCGAGTCCCCGCTCGCGCCCGAAGCGATGTTCCGCCGCGACGTGGATTACTGCTCGGGCGCGTTCCTGCTCACGCGACGCGCACTGTTCGCGGCGCTGGGCGGTTTCGACGAGGCGTTCCAGCCGGCCTACTACGAGGAGACAGACTACTGCCTCCGGGTGTGGCAGGTGGGCAAGCGGGTGGTCTACGAGCCCCGCGCCGTCGTGCTCCACTTCGAATTCGCCAGCACCAGGGATGCGTCGGGGGCGCTGGAGCTGCAGGCGGCGCATCGCCTCGGCTTCCGTCACAAGCACGCCGCCTGGCTGGACCGCGAGCAGGTGCCGCGCGCGGCTGGCGTACTCGCGGCGCGCGCCCGCCCCCCGAGGCGCCGGCGGGTTCTGATCATCGACGATCGCGCGCCTCATCCCGTCGACGGCGCCGGCTTCCCGCGAGCCCTGGCGCTGGTGCGCGCGCTGCACGAGGGTGGCGACACCGTCACCCTTTACCCGACCTGCGCGACCAAGGACGACTGGGGCACGGTGTACCAGGACCTGCCTGCCGAGGTGGAGGTCATGCTCGGCCTCGGACGCGAGCGCCTACGCTCGTTCCTGGCGGAGCGCGCCGGTCACTACCACCACGTGATCGCCAGCCGTCCCGACAACATGCGCCTCCTGGCCTCGTCGATCACCGACGGAAAGTGCGCGGGCGCGCCGCTCGTCTACGACGCCGAGGCGCTGTTTGCGCGCCGGAACGCCGAGAGGCGCCGGTTTTCCGGGGAGCCCGTCACGCCGGCCGAGGAGGCGCGCGAGCTGGCCGACGAGCTGGCCCTGGCCAGCCGCGCCGCGGTGGTGATCGCCGCCTCTGCGCTCGAGCGCGAGCAGTTCGTCGCCGCCGGCTGCCCCCGCGTGGTCACCGTCGGTCACGCGCTTGCGCCGACACCCACGCCGCGCCCCTTCGTCGAGCGCACCGGCCTGCTGTTCGTCGGCGCGTTCGCCGGCCTGCGCCACCCCAACAGCGACGCTGTCGGCTGGTTCCTGCGCGAGATCTGGCCTCCGTTGAGGCGCGAGCTTGGTGAAGGCGCGAACTTCCGCGTGGTCGGCGGGCGCGTCCCCGACGAGATTTCCGTCGCGCAGGCGAACCCTGGCCTCGAGCTTCTCGGCCGCGTCGCCGACCTGGTGCCGGTCTACGATCAGGCTCGGATCTTCGTGGCACCGAGCCGGTACGCCGCCGGCATCCCGCTCAAGGTGCTCGACGCAGCCGCTCACGGCGTGCCGGTGGTCTGCACGTCGCTGCTCGCGCGGCAGCTCGGATGGCATGACGGGCAGGAGTTGCTGGTTGCGGACACCCCGGAGGACTTCGCACGTCACTGCGCTCGCCTCTACCGCGACCGCACTCTTTGGGAGGCCCTTCGCCGAGGCGCTCTGGCACGGGTGGAGCGCGACTGCTCGCCAGCCGCGTTCGCCGCCGCGCTCGACGCCGCGCTCGCAGTTTGACGTCCACGACGACGGCAGCATACGATCGCCGAGCTTGTGGCTGACCCTTCCAACGTCTTGTCGCTCCTCCGGCCCAGCGGGGTGACCACGGCCTACTCGCCGCGCCGGCACCTACCCGGGCTCGCGTGGACGCTCATCCGCACCGACTTCAAGGCCCGGTACCACGGCGGCAGCGCCAGCGGTTTCGTCTGGGCTCTGCTCAAGCCGCTCGCGCTCTTCTTGGTGCTGTTCGGCGTCTTCAGATTCCTGTTCCCGCAGCGCACGTATGTGTTCGACTTGATGGTGGCGCTCACGCTGTGGGACTTCTTCAACGAAGGGACCCGCGCGGGGATGGAATCCCTTCTGACGAAGGGGTTCCTCATCAGCAAGGTGAAGGTGCCGCTGTGGATCGTGGTCGCAACGTCGCTGGGGACCCCCGTCATCCGCCTCCTGGCGAGCTCGGTCGCAGTTGTCGCTGCAATCGGCCTGCTCCACGGCTGGGCAAGCCCGGGGCACATCGCCCTGTTCGCGCTCTACCTTGTCCTCTACGCCGTCATCGTGTTCGGCTTCTCGCTGGGCGCGAGCGTCCTGTTCCTGCGCTACCGCGATCTCAACCAGTTCTGGGATCTCGCGCTGCAGGCCGGGTTCTTCCTGGCGCCGATCGTCTACCCGATCGAGGTCTTCCCCGAGAGGATACACGCCTTCTTCTATCTGTGGCCCGTAACCCCGGTAGTGCAGTTCGCACGCTCCGTCCTGGTCGAGAACGTGACCCCGTCCAGCAAGGGCCACCTCCTGCTCGTGTGTGAGGCGATCGTCGTCGTCGTCGCCGGGACGGTGATCTTCAAGCGCCTCGGGCGCCGCGCGGTCGAGCGGCTATGAGCGGCGTCGTGGGCGCGCCCGCCGTGATCGAGGTGCGCGATCTTCACAAAAGCTTCCTCATCCCGAGCGTCCGCCGCGACACCTTGCGCGAGCACGCGTTCGATTTCTTCCGTCCGCGGCGCACCGAACAGCTGGATGTGTTGAGGTCGGTCACGTTCCAGGTCCACCGCGGCGAGGCGATCGGCATCATGGGACGTAACGGATCGGGCAAGAGCACACTGCTCAAGATCCTGGCCGGCATCTACGCTCCCGATGTCGGCTCGGTCGACGTACGCGGCACGCTCACGCCGGTCCTCGAGCTGGGCGTCGGCTGGAACGGCAAGCTCGACGGGATCGACAACGCCTCGCTGATGGGGACCGCGCTCGGTCTCACGCTGCAGGAGCTCAAGGCGGCCCTCCCGGGGATCCTCGCGTTCGCCGAGCTGGAGCGTTTCGCCGCCATGCCGCTCAAGCACTACTCGAGTGGCATGGCGGCGCGCCTCGCCTACGCCGTCGCGTTCGCCGCAGCGGGTGACATCCTGCTCCTCGACGAGATCTTCGCCGTCGGCGACGCCGCGTTTCGCGCCCGCTGCGAGGAGTGCTACCCGGCCCTGCGCGCGCGTGGGTGCACGATCCTCCTCGTCAGCCACGAGGTCGAGACCATCCGTCGCTTCTGCGACCGCGCGATCCTGGTCGAGGGTGGCCGGGTCGTGATGGATGGGAGCGCCCGCGAGGTCACCGACGCCTACCTGCAGCTTCTCACCGCCACGTCATGACGAGTCCCGTTGCCGTGAGCGTCGTCTTGCCGACCTACAACGAGGCGGAGAACATCTCCGAACTCGTGGACCAGGTGGCATCTGCCCTGCGTGGTTTTCAGACGGAAATGATCGTGGTAGACGACGACTCTCCGGATGGCACCTGGCGCATCGTGCGCGACGGATGCGCGGCCACCCCGGGCCTTCGGCTCATCCATCGGGTCGGCCGCCGTGGCCTGACTTCGGCACTGACCGAGGGCATCGCGGCTGCGCGAGGACAGATCGTCTGCTGGATGGACTGCGACCTGTCGATGCCTGCGGCGGCGTTGCCTCGCCTCGTCGCGAAGGTCTCCGAGGGGTACGACCTCGCGGTCGGCTCGCGCTTCGTCGAGGGAGGCAAGGACGACCGAGTCGACGTTCCCATGCGGCGCCTGGCGAGCCGCGCCGTCACGGGCCTGGCGAGTCTGCTCCTGGTGCGCGGATTCCGCGACTATACCAGCGGCTTCATTGCCGTCCGCCGCCAGGTGCTGGATGCGATTCCCCTCCGGGGAGACTATGGCGAGTACTTCATCGATCTGATCTACCGGGCGCACCGTCGCGGTTACCGCATCGTCGAGGTCCCCTACGTGCTTGCCGATCGCCGACGAGGCCAGTCGAAAACGCGGCTCGGTTTTTTTCGAAAAGGCGCGAAGTACCTCGCCCTCATCGCCCGCTTGCGACTCGAGGGCCCATGACAGTGACGGCCAGCTCGCTCATACCGGTCAATGCGATCCGCCTCGACGAACGCGATAGCGAGTACGTGACGCAATGCCTGCGCAGCGGCTGGATCTCATCCGCTGGGCCGTTCCTGGAACGGTTCGAGGAGGGCTGGGCATCGTACTGCGGCCGCCGCCACGGAATCGCCGTGAGCAGTGGAACGAGCGCGCTTCAGCTGGCCATCGCTGCACTGGACTTGCAGCCCGGCGATGAGGTGATCATGCCGGCCTTCACCATCGTTTCCTGCGCAATGGCCGTCGTCTATCAGGGCGGAGTCCCCGTCCTGGTCGATTCGGACCCCGACACCGGTTGTCTGGACACCGAGCAGCTCGCGGCGCGGATAGGGCCGAGAACCCGCGCCATCATGCCTGTACACATTTACGGCCACCCGGTGGACATGGATCGCGTTGGCGCACTGGCGGACGAGCATGGGCTGACGATCATCGAGGACGCGGCCGAAGCGCACGGCGCGGAATACCTCACCGGGCGTTCGAGCGCCGCTCCCCGGTGGAAGCGCTGCGGGGGATTGGGCCAGATGAGCTGCTTCAGCTTTTACGCCAACAAGGCGGTGACCACGGGAGAGGGAGGAATGGTGCTCGTCGACGACCCACGGCTGGCCGATCGCTTGCGTTCACTACGCAATCTGGCACTTTCGCCCCACCGCCGCTTCTTTCACGAAGAGCTGGGCTTCAATTTCCGGTTGACCAACCTGCAAGCCGCTCTCGGGCTGGCGCAACTGGAACGCATCGACGAAATCGTGGCGCGGAAGCGTCGCCTCGGATTCGAGTACCGCCGGCGTCTGGGAGATCTCCCCGGGGTCGCACAGCCGGTCGAGCGGCCGTGGGCGCGAAGCATCTTCTGGATGTACGGGCTGGTCCTGGCAGACGACCACCCTCTGGACGCCGAGGCCCTGGGTACAGAGCTCTTGCGCCGCCGAGTGGAGACACGTCCCTATTTCCTGGGACTCCACGAACAGCCCGCTTTACGCCGGCTCGGGCTCTTCGAGCGGGAGCAGTATCCCGTGGCCGAACGCCTCGCCCGGCGTGGTCTGTATCTCCCCTCGGGGTTGGGGTTGACCGACGATCAACTCGAGCAGGTCTGCGCGGCAGTGCATGCGGCCCTGCGGACCTGAGGGGCTATTTCTCGCCCCGGAGCCGCAACCACGCGTAGCCGAGGTACTCGTGCACGGCGCGCGTGCTATTCCCGAGGGCGCCCGGCTGCGGCACGAAATCATCCAGGGTGACCCCCGGGGCGGATATGCCGGAGTAGTCGGTGGGGGCCGGGATGGGCTGCATGCCGAGAGTGCGAAAGAGGTCGAGGGCCCGATCCATGTGCGATGCGGATGTGACGAGGATGAAGGGCTCGGTGCCGACCCGGGCCGAGACAGCGCGGGCCTCACCGCGCGTATCCCACGCGCTGATGTCGGCCACGACGTCGTCGTCGGGCACGCCGAGGTCGCGGGCGGCAGCAGCAAGCATGTCACCGTGTTTCACAGGCTCGCCGGGAGCGCCAGAGACGAAGATCTTCGAACCCGGGAGCGAGCGGTAAAGGCGGATGCCTTCGATGAGCCGTGCCACGGCGGACGAGTTGAGTTGGGCGGAGGGCGGTAGCGCAGGATTGTAAACGTGCCCGGAGCCGAGCACGACGATCCAGTGCGGTGGCGGACCAGACATCGAGCGTTTGACGAGCTTGTCGCGGGGATAGAGCGGTTCCTGGCCTGCCTCGAGGCCGGCGATCATGGCGCCCGACACGATGCTGAAGCCGAAGAGGAGCAACACACCCAGGCCCGCAGTCACGAGCACCCTTCCGGTCTTCTGTCGACGCGAGAACCAGAGCAACCCGACGCCGGTGCCGATGAGCAGCACGGCGATCGGGAGGGGCACGACGAACACCGAGATGAGCCTCGTGAGGAAAACGCCCATGCTCACAACATCCTAACTTCGATCAGCGTCCTCGCGTCGCATCATCGTCGCGTCATCGTCGCGTGATGGGATGGACCCGCCCCGTCGGTTCCCGTACGATCACAACCGATGGGCACGGGCGCTGGCCGAGGAACGGACGCCGGCGATCGAGGTTCGTCCGCGGTGGCGCGGGCGGTCGTGGTCCCGCTGCTGATGGGTGCGGCTCTGCTCGCGTACCACAACAGCTTCGCAGGAGCGTTCGTGCTCGATGACCATCGTGAGATCGAGCAGAACTTGCACATCCGTCGGCTTTGGCGGCCGGACCAGGTGATTGCCGGAAACCTGAACCGACCGGTCGTCATCTATACGCTCGCTTTCAACTACGCGCTGGGTGGGTTGAATCCGGCCGGCTATCACGTCTTCAACCTGGCGATTCACGCCCTCGCAGCCCTCGTTCTCTTCGGACTAGTCCGCCGAACACTCACCCTTCCGCAGGTCGGCCCTCGCTATCGCACGTCGGTGGTACCGCTCGCCTTCGCCGTCGCGCTGCTGTGGACGGTCCACCCGCTACAGACCAGCAGCGTTACCTACGTGATCCAGCGCGGCGAATCGTTGATGGCGTTTTTTTATCTCCTCATGCTGTACGCACTGACACGCAGCGCCCAGGGTGGGCGACCCCGCTTGTGGCAGACCATTGCCGTCGCTTCATGCGCCGTCGGTATGGGTACCAAGCCGGTGATGATGACCGCCCCCCTGGCAGCGCTGCTCTTCGATCGGGCGTTTCTTTCCCCGTCATTCGCAGAGGCTCTCCGTCGGCGCCCGTTCGCATACGCGGGCCTGGGAGCGACCTGGGTGATGCTAGCCGCGATCGGCGCTGTGGCTCTTTTCCGTACCACCACGGCGGGATTCGGAATCACCGGCATCAACTCTTTCCAGTACGGGATCAGCCAGCCGGGCGTGATCGTCCACTACCTGCGGCTCGCTCTCTGGCCGGACGCGCTCTGCTTCGACTACGCGTGGCCGGTTGCGCGCACCGCGGGCGAGTGGCTACCAGCGTCGCTGCTCGTCGGGAGCCTGCTGGCTGCCACATTCATTGCCTGGCGGCGGCAACCGACCCTGGGATTCCTGGGAGCATTCTTTTTTCTCGTCCTTGGCCCCACCTCCAGCGTGATTCCCATCGCTGACCTCGCGGTCGAGCACCGCATGTATCTGCCTCTGGCACCGCTGTTGGTTCTGCTCGTGCTAGGCGCGTATGAAGGACTGGGCGCGCTCGAGCGACGCCTCGGCCGCGCGGGCCTTTGCCACCGCCTGGGAGTGGCACTGGCTGGCGTGGCTGCCCTGACGCTGGCCGGGATGACCGTCCGACGCAACGCCGACTACGGGAGCGAGCTCCGCCTCTGGCAGGACACCGTTGCGAAGCGACCGGAAAACGTACGCGCCCAGATCACCCTCGGGAGCGTCCTGGCTGGCCGCGGCGAGCTGGCCGAGGCGATGAAGCACTACCGGACAGCCTTGCGTCTCGATCCCCGCTCGTCCCGAGCACACGCCAACCTGGCCACGGCGCTGATGGTGCAAGCGCAACTCCGCGCCCCCTTCGTCACACCACAAGCGCAGGCCACGACGACACCGTCAGGACAGGCTGACCTGGCTGAAGCGGTCCGGCATTATCGCAGGGCACTGAAGCTGGATCCCGAGCAGGCGCAGGCTCACAACAACCTCGGCAGCCTGCTAGCCCAGAAGGGGCGTACGGCCGAGGCCATGGAGCATTACCGGCAGGCAATCAGGATCGCGCCCGAATTCGCCAGCGCCCACTTCAACCTCGCGGTCGCGCTGGCGGGGGGCACCGAAGCCGACCAGGCGCGCCGTCATCTGAATGAGGCGCTGCGCTTGGACCCGTCGGCATTCGGGGACGCGGCCCGACAGCTGGAACCTCTGATCGGATCGAGCGCACCGAGGGAGAAGCCGGAGGAGCGGTGAAGGAGATTTCCCACGTGTGCCGTACCGGAACCGTCGGGCTTCCGCGCGGAAGCCGACGGGCCCCGTCAGGTTCACTGCCTTGGAGCAGCTGATCGTACTCAGCATGCGATCCGATCCAGAACCATGAACGCTATGTGAAACATGTTAACATTGCAGGTACGATGAGGCGCATGACCGTCCGCGATGTGCGGCTTCACTGGACCGAGGCTGAGAAGGCCTTGGCGCAGGAAGGCGAGATAATCGTGACGCGGGACGGACAGCCGGTCGCCCGCATCACACCCTACCGTCCCCCGTCGCAGAAGACCCGACGCCGGTTCGAGCCCCGGGCGAACGCAGTCTGGCTGGCCCGCTTCTGGCGAGGGAAAGGGAAGAAGACCGGACCGTCGACGGATCAACTCCTGGCCCTCGACCGCGCCGACTGACCGCGCCGCCAGTGATGGCTCTGTACCTCGACACGAGCTGCCTGCTGAAGCTCCTTTTCGCGGAGCCGGAGAGCCAGAAGGTGGCGGAGCTCGTCGCGGCCGAGGCGCAGGTGCTGGTGTCCAGCCTGGCGCGGCTCGAAGCGTCGGTGCAGATCGGAGCTCGGCTATCAGGCCGGCTGATGACAAAGCGTGCCGCCGACGGCCTGGTCACCCGGATGCAGGCGGTCCTCGCGCTCGCCCCGTTCGAGACTGTCGCCACTCCGGCCGGATTGCACGAGATCGCCGAGGAGCAGATCCTTCCGCTCGGCAAGACGACACATTGTCGAACCCTCGATCGCTTGCACCTGGCGGCGATGCAGGCCCTGTCGGCCGACCGCCTGCTGACGAACGATGACACTCAGGCCGCCGCCGCCAGGGAGCTTGGTTTTCACGTGTTGCTGCCCCGCTGACCACGGCGAGCCCGAGGCGCAATGCGCACGCGCGTCCTACTTCCCGGCATGGAAGCGTGAACTCCGGCGGTACGACGCAACAGTCGACGAACGGCCCGCAGCACGGGAGGTGACGAGAACAGCATCGAGGCTTGTTCCCACCGTGGCATCGCCAGGCCGAAAGGGGCTTCGCTCCCCCGCGAGTTGTCCGCCCCGGAGGCGGCATCATCTGCGCTATCCTGGGTGAATGCGCTTCGTGCGACACCCGAAGAAGGACGAGTGGGGCCTTGGCGTGGTGGCCGGTGAAGACGCCGCAAACCTGGACGTCCTCTTCGAGGGTGTCGGCTACAAGAAACTCGCGAAGTCGTTCCCGGGTTTGCTGGAGATCGCGGAGACGGAGGTACCGACGGACCATCGCCTCCGAAAGCGCGAAGACTGGCCGAGAGCCGACCGTGACGGAAAACGAGCAGAAGCCAGGCGCGAGCTGCCGAAGCGTTTCGATGGTTTCATCAAGGAGTTCCTCGAGCTTTTTCCGGGCGGCCTTCGATCCAAGGAGTGCGACGACACGGAGCGAAACTACAAGGTTCAAGCTGGCGAGTACGCGCGCAAGGAGCTGAGTCCCGAGGTGCTGGACACCCTCCTGGAAAGCCGCGGCTATACCGAGATCGTGCAGCGGGCACGGCGCTCTCTGGCGAAGGTGAACCTCGCGTTCCCGAACGAGCTGATGAAGTTCGGTGACATCCCTGAATCGGCACATCAAGACGTCGCCGAGAGACTCGTTCGCCTCGTGAAGGCCGGCGAGCGCACACCTGCTGCCCTCGAAGAACTGGCCACGGCTCTCGCGCCGCATGGCGCAGCCAAGTGGCCCATCGTTTCACTGCTGCCCTTTCTGCTCGCCCCGGAGCGCTGGCCGTTCGTCAAGCCGACCTTCATCGAACGCGCCTCGAAGGCCACCGGCATAGACGTCGAGTACGATCCGCAGCCGAACGCACGCACCTACGAACTGGTTCGCGATCTCTACGAACACGTCGCGAGAACGCTCGGCGATCGAGGGCTCGCTCCGCGAGACTTCATCGACGTGCAGACGTTCTTGTGGGTAGCATCGGGAATGGCGCGCGAGATGCGTGACAAGCGGCACCGGAAGGAAAGCGAATGAGATGGTTGCTTGCGTTTCTCGCCCTCGGATGTGCGGCGGTGAAGACTCCCGGCCCCCCTGCTCCGGTCCCCGCGCCGCCGCCGTTCGAGCCACCGGTGGTACACGTGCCGCCGCCCCAGGCGTTCTACTCGCTGGACGAGGCGGTACAGGACGCCCTGTCGGGGCCGTGGACGTACATCGGGACGGGCCCGTGGACCGGGAACCACCGCGTGAAAGCCTGCGCGTACCGGAATGACCGGGTCATCGTCGTCAACGTCTACTGCACCATCAAGGAGGTGAAGGCGTTCCGGGTGGACGTGTTCTCGCCGACGCGCGGGCGGGTGCGCATCTACGCCGAGGGCAAGGCGCCCGTCAGCACCGTCACGAGAAGAGACTATTTCAGCTTCAACGCCGAGAGCGAACCCCTACCGGGGCCGCAGGCGGGCTTGCCGCCCGTCACGCTGACGATGTCGTTCTCGGAGTTGCAGGACTACGACCAGAGGCGCTACCAGGGATTTCTGCCCTCCTGTTATGGCGGGGTGGAGGTCCACCGCGCGCAGGGAGGCTGCCTTCGTGACCTCGCTCCGCGCGCGTCGGAGTGGGCCGAGATCAACAGGTCGTTCCTGCAGCAGCCGCCCGACGACTGGTACCGGATCGTCAAGGAGCTGCGTACGCTCGCGCGCCAGCACGGCAAGAACGTGGAGTAGCGCGCCGAGAACGACATGAACAACCAGACGACAGCTAGCACCCGCAGCGTCGAGAGCTTGAACCGGAGCACGACATTTCACTGGGTCGGCAACGGCTTCCATGTGTCGACGTACTTCCCCAGTGCGGGCCTGCGCGCCGAGCGGGTGAGTCCCTTCGTGCTGATGGACTACGGCCCGCCCAAGGAGTTCACGCCGATGCCGAGCGGCAAGCGCGGCGTCGGCTGGCATCCTCATCGCGGCTTCGAAACCGTCACCCTCGCGTGGGAGGGCGCCGTCGCTCACCGAGACAACGCTGGCCACGCAGGGGTGATCCGCGCTGGCGACGTGCAGTGGATGACGGCAGGAGCCGGCCTCTTCCATGAGGAGTTCCACGAGGACGAGTTCACCCGACGCGGTGGTCGCATGCACATGATGCAGCTGTGGGTGAACCTTCCCCGCAAGGACAAGAGCGCGCGACCCGACTATCAGCCGATCACCAAGGCCGACATCCCGACCATCCAGCTCGATCGGGGCCAGGTACGGGTCATCGCGGGTACACACGAAGGCGTGAGAGGACCGGCCCGCACCTTCACCCCTGTGACCATGCTCGATGTCCGGCTCGAGGCCGGCGGGCACCTTGCCGTCGTGCTCCCCGCGACCCACAACGCTCTGGCGGTTGTTGCAGAGGGGCGGGTGCGTGCGGGACAGGCTTCGGCGGGCGCCGGCGAGTTGATCCTGTTTGCCAACGACGGAGAGCGCCTGGAAATGTCCGCCGAGGAGTCCAGCCACGTGATCGTGCTGGCCGGACAGCCGATCGACGAGCCGATCGTCCAGCACGGCCCGTTCGTCATGAACAGCTTCGACGAGATCCGGCAGGCCATCAGCGACGTCGAGGCGGGAAAGTTCGGGATCGTGCCGGACTAGGACGCCGCGAACCTCCATGCCGGTCGTAGGTCATTCCCCGAGGAGCAGTCCCGGTATTGTCTTTAGCGTGAGCGACCGGCGCACCTACGCTCTCATCGCGGCCGTGGCCGTCGCCGCGCACGCGACGACGCTGCTGGGCGGCTTCGCCTGGCTGGACCATGCCCACCTCCTGGGCAAGGCGGCACTCGCGGCCGGTGACTGGGGCCGGCTGTTCACGCAGGGGTTCGGGGGTACCGGGTTTTACCGGCCCCTGATGGGGGTCTCGCTGTCGGTCGACGACACCCTCGGCGGCGCTGCCTGGCTGTATCACGCGACGTCGCTCGGCTGGCACGCCTCCGCCGCGGTGATGGTCGCCGTTGCCGCGCAGGCACTCGGGCTTTCGCCACCGCGGGCCGCGGTTGCGGGGATCCTCTTCGCCGTGCACCCGGCGACGTCCCTGGTCGCGGGCGCGATCGCCTTTCGCTCCGAGGCGATCATCACCGTGTCGCTGCTGGCGCTGGTGGTGTTCCATCGGCGCGGGCGGCCGGTCGCAGCCGCCCTGGCTCTGCTGGCCGGCGCGCTGACCAAGGAGACGGCGCTCGTGCTCGGGCCACTGTTCGTCGTTGCGCTCGAGCTGGAAGGCAAGCTCGCCGGGCGATCCGTCCGGCGTCCCCTCGTCGCGGCGGAAGGGGTGGCGCTGGCGGTCGCCCTCGGCCTGCGCGCCGCTTTCGCTCCCGCATGGCGTGCCTCGTTTCCGCCGCTGGCCGTAGGCGAGGCGCTCGGCACGCGTCTGGCGGCGCTGTTCAAGACCGCGCTCCTCGCCGTTGCGCCCCTCGATCGATCGCTCTGCGACGCTTTCCCGGTGACTTCGCTGGTCGGCCCTCGCGCCCTCGGCGGAGCCCTGGTTCTCCTGGGCGTCGTCGCCCTGGCCCTGGCGTGGAAGCGCCGCGGTCCGGCGATGCTGCTGGCCCTGGCGCTGCTGCCTGGCCTCCAGCTCGCCCCCGTCATGCGCTGGTGGTCGCCTCATTACCTCTACGTGCCGCTGGCGTTCGCGGTCATGCTGATCGCCGAGACGCCGGTGCCGCGTCGGCTGCTGATGGGGCTGGCGCTGGTCCTTGCCATCATCACCCTGCGGGACGATCTTCGTTTTCGCTCGGACGAGACGCTGTGGGCAAGCGAGGGTCCCGCGTGCCGCGAGGGCCAGTTCTACCTGGGGGAAGCAGCTCGCCAGAGAGGTCGACTGCAGGAGGCTGCTTCCCACTACGAGCGCGCCGTGGCCACCACGGCAGGCGTGCTCAGCTACGTCGATCGCGCGGCGGCCCTCCAGAACCTGGGTGTCACCCGCCTTGCGCAAGGTGACCTCGCCGATGCGGCGGTGGCGTTTCGTGCCGCCCTGGGTGTGGTGAGCGACGAGCCGCGGCGCCGGGAGATCACGCACAACCTGGCCACGGCCGAGCTGCGCGCCGGCGATCCCACCGAGGCCGCGCGGCTGCTGGAACCCGAGACGGCTCGCCCGGACGCGCTGCCCGAATCGCTCTTCGTACGGGCCCAGGCGCTCCGCCTGCTGGGACGGCCCGGCGAGGCGGACGCGCTGATGCGCCGTCTCGGACGATGAATCACCTGCGCAGCTTGACCAGGATCGTCTGCGCGAGTGTGCGCACGCCGGCATCGGGGTCACGGGCGATGAGGCGCTCGAGCAGAGGCACCAGCGCCGGATCGCCGGCGCCGTCGAGGGAGTGCAGGGCGGCGAGCCGCACGTAAGCCGAGCCGTCGGACGCCGCTGCCGCGCGCAGGGCCTCGGCGGCACGCGGAACGTCGCGCAGCTCGCGTAGGTGGCGGGCCGCTTCCATCCGCAAGGACTCGTCCGGCCCGCTGCGCGCCACGTCCACCAGCACGGCCAGCGCACGCGGATCCCGGGTGGCGGCCAGGGCCGCCATCGCCTGCATGCGCGGGGTGAAGGTCTGCTCGTCCGGCAGCTCGGTCGACGGATCGCTGGGGTCGCGGGGTCCCGGGATCAGCGGCTTTCCCGGCAGCTCGGGATCGGTCCGGGCAACGTCCGCCAGCGCTGCCAGCGAACGTTCGGACCTGCGCGTCCCCAGGGTCTCGATCGCCATGGTGCGCAGAGAAGGCTGCGTACCCGCGCGGGCCTCCTGCATCAGCCGATCCTCGACGGCGGCGCCCGGCAACTGGCGAAGGAGGTTGAACAGGCGGTCGCGCGTGCCCGGTGTGTCCGCCACGCCATCCAGGCGCTCGATGAGTGTAGGGGCGGCGGCCTCCCCCAGCGCCAGGATCTCCGCTTCCAGCGCCGCCAGCTCGGTTTTTTCCTCGTCCGAGAGGGGGCGGTCGGGGATCAGATACGCGAGCCACCGGCCCAGCAGCGTGCGGGCCGGGGCAGGAGCGGGACGCGCCCCCACGGGCGTCGTCGTAGGGACCGCAACCTGCGGCGCACGCTCCCGCACCGGCGAGCTGGTCCCGGAAACCGGAGCAGCGTCGCCGGGTGGCAAAGCCGTGCCTCGGCGCAGCCAGAGCACCGCCGCCACCACGGCCAGGATCCCGACGGTGAGCGCCGCCTTGCGCTTCACGGCGCGACGACCAGAAAATCGTAGGTTCCCGACTCCACGTCGATGATGGTGACACCGCCGCGCGCATCCACCACCTTCACGCCCGCCGCCCGATCGACCGGTCGGCCGCCCTCGCTCACCTTGCCGGCCAGAGGCAAGGTCAGCGTGGCGCTGGCATTGGCCGGGATCGTCACCTTCAAGCGGAACATTTTCGCCTCACGCCGCCAGTCGGTGCGAATGGTTCCGTACAGGGACTCGTAGGAGGCGCGGGCGAAGGTGACGCCGCCTGCTGGCCGGGGCCGGATGAAGACGTGCTTGCCCGCCGGCGCCACCGGATCGAGGGCGATGCCCCCGATGGCGTCGTACATCCACTCGCCCACGGCTGCCGAGAGATCCCCTTGCGCGAGCAGCTCGTGGGCCAGGTCGTCGCGTCCGATCGATGACAGCGCCGGCAGCAGATGAGCCGATCCGAGCACGCCCGTGGTGGTCCGCTTCCCCTGGCGCTCGATGGCGGCGACGAGGTGTCGGCCCGCCCGTCCGCGGGCCTCCGCGTCCAGCGCGCCCAGCGCAATGGCCAGCGCGTACACGCCCTGGGTGTCACCCGGCAGCTTGCCGTCCGCCGACGCCCATTGTCGGGCGAATGCCGCGCGCGCCCCCCGCGCGAGGGTGTCGTACTTGTCGACGTACGAGGCGAGATCCGGCCCCCCTGAGCGCGCAATCTGGGCCACCGCGTCCGCAGCGTGGATCAACTCCGCCGTGGCGATGAGCGCCGGGACGGTCGAGGTCCCGGTTTCTCCGGGATCGCCGGCGAAGGCGCCGAGATCGCGCTTCCAGACCAGGTCGGGATTCCGCTCGCGCACCAGGTCCAGCCAGCGCCCCATCGACACCATGTGGGCGTCCAGCGCGGTGCGATCGGCGTAGCACCGATGCAGAGCCCAGGGCACCGTCACTCCGGCTGCGCCGGCCGGGCCTCCCTCATGTCCGTCCACGGCGGGCGCGGTGTCGGAATAGGCGCCATTGCGGTGCTGGGCATCGCGGATGTCGTCGATCCACTTCCGGTAGAACGCCTGCACGTCGCGGAACAGGCAGCCGGTCATCGCGACCGCTCGCGCCTGGATCATCGATCCTCGGTGGGGGACGCTGAGGAAGGAGTTCTGCTGCGCGCGATCGATGCGGGCCACGAGCGCGTCGAGCTGCGGGCTGGAGGTGGCCAGCCGCCCGGTCACCGGCATTGCGGAGTGAACCGCACGGGCGGTGATCGTGCCTGGCCGAGGCCGGGCCGGCAGGCCGGTCACCTCGACGGAGCGGAAGGTGTGCACCGAGAACCGCGGCTCCCAGCTCTCCAGCCCGCGGCCGCTGGCCGTGTAGCGGTCGGCCGCCCCGGCCCCGGCCGCCTCGTCGACATAGCGCATGATGATCGTCGTGCCCGCGGGCGCCCTCACCTTCAGGCGCGCCCAGCCGACCAGGCGGTGCCCCAGGTCGAACAGGTAGACGCCCGGACGCGGCTCCGTCATGCGCACCCGGGCCGGGTCGCTGGTCACTTCGATGCGCGCCCCGGGATCGGCGACGAGGTCGCGCTCCTTCTCCTTGTCGTAGGCCTGCACGGCGGCCCAGCCTCCGTCGTCGAAGCCCGGCGCGTCCCAGCCGGGCATCTCTTTGCGGGCGTCGTAGACCTCCCCTTCGGTGAGATGGGCCGACAGGATTGGACCTGCGTGAGCGCGCCAGCTCTCGTCGCTGGGGATGACCCGCAGGGTGCCGTCAGCCAGCGTCACCTCGAGTTGCACCATCAGGCGCGGCGGCTCGAACCCGCAAGCCCCCGTGCGCCCGCCCAGGCCGGCGGTGCACCAGCCGCCGGCGACGATGGCGCCGAGGACATTGTCGCCACTGCGCAGCAGCCTCGTGATGTCGTGTGCCTGGAACAGCACGCGCTTCTCGTAGTCGGTGTAGCCGGGCGCCAGCACGCCGTCGCCCACCCGCTGTCCATTGACGCTGAGCTGGTAGGTTCCAAAGGCGCTGGCGTACACGCGCGCTCGCTGAACCCCGCGGGGCAGCGAGAAGGCCTTGCGCAGACAGATCACGCTCCGATCGCGGGTGTCCGTCGGCTCGCCCTGACGCCGCGGCCGCCCGATCCATTTCCCCTCCCACTCCTCGTCGTAAAGGCCCATCTCCCACCAGGTCGCGGGCGCGAACGCCGACGGTTGGTCCTGGTTGTCCCAGACGCGCACGGTCCAGAACGCCCGCTGCCGCGCTTTCGGCGTCGGCCCGGCGTAGCGGACGTTGATCGACTCCGCAGACGCCACCTTGCCCGAGTCCCAGACGTCGGCACGCCCGGGCGCAAGCCTCGTCGGATCGCTGGCCACCAGCACCTGAAAGGCGGTCTGCTTTCCTCCACGCGCTCGGGAGACCAACGCCCAGCTCAGGCGGGGCTCGAACTGGATGAAGCCGAGCGGGCGGTCCCACCCGTCCCAGCGCAGGCGAGTCGGACTGAGCGCGGCACTCGCGGTGTTCGCCACCGAGAGCACAACGGCAACGACCAGCGCGAGCGCAAATCTGGACATGGCACGCGTCCGGGGGCGCGGCCGCCTAGTCGGCGAAGATGACGAAGGAGTCTATGGTCCGGCCGGCGATGTCCTTGAAGTAGCCGCGCGCTTTGCGTGGATTGCCGTCGACGTTGAAGGTGATGAACTGGGCGCCGTAGTTCGCGCCCTGGTTGGTGGTGTAGATGGAGGCCCATGCGGGGCAACTGCTGTCGCTGGTGTTCAGCGAGGCGTAGGGCGGGCTGGAAGCGGTCGGCGTGCAACGGACCTGCGAGCGTAGCCCGGTTCCCCCGGTCCCCACCACGGTGACGAAGGTCTGGCCCGGGCCGACACACAGCGACGACCCCGATGAGCAGGTCGAGGAGATGGTCTGGGTCTGGGTGTTGGTCATGGTCTTCGTGCGGTGATACGAGTGCTCGTGACCGGTGATGATGATGGCACCCTTCTGGCGGCAGGTCTCGTAGACATCCCACCCCATCTCGTCGCCCTTGCCCCCGACCTGCATCTTGTTCTGGTTCTGGTGCCAGTGGCACACCTTCCAGACGTGGCTGTCGGTGCCGATCAGGCTGGAGATGGTGCTGCCGGAATCGCCCTTCTTGATCGCGATCAGCGTCAGGCCGCGAAAGATGGTCTTGTAAGCGGCGTCGTGCGGACCGTTGACGCGAGTGGCGCCGCCGAGGTGGTTCGCTGCCTCTCCGAGAAAGCCGGACCACGACGAATCGTCGTGATTGCCGCGGGCGAGGAACACCGGGTAGCTCTGCCCGAGGACCGACTCCGTCGCGCTCCACCACGCTGATGGGTTGGCGTTGTAGGTCATGTCGCCGGCGATGACGACGGCCTGGGCACCCTCTGCCTTGATGAGGTTGAGCACCGACTTCCAGTTGGAGCCATCGGCCGTGTCGCCGACGAAGGCGATCTTGAGGTTGGCATTGGTGGCGCTGGTTCCTCCGCCGGTGCCGATGATCACCTGCGGTTGATTGCTGGTCGCATTGCGCGAGGAGAAGGCGAAGCCGTCGCTCGTACCGGGGACAAAGGCCAGCGAGATGGTGGTGTTCGCCTTGGCCACGCTCTTGATGTCGACGTCGACCCAGCTGTTCGTGCTGGTGGCTCCGATGGTGGCCACCTGCACCCCGTCGACCGCCGGCTTGTTGCTCCACGTGATCGAGGTCTCGCCCCAGGAGGTGGACGACACCTGCTTGACGTTGATGGGACCGACCGAGCCGTTGGTGACATAGAGGCGCAGCCGCGCGCTGGTGATGCTGGAGATATTCCCGATCGACAGCCGGATGTACCCGTACGCCTGCGAGCCTGCATCGTCGCTGTCGGAGAGCACCGTGGTGGCGGTGCCATAATTGGTTCCCGACGAACCGGAGCGGACGTAGGCATCGGCGGCCAGACCGCCGGCGCTCGTCTGCGCCTGGCTGATCGCCCGCACGGCCTCGCCTTCGGCCCGTGGCACGCCTTCGGCCTCGTCCCGTACATCGTTGTCATCGACCGCGGTACAGGCGGCGGCCAGCAACGACACGATGAACAACCCATGCGCTCGCGCCATGGTCATGATTATTAGCATAAAATGCGGGCATTCCGTCAACCGACCTACCGCCGGTGGGTCATGCCCTCGCGCGCACACGACAGGAGCCCGAGGACCTGAACAACGGCCAAGTCTTCGGCACCGCAACGCGCACCGAACCTGCCCACCATCGAGGAGACACCATGATGCTGCGAGCCTTCGTCGTTCTCTCGCTGTCCTCGGCGGCGGCGACCGCGGCCCCGCGCTGGAAGAAGATCGAAGAACGACATCGACGGCACTGTCCCGCTGGCACACACGGCTTGTCTGGGTCGATCTCGATGGTCATGGGGCTTCGGCGCTGGTCAGCGGCACGCGGGTCTACGCACACGAGAAGGATCCGGGGGCCACGGACGCGCCCGGCATCTATGCGTATCGATACGATCGCCGCCGCAAGACTTGGTCCAAGGAGATCATCTACGAGGGGAAGGCTGCGAGCCACGCGCCCGCGGACGGAGACAAGCGGTACGATGGTGTCCCGACGAATCAGCGCCACCGCAGGCATCGGGAGCTGCTCTTCCGGCGGCGGCGTGTGCACGACGTAGTGGCCGACAACGCGCACGTCCTCGACGTCGAACTTGGATGCGAACCGGCGAACCAACTCGACGTAGTCCCACCACCCCTTTCCGTACTCGAAGTCCGATGGGATGTTGTTCTCACCCACCGATCAAATTCCGTGATGACCATCAGGCAGCCGAACGACGCTTGTCCTTCGAGGGCCGCTCCGGCCAGATCGCGTTCACGACGTGCTGGGGATCCTTCCGTATGACGGTCAGCAGCACCCTCGCAGGACCTTCCGGCTGACGCCTGCCCTGCTCCCAATTGCGAAGGGTTCCCAGGCTGACGCCGAAACCCTGCGCGAACTCGCGCTGGGAAAGCCCGAGGCTGGCGCGCAGGCGGGCGATGTCGATGTCGGGAATAACTGCTTCACGAGTGCATCCACCATCTTCGCGAGATCGTTCCGCTCGGCCTTCGAGAGGTTGGCCTTCTCGTTCTTGGCTGAGCAGCTTCGCGGCGCGAGCCAGATAAGCACGCGTCTCGACGACTGCCACCCATGGCGGCCGCGTTCCAACATCCGAGCGGGTCCCTGGGCGTTGCCGCTCCATGCATACATTGGTATTCTTCCATTATGCGTCGAATCACGATCAGCCTGGATGAGGACCTCGCGCGACTCGCCGAAGCGGAGGTGAGCGCCGGCCGCGCTCCGTCGGTCAGTGCTTGGGTCGCCGATGCAATCCGCGCAAAAGCGCGCGCTCGCGCCGACCTCGTGGAGGACCTGGAGCAACTCGAACAGCACGAACCGACGACGCCGAAGACCGTGGCGGCCATGGCCCGCGCGCTCGGTCTTCCGCGAGCGGCAGTCGCCAAGGCGATCAAGAGCCGCAGCAACCGCCCCGGCGGCCGGCGCGCCGCGTGAAACGCGTCGTACTCGACGCTGGGGCCCTGATTGCGCTGGACCGGGGCGCAGCGGAGGTGCGCGGCTACGTCCTTCTCGCCGATCGCGCTCTCGTTGCGCTCTCGACGAGCTCGGCCGTGGTCGCGCAGGTCTGGCGGGGCGGCCCCAGACAGGCGAGGCTAACCCGCCTCCTGGACAGCGATCTCCTGACGGAGGTCCCGCTCGACCCGGACGCGGCCCGTAGAATCGGCGTCCTGGCCGGGACGATGGGATCGCGGGATGTCGTCGACGGACACATCGCGACTCTTGCCCTGGAGAACGATGCCGTCGTGCTGACCAGCGATCCGGACGACATCGCCCGCTGGGGCGTCCCTTCCGACAAGATCGTGCGGTGCTAGAGGTCTTCCAGGCAGTCACCCTCGTCCCGGCCTGGTGTACCGCGGGAACGTGCTAGCTAGGCGGGTGCGGTTCGCATTTGCGCTGGTTGCGCTGAGCACCTGCGGCGCGTGTTCCAAGCAGGGCCGCGTGCCCGTAACAGCGATGAAACCCCGTCCAATGAGAATCAGCTTGCCCAATCGCGTTGCCCTCTCCTACGTGGACCAGGGCGACGAGAACGGGCGTCCTGTCCTCGTGCTGCTCCCTGGCCTCACGGATTCCTGGCGAAGCTACGAGCGTGTGCTTCCTCATCTGCCGGCGTCCAATCGCGTGATCGCCGTTTCCCTCCGCGGTCACGGGGACTCGGACAGGCCCGAGACAGGCTACCGCACCAAGGACTTCGCCATGGATGTGGTGGAGCTGTTGGCCATGCTTCGTATTCCTCGCGCGGTCGTCGTCGGCCACTCGTCGGCCAGCCTGGTCGCGCAGCGTCTCGCAATCGACAACCCCGGGCGTACGGCCGGGATAGTGCTCGAGGGTTCGTTCACCACCCTTCGAGGCCGCAAGGAAGTGGTGGAAGTCGTCGCGTCTACCATCGCGCCGCTGCAGGATCCCGTCACGCCCGAATTCGTGCGCAAGTTCGCGACGGGCACCATCAGCCGACCCGTTCCGCAATCATTCATGGACGCGATGGTGCAGGAGAGCCTCAAGGTGCCCGCCCGGGTCTGGAAGGAAGCCTTCGCCGGCCTCCTGCTGGACGACCACACGTCCGAGCTCGGCGCCATAGCGGCACCGAGCCTCCTCATTTGGGGTGATCAGGACGCGCTGATCGGCCGCGAGCAGCAGGACGCCCTGGCCAGCGCGATCCCAGAGTCGCGGCTCGTCGTCTACGCTGGTGTTGGCATACCCCCCACTGGGAGGACCCCGCTCGCTTCGCAGCCGACCTCGTCACGTTCCTGGATTCGCTCCAGAAACACCACAGGCCGTGATCTCCTTCCGGAAATCACGGCCTTCGGTTCAGCGGGGAGATCCGGACCTTTCCCGGTCCCATGCTCCCCCACCGCCCCATAAACCGCCCGATCTGCGGCGACTGGTCTACCGGCGAAAGCTCGATCTTCCTGGCGACACGCCTTCGAAGGGCAACTCGCGCGTCGATCCGCTCGAAGTGCTCTTCAGGCGGACGCCGGTGACGCCGGGCCTGGGCAAGACACGGATCTCGCCCGCATGGCGGGTCATCTCCGCCCAGGTGTCGGTGCGAAAAGGCGCGGCGGGCAGGCCGGCGGCGTTGACCAGGCTCGCCTCGGGATCGTCGGACCAGGCGTAGCGAACGGCGACCGGCTTCGACAGCCCCGGCGCCGTGACCACCAAGCTCTCGCCGTCGATGCGCGCCTGAGCATCGACGAACACCCGATCGGCGCCGGCGATGGTGAACCCGAAAAGGCCGCCAGGGATTGCCGCGCGCATCCCCTGCCCTGACTGGAACGAGATACGCACGGCGTTCGCTTGAACCTTGTAGCCGGCGAACGTGGGGCCGCGGTACTCGATCGCCTGGCCGTAGGTCCGGGCCAGCGCCCAAAGCGCCAGGCGTCGCCCGACCTCCTGCTTGTTGCGCGGGTGGATGTCGTCGCGTTCGCCGACGTCGATGGCCACGGCCATCCCCGTCTGGGGGAGAGACAGTGTCATCGCCTGCGCTTCACGCAGCTCGGCCCAGGTGTCCTCGCGACGAAGGCCGAACGAGGGCCACGGCCGGCGGAAGTTGGCCAGCTGCACGAAGAGGAAGGGGAAGTCCCCCTGCCCCCAGGCCGCGCGCCAGTCGTTGATCATCAGTGGGAACAGAGTCCGGTAGCGGTACGCCTGGGAGACGTTCGCCTCGCCCTGGTACCAGATGACGCCGCGAATGGCGAACGGGATCAGAGGCGCCAGCATGTTGTCGTAGAGGACACCGGCCACGCTCGGCTTGAAGGTCCCGGGGGGCGGCTGCGGCTTGTCCTTGTCCGAGATGACCGGGAGGGTCGCCTCGATCTTGTACGCCCACTCGCCCTCAAGGGAGACCGTCGGGCCCTCCTTGCCGTCGGCGCGCGCCAGGCTCATGCTGCCCGGATCGCCGCACATGCCCCCGGTCCCGACGCCGTCGTAGACGCGCACGGCGACCAGGAACTGCCCCGGCTGTGTCGCCTCGGCGGGGACCCGATAGCGGCGCGGCCAGAGGTTCGGATACGTCACCTCCTTGCAGACGCCGCCCACCTTGACGCCGTTGACGTAGGTGGTGTCGCAGTCCGCGACCGGGCCGAGGCGCATGTCCAGGTCGTGGCCAATCAGTTCGGGGGGCAGCGCCACCCGCCGCCGGAACCAGACCACCCCGTCGAGGTCGACGAGCCCCGCCTTCTCCCAGCAGTTCGGTAGCACCATCGTCGGCCAGCCGACCTGAGGCGCCGCCGAGGCGTAGCCCAGGCCCTCGCCCTGGTTCCCCGGATCGCGCCGGCTGTGACTGGCGTACCAGGCGCTCAACTCCTGCTCGTGGCGGCGAAAGGACTCGGGCATGTCGGCGGGCAAAGTGACGGGAACACCGTCTGCCTTGAACTCCGCGCTCGCGGCCAGGGTCTTGCGGTTGGTCCAGGCCTCGGCGCGCGTGCCGCCCCATGAGTTGTCGATGAGGCCGATCGGCTTGTCCAGCTTGCCCAGCAATTCGCGCCCGAAGAAGTAGCCGACCGCCGAGAACCCGTGTGCGCTCTCGGGCGTGCAAGCCGCCCAGCTCCCCTCCACATCGGTGGGATGGTCATGGAGGATCGCGGGGTGCTTGACGCGGAAGAGCCGCATCTTCGGATGGCGCGCGGTCTCCACAGCCAGATCGCCGCGCACGGCCTGCGACACCATGAACTCCATGTTGGATTGCCCGGAGGCGATCCACACCTCGCCAACCAGGACATCGGTGTAACGACGCTCGTTCACGGTGACGGTGTGTGGGCCAGGGCCCGGGACCGGGCCCATCTCCAGACGCCAGCGGCCGTTCTCTCCGGCATTCACGTTCGCCGAGAGCCCGGCCACCGAGACAGTGACCTTCTCGCCCGGCGCGGCCGTCCCCCAGAACGGCACCTTGCGCCCCTCCTGCAGCACCATGTGGTCGCCGAAGACCGCCGGTAGCTCGACCGAGAGAAGCAGCGCGGTTGTCAGTACAATGCTGGTCATGGTCAGCCCACTCGGAAACGGCGGACCTGGATGGGATTCTTGCCAGACTTCAAGACCGGACGCGGCTCGGGCTGGGCGAACCCGTTGAGGTCCACCGCGCGGGCGCGCACTTCATACCGGCCCGGTGCGAGTCCGCGGAGCGTGGTCGACCACGAGACCATGCTGTAGCGCAACGGCCATGACAGGGGCTTGCCGGACTTGGGATCGAAGCCCAGGACTTCCCGTGAAGACACGCCACGAGGCAGGATGCTGCTCCAATCCGCGGGCGGCTCAGTGACTCGGCACTCGATCCACTTCGCCGCTTCCCAAGCGGGATCATCATCGGCAAGGTCGCCCGCTTGGTCTGCAACGACGCGCAGCCAATGCTCGACGCGCTTCAAGCCCGACCACCCGGAGATGACCAAACCACTCACTGGCACGGGCTGGCCGACAACGAACTTTTCCCTCAAGTCGTCCAGATAGGCCGCCGTCTTGAGGTGCGATTCGGGGTCGTTGTTTTTCTCGGCGTAAGTGTCGTTCGCCTTGTAGTCATTGGTCAGCACGATGCGCTGAAGCCACTTGATGGATTTGAAGCCGTGCGCCCACGGCACCACCATGCGCACCGGGCCGCCGCGTTCGAGCGGGAGCGCTTCGCCATTCAGTCGGTAGGCGATGAACACCGGCAACTCGCCTGGTGGCGTTTCCATCACTTCGGAGTAGCTCAGAGACGACTGGAACATCTGCTTCGGGTCGTTGTTGTGAAAGCCATAGTAGAAGATGCGGCGCACGTTGCTCATCTTGCCAACAAGCCGCAGCACATCGCGCAATGGCACGCCTTCCCACAGCCCCTGCCCAAGTGGCGTCGGGATGAGCAGGCACTGCATCGCCTTGATGAATTTCGCGCCGTGTTTTTCTGCCAGCCCACGCAACGCGGGCAAATCGAGCGTGAGCGGCCTGGCGATGCTGGGGGACTCTTTCACATAGTCCTTGACTGAATTGTCGGCGACGATCTCGAGTCGCCAAGTTTCAGGCGTCAGGCCAGCTTGAATCAGCGCCTCGCCGCGCAATGTCTGTGGATTGGGATTACCCCGCGAGACGTCTTCAAAATCGCCGGCCGCCGTCAGAAACGGATGCTGCGCGACCGGACCCTCGGCGGCAGGCACCATCTTGGTGGTCAACCCGGCGGAGACCAGGCCTGCGGCGGTCGAGGCGATGAATTGTCGGCGATAGGTCTTCAATGAACTACTTCCACCCAGCCTGCAATGGGGCCTCAACCTGAATTACGACTGCCTCATCAGACGAGTTGTTTTGAACCTCCAGGCTGTTTCTGCCAGAAATGAATACCGTGTCTCTTTCGGCTGCCGTATACACCCCCTGTAGCGATTTGACCGACACAGCCCCCTTCCAAACGAACAGCATCTGTTCCCCGTCCTCCGCTACTTCTGTCGAGAATTTCTCGGCAGGCTTCAGCTTTCGATGGGCTACCGCAACTCGCTTTGAGCCCATCCCTGGATGAACGAAGAAGCCGTTCTGGTTGGAGAAATCCAAAAGCTTCACTGCGCCTGGTGTGATCACGCCTTTGGGCTTCGCTGCCCCCGGACGGGAAGAGTCTCGAGCTCCTGAGTAAAGCACCATGTCGGGCGGGCACTGGAAGCTGATCAGAATGGCTGTTCCGGTCCCTGTGGTGATGGTGCCGTGAATCTGACCCGAGGGGACAAAGGCTGCCTGCCCGGTATACAGCGGGCGCCGGGAATCGCCCTGGCGCACGTCCACCCGCCCCTGCAAAACAAGAAAGGTGTCGTCCGAATAATCGTGCACGTGCTGTGGAAACTCATGCCCGGGTTCTGAAACAGCATAGTTCAGCGTCAGCTTCGTGGCTCCCATTCCCGGATGTAGAATTCGCCGGGAATCCACCTTTCCCATCGTGAATGGCACCCCATCGGAGATCTTGAGAACTCGAATGCTCGAGACCTTGGGGGTTGCCGCTGCCAATAGGCCAAAGGATAGAGCAAACCCCGTGAGGCTGCATGTCCGCAAAGCTTGCCATCGATTTCGATTGAACATACTTTCCTTACCTTTCTTGCATCGCCTTATCCTCGGACCCACAGGGAGACATCCTCATGCGGCGACGAGCGTTCATTCAAGCGGCCGGGCTGAGCCTGGCACGGATTGGAATCGCCGCGGAACCGGCCGCCCAATCCCGCATGACGCTGGGTCATGGCACGTACGGCATGCCGGGCGTCAGCAGCGAGGACGCGATCGGCCAGGTCGCCGCGATTGGCTTCGACTCCATCGAGCTCGATTGCCGCGCCAAGAGCGACGCCGACCCATCGCGAGTCGATGACGCCCGCCGGAAGGTCCTGCGGCAGAAACTCGGCGACTCGAGGTTGGCCCTCCGGGCGTTGATGATCGATCTCCGCCCCAGCGCGGACGACTCGCTGCACGCCGCGGCGCTCGACGAGCTGAAGCGCGCGACGCAACTGGCGCACGACCTTTCGCCGGACGCCCCGCCGGTCCTCCAGACCGTGCTGGGCGGCGGCCGGTGGGACGATCTCAAGAAGATGTACGTCAAGCGCCTGGCCGATTGGGCCCGCACGGCCGAGCAGACCAGGACTACCCTGGCCATCAAGCCACACCGGCTGGGGGCCCTGTCGCAGCCAGCCCAGGCCGTGTGGATCTTCGAGCAACTCGGCAAGCCGGCCCGGCTGCGGATGGTGTACGACTACAGCCACTACGCCTATCGCGGCCTGCCGCTCGGGGAAACGATCAAGACGGCTCTTCCCTATACGGCACACGTCGCGGTCAAGGACGCAGTCGAGGACGGCGACAAGAAGGTCACCTTCGCGCTGGCAGGCGAGACGGGGCGGATCGATTTTCCGACGATGCTGCGGCTGCTCCAGAAGGGCGGCTACCGCGGCGATGTCTGCTGCGAGGTGAGCCGCTCGGTCTGGTCGCAGCCAGGCTTCGACGCGAATGCCGCCGCGCGGACCTGCTACAAGAACATGGCCGCCGCGTTCGAGAAGGCCGGAGTCTCGAGGAAGTAGCGATCCCCCGCTCGCCTTGGGGCCCTCGACGCGAAAGGCGACTTCTACGTCGCCGCCATGATGAACCACGCGGTCCGGAAGGTCGACGTGAAGACCAGCTACTCCGGCGACAAACGCCCCGCCGCGAAGGCCCACCTCAAGCAGCCCCACGGCATCCAGTTCAGCCCCGGCGGCGATCTCGTGCATAGGCAGTTCAAGCTGCATGACGCCCTACGTCCCGATGTCAGACAATATCCTCTTCGGTCAACCTCCCCCGGCCCCTCCCTCGTCCCCCGGGAGTTCCTGCACTGGCTGACGAGAAGCCGGACACCTACCGCCACGTCGACGACGACGCCACGGTGATCCTGACCTACCCGCGCGCGCAGGGAAACGTCCAGGCTTCCTGGAACTGGCCTGGCGCCAAGCGGCCTGTCATCTGGTCTCTCTTCGCTTGACAACAACCTGCTCATGATCGAGATCCTGGAGGCTGCACGCACCCTCGGCGCGCACGGGAAAGACGGTGCGACTGTGAAGACGTTGTTCCTGATCCTGCTCCTCGGCCAGGTCGAGAGCCGTGCAGCGCGCGAGAAGCTGCCGCTTTACCAGATCATCCCGGCGGCCAGACCCGACGAGCTCACGCCCGCCAAGGGATATCCCGGCGACCGCATCCACCGGACCTGGGAGCGCTCGCACGGCAGCGACTACAACACCCGCTTCTCGCTGCTGGATCAGATCGATCAGAAGAACGTGAGCAAGCTGCGGATGGCCTGGACTTACCGCTCGGGCGATCTCAGTCCCCAGTGGAACGACAACATCCAGGCCAACCCGATCGTCGTCGACGGCGTGATGTACGGGCCGACCATGGGCCGCAACGTCGTCGCAGTCGATGCGGTCACCGGCAAGGAACGCTGGCGCTTCTCGCCCGGCGCGCGTCCGGCGTTCCGCGGGCTCACCTTCGTCCGCGGCAAGGACGGTGCCCCGTCGCGCCTGCTGTTCAACGCCGGCGACTTCCTGTGGGCGGTGGATCCGGCGACCGGCAAGCCGATCGCCGGCTTTGGCGACGGTGGACGTGTGAAGAGCGGCGAGTTCCGCGTGGCCCCGGTGGTGTACGGCAATGCGATCATCGTCTCGGGTTACTCGAAGGATGTGATGGCGTTCAACCTGGCGACCGGCAAGCCCGGCTGGGTGTTTCACACCATCCCGCAGCCGGGCGAGTTCGGGTACGAGCCGGGCAACGAGAACCTGGTCTACGGCGCCAACTGTTGGGGCGGCATCGCGCTCGACGATCAACGCGGGATCGTCTTCATCGGCACCGGCGGGATCAAGCCGAACTTCCAGGGGGTCGCACACCCGGGGCGGGGTCTGTTCGCCAACTCGGTGGTGGCGATCGACGCCCGGTCGGGCAAGCGCCTGTGGCACTTCCAGGAGTTGCCACACGATCTGTGGGATCTGGATATTCCGTCGCCGCCGGTGCTGGTGACCATCCAGCGCCACGGCAAGATGGTCGACGCCGTTGCGGCGGTCAGCAAGGCGGGCAACACGCTGCTGCTCGATCGCACGAACGGCAAGCCGCTGCTCCCGTTCCGCCTGCGTCGCGCGGCCACCAGCACCACGCCGGGCGAGCACACCTGGCCATACCAGCCGGATCTGGATCTGCCACAGCCGTTCTCACGGCAGGAGTTCTCGATCGACGACGTGACCAACATCTCGCCCGAGGCGCACGAGTACGTCTTGAACAAAGCGCGCGCCATGACCTTCGGCCGGTTCCTTCCCGGCGAGCTGGGCAAGGCGAACATCCAGTATGGACTCCTGGGCGGCGGCGAGTGGACCGGCGCCGCCTTCGATCCGCGCAGCAACCTGCTGTACGTCGCAGCCAACGATGTTCCCTATTTCATCACGCTGATTCCCGCCAGCGCCAGCATGAAGCGCGTCAAGAACCAGCCGCCGACGGCCGGCGAGAAGCACTACCTCACCTTCTGCGTCGCCTGCCACGGTGAGGACCGCACCGGCGTGGGAATGGGCCCGCCGCTGTTCGCGCTGGGCCTACGCTACAAGGACAAGGACGTGATCGATCTCCTGAAGACCGGGCGCAACGGCATGCCGATCGCGCCGCCCATGACCGAGGCGCAGCAGAAAGAGCTGCTCGACTTCCTGTTCGATCGCGACCGGCCGGCCCCTCCGCCCCCGAAGAAGGGAACGCCTCCGAAGTACACCCACCTCGGCGTCCCGCAGCTGCTCGATCAGGAGGGCTACCTGGGATCGAAGCCGCCCTGGGGCACACTGAACGCGATCGATCTGTCCACCGGGCGCATCGTCTGGAAGCGGCCGCTGGGCGAGCACGAGGAGCTGACGAAACGTGGCGTGCCCAAGACCGGCACCCTGAGCATGGGCGGAGCCACTGTCACCGCCGGTGGCCTGGTGTTCGTGTCGGGCACCAAGGACGATCTCATCCGCGCTTTCGACAGCGCCACCGGCGACGAGCTGTGGCGACACAGGCTGCCGTTCCGGGGCACGGCAGCGCCGTCGGTGTACGAGGTGAACGGCAAGGAGTATGTGGTCATCGCCGCCACCGGTGGCGGCAAGCTGGGCCCACCGCTGGGCGACGCCTACGTGGCGTTCGCGTTGCCTTGACCTCGCTCACCACGATCCGAAGGCCTGTTCGCCGAGGCTGCGATCCGCCCCCGTAGTGTGCGCATTTCCCCCGACGCTCGACGACGCAGTCGAGGAGTTCGCCGCCTGGCTCGGAGAGCTCGGATACGCGGCTGCAACCGTGCGCGAGAAAGTTCGATTCGTCGCCGGACTGGCCCGCTCGGTGCGGCCCTCAGACGTCGCGGTGCGACGTCGAGCAACCACCGACGTGCGCTTCTTCATTTCCTCGAGTTGCTGCGCGATCGCCGCGTCGTCGCGCCTCTCGAGATGCCCGATGATCAAACGCCTGCGGCGCGACTCGAGGAGCAATACGCGCGCTACCTTCGCGAGGAGCGCGGACTCGTTCGGGCGACGGAGGTCAACTACCGGGGGTTCGTGCGCTGATTTCTCACTGAGCGGTTCGGGCGTCGCCCGACCGACTTGGCGAAGCTGTGCCCGCGCCACGCCCCCGACTTCCTGCTGCGCCATTTGCGCACCATGAGTCCGAAGCGGGCGCAGTTGATGGGAACGGCTCTCCGTTCGTTCCTGCGCTTCTCGTTCCTGAAGGCGAGGACGACGGTGAACCTCTCACTCGCCGTGCCCACGGTGCGCCAGTACCGCAAGGCCGCCGTGCCCCGGTACCTCGCGCAGGAGAATGTCGAGCGTGTGCTCGCCGCCTGTGACCTGGCGAGTGCTGTCGGCCGGCGGGATCACGCTGTGCTGCTCCTGCTCGCGAGGCTCGGCCTGCGCGCGGGCGAGATCGTCAAGCTCGAATTGGGTGACCTTCGCTGGCGCGCCATCACCACCACGAACGTGGCTCCGGCCCGGTACATCATCTCCGCCTCGAGGAACCCCGCGTCCATGGTCTTGAGGTCGGCGATGATCGGATGGTCCGGGAAGCGCTCGTGCAGCGCCCGTACGGCGTGCAGGCCCTCGCCGAGGATGAGAGGCGTCCCCACCTCCAGCCAGTCACGCCCGCGCGCACCGCGATCTCCGCCGTGGGGATCGCCTCGTCGAGGGTCTGCAGGTCCAGGGACAGCTGCACCCGCGGCTTGCCGTCGAACAAGGCCGATCTGAGCGGCTTCATGATTGCACCACCTATAGCCCGGTCAGTGGGCCCTTGGAGAAGTCCGGATCGCCGAAGGTCGCCGTGGGCACGCCCATGGCGTTGGCCAGGCTCATCAGCAGGCCGCTGTGGGACTTACCCCCGAAGTTGATGGCCCGGTTCCCGGCGAACAGACCGCCCGCCAAGACGTACGGCATGTCCCTGCGCAGGTGGTTTCTCCCGTCCGACTGCTCGTGGGCCCAGAGCACGGCGCTGTTGTCGAGCGCCGTGCCGCCCGGCTCGGCGATGTCGTCGAGCTTCTTCAGCAAGTAGTGGAACTGGGAGGCCATCCAGGTTTCGATCTGGACGAGCCACTCGTTGCGCTGAGCAACCGGAGCGGTGACGCCCTCGCTGCCGTGACTGATGCCGTGATGGGTGTAGGGGATGCCCGCGCCGACCCAGGTGTAGGCCGTGCGTGGCTCGCCGTACATCAGGATGAACACCCGGCTGAGATCGCAGGCGATCGCGGCGGCGGCGAGGTCCATCTGCAGCTTGATGAATTGCGGGCCGTTGGCCGGGTCGGTCGTGGAGATCGGGGCACCCATGTCCGGCGCCCTGCAGCCGGCGCCGATCGGGACGTCCAGGCTGCGTTCGAGCTCGCGTAGAGATTCGAGGTGCGAGTCGAACTTCGGCCGCTCCTCGGTGCCCAGGGCGCAGCGCAGATCGCGTGTCTCCGCGGTGAGCGCGTCGATGATGCTCCTGTTCTCGAGCCGGATACGCTGGAGGTCGGCCGGAGCCGCCGTCACCTGGGCAAAGAGCCGGCTGAACGCCTTGTACGGACTGGTCTCGGGGGCGATCGGCTGCCCGGGACCTCGACTCGAGATCGGGCTCGTGTATGAGGAGACTCTCACGCTGAGCTGCAGCGACTGCGACGCGAACTTGGTGCGCGTCCCGATGGTGTTGGCGATATGCTGATCGATGGAGATGCCCTCGATCCGGAAGGTCGTGCCGGAGCCACTGGCCTGTACACCGGTGAGCATGTTCCGGTAGTCGGGGTGATGGTCCGGCGGGATCGGAGTCTTGTACGCGGACAGCATGTCGAGGCCGCGAAGGACCGCGATCTTCTTCTTCAACGGCTCGAGCGGCTTGAGAATGCGGCCGTAGACGTTTCCCGTCGTCGGGAAGAAGTCGTCCATCACCGTCCCGTTGGGGCTGGAAAAAACGACAAGCCGCTTGGGCGTGGTCTGGGCGCGGCTGTCGAGCGAGCGCAGGAACGGCAGGGCGAAGGCGCCCAGGCCCACTCCCTTCAGGAACTCACGGCGGGGTGAATAGCGCCGGACCATTTTCATTGGCACACCTCCTTCGAAAGAGCGCGGCGATTACGGAAGGCGTCGCTCCTGGTGATGGCGACGATCAGCTTGCGGAAGTCGGTGCCGGCGGTGTTGAAGTCCACGGTGAGGCGGGCCACCGTGCAGCCGAGGTCCGCGGTAAGGGTCGCGGTGGCGTAGGCCAGCCAGGTCTCCGTGAGGCACTGGCGCACCTGGCCGCTCTTCGCCAGCTTGCTGGACAGCTCGATTGCGCCGGTGAACGGGCCGTCGACATCCGCGGATGCGACGATCTCGCCCCGCGCGTCCACCGCCTTGCCGTTCTCCGTCGTCCGGAAGCGGCCGATCGGGTCGTAGTTCTCGAAGCCGAGGCCGATCGGGTCCATCAGCTTGTGGCAACCGGCGCAGTAAGGCTCGGCCTGGTGCTTGGCGAACCTCTCCCGCGTCGTCAGCTTGGGGTCAGGCTTGGGGACCTCGACGTCGACGTCGGGCGGCGGCGAGGGTGTGTCCTGGCACAGGAACCGCCCTCGCACCAGCAGACCGCGGTGCACCGGCGATGTGATGTCGAAGTGTGCGGTGGTGGCCATCATTGCCGGCTGCGTGAGCAGGCCCGCCCGCTGCGCCGGGTTGAGGTCGGTCTTCACCAGCGGATCGCCGACGACGCCCGTGACCCCGTAGAGCGGCGCCAGCGTGCTGTTCACGTACGAATACGGCGCTGTCAACATCGTCGTCAGCTTCCCGTCGCCGTTCCAGAGCGTCTCGTTGATGAACATGTCGGTCTCGGCGCGCACGAACTTGCGCGCCGCGGTCCACTGCGGGAACAGCGTCGGACTCCGGTCGGCACCATCCAGCCTGTCCAGCGCCAGCCACTGGCCGAAGAAGCTGGCGAGGCTGGCCCTGGCCCTGGACGAGGTGAGCATCCGCGTCGTCTGGGCCTCGATCTCGGCAGGGGTCCCGAGCTGGTTGGCGTCCGCCGCCGCGAACAGCGCCGCATCGGGGATCGATCCCCACAGGAAGAACGACAGGCGCGAGGCGACCTCGTACGGGGTCAGCGCGACGATGGTCGCGCCAGGGGTCGCCGGGACGCCCTTCTCGATGTGGTTCACGAAGGTCGGCGACTGCAGCATCGCTTGCAGCGCCATCCGGACGCCGTTGGGGTAACCGCCGGACGACTTGCCGACGCCGTACACGGTCAGCAACCGCGTGACCTCTGCGTCGGTCAGCGGGCGGCGGTAGGTGCGTTTACCGAAGCTGGTGATGAACGCGCGAGCGCAGGTGTCGTCGCCACCGGCGGTCGCGCAGGGAGCGACGGTGGTCAGCTTCTTCGCCACCGCGGACCGCGCCAGCGTGTCGGCCGCCTCGGCGTACTGGGTGGTCGACAGCACGGTCGACGGCGAGCCCGCGTTGTTCTCGAACACGCCGAGCGTGCCGTCGATGACGAAGTCGCGCGAGGGATTGGCGTTGCTGGTGTCTGCGAGCAGATCGCGGATGGCGTTGTTGTACTCGCGCCGGGTCAAGCGGCGGACCGGCGCGGGAGCGGCCTGGGCCGTGACGCCCTTGCAAGCGCTGGCGACGTCGGGGGGCTTGACGCCATCCGGACCGCTAGGGCCGTTGCCACCGCTCCCGGGACGGAGCGGCGTGGTCACATCATCGCCAGGTTCATCACCGGCGGCGGCGCCCTCGCCGACGTTTCCGATGCAACCGGTAGCCACGGCGAGACCTGCGACACAGAAGATACGTACTGTCATGGCGCCTCCAAGGACCTGGGGGGGACGAGCAAGCGCTCGTCCCTGCTTTACAGATCACGGTACAGGTTAGTTGACCTGTATTGCAATTATATAGTACCTGTAATTACAGGATGACATCCATGACCCAGCTCAATCCCAAGCACCACCGGATCTTCGACGAGTTGCGCGCCTCGATCTTGAAGGGCGCTTTCCCTCCCGGCACACGGCTGCCATCGGACAACGACCTCGGCGCCCGCTATAAGGTGTCTCGTCCGACGGTGGCGCATGCGCTGCACGACCTCGCGGCCCTGGGCCTGGTGGAGCGGCGTGTGGGAGCCGGGACCTTCGTCCGCGCCGGAGAGGCCCACGTCGGCACGTTTGCGCTGCTCATCCCCGGCCTCGGCACGACGGAGATCTTCGAGCCAATCTGCGGCGAGATCGCCGCCGAGTTGCAAAGGCACCAGCACACCCTGGTCTGGGGCGCCTCGGCGCCCCCCGAGGGTGCGGGCGACGTGTGCGCGCAATCAGAGCGTCTCTGTCAGGAGTACGTCGAACGCAAGGTGGCCGGCGTCTTCTTCGCACCCATCGAGCTTGCACCCGGTCACGAGGAGACGAATCGACGCATCGTCGACCTGCTCGCGCGCGCCGGCATCCCCGTCGTCCTGCTGGACCGTGACGTGGTCCCTTTTCCCCGGCGGAGTGATCACGACGTGGTGGCGGTGGATCACCGGCGGGCGGGCTACCTGGTGGCGAACCATCTGCTCCAGCTCGGGCACCGGAGGATCGACTTCGTGGCACGCCCTCTGTCCGCACCGTCGGTGCAGCAACGAATCGCCGGGTATCAGATGGCGCTCCTCGCCCACGGGATCAGCCCCCGCCAGTCCTGGATTCACCTTGGTGATCCGACCGAGCGTTCCTTCGTGGAGGGGAGGCTCGGTGCCCCGGTGAGCGCGGTCATCTGTGCGAACGACGTGACAGCCGCGCTGCTCATGCAAACGCTCGAGGCGGCAGGGCGTCGAGTCCCCAAGGAGGTAGCGATAGTGGGCTTCGACGACGTCCGCTATGCGCGCTTGCTGGGGGTGCCTCTGACGACGGTCACGCAACCGTGTGCGGAGCTCGGGCGCACGGCGGCTCGGGTCATGCTCGAGCGAACGCTCCACGCCAAGGAGCGCACGCCGATGGTCGGCCGCGAAATTCTCTTGCCCGCCGATCTGGTGGTGCGGCAGTCGTGCGGCACCCGGAGCAGGGGCTGAGCGATGCTCCTTGGCAACATCGTCCTCGCGTATACGCTGGCCGCCGCAGCCGATCCGGCGGGCAGCCCCTACCGGCATACGCTGGTGAACGAAGACACCTGGCAGATCGACCACCGGCAGGTGACTCCCGGCAGCCCGCCGTGGACCATCCGCAAGCAGACGCTGCACGGCGGTCGCCAGGAGGGTGTCGCTATCGTCACCATCGAAGCTGGCTTGCTGAAGGTCGTCGTGTCACCGACACGGGGCATGAGCGTGCTCGAGGTGCGGTCGGGCGACGTCCGTCTTGGCTGGGACTCTCCCGTCAAGGAGGTCGTGCACCCGCAATGGATCGATCTCGGTAGCCGGGGAGGCCTCGGGTGGCTGGATGGGTTCAACGAGTGGCTCGTTCGCTGCGGGCTCGAGTGGGCAGGGCATCCGGGGCGTGACGGGGAGATGGACCTGAGCCTTCACGGCCGCATCGGCAACCTGCCGGCGTCCGAGGTCGAGGTCCTGGTCGAGCGCCAGGCGCCCTTTCGCATCCGGCTGCGGGGCCGGGTCGCCGAACGCACGTTCCATGGTCCGCAACTCGAGCTGGTGACGGAGCTGTCGGTCGAGCCCGGGAGCCGGGGCCTTCGCATCGACGATACGGTCACGAACCGCGCCGGCGTCCCGCAAGAGATGCAGGTCATCTATCACGCCAACTATGGGGCGCCGCTGCTCGGCCCCGGGGCCCGATTTCGCGGCGCCGTCGCCCGGGTGACGCCGTTCGACGGGCATGCCGCCACGGGCGTGGCCAGCTACGAAACCTATGGAGGACCAGCGCCCGGTGCAGTCGAGCAGGTCTACTGTCTGGAACCGCTCGCCGGTCCGGACGGCAAGACGACCATCATGCTCGAGAGCGCGGGAGGTGACCGCGCTGTCTCGATGACCTTTGCGGTGGCGGAGCTCCCCTATGTGACGCTGTGGAAGAACACCGCCGCGCTGGAGGACGGCTACGTCACCGGGCTCGAACCCGGAACCGGTTTCCCCTACAACCGACGGATCGAGCGGGCGCATGGCCGGGTTCCCCGACTGGCTCCCGGAGCGAGCCGCCATTTTGGTGTGGAAATCGGCGTGCTCTCGGACAAGGACCAGGTGTCGGGCGCCACCGCCCGGATCGCCGCCCTCCAGCAGCAGCGCAGACCGATCATCGACAGGTCTCCGTCGGGTATAGCTGACGCCGCCCCCAACTTCCGCCCCGACGGGAAGAATGCCTGGGACTTCTGGTTCGCCAAGAGCGGCGGCACCTACCACGCGTTTTATCTGGAGTATCCAGACAAGATCGCCAAGTCGGATCAATCCGCACGCCACACCCGCCAGTGGGTAGGGCACGCGGTCTCCACGGATTTGCTGAACTGGACGCCACGGCCGACGGCCTTGACGGAGGCACCGGACCTCGGCATCGCCACCGGCAGCTGCGTCCGTGACGGCGACCGCTGGTACATGCTGCTGACCCATCGCGGTTTCACCCTGGCCGAGAGTGAGGACCTCGAGCGGTGGCGCTGGAAGGGCAAAGCGCAGTTTCCGGAAAAGCTCACGGCAAGATGGCAAGGGGAGACGCTCGGCTTCCGCATGGTGGCCGATCCCTACATCTACCCATCCAAGCTCGATGGCTGGTGGTACGCAGCGATCAACTCCCAGATCATGGATGTGACGAAGGAGCTGTCGGGCGCTCAGGTGCTGATGCGTTCGAAGGATCTCCTGCACTGGGAGACCTACAAGATCATCTGCTATCCCAAGCAATTCGAGCGGCTGGAGACGGCGCAGATCTGGAATGCCAACGGGAAGTGGTACCTGCTGTTCGGCGCGGTCGGGGGCGGAGGCGGCACCCGGGTATGGATCGCGGACCGTTTCGACGGTCCTTACGAAGAGCGTGCGTGGTCGAAGGTGACCCTGCCCGGCATTCAGAGGTTCTATCTTGGCAAACGCGTCGTCGCGCCCGACGGCACGGATGTGTTCCTGGCCGGCGAATCCTATGCGGCCCTCTCACGGCCGTTCCGCATGACCTACCTTCCCGGCGGAGAGATCACGTACGGTCGATGACTTGAACTTGTGGGCGCGGCGGGACTCGAACCCACTACCCTCGGCTTCGGAGGGGGTCGAATCCAGATTGAGTGCGGGTAGCAATCCTTCACAAAGGACTGAAAAACTTCAAATTCGCGAGACGCGTCCCGTCACAGAATCCCAGACCACAGCAGCCATTTTCAAGAATTCACTTACAAGGAGCTTACACGGGGGAGAGCCCGCGAAGTCGCCCGAGCGCTGCGCGTCTGCACGGCCACCGTGTATCGGATCTGCGAGCGCGGAGAACTCCACTACGTGAGGGTGTCGAACACCGTCCGGATCTCGGCGGCGGCGCTGGACGAGTACATGGGGGGGGGAAGGCCTAAACCGGCCGCGGCGCTGCCGCCCAGATCGGCCACGTTTATCCGACGGTGTGGTACGACGCCCTGCCCTGCCGCCGATCGAACGTCCGCCCTTCGGATTAGAAGGCCGGTGCTCTATCCAGTTGAGCTATGGGCGCAGCGGTTTCGCTGGGGCTGAGGATAGCGCAGGTGGGGCGGGGAGGGGCGATGAGGTCAGGCTGAGGTCAGCCGAGGGCACATGCAGGGGCCATGGGGAACACCTTGCCGCGGGGTCCGGGGGCGCCGATCTCACGTGGGGTGACGGAGCGGTGGTCGGGTGGTCGGGGGCAGCCCTTGATGCCGGTGCCGACGTCTGCGATCCTGTCGTCATGCTGCGCACTCTGCCTGCCGCGCTTCTTTTCGTAGCACTTCTTGGCTGCGGCGATGATCCGCCCAACGTCGGCGCTGCTTGCACGGCGGAGGGGGGGACCTGCGATAAGGGACTCACCTGTAACACGAGCCTTGCGAACGGCTACTGCACTGTCACCTGTCCGATGACCGGTACCACGGGCGGTTGTCCAGAAGGCTCCATCTGCGACAGTGTGACGGGCGCCGGTACGACCTGTGTGCGCGTCTGCAAGGTTACTGCGGACTGTCGTGCCGGCATCGACTGTAATGGCGTGAGCGGCAGCAACGTCAAGGCCTGCAAGCCGAAGTGACTCTGGGCTGGGCCGGGCCAGCATCGCGTCTACTTCTACTCGTCCGGGGTGGCCAAGTCCCTGAAGACCTGTGCGAGTCCTTCCTTGTCCAACTCGTGCGCCGAGACGGCGATCATCGCCCTGTAGAGTCGGTCGTCTACTTCTCGTAGACGGTAGCCATTCAGCCCGAGGAACGCGTAGGCGGCCGCCAGCCCGGTCCGCTTGTTGCCCTCGACGAAGCCCTGGCTCTCAGGCGATATGGAACGCGTACGCCGCGGCCATGACGAAGACGTCCTTGTGGAGGAACTCGCCACCGAAGGTCGCGGTCGGCGTCGCGACGGCCGACTCGATCAGCCCCCGGTCGCGTAGACCTGGGTCACCGCCGTAGAGCGCTATCTGATCGGCGTGCAACTCCAGGACGTCGTCGACCGTCAGAAAGACGATCTCGTCCTCGGTCACTTCGCGAGCTTCCGGAGCGTGCCTCCGATATCCTCGTGCATGCGAGCCTTGATGGCCGCGAGCTTCGCCTGCTTCTCTGCGGCCTTGGTCGGCCGTCTCCGGTTGACGGGACGGATGACGAGCGCCTCCTCGATGAGGTCGATCTCCACCTCGTCCCCCTGGCGCAGTTCCAGCAGCTGGAGGATGGGCTTGTCGATGATGAGACCGGTGCTGTCCCCGACCCTGGTGAGCGTCTTGCGCATAGCAATGTTATTATAATACAGCTTTCCGCTGAGCCAGGATACGCCTGCATGGCCGACGAACGAGAACTGCTCGATCTACCCTCGCAGGCGTACCAGGTGCTCGGCCGGGACCTTAGCAGGAACCTCGACTGGTTCCGGTCGTTCCTCGCCGAGCACGACATCCGGCCACCCAGGGGCTCTGCGTTCGGGGACGCGCTCCGAGCCCTGGATAGCGTCCGCGCCGTCATCCGGGGCGAGGCTCAGCCACCTGTTCCCCCCGATGATCTCGTGGCCGCCGGTGCCGCTGCGCTCATGATCGGAGCCGTCCAGCAACTCGCCCGACGTGCACCGGATACGGTCAAGGCTGTTCTCGGGATCTTTCGGGGCAAGGACATCCTGCTGGCCCGAGAGGAGACATCGACGAGCGGATCCAGAGCGAGCACTACTTGGCCATCGTGCGCCGCGCGTTCAGGACGTGGGACCGCGCGGACACAGAGGAGAAGCGACGGTACGCGCGTAACATCGTGTCCAACGCGGCGGGAACCCGCATCTGCTCGGACGACGTTCTGCGGCTGTTCCTGGACTGGCTGGACCTCTATCACGAGGCGCACTTCGCCGTGATAAGGGAGATCTACAAGAACCAGGGCATCACCCGGTTCGAGATCTGGGACGCCATCCACGGTGAGCTTCCGCGTGAGGATTCGGCTGAGGCCGACCTGTTCGATTCCTCATCCGCGACCTCAGCACCGGCGGTGTCATCCGTCAGGACCGTCAGACGAATGCCGACGGGGAGTTCCTGCGCAAGAGGGCGACCCGCCGCAGGGGCCCGGTCTCCTCGACCATGGAGTCATCATTCGAGGACACGAAGCCCTACGTTCTCACGGCGCTGGGACAGCAGTTCGTGCACTACACGATGAACGAGGTCGTGCCCAGGATCGGTGGCAGCGGAGCACCCTCAAGAGGCGAGAACGCTGCGTAGCCGGTCCGGATCGGACTGGCGCTGGCGTCACCCGGGGTTGCCTGGAGCGCCAGCTACACGTCCCGGTGTGTTGCAGGAGGAAGAGCTAATACCAACGGGACGCACTCCAAGGAACTCGGGAACATGAGCGGACGACAACACAAATCACTATTCGCCGGTGAGATGCTCCATGGGGTCCTGGAGCAGCGACGCGCGACGATGGAGCGGGAGAGCGCCGCCCACAACACGGACCAAGTTCTCGCCATTTCGCCCGCGGATCTCGCGCAATCGTACGTCGACAGGTACCGCCTTGAACCGATCGTCTTGCGCGAGGACGAGATCAGCGCTTCCGATCCGGTCGAGGGGGCGGTTGAGTCGCACGATCGATATGCCGCCCGATTTGGGGAGTCCGGGATGGTCCAAGGGTTCCGCGTTTCGTTCACCCTCCCGTTCCATGGTTCTTCGGAGATCCTCAAGTTGAGCCCGAACAGTTTCGGACAGATGCCGATCTACGGAACGGTGTCCGACGATAGGATTCATTTCCACTATGAGGTAACGCGAGAAAACTTCGCCTCGGCAGAGAAGCAGTTCGACAGCGCAATCGCCGGCATCAAAGATCGCCTTCGGGAGCTGAACCCGAACGTCGAGCATCACAACCGTATCGTCGACAGATGTTCATCGATCTCAAAAAGGCCATCCTGGAGGCGCTCACGTCGCGCGAGGGACGGGACTTGCTGCGGGAGATGATGGTGAGCGCAAAACCTGCAGGTCCACAGCGCACGCTTCCGTCAGAGGACGATCGTCTACTCACCGCGAAGGAAGCAGCCACGCTCCTGGGGATGACAGAGAGAGCCCTCCGTCAGGCTGCCCATCGCGGGAGCCTTCCGGCCGTCCATGTTGGGCGTCGCCTTAGGTTCAGGCGCTTCGACCTGCTGAAGTCCGCCGCGTGAGCGGGGCGTGGTGCGCTGCGCCGCATGGGCGTGCGCCAGGCGCAGCGGATCGGTGCTACGCTACCCCTCATGGGCGTCCCGTCGAAGGCCAAGGCCAAGGAGAAGATTCGATCTCGGCCACGCCACGCGCAACGCCCCGCCCGTCCGTCGTCGAGCCTGCCCTCCTGGGCGGTCACCTCGCCCGAGGAGAAGAAGGAGCTGGACGAGTTGCATGAGCGCGTCCTGGACGGGCGTGAGAAGCTGACACGGATCCTGCTCTGACTCAGTATCCTGCGCGTCGTCGTGACGCGCACGCAGATCTCCATCTCGCTCAGCAGGGAGGCCACGACGTGGTACTCGAAGCTCGCGCCAGAGCGTCGGACGCTGGTCGACGCTAGGCTGCAGGAGCTGGCCCTCGACCCCGAAGGTGCTCCCTTCAATGAGCCGGGGCCGGCAGGCAGCCCGAGGTACATAGCCCGGATCGATATCGACGACGGCGAGGTCTTGGCCTACCGGGTGGTCTACATCGTCGATCGGACGATGCAGCCACATCTCCCCGCCATCGTCGTCCTGCGTGCGAGAGCGCTGCCGTATCACCGCTGAAGCCGCGTCCGTTTCAACGCCTCGGCCGAATCCCGCGAATCGCGTCCGAAAAAGTTCTGCGAACGTAACGATCGTAAAACCTCTTCGTCAGCACAGGCGACGAATGGCCCACGGCTGCGCTGACCTCGTCGAGCGGAACTCCGGCCTCGAGATTTCGTGAGATGAAGCTGTGCCGGGTCGCCTCGTACAGGGTCAGCTCCAGGTTCAGGGTGTCTCGCGCCGCCTCCCAGCACGCCTCGATGTACTCCTTGCGGAAGCCCTTCCACTCGGATGTACGGCGCCGGTTCTGCGGCTTCGCCGGGACGAATGGGAAAACGAGATCGTTGGGACCGGCGCCAGCCTTTGTCCGCTGCTTAAGCCATTGTCCGAGCACTCGGGGCGCATCACCTGCGGCGGGAACCCATTTCACCTTGCTTGCACCGGCCTTGTCTTCCTTCAGTGGAGCGTCGTAGCTGTGGCCGACGCGGATGATTCCCTCGTCCAGCCAGTTGAAATCCTCCATCCGGAGACCGGCCACCTCGCCGGGCCTCATGCCTGAGCGGTTGCCCAGATAGAACATCAGGTTCACCGGCTCGATCAGGGCGGCCATCGCCTTCGCGAACGTCTCGTCGTCACGGATCCACGGACCTTCCTTCCCCGCGGCCGGACGCGGACGCTTGCCCATCGGGATCATGCGTACCGGATTCATTCGGGCGTGTCCGCGCTCGATCGCCCACGAGAAAAAACGCGAGAGCAGGTTCAGGTTGTGGCGCATGCTCTGCTCGGAGAGTTCGCCGCTCGCTCGCATGTCGTCGAGCCACCCCATCACGGGAGCCATCTCCTGCGCCTGCACCATCTGAATGCTGTCCCAGATCGGCTTGAGGTGCTTCTTGGCCCGGAGTTCGTCGTCGTGGGCGTTCCGGTTGTGGAGGGTCTTGAGCCACAGGTCGATGAGCGGCCCACACGCGCCGATCACCGGCTTCGGCGGCGCCGGTTCGTCGCCCTCCATCCCGGGCTTTCCCGCCGCGACCCTTGCCTCGATGGACGCTAGCCTCTTGCGACCGTCCATCTTCGTGCGGACGCCGTGGAGGAGCCGCGTCCGACGGGTGCGATCGACGTCGTAGTAATCGGCGTACACGCGGGGCTTGTCCCGCGTTCCCCTGACGATGATCCGGCCCATGGCTCAGACTACCGCAGGTTTGGAGTACCGTAGGAGTACGGCACCAGGAGCGTATGGAGGGAGTTCTAAATTCCCTAGCAATTTCAGCGGGGTGGACGGGACTTGAATACGAAAAATGGGTTGTCGCCAACGAGATCGTCCACGGACGTTGGCGAACATTCACGTGCAACCTCAGACACTTGCGCGACGATCGCCACGGAGCGCTATCAATGTGCGTCGTCATCCGTGAGCGGTGAACGTGAGTTCGTGAGTAGCCTCCTGAGCGCCCTTTCCGACGTGCTCAACTCGGATGCAGAAGGCGCGAGCGACCGGGTGGTCGTTCATGACGCGCAGATCGTCTTCATCAAGACCAGGTAGATGGGCTTCTCACCGCGACGCCGGATGTGCGGGACGATTCCACGCATGCGGACCTCGGCCTCGGAGTCGGCGTAGTCGTAGCCCTTGTCGAGGCAGAGGTGAGTGGGTCGGCGTGGACCGCGCGGCGCCCTGAAGACGCACGCATCCAGAGTGGCGCCCACCATCCACTTGTCGTGGATGTTCGCGCCCGTCAGAGTGACGGCGAGCGGGACG
>JANPFD010000173.1:0-3606 GCA_031423255.1 Myxococcales bacterium | reverse complement strand
CTCCCGTCGCCGGGCAGCACGCAGATCTCGCTCGTCTTGTCGCCCAGGTCGCATCCGATGGTCTCGATGGTAGTCTTCGTCATGGTCGCCTTCTCCTTTGGACTTCGAGTCCGTGAACAGCCCGCAGATTATCTGCGAGCGCGGGAAGGCGGCCTCCTCATCCCATCTACACTCTACGCCGAGCTGCGAAATGCGTCACCGTCGAGAATGGAGGACATCATGAGCAGAGTGCGAGTGTGGGGTGCCGTCGGATTTTTCGCGTGGATAACGCTGACCCTGCTCCTCTCCGACGGGCGCAGCCAAGGCGCTCCCCCCTCTGTCCCAAAAACGAACGAGGTAGACCCTCCGCGATTTGAGTTTCCGCCGAAGGAATGGGACCGGCTTAGCCCTGTGGACCGGCGTCTTTACCAACTGCACTACAGCAGGCACACCTCACTGGGGCGCCTGCGTATACTCATGGAGGAAGGCCTTCCCGAAACTCGACGACCTCAGACACCCCGGCAAAGAACGCTGAAGGATTGGCGCCAGCTTGGGTCTCTCGAAGACAAACTTGGAGTTCTGGAAGAAGACGAGAGGTCCCTCGCGGAGCTTCTCGACGCGATAGTTCATTCGTGGTGCGATGTGCCGGGGCGCAAGGGATGCAAAGTCAAGGGTTCGGGACGGTGAGGGTGTCCGATTTGGGTCCCTGGCCGACCTCGACCTTGGGGCCGTGCCCACGGAGGTGTCGGCTGACCGACATGGACATCAGAGCCGACTGGACCCAGCACCCGGACCGACCGGTCTTGCTGATCGACGAGACGAGAGAAGACGGGACGCCACAGTACGTCGTGTTCACGGCGCTGGCCATGAACGCTAGAGCCGTGCTTGCGGTCGAGGCAGGCGTCGCAACCGCTCGCAGTCGTCTGGCACCTCAGTCGAAAGACGCTGTGTTCAAGGGAAGTAGGCTCTTCGGAAGCCGCAGCAAAAATCTTCACGAGCCGATTCGACGTGCCGCTTTTGAGGCCATCACGACCGCCGATGCGGTCTACTTGATGATGACGGATAGCTCGAATGTCGGGGATTCCTACGCTACGAACAAAGGGCAGAGCATTGCCGTCACGTCTGCGGAACCCAGCCGAAATATCATGGGCAGAGAGCGATAGGGAGGTGCCAGGTGATTCGTAAAACGAGGACGGCACCAGCAGGGCGACCAGGGTCGTGACGACCGAAATGTGCGCGACGAGACCGTGGCGAGGGGTTTCTGGCCGCTTTGAGTGCTTCCCGGCCTCCCACCAGGACCGTAGCAGCCGTGACGCTGGCCCGAGGACGCACCGCCGACCGTAGACGCACCTCGGCCCCGGGACCGCTCGATCCCCGACCAACGCCTTCCCAGCGCTCACCTCACGCCGGTGTCGGCGGCGGGTGCGTGAACGGCAGTGCCGGCGGAAACGCGTGCAGCGGGAACTCGACCTCGCGCACGCCCCTGCGCAGCGCCGCGGCTGCCGCCCGAAACGCATCCACGAACGCGCGGTATCCCGCCATGAACCCATTGCGCGCGGCCCTGGTCGATGCATGCACCGGCGGCGCGGGGCTGCGGTCCGAGTGAGCCGGCCTGCTGTGCGGATCTTGCGCAAGGATCTTGTCCACGCCCATGAACCGCAGCCATTGCGAAGGATGTATTTCAACCTCGCCACCTGCGCGGTCTCGTCGGCGACGACGATGGCCACGTAACGCCGCCGCCAGAAGCGTTCACGCCAGTCGTGCAGCCGCCCGGCCTCGCGCGCGATGTTGGACGCGACGAAGCCCATGAACGCCGCCAGGTGGGCAGCGTGCCGCGGGCTGCACAACAAATGCACGTGATTGCCCATGGCCACGAACCCGTGGATCGCCATGGCGTACTTCTCCTGCGCGCGGCCAAGCACGCCTATGACCAGCTCGTTGAGCTCGTCGCTGGGCCGCAACAGGAAACGCCCCTGGATGGTCCGCATGGTGACCTCCACGACCGAGTCGGGCGGGATGAAGCGCAGGGTGCGTGCCATGCCCAGTTCTCGACGCTCGCGCGAAGTTGTTCCCTGCCGCCGCGAAGTCTTCCGCAACCTGCGTGCGCGGCTGCCGAAAACACGGCCGGCATGCCATCCCTGATCCACGAGGCCATCGTCGAGCTGTTTCGCCAGCGCCCCGTGCTGGCCGCCGAGTTGCTGCAAGAATCGTTGTTCGTGACGATCCCGCCGTTCACCAGCGTGCGGATCGAGTCGGGGAATTTCACGGACCTGACCCCGCCCGAGTACCGTGCGGATCTGGTCGTCCTGCTGGCCAACGACCAGCCCGTGCTGGGGATCATCGTCGAGGTTCAGCTCCGTATCGACGAGGCCAAGCTCTACACGTGGCCCCACTACGCGACCAGCCTGCGGGTGCGCCTGTCGTGCCCGACGTGCGTGCTGGTCTACACGCTCGACGAGAAGGTGGCGCGGTGGGCAATGACGCCGGTGTCGTGTGGTCCGGCCTGGAGTTTCGCGCCGGTGGTGATCGGACCTGACCTTGTGCCGGTGGTCGAAGACATCGGGCCGGCGAAGGCGCGCCCGGAGCTGGCGCTGCTGTCGGTGCTGGCGCACGGCGATCGCGTGACGCCGGAGCGAGGCGTGCAAATGGGCGACGTGGTGATCAAGGCGACGGAAAACCTGAGTGACGAGCTGCGGAAGCTGTACTACGATCTGATTCTCAACGCCCTGTCCCTAGCGGCGCGAAAGGAGCTTGAGGCCATGTACCTGAAGAACCACGAGTACGTCAGCGACTTCGCCCGCAAGTACGTGGCCGAGGGCGAAGCCAAGGGGAAAGCCAAGGGGAAGGCCGAGGGGCGCCTGGAGGGTGAGGCCCTCTCCATCCTGCGATTCCTGGAAGCGCGAGGGATCGCCGTGGACGAGGCGTCGCGCCAGCGCATTCTCGCGTGCACCGATCAAGCGACGCTCGACCAGTGGCTCAAGCGCGCCGTGGTGGCGACGACGGCAGCCGAGGTCCTGGGCAGCAAGTCGTAACGCAGGGACGCGCCCCGTGGCCAGGCTCGACACGGCTCTCAACGGCCTTGGCCAGCTCGCATCGCGCGAAAGTTCAGCCCCGGCGGGAAAAGCAGTGCGTGCCCATGAGGATCGGCTAGACCCGCAACGGCCTGGCGCGGATCGCGGGCGCCTTTGGGGGAGCCGCCCTCATCGTGGTGCCCCCGGTCATGGCGTACCTGACCACCCGGAAGAAAACCATCTCGACCGGTGAGGGTCTGGCCTCCGCCGGCGTCGGCATCGGCATCGGCGGCCTGATTGTCCGCAGTTCAACGAGCGCGAGGAACGCAGGTTCGAGGACCGCCACCCCGACGCGCCGTGAAGAGTTGGCTCAAAGCGCGAGTCGCCATCTGCCAGAACGCGGCTCCGCTTCAGGAAGGCGCGCGTGTGCGAACGCCGTGTTCGTCGAGGACGGTGAACGCCGACTCGAGGCTGGTGCCGGCGCGTGCGACCAGACTCACCACGGCGCCAGCTTTTTCGCCCTCTGACCATCCGTGGAGTCGCACCAGCAGGACTCCGTGATGCGAAAGCCCACGTCGAAACACAAGTTCACCGAAATCCTTGTCCGCCGTGACAA
>JANPFD010000172.1:0-4771 GCA_031423255.1 Myxococcales bacterium | reverse complement strand
CGGTCTTTTTTTGAGCTACCGAGGCGCTCCCCTGCCTGACAGCACGCTCGGCAGCATCATTGCCAGCGGGGCGGCGATCGCCGGCGTCGCCAAGCGGGTCACCTGCCACAGCTTCCGCCATGCGTGTGCGACACACATGCTGGACCGAGGCGCCGACCTGCGGCGGATCCAGGACCTGCTGGGGCACAAGTCGCTGACGTCGACGGAGGTGTACCTGCACGTCTCGATGCAGAAGCTGCGGCAGACGTACGACCGGTGTCACCCGCGGCAGAGGCAGGAAGCCAAGGATGAGGGAGAGTGAGCCCTGGGCACGAACCGTCAGCGTGGTACCTTTAATGAAGGTCGAGACGATGGCGCGTCCCCGCAAGAACATCGAGGAGCTGGCAGCCCAGATCCAGAACCTGCCCCGGAAGGACCAGGTCGGCGTGCTGGAGCGGGTGCTGACGCCCAACCTCGAACTGGAGCTGATGCTGAAGCGGTGGCACGGACGAACGCGGCGCCACGACGCGCGCGACATCAAGCGCACCGTGAACCAGGTGACGAGTGAGCGTCGACGTGCCCGGCCGGCCGCTCGCCGTCCTTGATGCGAACCTGATCGTCCGCGGGCTGCTGACGCCGTACGGGGCCAGCGGTCGCCTGCTGGTCGAGCTCGCCCGAGGCCGCTTCACCCTGGTCACCTCCGATTCGATCCTGTACGAGGTCGCGACCATCCTCAGCGAGCCGCGGGTGCAACGCTACGGTCCTTTCCCGCAGCAGGAGATCAACCAGCGGATCGATGTGCTCCGCCGGATCGGCGCGCTGACGGCCGGCACCCTCGACGTCTCGATGGTCCCGACCGACATGAAAGACAACATGGTGATCGCCTGTGCCCTCGAAGGCGCCGCCGAGTACGTGGTGACAGATGACCGTCGGGACCTGCTGCCGCTCAAGGTGATCCGGGCGTCCGGGTACCGGCCGGTCCAGATCGTCGCCCCACGTCCCTTCGCCCGGAACGTGCTGGGGCTGCGCTGACCTCCTCTCTTTAACTGCTCCTCGGACCTGTCGATATGTAGGAGAGCGTGGTCGTCGTCGAGGTCGCAGGAACGCAGAAAGTCGCTGATCCCCGGGCGTGGGGAGGCGACTGCGACAAAGATCGCATGATGAGTGTCGCCGAGGCGGGCGTGGAGCTGATGACCGCGACCTACGACACCTCGAACCTCAGAAGCTCTCTCAAGGAGGGGGCCACCGAGCGCTTGATCCTGAAGGATGGCGTCGAGGAGATGGCGGAATACGACGCGGCCAACGTGAACACGAGGCTGGCGCGGTACGACCACGACCCGAGCAGGATCGACGGGCTGCTGAGCCAGACGGCGAACGGGGTGAAGACGTATTTCGTGACCGACGCGCTCGGCAGCGTGTACGCGGCGGTGCAGGAGGATGGGACCGTGGCGCATCGGGCCTCGTACGACGCGTCTGGCGCGAAGACCGAAACGGTGGCTGCGACGGGGACGCCGTGGGGATTTACCGGGCGGAGGCACGACTCGATCGGATTGAACTACCATCGTGCCCGCTACCTTGACCCAGCGGTAGGTCGGTGGACCTCGAGCGATCCGATTGGCGAGGGTCACAACTGGTACGCTTACGCTCTCCAGAGCCCGACGAACATGACGGACCATTCGGGCCTCTATGCCTCTCTTGTTCTGCTCGGCGATCTCACGCCCATGTATGACAACCATGGAGCGCACGACGCCGATCGCGACTTCGACCGCGAGTCCTTCGGTACTGCGGTCATGAGGGGTCTTCGTCCGCACGTGATGGGGACGTTCGACGACGGCGTTATGAGGGCCAACGACATCATCCTCGAACGTGTCAGGAACCAGACCGACGCGTTGATGGCCGTGGCTGTCAATGGGAGCCGATCGGACATCACTGAGGTCGTCTTCCTCGGCCATGCACTTGGCTGTCCGAGGAACCGTATCCAAGATTGCCTAAAGCTCAGGCAAGGTGGTGTGTACATCAACGCGAAGGAGATCGCGGAACTGCTTCGTCTCTTCGGGAACAGCGCGGTGTTGGGTACGAAGATTATCGCGTGCTTCGGCGGCGAGAAACTGGCTCCCGCTGTTGCAAAGTCCTACGGACCGCCCGTGTACGGGCCGAGCGATCGAGTGACGTATGAGTTCGAGCACACAGGCCGACGCATGGATTCGATCGTCTTCAATGTGCCGAGGCTAGTTCCCTACTATTAGCGATGCGTCGATTTCTCATCGCCTCGATGTTGATCGTCCTGTGGCAGCTGCCCGCAGGAGCTGCGCCTCCAAAGCAAGCTGACCTATCGGCTGGAACCGTTGCGAAGCTCTTGAGGGCCGTGGGCTGCGAGGTTGTTGATGAAGAATCTCGTCGATGTCGCACCCGCCCTGGCGTCATCCCTGTTTTTCTTGTGCATGGAGTCGCGAACGACGGTGGTGGGCGCGTCCTGACTTATTCGGCCCGCGAGGGACGCATCGATATTTCATGTGGTAGCGGAAAGCTTCGCTTCGAGGTGGTCAACACTGAGACGCTTCGCCAGGCCGATGAGCAGAAAAGGGAGGTCGAGGGGGTGGATATTACGGTCAAGGAGGACGGGAAAGGCTACCGACTGATGACAGGATGGGTCTCCTATCACCAGGGAAAGTATCGCGGCGCGCTCTGTGGAAGCGGATTCTTCACCTGCCGCGCCAAGGGCCGTCGATGGCGCTGCGGCGTGGACTCGTCCGATGGCAAGGGGTTCTTCGGGGAGCCGGAGGCTCAGGCACCCGAACCAGAAAAGCCGAAGGGGAGTGTAGCGCCCAGGCAAGATGCGCAGAGCAGGTAGGCAAGCACATCCTTCGTCCGCTTCATTGCTCCCTGTTGTGGACAGAACTGACGTCGTAGTGGTTGGTCGAAGTGAGGTCGCATGAAATGGGGGGTGCGGCCGGGCTGACGTCCGAGAAGTTGTTCTACGTGGTCGTACCTGCGCTGCGCTCCTCTCTTTAACCGCTCGCAAGCGGGGACGTGAAACTGCCGATGTGCACAGGAGCGTGGTCGTCGCAGGAGTGCAAAAAGTCGCTGATCCCCGGACGTGGGGACGCGACCTCGATCAAGATCGCATGATGAGCGTCAGCGAGGCCGGGATGGAGCTGATGACAGCGACCTACGACACCGCGAACCTCAGAAGCTCCCTCAAGGAGGGGGCGACCGAGCGCCTGGTGCTGCTGGACGGCGTCGAAGAACACGCGGAGTACGACGCGGCCAACGTGAACACGAGGCTGGCGAGGTACGACCACGACCCGTCGCGGGTGGATGCGTTGCTCAGCCAGACGGTGGACGGGACGAAGGTCTACTTTGTCACCGATGCCCTCGGCAGCGTGTACGCGGCCGTGCAGGAGGATGGCACGGTCGCGCACAAGGCGAGCTACGACGCGTACGGGGCGAAGACCGAGACCGGCGCGACCAGCACCCCGTGGGGGTACACGGGGAGGCGGCATGATGCGGGGACGGGGCTGCAGTACAGCCGCGCGAGGTACTACGAGCCGACCACGGGAAGATTCCTGGCGAAGGATCGAGCGCCACGGAGCCCCGGGTTCAGTGCACCGTACGGCTACGGAGAGGGAATTCCCACCATGCTCCGAGATCCCTCCGGCCACTTCAGCATTGCGACCTACACCGCTCCGCCGCTCACCGCGACGTTCCCGCAGCACAAGGACAAGGAATTCTACATTGAGCGAACGGCTCCCTTGGACGACCACTGGGGGCCGCTTAACCAGGCGATCGCTTGGGTCGCGATTGGTCTAGAGATGCCGTCGTGCCAGCGTGCGTTCAACCAGTGTCCAAATCCTGATGTCGGGCCGGGAGGTCTGTGGGCTGCCCGGAAACGGTTTGATCACGGCACCGTGTTCTATTGGTCCAACTCTTGGATGTATCCCGAAACGCAGAAGTTGGCCGGTGCCTCGAGCACGCTCGACTGGTCGGTTTTCTACAACCTCGCCTCGATGACGAGCTTATTTGAGTTGACGGAAACGCTTCTCCACGAGCTTGCGCACATCACCGGCGCGAAGGATAAGGAGTACGCTGCGCCCGGCACGATAAACTCCGACCAGATCGCCAAGGCGTGTGCATTTCCGGCGAACAACACGCTGGGCATGTGGATCTTCCGGTGAGATGGCTTTGCGTCGGTGCCGTTCTAGTTACGGTGTCGTGCAAGGTCGAGGAGATCGTGCCGGGCGTCTCCACGAAGACTCAGGCAGTCGAGCGTGTCCTGGAGCCGCGTGGCGGTGGTCCCAACGCGCTGGCCTGCAAGGATATCGGGCGGAGAGTAGATGCTCTATTCGGTCGAATTGGCGCCTGCCAGTCTGACAACGACTGCGTTTTGGAGCCAGGATGTCACGGCGTCAACCGCAAGTTCGTCGACGCGTTCCGTGTCGAATACCCTCCTCTGGCCCGAGCGGCGGACGATGCGGGTTGTCTTCATGGGCGGAAGATCTGCCGGAGCGTGGCGCCGGTGTGCACGGATGGCCGTTGTGACTACCGGTTTTTGCCCCGGGATTCAGGCTCGCCCCGCTCAACTCGTTGACCAGACTGAGCGGGCCAAAAAATGCCCGATCTGAGATGAACATCAGGCATCGCTGACGATGCCCGTCCTGTGCCGAAACTCGGAAGAATCAGCCAGCGCTCGAGCTCGGCGAGCTGCGCATGTCTGCGCCGACGGGCCAGGAGACAACCCCTACTTCCCGATCAAGACCTCGCTGGCCTTGATGATGGCGACGACCTCCTCGCC
>JANPFD010000171.1:0-4297 GCA_031423255.1 Myxococcales bacterium | reverse complement strand
CCTCGCCTGGCGTCCCGGCCATCGGCCGGGAGCGGCGGCGGCGGCGGGGCAAACCGACCCACACCACCCCCGCGCGCCCCGCAGCCCCAAAACAAAAGAAGGCCCCAGTGATGCGGGCGATTGGATGGAAGCAGAGCGGCGCGCAGGGTGTTCTTGTGTCCCGGGGCGCCGGACGGCCGCAGCCGCTCCTCGCCGCTTCGGCGAGGATGCCAGGCGAGGAACGAGGGAGCCATGAGCGCCGAAGGCGCTCGAAGGCGACCGGTCGGCGCCACGGGACACAAGAATACCCGTCGCAGCCGCGGTCGCACCCCTACATAGAAACGCCGCGCTCAGTTCGGCGCGCCCATGAGCTCGCGCTCCGCTTCTCGCAGCATCTGCCGCCATTCCGTATCGCTGGGGTTGGCCGCGACCGCCTTGCGGTACAAGCGCACCGCATCCCCGATGCGCCCCGTCTTCCGCAACAGATCGCCATAGTCGATCAGCGTCTGATGACAGCCCTCGCGGTCGGTCGTCAGCGCTCGTTCGAACAGCTCCGCCGCGCGGGCGTCGTTCCCTGCACGGCTGTGCTCGATCGCCGCCTGGTGCAGCACCCAGTGGTCTTCCGGCTCGATTCGCAGCGCAACGTCGTAGGCCTCGGCAGCCTCACCGTGGCGGCTCATCTCGGCGAAGACGTCGCCACGGACCGCCGCAAGGAAAAAGGGATCACTCCCACGCTCGCCCGCGGCATTGATCGCCTCCAGCGCCTCCAGTGCGCGCCCCTGCTCGAGCAGGGCCTGGGCCAGCTTCGCCATGCCGAATCCGTACGTCGCGTCGCGCGCGATGGCCTGCCGGTACGCCTCCTCGGCCTTCACCGCCTGATGGGCCTCGAGGTGCGCGTCGCCCAGCTCGCGCCAGGCCTCGACCAGTGCCGGGTTCAGCGCCGTCGCGCGCTGGGCAGCCGCAAGCGCGCCACGGTCGTGGCGCGCGTTCAGCACCTCGGCCAGCACCGCCTGACAGATCCCCAGGTCCGAGCGCTCGGACGCCGCCGTACGCGCCTTCTGCAAGGCGTCGTCGAGCTGACCGCGCTCGAGAGCCTCGCGGGCCTCGCCCAGCGCCTTCAGGGCCGGCGCCAGCTGCGCGCTGGGAAGTTGCATGCGGCCGATGTCCGCGTCGTCGGGCAAGAGTGCCTGGGCCACCCGCGCGGCCAGCTCCGCCCGTCGCGCATCACCGGTGGACCATGCGCGCATCGCTTCGCTCCGCCAGAAGGCTCCCGTCGAGGCGGCGGCCGGCCCGAGCAGGTCCCGGGAACGTTTCACCGCTCCCTGGTCGGCACGGTCCAGCGCGAACACCATGGTCAATGCGGCAGCGTCCAGGCGGGCGTCGTCGTCGCGCGCGTCGAGCGGTTCGAGCGTCAGCGTGTCCTCCAGCGCCGCCTCCGCGGCCACCTGGTCGGCACGATCGTGCGCCAGCAACGCGGCCGCGAACGCCAGCGCCGGCCCCGGCGGCGTCGCCGAGCGCAGCCCGTCCGCGACAGCTCGCTCCATCTCCGGGCGCTGCCCCGCGTGGTCCAGCTCGTCGGCCAGCTCGACCCAGTGGGAGGACAGCCCGGGATCGCGGCGGCACCGCTCGCGCGTCAACGCGATCACGTCGCCGCCGGCGGGGGCCGCCAGCTCGGCAAGCAGTGTGTGGAGGAAGCGCAGAAAGCTGGTGCCAGCGCGGTCGACCGTCCGATCGGCCACCTCGACGACCGGCCATTCCCCGTCAGCGCCCGCCTCGGCATCGATGGCGAACAGTCGGGGCCCGCGATCGACCACCGGCCACAGCCCCTTCCAGGTGGTCTCGCCGGCGCGCTCCGCCTCCTCGACCCGACGGACGCTCTCGGCCCACGACAGCACCCGCACCTCGGGTGCCAGCGTGCCTCCGTCGTGCCGGGCGATGAACGCCGCGTACCCCGGCGGGGGGGATCGACCGAATAGCTCCTTGAACCGTGGCTCCAGGATGGCACCGCCTGGCTCCAGCTTCCCGGACGGGAGCCGTCCGACGTCGGACTCGATCTCGAGGATGAGGGTCCGAGTCGGGTCGACCATCAGCGGGGATATAAGCGCCACGTCGAAGGCGATCAAGCCGAATCGACCCGCTGCCGGATTGATGCGGCGGGAATCGAGCCGCTACCCCTCGTCGTGGAACCCTTCGCCCACGGGCTCCTCCGACGTTGATACGTCGATGCTCAGCAACGCATCCGCGCCCGACTCGATCCGCCAGTTCACGAACACCGGCTTCTCGGTCTGGACGATGTGGTACATCGGCTGGTAGTCGGCGATCGGAAGGTTGGCCACCACGAAACCCGTCTCCTTGTTGACGAAGCCAAGGTCTTCCGGCTCCTTCTCGTAGAAGAAGAGCGAGACGTGTTTGAGCTCGCGCTCGGGCTTCTCCAGCTCCAGCGTCAGCCAGCGCACCGGACCTGTGTCGCGGCTCCGGGTGACGCCGACCTTGTAGCCGCGGACCGGGACGGGGGCCTTCGGACTCGACATCAGGTCAGTCCCCCCAGCGCCTCACCGAGCCGGGCGATCCCCTTCTCGATGTTCGCCTGCGACGTCGCGTACGACAGGCGGATGAAGCCCGGCGCGTAGAACGCCGTTCCCGGAACCACCGCCACCTTGGCCTCCTCGATGAGGTAGTCGCACAGGGTCAGGTCCGAGTCGATGGTCTGGCCCCTGGGCGTCTTCTTGCCGACGAACGCCGAGACGTCCGGGAAGGCGTAGAAAGCGCCTTTGGGCTCGACGCACTTCACGCCCGGGATCGCCCGCAACGCCTTCACCATGTACTGGCGCCGCTTGTCGAACTCCTGGCGCATCTTCTCGACCTCGTCCTGCGGGCCCTCCAGCGCGGCGACGGCCGCCGCCTGGCTGACCGCCGCGGCGTTGGTGGTCGACTGCCCCTGCAGCGTGCCCATCGCTTCGATCACCGGCAGCGGAGCAAGCGTGAAGCCGATGCGCCACCCGGTCATGGCGTACGACTTCGAGACCCCATCGACGATGATCGTCCGCTTGCGCACCTCGGGGCTGAAGGTCGCCGGGTTCACGAACTTCGCGTTCCCGTAGATCAACGTCCGATAAATGTCGTCGGTGAGCAACCACAGGTCGTGCTTGACGGCCAGATCCGCCAGCGCGCGCAGCGTCTTCTCGTCGTACACCGCGCCCGTGGGATTCGACGGCGACACGATGAGCAAAAGCCGCGTGCGCGGCGTGATCGCCTTCGCCACCGCGTCCGGGTTCACGACGAACTCGTCCTTGGCGCTCGACACCACCGGCACCGGGGTCGCGCCCGCGAGCTTGGCGATCTCCGAGTAGCTGACCCAGTACGGGGCCGGCAGGATCACCTCGTCACCCTCGTCCAGCACCGCCTGGAAGGCGTTGTAGATCCCCTGCTTCGCGCCCACCGACACGATCACCTCGCCCGGCGAGACGTCGAAGCCGTGCGCGCGCTGGAACCACGCGGCGGCCGCCTTGCGAAGCTGCGGAGTGCCCTCGACCTGGGTGTACTTGGTGGCGCCGTTGTCCAGCGCCTTCTTGGCAGCTTCCTTGATGTGAACCGGCGTGTCGAAGTCGGGCTCGCCGGCGCCGAAACTGATCACGTCGATCCCCTGGGCCTTGAGCGCCGCCGCCTTGGCCGACACCTTCAGCGTCATGGAGGGCTCGATCACCTGCAGTCGCTTTGCCAGCTTCATGGGGAGGTCTTCCTGTTCTTCAGTGCCGCGACCACCGCCGGAGGCACGATCCGGGTGATGTCCCCGCCCATGGCCGCCACTTCTTTTACCAGAGACGACGAGACGTAAAAGCTCTCTTCGCTGGTCATCAGGAAGATCGTCTCCACGTCCGGCGCCAGATGCCGGTTCATGTGCGCGAACTGGAATTCGTACTCGAAGTCGGCGATCGCGCGCAGGCCGCGGATGGCCACCCGGGCGCCGCGCTTGCGGCAGTAGTCGACCAGCAAGCCACCGAAGCTCTCCACCTCGACGCGCTTGTCGTCGACGGAAGCTGTGATCATCGCTGCTCGCTCCTCCAGCGAGAAGAGCGGAGCCTTGCGGACATTTTCGGCCACAGCAACGATGACCTTGTCGAACAGGTTGAGCGACCGGCGCACGATGTCGACATGCCCGTTCGTGATCGGGTCGAATGTCCCGGGGTAGACGGCGATCAGGCTCATCAGGCGAGTGTGGTCTCGCGGCGATAGAACGACAGGCCCGTATCGCCGTAATAACGCCGGTCCGTCAGGTAGAGCGAACCCGCCGACTCGGGCGGTTCGTGCCGCTTGTCGT